>LNFB01000194.1 GCA_001464385.1 Deltaproteobacteria bacterium Ga0077550 | reverse complement strand
GGCATCTTCGCCGGCCCGACCGTCATCGCCGACGACATCTGCCGCCGCTACGACGTCGGGGTCGTCGGCGAGCTCCCCGAGCTGCGCCAGCGCTTCTACGCGATCACACACCAGCGGCGGCTCGCCCACCCCGCGGTGCAGGCGATCTGCGACTCGGCCCGGCGCGATCTGTTTGCCTGACCGCGGCCGCGTCACTGCACGGGCCGCGCGAAGAAGACCACCGCGCACATCTCGTCGCCGCTGCCCTCGCCCCACGTGGTCGGGACCTCGCGCCCCGTCGAGTCGTAGCCGCAGCGCAGCGTGACCTCGTCGCCGGGCAGGAGGCGCACGCCCTCGGTGTAGCTGTAGAGCTCCTGCCAGTGGAACTCGTAGCGCGGGACGTCGGCGGCGCAGGTGGTGTTGGCGGCCGAGGCGATCTCGACGTGCATCGTGCGGCCGATCTGGTGCATGTGCGGGAACACGGCGAGCAGGTCGACCGGCGCGCCGTCGTACGTGGTGACGCTCTGCTCCCCGTGGCCGGCGACGCCCGGCGGGATCGCGAGATCGGCGTCGACGAAGATCACGGACTCGAGGTGGGCCGCGGTCGGGTCGATCTGCAGGTCGATCGCGGTGTCGTCGGCCTGGGCGCCGCCGGCCAGGTTGTAGTGCATCTGCACGACCAGCGGCGCCGCAGGCGGGAGCGCCACGCCGGTGCCGGTGGGGAACCGCACCACGGGCACGCCGGGCGTCCACGCGCCGACGATGCGCGTGTCGCTGACGCCCGCGTCGCCGAAGCAGCGATAGCCGGGGCCGTCCGACTGCGCGTCGTTGGCCAGCGCCTGCTGCACGGCCGCGTCGCTGTCGAGGGAGAACAGCACGATGTGGTGGGCCTGCTCGACCACGCCGGGGCGGACCTCGAACGCGACCAGCGTGCCGCCCTCGGCCAGGCCCGGATCGACGACGAAGCAGCGATAGTCGTCGAACGGGTGCTCCGGAGGTTCTGCGCTCGGCGTGTAGGTCGGCAGCACGAGCGTGCCGTCGATCTCGCCGAGGGTCGGCGGCGCCGGGGGCTCGGGGAGCGCCGCGAGATCACCGGGGGCGGAGCCGGCGTCGACCCACGCGGCGATCGTCGCGAGCTCGTCGTCGGTGAGCCACCGCGCGTCGGCGAAGTTCTGACACGCGCCGGTGCTGTCGATCGGCCACGGTGGCATGCGGCGCCCCGCGGTCTCCGCGACGATCGCGTTGCCGATCGGCGCGACGTCGTCGTAGTCGACCAGGGAGAACGGCGCGAAGCCCCCCTCGACGTGGCATCCCCAGCAGTGGGTCGCGAGGATCGGCGCGACATCCTCGGCGTAGGTCGGGCCGCCGGGCGTGCCGGTGTCGTCGGGGTCGCCCGTGCCGGGGAGCTCGCCCGTGCCAGTCGACTCGCCGGTCGTCGCGGGCGACGCCTCGGTGCCGCCGGTCATCGCAGGGCCGCCCGAGCTCTCGCCCGGATCCGCCGCCGTGCCGCCGCCGCACGCGACGACGAACCCCACACCCGAGCCCAGGATCGCCGCGCGGAGCATGTCGCCATGCTACGGCGCGGGCGTGGCCAGCGGAAGGCGATCGCAGTCGCGGCCGCACCGGAACCTCGACGATTGTCCATGTCCCGCGGTCGAGGGCGTACCCGCGCCAACGCGAAGATCGCAGGTGCCCGGCGACGGCACGGTCGTTGCTCTTCCGGGCTCGATGCTCGACCGCACCACGATGCTCCCCTGGCTGCTGCTCGCCGCGTGCGCCGGAAACCCGTCGACGCCCGGCGACGCGTCGGCCGTCGCCACCGCCACGACGGTCGTGAACCTCCCCGAGGCGACGACGCCGTCCGCCGCACCCGCGTCCGCGTCGGACACGGGCCTGGCGCAGCTGACGGAGCGGTTCGTCGACCGACTCGACACCGCGCTGGACCTCGACGACGCCCAGACCGCGCAGCTCCGCGGCATCTTCGCGGCCTACGCCCGGGACCTGCAGCCCCACGTCACGTACATCCGCAGCCAGCCGACGCGGTTCGCCAAGTTCGAGGCTGCGCGCGCGATCCGACCCGAGGTGCAGCGGCTGCGCAAGCAGACGGACGCCGCGATCCAGCCGGTGCTGACCGCGGAGCAGTACGCACGCTACGTCGAGCTGCGCGAGGAGCTGCGCGAAGCGCTGCGCGAGCGGTTCCTCGAGGGATGATCGCGGACGGGCGTCACGGGCCGCACGCGGCCGAGTGCTTGTAGAAGACGACGTCCTGGTCGACGTCGTTGACGAGCAGGAACGCGTTGACCCGGGGCACGTAGCGCCACCGACCGTACGTGCCGCCGCTCTCCTGCGCCGCGACCGGGGCGCCGTCGGCCGACAGCTCGATCCACGTCTTGCTCTCCAGGTCCAGCCGCCAGGGCGCGCCGCCGGCCCAGGCGACGAGCGCGTCGGCCTTGGGATCGTAGTCGACGCCCGGGCCGGTCGCCTCGATGATCGCCGCGCCGCCGGTGTGGATCAGCTGCTCGTCGTGTCCAGCGACGGCGGCCGCGTTCGTGAACTCGCCGCCGCCCTCGGTGATCCACTCGTCGGTGACGTGCACGCCGTTCGCGAGGTCGTAGACGAGGTACAGCCGCGCGCCGATGAACCACAGCAGGTCGCGCGAGGTGTCGACGACGCCGCGATAGTCCCCCGAGATCGAATAGCGCGGCCAGTACGGTGGTACGCCGTAGTCCTGCAGCGTCGTCCAGGTGTTCGCGGCTGGCTCGTACACGTGCAGGCCGTAGTCGTGGTGCATGAACACGCGGTCGGTGCCGGGATCGTAGGCCGTCGCGTGCGCATACGTGAACGACATCGGTGGTTGCACCCCGGTGTCGTGCCAGCCGGCATCGTGGTCGAACAGCCAGGTCCGGTTGGTGATGCCACCGTTCTGCCATTGCGAGCCGCCCCAGGCGAACAGACGCTGGGCGCCGGCGAGGTACTGCAGCCCGTCGTAGGTGTGACGCGACGCGGGTTGCCCGTCGGGGAGCGGGTCGGCGTCCTTCATCTCCGCCGGTGAGGGCTCGGTCAGGCGCGCCCAGGTCAGCGTGCCGAGATCGAACGCGTACAGCGAGTTGTCGCTCGAGTCGCCGTGTCCGCCGCCGAAGATCAGCATCTGCCGGTGCACCGGATCCCAGGCGCCACCGCTCCACGCGCCGACCACGGACCTGCACATGTAGTCGCTCCGATCGGGTGGGCACACGGCGCGGAGCTTGGTGTCGGCCGCCGTCCACCAGGTGTCCGCCGGGAGCTCCGCGATGCTCTGCTCGAGGGCGGTGAGGGGCTCGCCGTCCCCCGCACAGCCGCCGGGGCCGACCGGATCGGGCGCCGTGTCGCCGGTGCCGTCGGCGCTCGTCGACGCGGGGTCGGTCGGGCTCGACTCCGACGCCGTCGAGGGACCGGCTCCGCCCGTGGTGGTCGAGCCGGCCGAGGCGCCGGAGCTCGATTCGCCGTCCGACGGGCTCGATGCCGCATCGGCGGTCGACGCCGAGTCCTCGTCGGCGCCGGGGCTGCACGCACCGAGGGTGGCGATCGCGAGGAGGTGGCGGAGCGGGGAGATGCGCGTGCTCATCCGGTCGAAGGGGCAGGTCGCCCGAGCGACGCGAAACGGCTCACCCCGGGATCGCGGCGGGTCACTGGAACGTCGCGATGTTCGCGTCCATCCACGCCAGCCGCTCGGTGAGCCACGTCTGCACGTAGGCGTGCTCCTCGTCCCAGGTCGCCGTCGGGCACGACTCGCGGAACGGCAGCACCCAGTCGTCGCCGCCGATGATCTGGTCCTGCGGCCAGCGCTCGAAGTTCTCCTCGATCGTCTCGGGCGTCATCGTGTCGACATAGCCGGCGAGCTGGGCATCGATCGACGCCTGCGACAGCGGGCCCTCGCGCAGCTCGGCCCAGCGGGCGACGAAGGCGGCGCGGAACTCGGGGTCCGCGGCCATCACGTTCAACCAGTGGCCCTGCGAGCGGTACAGCCAGCCGTCGGTGGCGTTGCAGCCGCCGCCCAGCCCGATGTCGAAGTCCCACGGGACGAAGATGATCTTCCCGCCGACGTCCCTGTAGATGTGCATGCTCGAGTAGTAGGCGTCGCCGTTGTTCGACAGCTCCTGCAGGAGCACCCAGTCGACGAGCGTCGGCATGTCGACGACGTCCCAGACGTCGCCGATGCCCGCGGTGGCGTCGCCGAACTCGGTCATCGCCGCGGTGAGGCCGGCCGCGACGGCGGGGGTGACGTCGTCGGCCTTGGGGTACACGAGCTGCCAGCCGATCCCGTTGGCCACGATCCACGTCTGCGTGACGTCGCTCTTGAAGATGAACGACTCGCCGTTGCCGAGCTGGGCCTGGATGTCGACGCGCTCGGCGTCGCGGCCGATCTCCTCGCTCAGCAGATAGATGCCGCGCCAGTCGCCGTCGAGGGTGAGATCGCAGTACTGCGTCTGCGGGCCGTAGTTGGCGTCCGGGGCGAAGGCCTCGAACAGGTCGTACATCAGCTTGTTGCGGTACAGCGACAGGTCGAAGTACATCCCGCTCAGGATCCAGTCGGACTCGTCGCCGAACTCGAAGAAGTCGACGGGCGCCGAGGGCGGGTCGGTCGACAGCGACAGATCGAGCGCGACGTCCGACGACACGGCCGAGGCCTGGTGGACCTCGACCGCCACGACGTTGGTGCCGTCGACGAGCAGGCCCGCGGGCACGCGGGCGTCGACGAACTCGATCTCGTCGAGGCTGTCGAGGGTCCTGCTGGCCGGCGTGGTGGCGGTGAGCGGGCCGGCGGGGAGGTTGAACCGCGCGATCTCGGTGCCGTTGACGTAGACCGCCGCGCCGTCGTCGGCGCGCACGTGGAGCACCACCGGATCGAGTGTCGCCGCGTCCGCGACCTCGAAGGTGTGGCGATACCACGACGTGATGTGCTTGTTCCCCGCGTCGGGCCCGTAGCCGATCGTCGTGGCGTTGGGGATCTGCGCCACGGTGGCCCACTGCTCGGGCCCGAGCACGCCGTAGCCGAGCGGCGCGGGGCCCTGCGCCCACGCGGCGTCGTCGAAGTCCGCCTGGTTCCAGTCGACGCCGCCCGCGGTGGGTCCGTCGTTGTAGCGCCACGTCGCGCCCGGTGAGACCAGTTCGACGTTCGCGTGCTCCCACAGCTCGAGGCCGTACTGGTGCTTGGGCCAGGTCTGCGACGAGCGGCCCCGGTTCTCGAGGCCGCCCGCGCCGTCGTACACGACGTAGCCGTCCGCCTCGGTCACGGTCACGTTGCAGCTGCGCTTGGGCTCGTCGACGATCGCCTGATCGCACGCGACCGCGATCGCACAGCGACGGAAGTCGGTGACGTGCGGCGGCTCGGTCGTCGAGCTCTCGTCGCCCGACGACGAGCCCGGGCCGCTCGACGAGCTGCTGCTGCCGGTGGACGCGGCGCTCGACTCCCCGCTGCCGTCGGCGACCGTGCCCGTCGTCGTGGCGCCGCCCGTGGTCTCGGCCACCGTCGTCGCGGTCGTGGTGGTCTCGGCCGCCGAGGTGCCGCTCGACTCGGCCTGCGTCGAGTCGTCGCCGCACGACGCCGAGGACAACGACGACGAGAGGAGCGCGGCCACCAGCGAGCGTCGGTCGAACTTCACCACACCAACAGAGTATCGGAAATCGGCGCCGGGGATGCTGGCACCCGTCAGCGCGCCGTCTCGCGGACGTCCGCCCGATCCACCAGCCGCGTGCCGCAGATCCGATCCCACAGGTACAGCGCCTCGCCGAAGTTCACCTTCACGTGGGAGTGGTGCACGTTGTGGAACGCCGAGGTGTTGAGGAACGCCCGCGGCAGCGTGCCCTCGAGCAGCCGCCACGTGACGCCGCAGTGGAGGTAGAAGTTGAGCGCGATGAAGCCGAGCACGAGACCGAAGTACAGCGGCGCCCAGTGGGTCGCCGCCGGGATGCAGAGGATGAGGATCGGCCAGAATGTCATCACCGCCTCCACCGGCGCGACCGCGAAGCCGGCGAACGGCGTCGGATCGCGGAAGGCGTGGTGCGGGGCGTGGAAGGGGAACAGCCAGCGGGTGTGCAGCAGGCGGTGCTTGAGGTACAGCCAGCCGTCGATCACCACCACGCCGACGAGGGTCTGCAGCACGACGGCCCACCACGGGTGACCGTCCAGCGACCACACCATCGCGGTGTCGTGGCCGAGCTGCCACTGCGCGATGGGCCACGCGGCGAGGCACGCCGCGACATACATCGCGCGGGCGCTCTCGAAGGCCTCGGTGCCGATGCGCGCCGGACGGACGCGCGGCCCTTGGATGCGGGCGTGGGGATCGACGCGGCCAGCGACGAGGTTCGCGAGCGCCGCCCCGCCGAGCACGACGGTCGCGAGGGCCGCGAAGGCACCTGCGAGCGCGGCGTAGAACGTGGCCGGGCTCTCGGGGTGGAGCAGGCCGGCTGCGGTCAGCGTGACCAGCAGCACGCCGTCGACGATCTTCGCCCAGCCGCGCCCCGACGACACCCGCCCATCGTACCCATCGCGCCCGCCACCGTCGAGCGGGCTCAGCCGAACAGGGAGGTGCGCGAGAGCTGGTCGATGAGGAAGTCGCGGAACGCGGTGACCTTGCGCGGGACGTGCTTCGACGGCGGATGCACGAGGTAGAGGGCGCCGGCCGTGATCGCCACCTTCGGCAGGACCCGCACCAGGCGGCCCGCGGCGAGGTCCTCGCGGGCGAGGGCGGCGGGCAGCAGGCCGAGCCCGATCCCCTCGCGGATCATCTCGTGGACGAAGCGGATGTCGTCGCCGCGCACACGCGGCGCGCCCGTCGGCTTCACCAGCGGTGGAGGTGTGCCGATCGCCGGGAACATCACCCAGGCGTGGTCCGCCGCCTCCTCGACGCCGCGGGGCGTGCCGGCGCGGGCGAGGTACGCCGGTGACGCGAACACCTGCATCGGCGCGGTCGCGAGCTTGCGCGCGACCAAGGACGAGTCGTTCAGCCGGGTGCCCGAGACGCGCAGCGCGAGATCGAAGCCCTCGCCGACGAGGTCGACCTGGCGGTTCGTCAGGCGCACGTCGAGGTCGATGGCCGGATATCGCAGGGCGAACGCCGCGAAGACGGCGGGCAGGACGATCGCGCCGAGGTCGTTGGGCGCGGTGAGGCGCAGGGTGCCCGACGGCTGCTCCTCGCGCTCGGGCAGCGAGCCCATGGCCGAGCGCAGCGCCGCGAGCTGCGGCGCGACCTTGGCGTACAGCGTCGTGCCCGCGGTCGTCAGCGCGACGTGCCGCGTGCTGCGGCTCAGCAGCTGCACCCCGAGGGAGCGCTCGAGCGCCGCGATGCCGCGGCTGACCGACGACCGCGGGACCCCGAGCTTCTCGGCGGTCTTCGAGAAGCTGGCGGCCTCGGTCACGCTGACGAACAGGCTGAGGAGGTTCAGATCCATGGGTGCGCCCGGGCATCGGCGCGGGGCGTCCGATGCCCGATCGACCTTAGCAGCGTCGGCGCCGTCAGCGTCCGCCCCGAGGGCTGTACTCGACGATGCGTCCGCGGGCATCCAGGGCGATCTCGCAGCAGGCCTCGAACAGCTCGCGGAGCATGCGACGACCCCGCTGCACCCGCGACTTCATGCCGGAGACCGACAGCCCCTCGCGGGCCGCGGCCTCGGCCATGGTGAGGCCGCCGAGCTCGGTGAGGTGCAGCGCCTCGCGGTAGGGTGTGGGCAGGCTGTCGACCGCGTAGGTGACGAAGCTGGCGAACACCGCCGCGGCGTCGTCGGCCTCGGGCGCGTCGTCCTTGGGCTCCACCGCGGCGGCCTCGTGCTTGCGATCGCGTCGGGCGCTGCGGCGGTGGTGATCGGCGATCGCGTTGGCGGCGACGCGGTGGAGCCACCGGGCGAAGCGCTCGTCGTCGTCGATCGCGTCGAACTCGCGGTGGACGCGGACCAGCACCTCCTGCAGCACGTCGTCGACGTCGGCTGCCGCCACCCGTCGCTCGACGAACGGACGGATGCGCGCCGCCACGATGCGCAGGTCGCAGCTCATGCTGTGGCGGCAGGATACCAGCGACGGAACCACGTCGGACGACTCGCGAGCGCCTCGTGCAGCACGGCGATGAGCACCGCGCCGGGGGCGAGGAGCTCCGCCGTGGCGACCAGCGGCGCGGCAGGGCCGGCGATCGCGGCGAAGGCGATGGCCGAGGCCCGCAGCGTGACGATCAGACCGTGGACCACGTACTCGGGCGTCGGGAGGCCGGCGGTGTGCGCCCGCGAGCGGCGCTCGACCGCCATGTCCGCGATCTCGAGGGCCTGATCGATCGCCAGCAGGATCCACGCGAGGGCGACGGGCCCATGGCCGGCGAAGAACACGAGGAGGATCGGCGCGAAGCACCACGCGCGCAGCGTGTGGATGCGGTGCTCGACCCGCGAGGCGGGCCGCAGCGGCAGGCGCTCGCGCCACAGGTGGACCACGATCGCGTCCTGCAGCGACAGCACCGCGAAGCCGAGCAGGCAGATCGTCGCCGCCCATCCGGGGTCGATGTTCATGCGACACCTCCGGAGGTGTCGAAGCGCGGCGTGGTGTCGTCGAAGTCTTCCGCGGCGAGCCACAGACGCAGGAGGTGGCGGCCCGGCGCCGGCGGGGGCGGATCTTCGTAGGCGGTGCGCCCGTGCAGGACGAACGCGTTGCGCAGCCACTGCAGGTCGCCCGGGCGCAGGTCCATGTCGAGCACGAGCGCCGGATCGTTCGCCGTGGCCTCGTACAGCGCGAGCAGCTCGCCGCGCGCCGCGTCGAGGGGCGGCACGCCCGGGCGCCCCTGTGCGTTACGGAGGTACCAGGCGATGAAGAAGCTCTCGAGCTTGCGCCCGTCGAAGCGCACGATGGGGCGCGGCATCGCCTCGGGCAGGCCGCGCGCGGCGGCGCCGGGGACGTGGAAGAACCACGGCTGCAACAGCAGCGGCGCGAGGTCGGGCCTGCCCGCCGCGATCGACTGGAACACGCGGACCGAGCTGACGATGCGACTGTGCCCGCCGCGGGCGGCGGCGCGCAGGCACAGCAGGCCGATGACGTCGGCGCCGTCGGTGTGCGGGCCCTGGGCCGCGCGCGTCCGATACAGCCGGACGTCGGGATCGTCCGGGTCTGCGCCCGTGTCGCGCACGTCGGTGATCCGATCGCCGTCCAGGTTCTGCGGCTGCGGCTCGCCGAGTCCGCGGCCGATCGCGGTGAACAGGGCCGCGGCCGCCGCGGGCGCGTGACCCTCGACGGGGACGCCGCGCACGAGGACGACCCCGGGGCCGCACGACAGCCGATCCCGACAGGACCCGGTGACCTCCCGCATCGCGTCGGCGACGCGGCGCTCGAAGTGCCCGTCGGTGGCCGCCCGCGTCAGCGCGTCGAGGGCTCGACGCGTGGGCGTGTCGAGCTCGATCACCCAGCGATCGGGCGTCTGCGCCAGGGCAGGGCCGAGGAAATCCCCGGGGAGGTCGGCGTCGGGTGCGGGCAGCGAAGCGGGCGCAGACATGCTCTGCCCCCCATGACGCCCGCCGACGCGGATGGACGCACGCTCACTGCCCGTTCGGCGATGTCGCGTCGACCAGCTGCGCCGCGACCTCGCGGACGGCGTCGAGCTGGCCGAGAAGGGCGACGGCGGCCGGGTGGGCGAGCTGGCGATCGACGAGGTTCGGGACCTTGCCGGCGAGCTTGTCCAGGCGAGCGCGGAGCTTGTCGAGGGTGCGCTCGAAGTGCTCGAGTCGCGCGATCAGCCGCTCGATGTCGCTGCCGTCGGTGTCCGGGTCGTCGTCGTCGTCGCCCTGGGCGGGGGCCGCTGCGCCCGCGCGTGGCCGCGCGAGCGCGCCCACGAGCAACCCACCGAACACGCCGCCCACGCGCGCGAGCGCGCCCCGTCGTCCTTGGATCCCAGCCATCGTCGCACCCCGTTCGTCGCCGTTGCCATCGCCCATCGATGACCGCAGCAACGTAGCACCGACACGTGCTGCCGCGGGTGGTCGGGCGCGGCGGCGCGACGTGGCCTTCCGCGCATCGGCGGAGCGAGCATTTTTCTGCGAGACGACCGCCGGGCGAGCGTGTCGGGAGATCGGGCCCTGTCGCATCGCGCCCGCGCGGGCGCAGCCGAGGGGCGCGTGCTCCAACGCCGGTCGTCACTCGCAGGTGACGCTGGCGGTCTCGGCGGTCACACAGCTGCACTCGGAGCACGAGAACGTCTCGCACATCGCCCCGAGCCCGGCCTCGCAGGCCGCCTGCCCATCGGCGCTGGTCGCCGCCGGATCGGTGCCGCAGACCTGCCATGGGGTCCCCACCGCGGTGCCGTCGCAGTCCGCGGCGCACGTGCAGTCGATCGCCTGGCTCCCCATTGCGCCGGTGTCGGCGGCTCCGGTGCCGTCCGCGGCGGAGTCACTCGCGGCCGTGTCGCTCGCGGCGGAGTCGCTCGCGTCGGAGTCGCTCGCGGCGGTGTCGCTCGCGTCCTCGGTCGCGGAGTCCCCCGCGGTGTCGTCCGTGCCGGCGGAGTCGCCGGTGGGATCGCCCGAGCTCGAGGTGCTGTCGTTCCCATCGTCGCAGCCGAGGGCGGTGATGAGCGGTGCAGCGAGCATCGCGGTCAGGGCAAGGAAACGCTCGGCATTGATGTTCACCGCGACTCCGATCGAAAGGGGTTGCATGACGACCGGTGCGGTCGCCCAAGGACCGGTATGACGCAGGCGCTCGCGATTGTCAGCGGCCCGAGGGCGCCATGAAACCGGACTGATACCGCTGCGAAGGGCGATGGCGCGGCCTCTTGGCCGTGGCGCTGTCGCGCGCGTAGGCTCTGCCGCGATGAACCCGCTCGTGCACCACCTCGTCACGATGGCCCACAACAACGCCTGGGCGAACCATCGGCTGCTCGGAGCCGCGGCGACCCTCGACCACGCGGCCTTCGTCGCGCCGCGCACCGGCTTCTTCCCGTCGATCATGGCGACGCTCAACCACAACCTCACGGTGGACTGGTTCTACGTCGCGGCGATCGAGCGGGGGATCGCGGGGTTGCCCGTCGACCCCGACGGCCGCCGCTACTTCGATCCCGAGCTGCCCTTCGACGCCTGCGGCCCGCTCGCGACCGCGCAGCGCGAGGTCGACGCGCGCCTCATCGCGGTGTGCCGCGGCCTGCACGACGACGACCTCGCGCGGACCGTGGCGATCCCGTGGCGCTCGGGGGTCGCGCACGAGACCACGGTGCGGGTGCTCGCGCACCTCTTCGAGCACCAGATCCATCACCGTGGCCAGGCCCACGCGATGCTGTCCGGCACCGCCGTGGCGCCGCCGCAGCTCGACGAGTTCTTCTGCGCCAACGATGCGCCGCTGCGCGCGGCCGACTTCGCCGAGCTCGGCTGGACCGAGTCGATGATCTGGGACCCGCCGCGCGGGTGAGACGCTCCTTCGTCTCTCGCAACTCAGCCCGGGCAGTCGAGGGCCGCCCACGCCTCGACCTGCTCGGCGACGGCGCGGTACAGCGCGACCCCCTCGGCGCCCGAGGCCAGCGCGCCCTGTCGCGCGACCACGGCGACGACGTCGTGCTCGGCGTCGAGCATCGGGTACGCACCATAGGCACCTGCGCTCGAGTTGCGCTCGCCGTCGCCGCAGTCGTACGAGCCCGGCTCTGCCGTGGCCGTCGAGCACTCGAGCCAGTTGCCGAAGCCGTAGGCCCAGTCCTCGCCCCAGCTCACGATCGACGGCGACGCCTCGACGATCGCGTCGCCGCGCTGGTTGGCGAGCATGGCCGCGCGGGTGTCGTCGGCGAGCAACGTGCCGGTGGCGAGGGCCTGCAGGAACCCGAGGTACTCCTCGCCGGTCCAGTGCATGCCGCCAGCGAGGCGCGGGTTGGTGGCCGACGGCAGATCGTAGGCGGCGGTCGGGAACAGCCCCGTGTCGGCCTGCCACGCGGCGAAGAGCGCGGGCCAGTCGGCGACGCCGGCGGCGCGCACCGCCATCAGTCCGGCGATCTGCAGGTGGGATCCGGAGTAGTGGAACACCGCGCCGGGCGCGGGGGCATCGACGGCGCCGGCCTCGTACATCTGCTGGACGCAGTCGTCGAAGTCGGCGAAGGGCGAGTTGATGCACGGCGCCTCGTCGTCGAAGCCGGAGGTGAACGACAGCAGCGCGCGCAGCGGGACGCCCGGCGGCGGCCAGAACTCGAGCAGCTCGCTCGTGGTGGTGTCGAGGGTCAGGTCCCCGCGATCGACTCGATCGAGGATGATGGCGGCCGTCACCCACTTCGAGGTCGAGGCCGACTCGTAGATCGTGGATGGCGACGAGTCGCCGTGGGTGTGGACGAAGGTCGCGCCGTCGAGGTCCGCGACCAGGAGCGTCGCGTCGGGATCGGCGGTGATCGTCGGGTCCACGGCCGCGAGGTCGAAGGCCGCCGCGATCTCGAGCTCGAGCGCGGCGCGCTGCTCGAGGCACGCGTCGATCGGCAGATCCGTCGCCGAGTCCGCCGTGGTGCCGGCGGGCGCGTCGGCGGTCGTCGTGTCGCCGACGCCCGCGGTGGGGTCGGACGACGCTGCGGACGTGGAGCTCGATTCGGTCGCCGCACCCGTGCTCGACGGGTCGGTGTTCGGGGGCGGGTCGGTCCCGCACGCGCAGCCGAAGGCGAAGGCGAGGCGCGATGCGTGGACGCGGTGCAGGGGTCTCATCGAGGGCGCGCCTCAGCACGGATCGTGCCGGGCCGATTCACGCGTCGTGCCGCACGGCCTCGGGCGGCCCTGGCCTCCCGTCCATGGACGGACGGCTACCGCGGCGTCCCGCGCTCGCGCGTGACGCAGGTCGGCTCGGGCGCGAAGCTCTCGCCGATCTCGACGGAGAACGGCGCCGGACAAAGCACCGCGATCACGCGGTGACCCGCCCACCGACGACCGAGGCCGAGCGTGACCTCGTCGTCGACGCCGTGCGGAGCCGCGGGCACCCCGACGATCGCGAGGGCGTCATCGACCGCCACGATCGCGAGCCAACCATCGGCGCTCGGGCTCGCGACGACGGGGTCGCTCCACTCGACCTCGAGGTCCACGCCGGCGGTGTCGCTGTATTCCTGCGCGACGCTGGTGTACGAGCCCGCGGTGTGGCTGGGCCCGACCTGGTGGTGCTGCGCGGTCTGACGGCTCGGCCAGCCCGACGCGTTGGTCCACAGCAGCGCAGTCGCGGCCAGGGCGACGGCGCTCGTGGCCACGAGGTACGCGATGGTCGCGCTGCCGGTGTTGCGGCCGCGATCCGAGCGCGGGTGCGCCGGTGGACTCGGCACGATCGCCGGCCTCGTCACCGCGGCCAGCCGCGCGCGGCAGCCCGCGCAGCCCTCGACGTGGAGCTCGAGGCCGCGTCGCGCCGCGTCGTCGAGCTCGCCCGTGTCGTAGCGGTCGAGCGACAGCATCGTCAGGTGGCCGTCGCGCCCGAACAGATCGCCGAGTGGGTGGGTCATGGTGTTCCTCGTGTCGCGTCGGTCGCGGCCCGGCGCAGGCGTTCGAGTCGGTTGCCGACGGTGCGCTCCGAGCAGCCGAGCACGCGGGCGATCTCGGCGTGGGTCATGGCGTCGAGATAGGCATAGACGCCGACCTCGATCAGCTCGGCGTCGAGCGTGCTCCAGAGCTGTCGCAGCAGGGTCACGGTCTCCTGGTCCACGCTCGCGATCGGTGCCGACCACAGGGTGTCGGTGTGCTCGCGCCACAGCTCGGCGCGACGGGAGACGTCGCGCAGGCGGTTGATGCAGAAGTTGGTGGTCAGCCGATACAGCCAGGTCGTGGGGCTGGCCTCGGCGCGATACGAGTCGAGGCGCTCGAGCACCCGCACGAAGATCTCGTGCACGACCTCCTCGGGCTCGGGCACGGTGCCGAAGCGCATCACCCAACGCCGGACCCGCGCCGCGTGATCGGCGTAGAGGCGGGCCACGTCCGGCGGCGAGGGCATCCGAACGACTGTGACACGTGGGCCGGCCGGCTCCGCAACCCGACCTGTCGATTGCGGAATTTTGCCGGCCGCGTCGCGCCGCGGGTCGAAGCCGCATGCGCCTGCCCCTGCCCCGTGCGCGCCGCCTGTGGCGCCGCTTCTGGTTCGACCACGAGGATCCCCGGGCGATGGCCCTGGTGCGGATCGTCTTCGGCACCCTGGTCGTCTGCAACATCAACGGTCTGTGGGAGTACTTCGGGTTCCTGTTCAGCGACGAGGGCATCTTCCCGGCCGACGTCGCCCAGCAGGTGTTCGCGAAGGCCCAGTTCGCCGGCTTCGGCGACGGCGTCGGCCCGGACGAGCCGTGGGGGTTCTTCGATGCGCGCGCGGTCATCGAGTGCCTGCGCGGCCCGAAGTTCTCGCTGCTCTACTTCTGGGACTCGCCGACGGCGATGTGGATCCACATCGCCGCGTTCGAGCTGTGCATGCTCGCGATGATCGTGGGTTTGTGGACGCGCGTGTCCTCGGTGCTCGGCTTCGTGCTGATGCTGAGCCTGTTCGACCGCAACCCGCTGTTCTGGGAGGGCACCGAGCTGGTGTTCCGGGTGTTCTTCGTCTACCTGCTGTGCGCCCGAACCGGGCACGCGTGGTCGGTGGACGCGTGGCTGCGGCGTCGCCGAGCACGACGGCTCGGACGCGAGCCCGAGGAGCTGCGCCCGATCCCGGCGTGGCCGCGGCGGCTCATGATGCTGCAGCTCGCCGTGGTGTACCTCGACACCGGGCTGCTCAAGCACGGCCAGGTGTGGGTCCACGGCGACGCCGTGTACTACGCCATGAACCTCGACCACTTCTACCGGCTCGAGCCGCAGCCGATCGCGGCGCTCCTCGGCACCAACGTGCTGCGGGTCATGACGTGGTTCGTGCGCGCCGGCGAGATCGCGTTCGCGCTGGTGTTCGTCGGTGAGGTGCTGCGCGTGCACCTCGACGCGGATCCGCGGCCCGATCGCCGCGCGTGGCGGGTGGCGGCGTGGATCCGCCGCTGGATCCTCGGGCGGCGGATCTGGATCACGTGGGCGGTCGCGACGATGGGCGGGATCTTCGTGACGATGAACATCGGGATGTTCCAGCCGGTGATGCTGGCCCTGTGCCTCGTGTACTTCCGCGGCGAGGAGCTCGCGGCCGCGCTCGCGTGGCGCCCGGGGCGGCCGTTGCCGGTGAGGACCGTGACCGCGCCTCACGGCGGACCGCTGGTGTACGGCCCGGCCGGGCGCGTGGTGCTCTCGGCGATGCTGCTGTGGCATGCGGCGGCCGTGGGCATCTGGTTGGTGCCCGAGCACGACGCGATCGCGGCGCTCCGGACCCCGGCGCGCGTGTGGGTGCGGCCGTGGCTCGAGCTCACGCGCACGACCCAGGGTTGGGGGATGTTCGCGCCCAACCCCCCGCGCCACAACGTGTTCATGCAGGTGCTGGTCACCGACGCCGAGGGCGAGGTCTGGGACATGCAAACCGACGTCTACGCGCCGTCGCGGCGCACGCTCCCGTTCGTGTGGAACGATCGCATGCGCAAGATGAACCGCCGCATCATCGGCGGCGAGCCGGGCGGGGCCTGGTACCAGAAGTGGTACGCGCGGTGGCAGTGCCGCGCCTGGGCGCTCGACCACGGCGGTGCGCTGCCGCGGTCGGTCGAGCTCGTGAAGCTGTCGTACGCGATCCCGACGCCCGAGGCGCTGCGCGATCGTGGTTGGTACCGCCCGGCGCAGCGCCTGCGCGATCACGGGACCGCGACGTCCGTCCACACCGAGCGCTGCGCGACCGCGGTCCTCGGGCAGCCGCTGCCGCGCGTGGCCGAGCGTCACGGGATCGTCAGCGCGCCGCATCGGCCGTGGATCAAGGGGCGGCGCGCGGCCTGGGAGCGCGCCCGGGCGCGGTAGAACCTGCGGGGCCCGCGGCGTCCAGGCCGCCCGCGCGGGCCTCGACGGCCGCCCGCGATCGATCGTACGTTGTGCGCCATCGAACTCGCGCTGCGCCAGGGCGTCACCGCGCTCACCCTCGACCTCGAGGCGCTCCTCGCTGCGTTCGACAGCGGCGGCGAGGCGGTGCGCGAGCGCATCGCGGCGGTGAGCCAGCGCGTCGAACAGCTCGCGCAGGACGTCGCGCGGTGGCCGAACCTCGCCGGCGCGATCGATCGCGTCGCCGCGCTGCTCGGCCCTGCGGCGACGGACGTGCCGCAGTCCGAGACGTGGACGGCCCTGCGTCGGCAGCTCGGCGAGTCGTACGACGCGCTGGTCGCCATGCTCGCCGCCGACGCGTCCGAGCCGCGGCCGACGAACTACGCGCGGGTGGCGTTCCACGTCAGCTCGGCGGGCCTGGGGTTGCTCGCGACCCTGGTGGTGTTCACGACCTCGCAGCTGCCGTACGCCGCGTCGACGCTGGCGGGCAGCGCGTGGATCCTCGAGCTGCTGCGCCGCCGATCACCGGCGTTCAACGCTCGGCTCATGGGGTACTTCCGCGCGATCGCCCGGCCCGCCGAGGCCGAGCGGATCAACTCGGGCACCTGGTACATGACCGCGCTCGTGGTCCTGACGCTGACGTACTCGCCGCTGCTGTGCGTGATGGCGGTGTCGGTGCTGGGCTTCGCCGATCCGGCCGCCGCGATCATCGGGCGACGCTTCGGCCGCACCCGGCTGCGGAACGGTCGCACGCTCGAGGGCAGCCTGGCCTTCGTCGCCGCCGGGACCCTGGCCGCGGTCGGGTTCGTGCAGCTCCTCGCGACCCCGCCGGCCGCCGCGATCGTGTGGCCGACGGCCCTGGCCGCTGCCATCGCCGGCGCGCTCGCGGAGCTCTTCAGCCGTCGCATCGACGACAACTTCGCGATCCCGATCGCCGCGATGCTCGGCGCGTGGGCGATGCTCGCGGCGCTCGGCGCCTCGGCCTACTGACGCGGCGGCTACGCGACGCCCGCCGCGGTGTAGAGCTCGTCGACCTCGAGGGCGAACCCGATCGACGGCAGCGGGGCTCGGTCCCCGGCGCCGTGGCTGCTGTACGTCCATTGATCGTCGACGCGCCGCCACACCTCGACACGACGACGGTCCTGCGCGACGAGGACGTACTCGGACAGCGCCGGGATCTGCTGGTAGTAGAGCCGCTTCTGCTCGCGATCGTAGCGCTCGGTCGTAGGGCTCAGGACCTCGACCACGACACGGGGGTTGGTGACGTGGCTCTGAGACTGTGGGTCGCGCTCGACCGGCTCGCAGACGACGACGGCGTCCGCGTAGGTCGCCACGTCCGCCGCGGGGATGCTGATCCGGAGATCCGACCCATGGGGGCGACATGCGGTGTCGCGGAGGTGGGCGAACAACAGGCCGACCACCGCGGTCGCGAGGGCGGAGTGCTCGACCGATCCGCCGGCCATCGCGAACACCTCGCCGCCGACGTACTCGTGCTTGACCTCGCGGCTGAGGGCCTCGATCTCGAGGTACTCGGCGAACGTGTACCGGGGTCGGAGCGCCGCGCGCATGTCCGTGGCCAGCGTAGCACGCCGCGGAGAGCCCCACCGGGCGGCCCCGCGGTCGACGAATCCGGCTACTGTCCGCCCGATGTCCGCGCCCCGATCTCGCGTCCCGACCCTCGTCCTCTTGTGTGCCGCGCTCGCGTGCGCGAGCGACTCCGACGGCGACGGTATCGGCGGCTCCACGGGCTCGAGCGGTGGCGCGGCGTCGACCGAGTCGACCAGCGGTGGTGCGGACGAGACGTCGGGCGCCGCGGGCTCGACGAGCGGCACCGCGTCGACCACCGGCGCGTCGGAGGCCACCACCGACGCCGCGGACACCTCGGGCACCACCGGCGTCGTCGGCGAGGATCTCGACATGACGCCCGAGGACTTCGTGTGCGTGCTCGACTGGGAGCTCGTGCGGCGCTTCCGGATCACCAACCTGCTCGGTCACCTCGACGAGGCGCTCGCCGTCGCGGAGTCGCCGGACGGCGGCGTCTATCCCGTGGGCACCGTCATCCAGCTCATCCCGGGCGAGGCGATGGTCAAGCGCGCGGTGGGCTGGTCGCCCGAGACCAACGACTGGGAGTTCTTCTCGTTGGCGACCTCGGCCGACGGCACCGAGATCCTCGCGCGCGGTGCCACGCGCGTCGTGAACCAGTTCGGCGGCAACTGCTTCGACTGCCACTCCGCGGCCGAGCCACAGTGGGACCTGGTGTGCGAGACCGACCACGGCTGCGCGCCGCTGCCGATCGGTCCCGACCTCATCGAGATGCTGCAGAACGGCGACCCGCGCTGTCCGTGAGGGGGCCTGCGGCCGCAATGACTGCGGTGGTGCACTTCTCGCCGCGCGCTGCGTGGGTGCTAGCTTCCACTCCGATGGTCCCCACCGATTCCCTGACCCGCCGTCGCTTCGCCCACGCCGTGGCCCTCACGGGGGCCGCCGCGTGCGTCGGGTGCACCGCGTCCGACGGCAACCTCGACGTCCTGTCGGCCGACCACGAGGTGCTGCTGTCGGAGCACGCGGGCCTGGCCAACGTCGGGGAGTCGGTGTTGATCGACGCGGGCACGCTGCGCCCGATCGCGGTCACCCGCATCGACGCCGAGACGTTCGAGGTCACCGGGACCGAGTGCAGCCACCAGAACTGCGGCGTCACGCGCAGCGGCGGCGGCTGGCGCTGCCCGTGCCACGGCGCCGTGTTCACGCTCGAGGGAGCGCGCACGTCAGGCCCCGCGCCCCAGGGACTCACGGTGTACGACTGGATGCTCGACGGCGACGTGCTCACGATCCTCGCGCCGTGATCAGGCGTCGTCGCGCTCAAGCCCCGACGTAGCGCGCCCGCGGTCGCAGGAGGAATCCGGCCGCGCGTTGCTCGAGGGCGTGGGCGATCCAACCGGCGCAGCGACCCAGCGCGAACAACCCGCCCACGGTGCCCAGGGGTAGCGAGAGGGCCGCGCCGAGGGCGACGAGCCCCGCGTCGAGGTTGGGCGCGTCGTGGTCGTTGCGTGCCATCGCCTCGACGAGGGCCTGCACTCCGCGCCATCGAGCGCCGCGCGATCGCAGGCGTGCGGCGCGGGCGAGCAGCGCGACGGCCCGCGGATCCCCGGCGGGGTAGAGCGGATGTCCGAAGCCCGGCACCGACTCGCCGCGGCGCAGGTGCTCGCGCAGGTGGGCGGCGACGCGCGCGGCTGGCCCGGCGCGGCGCAGCCAGTCCTCGAGGAGGCGCGAGGCGCCGCCGTGGCGCGGGCCGGTCATCACCTGCAGGCCCGTCGCGACGCAGGCCGCGAGCGACGCACCCGTCGAGGCGGCGACCCGCACGGCGAACGTCGAGGCGTTGAGCTCGTGATCGGCGCTCACGACGAGTGCGACGTCGATCGCATCCACGAGCTCGGGACGCGGGTCGCGACCGAGCGCGAGCGCGACGCTGGCGGCGAGGCTCGAGCCCCGGAGCGCCTGCCGGGCCCGCGCGGGATCACGGCCGGCGAGGCCGATCGCCAGCGTCGCGATGATGGTGCGTGCGGCGGCGAGCGGCTCCTTCTCCGCGCGCCCCGAGTCGGCGGCGAGCACCGCCGCGATGGCGCCGAGCCGCGGGAGGACCGTGGCCCGCTCGGGGAGCACGGCGTCGATCCGCGACCACGGCAGCGCAGCGGCTCGCATCGGCGTCGTCTCCGTCGGGAGTGCGCCGGTCCACAGCAGCTCGGCGACGCGCTCGTAGGGCACCTGGGCCGACAACAGCGCGTCGAGTCCGTGACCGCAGTAGCGGATCCCCGCGGGCGTCAGCGCGGTGATCGCCGAGTCCAGCACCGGCTCGCCGAAGCGCAGGGCGCCGGCCGCCACCGCGCCGTGCCCCGATCGCGCCTGCTTGCGGGCGAGCAGCCGCTCGATGTCCTCGCGCTCGTAGACGTGCTTGCGACCCTGGCCGCCGGGGTAGCTCCGCACCAGCCCGCGCGCGGCGTAGGCGTAGAGCGTGCGCACGTCGACGCCGAGTCGGCTCGCGGCGGCGCGGGCGTCGAGCCTCGATCGTTGATTGTCGATTCTACGTTGATCAACCATCGCGGCGGCATTAGACCAGCGGACGAAGGTGGTGCCAACCGAGATGGAACTCCGCGAACGCGTGCATGCCGATGGACTCGACCAGGTGATCGCCGCCCACACCGCGATCTCCGATGTGGACGGCGAACGTGGCCGTCTCGTGCTCGCCGGGCGCTCGCTCGACGAGCTCGCCGAGGTGGGCTTCGAGGCGGTGGTGACGGCCCTGTGGCAGGCCGGCGGGGTCGCGGGGCCCACCGAGCCCGCGGCGCTCTCGGCTGCCCTCGGGGCGGCGCGGGTGCGGGCGGACCGCGAGCTGCGGGCGCGTCGGGACGCGTGGGTCCACCTGTCCGACCCGATGGACGCGCTGCGGGCCGCGGTCGCGGGCCTCACGGGCGCCGAGCCGGTCGATCTCGTCGCCACCGTCGCGGTCGCCACCGCGGGGTGGATCCGCACGCGCGCCGACGCTCCGTGGCTCGACCCCGACGCGACCGCCCCGCACGTCGCCGATCTGCTGCGCCTCGCCACCGGTACGGCGCCCTCGCCGGCGATGACCGACGCGCTGGCGCGCTACCTCGTGACGGTGTGCGACCACGGCATGAACGCGTCGACGTTCGCGGCGCGGGTGGTGACGTCGACGGGATCCGACGCCGTGTCGGCGGTCGTCGCCGCGATCGGGGCGCTCAAGGGGCCGCTGCACGGCGGCGCGCCAGGGCCGGTGCTCGACATGCTCGACGCGATCGGCGAGCCCGAGGCCGCGCACGCGTGGCTCGTCGCCGAGCTCGCGGCGGGCCGACGCATCATGGGCATGGGGCACCGCGTGTATCGGGTCCGCGATCCCCGGGCCGCCGCGCTCGAGTCGGCGCTGGCCGTGCTCGAGCGCCACGGCGCGGTGGGCCGTCGGCTCGCGCTCGCCCGCGCGGTGGAGCGCGAGGCGACGACGCTGCTCACCGCGCGTCACCCCGATCGCGCGCTCCGGGCCAACGTCGAGTTCTACACCGCGGTGGTGCTCGAGGCGGTCGGCCTGCCACGCGGCGCCTTCGCGTGCGTGTTCGCCTGCGGCCGGGTCGCCGGCTGGCTCGCGCATATCGCCGAGCAGCGCGCGTGCGGCCGCCTCATCCGGCCGCAGTCGCGCTACGTGGGCCCGGCCGCGGCGTAGCGCTCGGCCCACGCCCCCGCGCCGTCGAGGCCGAGGGCGTCGAGCTGCGGCAGGATCTCGGTCTCGAGCGTCGCGTAGAAGATCATCGCGTACTGCAGGTCGCTCAGCGTCCCGAGGTTGGGGCCGCCGCGGACGATCTCGATCGCCTGTCCGGCGACCTCGGCGACCTCGATGCCGCACGCCGTCGACGCCTGGAAGCCGGCGAGCGATCGCGCGAGGCAGCGGTGCACGCGGGCGCGCGCGTCGTCGTCGAGGCGCGGGACGATGTCGGACAGGGCCTGCCAGCCGAACGCGGCGTGCAAGTGCTCGTCGCGGAGGATCTGCCGCGCGCAGGCCTCGGCGACGGGGCACGTGGCGACGACCGCGATCGCCTCGAGCATCGGGCGGCTCAGGGTCTCGCCGAGGCAGCACGCGACGGCGATCGCCTCGGCCGCCCAGCACCACAGCGCGGCCGCGTCGTCGGCGGGCGGCGGCGCGGCCCACGGCAGCGACGGGCTCGGCCAGGCGAAGACCGCGGGCTCGCGGTCGATGCCCTCGGGCCAGCACGTCTGGGCCATCTGCGCGCACAGCTCGGCGTGGCGGACCTCGTCGGTGATGAGGCGGGCGAGGGCCCCCGTCCACGCCAGGGGCGCGCGCACGCAGGCCAGGGCGTGGGCGAGCTGCGTGAATTGCACGATGCTGCCGTGCTCCGCCCGGGCGCGCCCGGCCCACTGCACGGCCGCCGCGCGGCGCATCGGTTCGTCGTAGTCCGCGGAGGCGAACGCGGCGAAGTCGGGCCAGCGATCGCGGTGCACCTGGTTGCGGTGCATGCTCCCCATGGCGTCGGTGACGGCCGCGAGCATCGCCGGCGTGCTGGGCGGTTCGGGGACGCACGGCATTCGGTGGGTCACGGGGCGATGGTCCGTCGCGCCCTCGGGGTCGTCAATTCGTCGAGGCAAAACGCCACGACGCGCCCCGGACGCGTAGCCAGCACGGTTCGCCGAGCGCACGGGCCGCGGTCGTCCATCGCAAATCTCCGCGCGACCCTATATGATGGTTTCGGTTTCCCGACGCCCGCGTTCTCGGGCGCCGTCGGGCCTGGCCTCCAACGCGGGAATCGATGGCATGCGCACCGTTCAATCTTCCCTCCTGACCACGTCGTTTGCCCTGCTCGGGGCCTGTGCCGGGCTCGCCCAGGACGAGCGCGTCGATTGCCAGGACGACGTCCAATGTGCGGACTTCTTCGGCCCTGGCTCGGTCTGCGAGGCGGGGGGCGTTTGCTCGGAGCCCACCGGCACCAACCGCGTGCAGGTCGGGATGCTCTACGTGGGGCCGGTGGGCGACCACGGGTGGACCAAGACCCACGACGAGAGCCGCAACGATGTGATCGAGGCCCTCGGCATCGAGGCGATGTTCGCCCCGTCGGTCAGCGCGACCGACGCGCCGGCGCGTATCGACGAATTCGTCGCCCGCGGCGACAATGTCATCATCGGCACCAGCTTCGACTTCCTGGTCCCCATCCAGGCGGCGGCCCTGAAGTACCCCGACGTGCAATTCCTCCTGGTGAACGGCTTCCAGACCGGGCCGAACCTGGGGAGCTACTCCGGGCGCATGTACCAGGTGCTGTACCAGGCCGGGTACCTGGCGGGGAAGATGACCAAGACCGGCGTCGTCGGGGTCGTGGGCTCGGTGACGATCCCCGAGACGGTGAGTCACACCAATGCGTTCGCCCGCGGGGTCGCCGCATCGAACCCCGAGGCGCGGGTGATGATTCGTTGGGTCGGGGCCTGGTTCGATCCCCCCGTCGAGACCGCTGCGACCGAGGAACTCCTCGCCGCCGGGGCCGATCTGATCCTGAGTCAGACCGATACGACGATCCCGATCGAGACCGCGAATGCCGCGTCGACCGCCGAGAACCCGATCTACACCATCGGCTACGACAATGCGGATAGCTGTAAGTTCGCCCCCGACACCTGTCTCACCAGTGCGTATTGGAACTGGGGCCCGATCCTCACCAAAGTGCTGACGCAGATCCAACAGGGCACCTGGGAGCCGAGCATCTTCCTGTGGGAGGAGATGAACGCCGATCCTGCCGAGAGCGTGACCTACCTCGCTCCGATCAACGAGGATCTCGTCCCCTCGTCGATTCGTATCGAGGTCGAGGGGCTGGTCGACGACCTCTCGGAGCGGACGCAGGCGGGGCGAATGCTGCCATTCCGCGGCCCCGTCTCCGATACTGCCGGGGAGCTGCGGTTCGCCGCGGGCAAGTACCCCGAGGACGAGGATATCCTCAGGATGTGCTGGTTCGTCGAGGGCGTCGTCGACCTCGAGGGGAACCCGGCCGAGGTCCCGAGCGGCTGCCCCGGCGATCCGTGATGCGCGGCGTGTCGGTCAGAGCCGCTTGACGCCGTCGTCGAGCTTCCGGATGGCCGGCGGGTCGTCGAGCTTGGTCACGCTGGGTCCGGTCGACGCCGGCTTCGCCGACGGGGTCGCGGGCGTCGAGGCCGAGGGGGCGGGTCCGGCCTTCGACTTCGATCCCCGCGCCTGCTTGGACTTGGACTTCGGCTCGCGGCTCGCGACGATCGGCGAGGACGCCTCGACCGGGGCGGTCCGCGGGGCCTCGACCGCGGGCGCCCGCGCGGCGGCGAGACGCGCCTCGATCCCCTCGCAGCTCGCGTCGGGTGGCGTCCCCGCGCCGGTGACGTGCGACGGGACGCTCGCGGCGGCGAGCGACGGCTCGTAGTAGGCGTCGTCGGCCGCTTCGATCCGCGTGAGCGCCTCGGCGAACGTCGTGCACGGCGTCGGGGACTGTCCGGCCTGCAACAGATCGAGCGCGGTCTGCAGCCGCTCGTCGATCTTCGCGGCGTGGCCCGCTGCGACGAGCTCCGCGATCAGGGCCCGACGCTCGACGTACTTCGCCGCGTACTCGGGGCGACGCTCGTTGACGATCGCGAGGGCGCGGAGCGTCGCGCTCAGCTCTCCCGTCGCCTCGCCACCGGCCGGAGCGGGGGCAGGGGACGCGGCGCGCACCGTCGCGTCCTCGGTCGTCGCCGACGTGGGGGTGCCGCGGTTCGTCGAGGACCAGGCCCACGCGCCCGCGCCGAGGCCGAGCAGCAGCAACGCGGCGGCGGGGAGCGCCCAGCTCCGGCGGGGTGGGATCTCACGGGTGCCGGTGCGGTCGGTGGCGGTCGCGGCGTACTCGGCCGTGGTGGCACGCGGGGCCGGGTAGGGCGACGTCGCGGCCGCGGACAGGCCATCGACGGGCGTCGTCGTGCGTCGCGACATCGACGGGCCGACGGCGCCGCCGATGTACGCCTCGATCTGGATCAGCGCCTCGTTCGCCGACGCAGGCCGATCCCCGGGCTCCTTCTGCGTGAGCTCGAGCAGCAGCGTGGCCAGCTCGTCGGGCATCATCGGATCGATCGGGGGCAGCGGTGAGTGGACCTGCAGCTGCACGACGTGGAAGGGGTCGTTGCTGGCGAACGGCGGCGCGCCGTGCAGCATCTCGTAGAGGAGGATGCCGACGGAGTAGAGGTCGCTCCGCTCGTCGGTCTCCATGCCGAGCGATTGCTCCGGGCTCGAGTACTCCGGCGTGCCGACGCCGAGGTCGGCGACGCTCAGGCCTCCGGACTCGCCGGGGCCCGGGACGAGCGCCGACCAGAACCCAGTGATCCGCGCGCCTGCGTCGTCGTTCGGCGGGACGATCACGCACTCGGGCGTGAGGTCGCGGTGCACGACGCCCGCGCGGTGCACCGGCGCGAGGCCGCGGAGGATCGCGGAGGTGATGATCGCGGCGCGCACCGGCGGGAGCGGGCCGCGAGCGATGATGTCGCGCAGGCGCTCGCCCTCGACGAACGGCATGACGGCGTAGGGCTTGCCGTCGGACGTGGTCCCGGTATCGATCACGTTGATCGCGTTGGGGTGATCGAGTCGCGCGAGGACCTGCACGATCGCGGAGAATCGCGCGCCGCGTTCGGCGGCATCGTCGATCGTCTTGATCGCGACCGGCCGATTGAGTCGCGTCTCCGTCGCGAGCTGCAGCGTCGCGTCGGCGGACACGTGCAGCACTCGAACGATCCGATAGCGACCGTCCAGCATGCCGAGGCGACCGTTCACAGGGGCGGCACGGGGTTCGGAAGTCAGCATCGCAGCGCCAGAATACAATGTTCGGTAGGGGTTGTGGCCAAGTGGCCAGTGTCGATTGCGCCGGGCGCGCGAGGGGGCGTTCCGCCCCGCATCCGGGCTCGGTCCCGCGTCCGATCGCCCCAGCGGTCGGGCCGCGGTTCGCCGCCGCTACCCGGGGCGTGTACTCGCGACGATCGTACCGCAGCGCGTTAGGCTGAAGGCCCAAGGTGGGCGTCGTTCACGAACATCCCGGCGCGCCGCAGCGGCTGCGAATGCTCGGTCGCTACCAGCTGCTGCGTCGACTCGCCGTCGGCGGCATGGGCGAGCTGTACCTCGCGCGCGCGCGGAGCATCGGTGGGTTCGAGAAGCTCGCCGCGATCAAGAGGATCTTGCCCCATCTCGCCGCGCAGCCCGAGTTCGTCGAGATGTTCCTCGACGAGGCCCGCGTCGCCGCGACGCTCGAGCATCCGAACATCGTGCACGTCTCCGACCTCGGGCACGTCGACGACGAGTACTTCCTGGTGATGCCGTTCCTCGAGGGCGCGGACCTCAGCACGCTCCGCCGCCGCTTGGTCGAGCTCGGTCGGACCTTGCCGTGGCCCCTCGCGGTGTTCGTGGCCTCGGGCATCGCCGCGGGGCTCGACTACGCCCACGCCAAGCGTGACCGCGGCGGGCGACCGATGGGCGTGGTGCACCGTGACGTCTCGCCCGAGAACGTGTTCGTCACGTTCGAGGGCGAGGTCAAGCTCCTCGACTTCGGCATCGCGAAGGCGGCCCAGGTGGTCTCGCGCACCGACGTCGGCACGCGCCGCGGCAAGGCCCGCTACATGTCGCCCGAGCAGGCGCAGGGGCTCCCGCTCGATGGGCGTTCCGACATCTTCTCCCTCGGCGTCGTGCTCTACGAGCTGACGACGGGGCAGACGCCGTTCCGCGGGGACGACGATCTGGCGATCCTCAACAAGGTCGTCACCCAGGATGTCACTCCGCCGTCGCGGATCGTCGCGCGCTACCCCGGGGCGCTCGAGCGCGTGGTCCTCACCGCGCTGTCGCGGGACCCCGCGCGACGGTTCCAGCGCGCCGACGACATGCGCGCGGCCCTCGACGCCTTCGCCCGCGAGCAGCGGATGCAGGCCTCGGCGGTCGAGCTCGGTGCGTTCCTCATCGAGGTTCTCGGCGCCCGGCCGGGGCTGGAGGCCGACGACGTCGCTGGCGTGGCGGCGTCGCCGGTGCCGCCGCCGCCCGTGTCCGGGGCGCTCCTGGTCGATCGGGCTCGGGCGCCGCGGGCTGCGTCGGCCGAGCCCCGCGATCGCATCGAGCCGACGCCGATCGGGAGCGCGACGCCGATCGGTGAGCCCGCGTCGGTTGCGGGCAGCCGGTGGCCCTGGGTCGTCGGCACCGTCGGCCTCGGGCTCCTGGCCGCGGCGGCGGCGACGACGTGGCGCGCCGATGACCCCGTCGAGCCGCCGATCGCGTCGTCGACGTCCACCGTCGAGCGCGGCGCGGCGGGCCGGCCGGTCGAGGGTGGCGCAGGGCAGCCGTCGCCCGAGCAGCTCGTCGCCGTGGTGAACGAGCCGGAGCTCGGCCGCGCCCTGGACTATGGCCAGCGCCACGAGGCGATCGCCTACCTGCGATCGGCGGGGCTCGGCGATCGGATCGACGAGCCCCTGCAGGTGAGCCTCGACCTGCTGCAGGCCAGCGCCGCGGGGCAGCCCTGCGCGGTGTTCGACGCGGCGCTGACGACGATCGAGAAGGTCCCGATCCCGTTCTTCGCCGCGGCGCTCGCTGTGGCACAGGTGCCCGAGGGCGGCGGCGCCGAGGATCGCGAGTGCGACGATCTGGGCGTGCGCCTCGCGGCCGCCCGGGCCGCCGCGACCGTCGAGCGCTGAGATCGGCGGTGCACTAGAATCGGCCCGACACGCCGAGCGGCGTCGGGAAGATCCGGGTCTGGGCCCCGCGATTGCGCTGCTTCTTGGCCCGCGTGGCGTTCGTCGCGAGGACGGCGATCGCGGCGATCGCCAGGGCACCGCCGACCGCGAGGGACGCCGCCGATACGACGCCGAACTGCCGCGCGCGATCGAGGTCGTCGGACCCTTGCGCCGTGCACAGTCGGACGCCGTCGACCTCGGGACATCCGTCGTCCGCGGCGTCGGAGCGCTTCGAGGAGGCGAGGCCGAAGCCGAGGCCGACGCCGAGCGCCGCCACCGAGACCCCCGCCAGGGCCAACACGGTCGGCGTGAAGACCTTCGTCGTCGTCGGACCGGCGCCGGTGTCCGCCTGGCCCCGCGCGTCCGGTCTGCGCTCGGTCGGGCCCGTGGTCGGGGTGGCGTCCGCCGAGTTCGATCCCGTGCTGCGGGTCCGCGCAGCCTTGCGCGCGTTGATGCTCGACACGCGGCGATCGACGTCGGCCTGCTCCGCGGGCGGTGCCACGGCCCGATAGCGCTTGAAGTACTCGAGCGCGGCGTCGAACTCGTCCATGCGGTCGTAGCAGACCGCGATGTTGTAGAGCAGGAGCGTGTCGCCGAGCAGATCGAACGACGCCTTGAAGTCGTCGACGGCGCCCGGGTAGTCACCGGCGTCGTACTTCGCGTTCGCCTGCTCGTACAGCGCGAGCCCATCCGCGCGTCGTTGCGCCGCCGCGTCGTCTGCAGGGGGCGCCTCGTCCGCGGGGGCGCTCGCGTGGGCGATGGGCGAGGCGGCGATCGTCGTGGTGAGTGCCAGCGCCAACACCACGCCCGATCGGATCGTCGAGCGGCAGGTCGAGGGAATACTCGCGCGCGTCATGATGGCCGGATTCTACTCCGATCGCACGACACCCGCGGGGCTCGGCTGCGCTCGCGACGCGGGCGCGACCGACGAGCGCGACCGACGAGGTGATCGGCGTCGCGGCGTTTCGGGCCAGAGCCGTCGGTGCGTTTCGCCCCGCGTCCGACCGGTGGCGTGTGCGATGTTGTATCCTCGGTGCGTGATTGAAGCCGCACAGATCGAGGCGATCCTCCCGCACCGCTTTCCGTTCCTCTTCATCGATCGGGTGATCGAGATCGTGCCCAACGAGTCGATCGTGGCCCTGCGGCTGGTGTCGAACAGCGACCCGATCCTGCAGGGCCACTTCCCGGGGAACCCGATCGTGCCCGGCGTGGTGCAGGTCGAGGCGATGGCGCAGGCCGCCGTCATCCTCGCGCACCAGTCAGGCCACTTCGATCCGGCCAAGCACAACTGCTACTTCATCGGGATCCAGGACGCGAAGTTCCGCGGCCTCGCGGTCCCGGGCGAGGTGCTGCGGATCGAGGTCAAGGCCGAGCGCATCGGCCGGGTCGGCAAGTTCAGCGGCCAGGTCACGTGCGACGGGAAGATCAAGAGCAGCGCCACGTTCACGGCGATCATCGACCCCAAGCCGGCGCCCGCGCCCTGAAGCGCGAGCGCGGGCGGCCGTCCGCGGCGAACACGGCGTCACTCCGCCGCGGTGGGGAGCTCGAACCACTCGTCGGTCGGCACCCAGATCCCCTCGCGCACGATCGTCTCGCGGTCGCGGGCGGGGGACCAGTGGAGCTCGCGCTCGGCGCGTCCGCCCTCGAGGGTCGCCGCGAAGCTGCGACCGTCCCACTCGGCGTACGTCGGCCGGCGGGCGTTGGGGTCGCGGCCGACCTTCTTGAGCGCCCACTTGGCGACGGCCTCGGCGAAGTAGGTCGCCGCGGTGGTCGGGATGCGGCGCAGGCGGAGGTTCGCGCGGGCCTCGAGCTCGTCGAGGTAGTCGTTCGCGGTGATCACCGGGGGTCCGATGAGGTTGTACGAGCGCCCCTCGATGCCCGGAGCGTCGAGCGCGAGCACCATGGCGTCGGCGCAGTCGTCGACCAGGACGATCGGCAGCTTGTTGTTGCCGTCGCCCCACAGGCGCGCGACCGACGGGTAGGGCCACCCGGCGATGCCCCAGTGCAGGGGGCAGCCGCCGCGCCCGAGCACGATGCCGGGACGGAACAACACCAACGGCAGCCCGCGCTCGCGGTGCAGCGCGTTGAGGTTGTTCTCGTTCTCGATCTTGCTGCGGACGTACGGATCACCGCCGGTCGCCGGCGGCGTGTCCTCGGTGATGTTCCCGACGCCCTTGCCCGCGTTGTAGAGCGCGATCGAGGACGTGTAGAGGAAGCGCTTGACCTCGTGCTGCAGGCACAGCTCGGCCAGCGCGCGCGTCGGCTCGACGTCGTACTTGGAGAACTCGGCCCAGGTGTTGCCGTTGCCGCGCGCGAGGTGATAGACGGCGCGGATCCCCGGCAGCGCATGGGCGACGCTGGCGAGATCGGTGAAGTCGCCGCGCGCCACGTCGACGCCCAGGGAGGTGAGCTCGGCGGGCACCGAGCTCGGATCGCGGACCAAGAGCCGCACGCCATGGCCGGCGGCGCGGAGCTTCTTGACCAGGGCGCGGCCGATGAAGCCGGTGCCGCCGATGACGAGCACGGACGGGGTCGGTGTGCTCGGGGTCGGGGTCGGTGCGCTCGGTGCCGACACGCTCGGCGCGTAGGCCTTGTCGGCGGCGAACGTGGTCTCCGCGTGCTCGGCGACCTGCTCGGCGATCTTCACCGCGTGCTCGCCGATCGCCGCGCTGACCCGCTCGTCGAGCCCGCCGCTGCGCCCGGCGTAGAACGCCTCGACGATGCGGCTGATGCTGTGCTGGAACGGGCCGCCCGTCTTGCTCATGCCCATCTTGGTGAGCACGAAGCCGGCCAGCGTGCCGCCCGACTGCACCACTGCGTCGCGCGAAGTGGCCGCGACGGTGAGGAACCGATCGACGTCGAGCAGGTGCGGCGTGTGGTCGGAACAGACGTAGGTGTTGTTCTCGAAGTCGCAGCGCGCGACCGCCTGGGTGCCGCGCACGTGGATGTAGTGCTCGGGGTAGCCGTCGATGAACGACAGCCGCAGGCGGATACAGGTGTTGCCCTTCCACGCCAGGATCTCCCAGCGGCGGTAGAACACGTTGCCGCGCGGGAGCACGACGCGATCGTAGGGGCGCACGACCATGTGGTCCGGCGGGCCGACGAGGTGCGCGAGGTGGGCGAACGAGTGCGGGGCGACCTCGAAGAGGATGTTGCGCGGGTGCTGCAGCATCCATGCGCCCCACGGCCCGCCCTTCAGCTGGCCCAGCGGCTTGTTCCACACGATGTCGATCTGATCGACCGCGCCCAGGCGCCCGCCCTGGTAGTCGGCGACGAGCTTGTCGTAGGCGGGGAAGAACAGGAAGTTGTGGCTGCAGCCGATCGTGCGGCCGCGGGTGCGGGCGAGCGCGCGCAGCTCGGCGCTGCTGGCCGCGCTGTGGGTGAACGGCTTCTCGACCAGCGCGTCGGCGCCGGCCATCAGCGCGGCGCGGGTCGGCTCGAGGTGCAGGTGCGGCGGCGTGAGCACATGGACCGCCTCGAACGATCCCGCGGCGAGCATCGCCTCGATGCTGGTGTGCGCGCTCGGGATCTGGTTGGCGTCGGCGAACCGCTGGGCGCGGCCGGGGGCGACGTCGCAGACCGCGGTGACCTCGGCGCCCGCCGAGCGTGCGGCGGCGAGGTGGTAATCGGCGATGTAACCCACGCCCACGAGGGCGACGCGCAGCGGTTTGGCGGTGGAATCGGTCATGGTCGTGCTCCGTGGTTCGGTCGCGCCCCGCGGCCGGCCAAACCCTTGTACTCGATGATCTCGGGCCGGCGGCGGCGCAGCTTGTCGAGGAAGAACTTCGCGGCCCCGAGGGCCTGGGGGATCGGCGAGAGGGCACACGAGGCGCCCCACGCCAGGGAATCGGGCCACGAGAACCCGCGGCGATGGGTGCCCGCGGCGATGCGCACCGCGTTCAGCGGATAGAAGCCGAGCGCGCCCCACGACAGGCCGAGGGTGGGCACGGTCAGCACGAGCGCGCCGCCGGGGACGAGCGCGCCGAAGATCCACGTGCGTCGCAGCTCGGTCACGAACTTGGCCTGCTCGCCGTCGCCGTGCAGCGCGCGGACCTGGGCGTACGCGTGACCGCAGCGCTTGGCGCGGGTCCACCACTGGCGGAAGTGGTGCATGTCGGCGTCGTGCAGCGTCGACTCGTGATCGATGCGGACCAGCTTGCCGCCGCGCTCGCGCAGGCGCACGCCGAGCTCGTCGTCCTCGGCCGCGATGACGCCGGTGTCGTAGCCGCCGACCTCGGCCAGGGCAGTCGCGCGGAACATGACGTCGCCGCCGAAGTTCGCGGTCTCGCCGACCTCGCCCATGCGCCACTCCATGTCGCAGATGCGGTTGTAGATGCTGCGCTCGGGGTGACGCTCGCGTCGCCAGCCGCACACCGCCACGACGTCGGTACGATCGTCGAGAAGCTGCTCGGCGGTGGTGAGCCAGCCCGGCAGCACCTCCATGTCGCCGTCGACGAACTGGATGTACTCGGTCTCGGGCCAGCGCTCGCGCAGGCGCTCGAACCCGGCGTTGCGGGCCCGCGCTGCCGTGAAGGGGATCGTCATGTCGAGATCGACGACCTCGACGCCGCGCGCCCGCGCCATCTCGGCGCTGCCGTCGGTCGAGCCGGAGTCGACATAGACGATGCGGCTGGTCTCGCGGCCCAGGGCCTCGAGGCACCGCCGCAGCCGCTCGCCCTCGTTGCGGCCGATGGCGACCGCGCCGACGCGGGCGGACGTGGACGACGTGGAGGATGCGGACATGGGCCGGTCTCGGGTCCGTGGTGTACCGCAGGCCGGTCGTGTCGTCGATTGGGATTCTGTTAGCGCCGGAGTCGCGCGAGCTTGCGCCGCAGGATGTCGGCGAGGCTGGTCCGCTCGTCGTCGACCAGCGCGTAGCGCCACACCCCGACGACGACGATCGCCAGGTACGGCACCGACCACAGGGCGACCTCGAGCGCGGCGATCCACCGCGGCGACAGCGGGAGCGGGAGCGCGGGGAGCAGCCCGTGGCCGAGCGCCACCATGGCCGCCGCGGCGCCGACGACCACGAAGATCGCGAGGAAGCGGCCGCCTCGCCACCACTGCGTGACAGGCATCTGGGCGAAGCGCAGCGACACCCGCAGGTACCAGCTCGCGCCGATGGCGACGGCGACGAGCCGCGCGTAGATCACCGCCTCGAACGGGGCGATGCTGGCCAGCGGCAGCAACGCGATCACGAACGTCGACGTCGAGACCGCCGCGTACACCATCTCGAAGCGGACCAGCCCGCGGGCGCGCTGACTCGCCGAGTACACGCCGGTCTGCTGGGCGAACACCTCGGCGAGCAGCATCAGCTGCAGCGCCCACGCGGCGAGCGGGACGTCCTCGCCGGTCCACGCCATCAAGGCGGGGCGCGCGAGCACGGCCAGGAACGCGGCTGCGGTCGCGCCGACGATCGCGACCGCCTTCGACGCCCGCAGCGCGAGCAGCCGCTCGGCCTCGCGCTCGGCCCCGGCCTGCAGGTCGGCGAAGGCGGCGAGCAGCGGGCCGATGACGGCGGTGGTCTGCGCGCGGGCGAGGTTCACCAGCTTGTCGGCGAGGTCGTAGAGCGCGGTCGCCCGCGGATCGATGAGGGCCGAGAGCATGAACTTCACGCCCTCGACGACGACGGTCGTGACGAGCGCGAGGATCTGCATGCTGCCGCCGACGCGGACCACCGCGCGCAGGCCCTCGCGGGTCGCGAGGCGCGGCGAGATCCGGATCTTCGCGTCGTGGCGCCGGACCCAGCGCCAGCCAAGGGCGAAGCACGTCGCCTGGCCGAGCGCGTAGCCGCAGGCCATGCCGAGCAGGCCGTAGCCCGTCAGCACCAGGGGCACGGTGACGACGAACTCGACCGCCGACGCGGTGATGCCGAGGCGGTGCGAGAGGTCGACCCGCTGCAGCCCCGAGAGCACCTCGAGCGTGCACCCGATCGTGAGGCGTGCGACGACCGTGCTCATCACGATCAGCAGCGCGATGCGGGCGTCGGCCTGCAGCTCGACCGGCACGTTGAGCCCGCGGAGGATCGGCTCGGACAACCACCACGTCGCGGCGAGGCCGACGACCGCGACGGCGCCGACGCTGGCGATCCCGGCCCCGAGGATCCCGGCGAGGCGGTCGTACTCGCCGCTGTGCACGCACTCGGCGGTGAACTTGGTGTAGGCGACGCCGAAGCTCGCGTTCGCCATCGACAGGTAGGCCGCGACCGAGAACAGCAGCGTCCAGGTGCCGTAGCCCGTGAAGCCGATCGCGCCGATGATGATCGGCGTCAGCAAGAAGCGCGAGCCGATGCGCCAGACCTCGGCCAGCGCCCCGAACAGCGAGCTTCGACCCAGGTTCTCGAGTGTGACCTTCGCCATCGGGATCGCTCGGCAGCGACGCCAGGAGGCCGGACGCTACCACGTCCGGCGCGCGAAACGGCGGGCGCGCGGGAACTCCAGGGGTCGCGCGGCCGTTCGCCTGGAGGTGACGACCACGCGCGCAGCCACGGAATCCCACGGGAGCGGCCAAGGACCCGTGGCGATGGGGACCGATCCGGAGGCCATCGACATCGGCGCCCACACCCCGGTCGTCCGTCGCGCGCTGCGGCGCCTGGGCGTCCCCCCCGAGCTGCTCGACGACGCCGTGCAGGACGTGTTCACGGTGGTGGTGCGGCGCGAGGGCGACTTCGACCGCGGGCGGTCGCTCGTGAACTGGCTGTGGGGGATCGCGCGGGGCGTGGCGTCGACGCACCGGCGCGCGCTCGGACGTCGCGCGCGGTTGCATGCGGCGCTCACGACGACGGGCGACGACAGGTCCGATGTCGACGACGCGCTCGCGCGGGCCGAGGCCAGCGCGAGGGTGGCCGCGTTCGTCGAGCGACTGCCGGCGTCCATGCGCGAGGTCTTCGTGCTCGCGCACCTGCAGGGCTACAGCGGACCCGAGATCGCGGCGCGGCTGGGCATCAACCTCAACACCGCGTACGCGCGCGTCCGCACCACGCGGATGCGCCTCGAGGCCGAGCTGCTCGGCGAGGCGCCGGCCTCGCTCGGGGCGCGGCTCCTGCGGGCGTTCGCGCCGATGTTCGCGGCCTCGTCGACGTCGATCGCGACCGTGGGCATGACCGCGTCGCTGGTGTGGATCGGCGCGCGCACGCCCGCGACGACCGCCATCACCGCCGACGTCGGCGCCGCGACCGACCGTGCCGAGGTGCCGGTCGAGGCGCGGCCACCCGTCCGCCTCGCACGTCGCGTGGGGATCGCGGCCCCGGTCACGATCCCCACGGCGCCCGAGGATCCTCCGCGCGCCGCGGTGCCGGTCGTCGCGGCCGCGCCGACGAGGCCCCCGCGCGCGGCGGCGGCGGCCCCCACCGTCGCGCCCGTCCCCGTCCTGCGCCGCGAGGACGCAGAGGTCGCGCGCGCGGCCGACGTGGGCGATCCCCTCGAGGTCCGGGTGCGGCAGCCCGACGGCGTCCACGTCGCGGCGAGCGGCCCGGTCGAGTTCCCGAGCCTGATCGCGGCGCGTGGCGACTTCGTGCCCGAGCTGGCCCGCGTCGCCGCCGACCTGTGATCGCGGCCGCACGCCCCGAGGCGGCGCGTCCGAGCGCCGACCCGCGGTACATTGCGGCGCCTCCCGCATGCGCATCCTCTATCTGTCGCAGTACTTCCCGCCCGAGATGGGCGCGCCCGCGGCACGGGTGTCCGAGCTGTCGGCGCGGTGGGTCGAGCGCGGCCACGAGGTGACCGTGCTGACCGGGATGCCCAACCACCCGACGGGCGTCGTGCCGGAGGCGTACCGCGGGCACGTCGCGCTGCGCGAGACGTGGCGCGGCGTCGACGTGCTGCGCACGTGGATCTACGCGACGGCGAACAAGGGCGTGCTGCGGCGCGGCCTCGCCTATGGATCGTTCGCCGCGTCGTCGGTCGCGATCGGAGGTCTGGCGCGCGAGGTCCGGCGCGCCGACGTCGTCATCGCCACCTCGCCGCAGTTCCTCTGCGCGCTGTCCGGCCTCGCGCTCGCGCGCCTGTGGCGGGTGCCGTACGTGCTGGAGATCCGCGATCTCTGGCCGCAGAGCATCGTCGAGGTCGGCGCGCTGCCGCCGGGCCACCCCATCGTAGCGACGCTGCGCGCCCTCGAGCGGTTCGCGTATGCAAAGGCCGATCTCCTCGTCGGCGTGACCGACTCGTTCGCCGAGATCTGGCGGACGCAGGGCGTGGACCCGGCGAAGATCCGCGTCATCAAGAACGGCGTCGATCTGGCCGCGTTCCGCCCCGACGTCGACGGGACGTCGATGCGTCGCACCCTCGGGGTCGGCGACGCGTTCGTCGTCGGCTACATCGGCACCATCGGCATGGCCCACGGGCTCGGCACGCTGCTCGACGTCGCCGAGCGCCTGCGCGATCGCACGGACATCGTGTTCGTGCTCGTCGGCGAGGGCGCCGAGCGGGCGCGGCTCGAGGCCGACGCTGCCGCGCGGGGCCTGGTCAACGTCCGCTTCGTCGGTCAGCGGCCGCGCGCGCAGATCCCCGAGGTGCTCGCCGCGACCGATCTCGCGGTGGTGATGCTCAAGGACACGCCGCTGTTCGAGACGGTGCTGCCGTCGAAGCTCTTCGAGATCATGGGCGCCGCGCGGCCCCTGCTGCTCGCCGTGGGCGGCGAGGCCAAGCGCCTGGCCGAGGCCGCCGGCTGCGGGTACATTTCGCCGCCCGAGGACGTGACCGCGATGACCGCCGCCATCCTGCGCGCCAAGGCCGAGCCGGACGACGCGCGCGCCCGCGGGCGCTCGGGTCGCGCCTACGTCGAGGCCAACTTCGATCGGATCGCGCTCGCCGATCGCTACCTCGACGATCTGCAGCAGCTCGTCGCCCGCGGAGGGCATCGATGACCGCGTCCGAGCCCGAGCGCGGCCGTGCCCGCGCGATCCTCTCGATCGCGCTCGAGGACGAGGTGCGGCTCGAGCGGCAGCGCAGCGGCGAGGCGGCGCCGGGAGATCCGGCCCTCGTCGAGCGCCGGCTCGAGCGCGCGCTGCAGACCCTCGAGGGACTCGGCGTGCGCGCGACGTTCTTCGCCGAGGGGCGGCTCGTCGCCGAGATCCCGCGGACGTGGTGGCCGCGGATCGCCGCGGCCCACGAGCTCGGCTCGATGGGCCTGTCGCGGACGATCGTCGGGCGCCTCGGTCCCGAGCAATTCGCCGACGACGCGCGACGCGGCCGCGAGGCGCTTGAGGAGGCCGCGGGCGTCGCGGTCACGACGTACCGCGCCCCGGAGTTCTCCGCTGACGGCTGCGATCCATGGTTCGGCGAGGGCCTCGCCGCGGCCGGCTACACCACGGACGCATCGCGTCGGATCGCCGCGCTCCCCGAGGACGCCGAGGGCGGCTGCTACCCGCTCGAGGGCTCCGAGGGCGCGGTGCTCGAGGTGCCCATGGCGATGTTGCCGGCGAACCTGCCGATCGCGGGGCAGCGGGTCATGTTCCTCGGCAGCGCCGCGCTGCGGATGCTGCCGCTGCCGACCCTGCGCGTCGCGTTCGAGCTCGCCGAGCAGCAGGGCTTCGTGCCGCAGGTCGCCGCGACGCTCGCGGATCTCGATCCGCAGGGGCCATCCGCCTACAGTGCCGACACATCGACGTGGCGCAGCCGCATCGATCAGCTCTGGCGCAGCACCGGGCGCGGTGGCGTGACCGCGAAGCTGCAGCAGCTCGCGTGGCGGTGGAGCTTCGGGCCCATCGGCGCGTCGCGGCCCTGAGGCGATCCGGGCCTGCTACGATCGCGATCGTGTCCGAGTCCGCCGACGCGGTGGCAGGGGCGCCGACGGTCCAGCTCGCGACCTCGGGCCGCGTGACCGGCGTCCCGACGGGCGGGCCGATCGTCGCGCCGCTCGGCCCCGGCGATCGCGTCGGCCGCTACGAGGTGCAGGCCCGCGTCGGCCAGGGCGGCATGGGAGAGGTCTATCGCGCCCTCGATCCCGGGCTCGATCGGATGGTCGCGATCAAGCTCGTGCACGGGCGCGCGGCCGCGGATCCCGACGAGCAGCGGGCGCTCCTCGCCGAGGCGCAGGCGCTCGCGCGGCTGTCCCATCCCAACGTGGTCGGGGTCTACGACGCGGGGACCCACGAGGCACGGGTGTTCCTCGCGATGGAGCTCGTCGAGGGCAAGACGCTGCAGCGCTGGCTGCACGGCGGAGCGCGGCCCGAGTGGCGCGACATCGTCGACGTCTTCATCGCCGCGGGCCGCGGCCTGCTCGCCGCGCACGAGGCCGGCATCGTGCACGGCGACTTCAAGCCGACGAACGTGATGATCGGCAGCGATGGTCGCCCGCGCGTCTTCGACTTCGGCCTCGCGCAGGCGATCGGCTCCAGCGCGACCACCGATCGCTCGGGCGAGCACCTCGGCCCGGACGCGATGGTCCGCGGCACGCCGGCGTTCATGGCCCCGGAGCAGATGGCGGGCGAGCCGCTGACCCCCGCGAGCGATCAGTTCTCGTTCTGCGTCGCGCTGCACCACGCGCTGTGGCGAGCCGCGCCGTTCGCCGGCGAGACGCTCGCCGAGCTGCGCCAGAACGTCCGCCGCGGCGCCCTGCAGACCCCCGGTGAGATCGACGTGCCCGCGTCGTTGCGGCGGATCGTGGCGCGGGGCCTCGCCCTCGATCCGGCGCAGCGCTACCCGTCGATGGCCGCGCTGCTCGCCGCGCTCGGCCGCGTGCGCGGGCGTCGGCGTCGGCTCCTGATCGGCGCGGGCCTGGCGGGCGTCGCGGTCGGGACCGCGCTGTGGATCGCGTGGCCCGAGGGCGCGCGCCGCTGTGACGCGGGCTCCGAGCGCAGCGCCGCGGTCTGGAGCGACCAGCGGCGCGCTGCGGTGGCGGACGCGATCGCCCAGCCCGGCAAGGCCTACACCGAGGAGAGCGCGCGTCGACTGCAGTCGAGCCTCGACGGCTGGGTCGACGCGTGGAACCGCAGCTACGACGGGGCCTGTGCGGCGGCACGGGACGGCGACGAGGCCGCCCTCGACGCGACCATGGTCTGCCTCAACGACGCGCTGGCCGAGCTCGATGCCACCGCGACGCTGTTCGCCGCTGCGGACGAGACGCTGATCAAGCGCGCGGTGATCGTGAGCGAGCGGCTCCCCGATCCGGAGCGCTGCGTCGACGCCGGCGAGGGCGTCGAGCTGGACGCCGACGCGGCCGACCTGCGCGCGCGCTCGGTGAGCGGGCGGGCGGCGACGCGGGCCGGACGCTACGCCGAGGGCATCGCCGAACTCACGGCGCTGCTCGACGATCCTCGCCTGGTCGCGTACCCGCGCCTGCACGCCGACGTCACGCTGCTGCTCGCCGAGGCCCACGACTTCAACGGCGAGCGCGGTGTGTCGCTGCCGATGTACCGCGACGGCATCGCCGCGGCGGCCGCGGCCCGCTATCCCCTCGGTGAGGCGCGGGGGTGGATCCACCTCGTGCGGGTCGCGGGCAGCGCGACGGAATTCGACGAGGCGACCGCCGCACTCAAGCAGGCCGAGCTGCTCGTCGCCCGCTTGCGCAGCGATGACACGCGCAGCGACGCGTCGGTGCCGGCCGAGGTGCTCGCCGATCTCGACTCCGATCTCGGTCTCAACGCCGGCACGATGGAGGTCGCGCGCGGCGACTACCCGGCCGCCTGCAAGCGCTTCGAGGCGGGGCTCGCGATCGGCGAGGTCGGCTCGGGGTGGCGCGAGCGCAAGGCGGCGCTGCTCAACAACCTCGGGGTCGCCTACGGCATGCGCGGCGATCATGCGC
>LNFB01000193.1 GCA_001464385.1 Deltaproteobacteria bacterium Ga0077550 | reverse complement strand
GGCCTGCGCGCCCGGGTGATCCACCACGAGCCGTTCGTGTGCCTCCTGCGACGCGGCCACCCTGCGACGCGCACGCGTCTCACCGCGAAGCGCCTCGCGGCCCTCGATCACGTCCTCATCTCGCCGGCGGGCATGGTGCCGGGGATGGTCGGCCGCGCCCTCGCCTCGCGTGGCCTGCAGCGACGCGTGGCCGTGGTCGTGCCGAGCCTCCACGTCGCCGCCGAGCTCGTCGCCCACTCGGACCTGGTGCTCACCTGCGGCGCGCGATCGGCCGAGGCCATGCGCCGCGTCTTCCCCGTCGAGATCGTCGCGCCACCGCTACCGCTGCCGCCCTTCGCCGTGGCGATGTTCTGGCACGACCGCTACGAGCACGACCCGTTCTCGCAGTGGGCCCGCGCGCAGGTCGAAGCCGCGGTGCCGGCCGCGGGGGAGTGACGCGCTACCACTCGCCCAGCGGCGCGACCTGGGTCTGGAGTCGGGGATCGCTGGCGAGGAGGCGATCGAAGAATTCCCGGGTTGCACGTCGCAGGCCGGTCGCGGTGTGCAGCAGCAGTTGAATTCCGTCGTTGGCGACGCCGTTCGTCCAGCCCTCGCCCTGCACCAGGGTGAACGCGCGGCGGATGTGCGCCTGCGCCTGCAGCACCTCGCCATCGGCGTGGGTCTGTGCAGCCGCCATCTCGTTGGCCACGGAGTCGCCGGTGAACCAATCGAACAGCGACCAACGGCCGATCAGGCTCGACAGCGGCACACCGCCGGCCCCCACCCCGACGAGGATGCGATCCGCCGTCCTCAGCTCCTCCAAGGCCTGCCGCTTCGACTCCAGCGTGTCATCCGTGCGAAACGACATCCTGGTCGTCGACCCGCGGCCCGACGTCGGCATTCCCGAGGTCGCGGCCTCACTGCAGATCGGCGCGCTCTTCGTAGATCACGGCCGGGCTGCGCCAGCCGTGGTCCGAAAGCACGGCGTCGGAGATCACCACCGGCTCCGCCGCGGACGCGGGCGCGGGGCCCTGCACCGCGACGATGCGATCGACACCCGGTCGCGCACCGACGAGGTGCATCAGGTAGGTCTCGTCGCCCGCACCGAAGGCGACGGCAGAAGCGGGATCCTGCGGTGAACCATCGATTGCGCGGTACCAGACGACGCGCGCATCGAACTCGACCGCGTCCTTCCACAGCACGCCGTCGCGCTCGAAGTGGCCGCGATAGATCGCGCCGCGCAGGCGCGGCACACCGGCGCCGTCCGGCGCGAGCGCGAGCAGATCGAACGGCTCGGGGACGAACGTGACGAGCGGCGCGTCGCCGAGCTCGGCGCGATAGGCCGCGGCCTCCGCTGGATCGGCGAACGTCAACGCGAGCACGACCTGCGCGTCGTGGGGCGCCTCGTACATCGGCAGGTGCGACGCCCACAAGCCCGCGCGCCCGAACAACACCATGCCGTGCACGCCGTGCTTCGCAGGCTCGGCCGGTGCGCTCACCGTCGACGGTGCGGCCGCGGGCGCGACGGACTTTGGCAGCGACGCGGCGCAGCCGAGCAACGCGAGCGCAGCCGACCCCACCCAGGTACGCCATCTCGAACCGCGGAACGACATTGCCCGCGAGCTTGCCCGCGACGCGGGCCACCGGGCCATGGCACCGTCGGCATGAGGACCAGATGGAGATCCAGGACGCATCAATTTCACTGCAAAATGGCACGCGACGCGTGATATGTTGTCCTCATGGCATGGATGCGTTGGGTTTGTTCGAGTGGTGCGCTCCTCCTCGCGTGCGGGCCCACGGTCGGGGACAGCGGTGACGAGGGCGGCGATGCGACGAGCTCGAGCACCGCGTCGGCGAGCGCGTCGGCCTCGGGCACGAGCCCCGACCCCACCGCGGGCCCGAGCTCCGGAGCCGATCCCACGACATCGACGACCTCGCCCGACGACGCGACGACCGTGGACACGGGCACGCCGACAACCGACGTCGGTGCGCTCCCCGACTCGTGCGATCTGTTCTCCGACGAGTGCCCCAAGGGCTACAAGTGCATGCCGTGGGCGGACGACGGCGGCGACACCTGGAACGCCACCAAGTGCTCGCCGATCGCCCCCGATCCGCGCGGCGTCGGAGAACCGTGCACCGTCGAGGGATCGGGCGTGAGCGGCGTCGACGATTGCGAAGCGCACGCGATGTGCTTCGACGTCGATCCCGACACCAACATGGGCGAGTGCATCGCCTTCTGCTACGGCGACGAGTCCGACGGTTTCTGTAGCGGTCCGTGCTCCTCGTGCATCGTCTCGGCGAGCGGACCGCTCGCGGTGTGCCTCCCGATGTGCGACCCGGTCGGGCCCGACGACTGCAACGACGGCCAGGTCTGCGCCCCCCTGGGCGACACCTTCGTGTGCACGGTGCAGGCCCAGGGCGGCGGCGTCGGGACCCTCGGCGCACCGTGCGAGTTCGTCAACGTGTGCGACCCCGGCCTGTTCTGCGCAGACGCGGCGCAGCTCCCGAGCTGCGACGGCGCGGTCGGCTGCTGCGCTGCCTTCTGCGACCTGAACGCAGAGGATCCGTGCGACGCGCTCATGCCCGGTACGGTGTGCACGCCGTGGTACGAGAACGGCGAAGCCCCACCGGACACGTGCATCGGCGGTGCGGTCGGCGCGTGTGTGAGCCCGTGATGTCGGCCGCGCCGCATGTCACCGCGCTTCCGCGGAGCACGGCCGTGTTGTAGCGTCCGGGCCATGACGCTGTCCTACGGTCGCCTCGGTCTCGCCCTCACGCTGCTCACCGCCTGCCCCGCCGACGACGACGGCACCGGCACCGGCACCACCAGCGGCACCAGCAGCGGGTCGGCCACCGATCCCACGACGACCACCGAGGATCCGACGACCGCGCCGGGCTCGAGCGAGGGCTCGACCACCACGACCGCCGCCGACACCACGACCGGCGACACCACGACCGCGGACACCACCGGCACGACCGGCGACACCGACACCGCAGGGTTCGACTGCACGACGATCCCCGCGGGGCCGTTCGCGGCGGAGCGGATCCTGATGGACGTGCCGTTCCAGACCTTCGCCGAGGGCGGCGCGGAGGACCTCGGCTTCGATGGTCAGGGCCACATCGCCGCACGCGGCCAAGGCAACGCATACCTCCTGGTGAGCGCGGACGGAACGTTCGAGGAGTTCGCGAATGACAGCGACGACACCTACGGACTCCGCTTCCTGGCCAACGGCGACGTCGTCGCTGCGGCCTATCAGGCGGGCGAGATCTTGCGGGTCACCCCGGACGGGAACGTCTCGACGTTCGCCGACGGCGTGGGCGGCGTGAACGGTCTGTTCCCCGACTCCATGGGCGGCGTCTGGTACACGAACTTCGCCGAGGTCGGCTACATCACGGCCGACGGCAACGACATCTCCGTCATCTCGCCGGCTTCCGCCGCGAACGGGATCTTCTTCGACGAGGCCCGGCAGATCGTCTTCTTCACCAACTATCAGAGCGGCGCACTGCGCAAGGCCGACCTCGTCGACGG
>LNFB01000192.1 GCA_001464385.1 Deltaproteobacteria bacterium Ga0077550 | reverse complement strand
CGTGACCTCGAGACGGAAGTCGGCCCATTCGAAAGAGCGCTCGGCCACGCCCAGCGACTCGAGGATCCACCGAATAGGGTGGCGCAGCAATCGATCAGAACTCCCGTCGCAGAGCAGGCAGTAGCGGACCTCGATCGGCATCCCGGGCTACTCCGAGTCGTGCGCCGCGCTGGAACCCGAGAGCGGCAGAAGTAGCTGTTCTAGGGCCCGTGCGACCGTCACCTCACCTCTCGCGCTCACCTCGGCGGTGCCCACCGTGGCACCGAGATACCGCCCAATCTCCCCGGGCGAGACCCAACTGCCCGAGGCGCCGTGACGCCACGAACCGTGGGTGCCGCGGAACTCGAGCCCGTCCACGAGGCGTTCCAGCGAGTGCGTTCGCGCGGTGGCGAAGACGAGATCCGCATCTGGCGAGGACGCGACCACGAGCGGGGAATGAGTGCTCACGATGACCTGACGGAGAGGATTGCTGGGATCCACGGCGTGCCTCGCGTCGACCGCCATGTCCCCCAACAGGCGCAGCATCGCGGGGATACGCAGCGGATGGATCCCATTCTCGGGCTCTTCCAGGCACACGACACCCGTCGCGGTTGGGTCTGCCTCGAGGATTGCGAGTGCGACGAATCTCAGCGTCCCGTCCGACAGCGATGCAGCTGGGAGTTCGATGCCGCGCCGGTCGGTCATCATGAACTGCAGAAGCCGCCGGCCCGTGTCGCGATCGACACGGACCGCGCGAACCCCCTCGACCAGCTCCGCGAGTCGGTTCGCGATCGCTGCGTTGGTCGTGTTTTCGTCGACGTCCTGGGAGGAAAGGCGGTGCAGCGTCGCGGCGATATGCGCCCCGTCGGCGGCGAGTTGCTGGGGCGCATGGAACTCGTCGGGCCTGCGTAGGGCCGAGGGTTCGAGCTGGAGCTGAATCCATCTCCGCATCTCGTGACGAAGCAGCACGGCGGTCCTCGTCTCGTCGGCAGTCTGCGCCGAGGACAAGACCGTGCGTGGGAGAGTCCGCGCGGCGAACGGCTGGGACTTGCCGCCGCCGCGCTGCTGGCTCCCTGGCGTCTGCATGCGGTCGGCGTGAAGGACCACCCGATCCTCTGCCGTGGAGATGTACTTCACCGTCCGTCCCCCTTGCACGACCGACTGGCGCCACTGTGCCTCGTGGGCGAAGCCGAGCTTCGCCTTCGCGTCTCCCTTGCGTACGTAGCCGAGCTCTTCGCGGATGACCTCGATGCGCGGGGAACCGCTGGACGACTCGAGACGAAGGTCGAGCGCGTATGTCAGGAACGTCGTGCTTGCGGCCGCGGGTTGTCCGAAGTCGTCTTGGCCTTCCGGGACGATCAGGACATCACACTCGAGTTGCATGACACCGTCGCCCCCAACCGTGAAGAGCTGGCGCAGGTCCGCCCCCCCACGGACTGCGGCGGCGGCCTCCACGAACGGCTTGTCAGCGAGGAGACCGAGGAATTTGATCGCGTCGAAGACGTTCGATTTTCCGACGCCGTTCGGCCCCGCGATGCAAGTGAGCGGGCCAAATCGCAGCTCGACATCGACGAGGTTCTTGAACCCCTTGATCTTGAGGCGTGTCAGCATGGGATCGCAACCGTGTGGAGAGCGTAGTCCAAGGTTGGCGGCGCGTCATCTCCGCGATCACGGCACCAGCAGCACCTTGCCCATCGCCTTGCGGTCGTGGAGGTAGTGGTGCGCGGCGGCGGCCTCGTCGAAGCTGAAGGTCTTGTCGACGCGCGGGACGATCTTGCCCTCGCGCCACAGCTCGAGCAGGGCCTCGAACTGCGGGCGCAGCAGATCGAGCCGGCCGAACAGGTGGCCCATGTTGCAGCCGCCGACGGTGCGGTTGTCGTTCATGAGATCGATCGGGCTGTACTTCTTGATCTGCAGGAGCTGACCGATCGCGCCGATGAGGCTGCGGGTCTTGCCCTTCGCCGCGCCGGAGATGCCGAAGCACACGAGGCGCCCCGCGGGGCCGAGCAGGTCGTAGCCGCGCTTCCACGAGGGGCCGCCGACGGCGTCGAGGACCAGATCCAGGCCGTCGCGATCGCCCAGCCTCGAGCGCACCGCAGACGCCCAGTCGCCGTTGGAATCGATCGGGTGAGCGCAGCCCTGCTCGCGCAGGAAGGCGTGCTTGCTCGGTGAAGCGGTGCCGTAGATGACGCAGCCCCTCGTCTTGGCCAGCTGGATCGCGGCGAGCCCGACGCCACCGGCGGCGGAGTGGACGAGCACGTGGGAGCCCTCGCGGAGGTTCCCGGTGAACAGCATCATGTAGTAGGCGGTCAGGTAGACCACCGGGAGCGCGGCCGCCTGCTCGAAGCTCATGTCCGACGGGATGCGGAACGTCTGCGGCGTCGGGATCACGAGCGTGTCGGTGTAGCCGCCGAACTTGGGCATCCCGAACACGCGATCGCCGACGGCGAAGTCGGTGACGTTCGGGCCGACCGCATCGACGACGCCGGCGACCTCGTAGCCCACGACGCACGGCAGCGGCGGCGCGTCGGGGTAGAGGCCCAGGCGCGCCATGAGATCGGCGAAGTTGATGCCCGCCGCGCGCACGCGGACGCGCACCGAGCCCGGCGTCACCTCCGGATCGGGCGCTTCGCGGACCTGCAGGACCTCGGGCGCGCCGGCTTTCGTGATCCAGATCTGTCGCATGATTCGGCGGCGATGCTACACGAGTTGCAGCGCGCGTTCGGTCCGTGACGGGCGGGGCCCCGCGACCATCGTCGACCTGCGCCGCGCCAACTCGCCGTGGACGAGGGTTCGGCCGCCGGGCGCGCCGCAGGGTGGTTCGCGCTTGCTGGGCGCGGTGATGCGGCGGTAGACCGGGGCAATGCAACGGCTCGCGTTCCCGTCGTCCCTCGCGTTGTCCCTCGCCCTGGCCGCCACGTCCTGCTCCAAGCGGAACGACACCGAGACGGTGGATCCCGATGCGGCGGCGACGGCCACCGTGCCCACGGTCGATCCGGACGCGCCGGGCCGCTACGACACCGCGGAGGAGCCGGAGGGCCCGAAGGACCAGCGCACGCTGCAGACCGAGGCGTGCAACGAGGGCAAGCCCGACGTGTGCACGTCGGTCGGCGTGATGTGGGAGCAGGGCAACGAGGGTCCGGCCGATCCTGCGCGTGCCCGCGAGTTCTACGAGAAGGGCTGCGCCGGCGGCCACCTCATCGGCTGTACGTACTACGCCGCGATGCTCGACAAGGGGATCGGCGGGCCTGCGGATCCCAAGGCCGCGCGCGAGCTGTACCTGACGCAGTGCGAGTCGGGGAACATGGGCGAGTGCTTCAACGCGGCGGTGTCGTTCGAGGCCGCCGGGACGCCCGACGACAAGACCCAGGCGCGCGAGCTCTACGGCCAGGTGTGCGCGTCCGGTCAGGTGCCGGCGTGCGTCGCCGAGGCGCGGCTCATGATGCTCGGCGAGGGCGGCCCCAAGGACGCGAAGAAGGCCCGCGCCGCGTTCCAGAAGGCCTGCGACGCCAACGACGGCGGCGGCTGCCACAACCTCGCGCTCGCGATGGAGAAGGGCCTCGGCGGCAAGAAGGACAAGAAGGGCGCCGCCGCGATGCACATCAAGGCGTGCGAGTCTGGCCTGAAGGCCGCGTGCCCGGGCGCGACGCCAGACGCGAAGCCAGACGCGAAG
>LNFB01000191.1 GCA_001464385.1 Deltaproteobacteria bacterium Ga0077550 | reverse complement strand
GCCGGCCCGTCGCCGTCGTCGCGCTCGCCGTCGGGCTCCTCGCGTGTGATCGGTCGCCGCCGCCCGCGGCGGTGCCCGAGCCGCGGCGGGTGACCACGCCCGCCGCGACGTGGACCGTGGATGGCGCGACGCTGCGCGACCCCTGCGGCGACGCGGTGGTGCTGCGCGGCGTGAACCACCCGACGATGTTCGTCGATCGGGCAGGGGCTGCGCTACCCGAGATCGCCGCGACCGGGGCCAACGCGGTGCGCCTCTTCTGGGTCGCCGGGGCCGACGTGCCGGTGTCCGCGGCCGAGCCCGCGATCGTCCGCGCGATCGCGTCGGGCATGGTGCCGATGCTCGAGATGCACGACTCGACGTGCAAGTGGGAGCTCGCCGGGATCGTCGACGCGTGGATCGCCCCCGACACGGTGGCGATGATCGAACGCCACCAGGACAACCTGCTGGTGAACCTCGCCAACGAGGCCTCGACCGACGATGACGACGCGTTCGAGCGCGACACCATCGCCGCCGTCGTGCGGATGCGCGAGGCTGGGATCCATGTGCCCATCGTCATCGATGCGACCAAGTGCGGGCGCAACCTCGAGGTGCTGCTCGAGCGTGGTCCGGCATTGATCGCTGCGGATCCGGAGCACGCGATCGTGCTGTCGTGGCATGCGTGGGATCCCCTGACGCGCGCCGAGCTCGATCGCGCCGCGGATCGCATCGCGGCCAGCGGCCTGCCCATCGTGATCGGCGAGCTCGGGCCGCGCAGCCCCCCGGGGTGCGGCGCACCCCTCGACCTCGACGGCCTCCTCGCGGTCGCGCGCCGTCATCGCCTGGGTTGGCTCGCGTGGTCGTGGGGCGACGACGTCCCGGGCCACGACTGGAACAGCGATTGCGGCGAGTTCGACATGGTCGACACCTTCGCCCGCAGCAGCTTGCGCGGCTGGGGGCGGCGCGTCGCCGTGGACTCGCCCGACGGGATCGCCCAGACGTCGGTGCGCAGCGCGTGGCAGACCACGAGCCGGTGCGCGGCGGGGTCGCGGGGCCGCGTCGCGCCGATCGACCGGCTGCGGTAGCCTGATCGCCGCGTGCGGATCGTGACGAACCCGGGCTCGAACCTGAGCCCCGCCATGCTGGCGCGGCACGACATCGACCTGTCGCCGCAGAAGCTCGTGGTCGACGGGATCAGCCACGACACGCGCGAGCCGGTGCCGCTGTCGGTCGTCGATGGCTGGATCGCGGGCGCGAAGCAGCACCCGTACGTGCTCGGCACGTCGGCGGCGGAGTTCACCCGGTTGTTCACCGAGATCGGCCGCGACGATCCGGAGATCCTCGCGGTGATGACCTCGCGCAAGCTGATCCAGACCCACGACGCGGCCGTCTCGGCGGCGCGGACGGTGGCGACGCAGGCCCGGCACCCACTGCGTGTGCGGGTCGTCGACACCGGCATCACCGAGCTCGGCACCGGCCTCGTCGCCGTGATGGGGGCGCTCGGTCGGGCCGCGGGCATGGCCCTCGATCCCCTCGGCGACATGCTGCAGCGGTTCTCGGCCGGCGCCCAGCTGCAGCTGCACGTCGCCTCCATGGACAACCTCATCGCCGGCGGTCAGGCGAGCTTCCTGCGCGGGTGGCTGGCGAACATCTTCCACGTGCGGCCGATCCTCACCCTGCAGGGCGGCGAGCTCGCGGTCGCCCAGAAGGTGTCGACGCGCGTCGATCCGGTCGAGATGCTCTCGATCGCGATGACCGACGCGTTCGCGGGGCGTCGGGTCTGGGTCGCCGTCGTGCACGGCGGTGTGCCGAGCCTCGCGCAGCGGCTGCTCGCCACGCTGCGCGCGCGCCTCGACGTCGCCTACGCGTGCACGCGGCCGTTCTCCGCCAGCGTGTACACGCATGTCGGGCGCGGCGCGCTCGGCTGCTTCGTGCTACCGATCGACGCCCTCGGGTGGGATCCGCCGGTGCCCGAGGGCGACGGGGACGAAGCGAGCGCATGACGCTCCGCGGACTCGCTTCGACCGCCGGCTGACCGCGTCAGTCGTTCGCGTCCCCGAACGTCGGGGTGCAGCCCACCTGCCACACGCCGTCGGGCCCGTTCGGGATCCGGCAGTAGGACACCGCGGCCTCGGCGAGGCCGTACGCGACGAAGTCGACGACGACGAGCGCCGGATCGAGGAGGCTGACGGCATCGCCATCGGCGCTCAGCCCGAAGGGGTGACCGTCGGGCACAGCGCCACGCACGAGGACGAGATAGGCGCCCGGATCGAGGGTGGCGCCGTCGGGGAACACGTACTCCTCGTCGTCGAGCAGCGGGTCGTAGGGATCCGTGGGGGCCGCGAGATCGTCGGTGACGATCCACCCGGAGAGATCGACCGCGACGTCGCCGGCGTTGTAGAGCTCGATCGGGTCGGCTCCGATGACGCCGTCGTTGTCGGAGGACAGCTCGTTGATCACGAGCAGCGAGTCGCCGCCGCCGGTGGTGCCGGACGTGCCGTCCGACGACGAACCGCTCGAGCCCCCGCTCGAGCTCGTGTCGGCGGTGCCCGTGGACGTGCCGGTGGTCGCGTCCGACGTCGACCCGGCGGAGCTCGACCCGCCCGAGGTGTCGGAGGTCGACGTGCCGGTCGTGCCCGTCGTCGGGCCCGAGGTCGAGCTGCCCGAGGTCGAGCCATCGCCGGGGCCGTCGTCGGAACCGCAGGCGAGGGCGGCGAAGGCGGCCACGGCGGCGAGGAGGGGAGACATCGCGTATCGCATGGGGGGATCCGAGCATCGGCGCCGCGGGAGGTCAAAGCCCAACCCGACGAGGGAGGGCGCGAACGCAGAAGCAGCGCGTCGACGCGCCCCCGACCGGGCCGCGGCGCCGACGCCCGTGCACCCGATGCGGGCGCGTCGGGCGGGCGGCGGACGGTTTGCGCGGGACTCCGGACCCTCGCGGACCGCGGGTGTCTCGCGGACGATGACGACGTCGCGACCGACGATCGTGACCGACACGACGCGCGGGTGATCGAACGGCGACGCCACGGCGACAACTCGCGCGCGCTGCATCCGGCTGGCGCGAGCCCGGACTACCGCGCCACGCATGCGCATCGTCGACATCTCCGAGTCCTATTCTCCCCACGGCGGCGGCGTGCGGACGTACGTGCACGCCAAGCTCGCGGCCGCCGCGGCGCGCGGCCACGACGTCACCATCGTCGCGCCGGGTCGATCGGATGACGAGCGCGTCGTGGCCGGTGGTCGGATCCTGACGCTCGCGTCGCCCCGCTCGCCCTTCGACGCGCGCTATGGACTGTTCGCGTCGCCGCGGGCCGTGCACGCGGCAGTGCTGGCGATCGCGCCGGATCTCGTCGAAGGATCCTCGCCGTGGCTCGGCGGACACATCGCCGGAACATTGCCGTGCGATGTGCCCCGCGTGCTCGTCTTCCACACCGATCCCGTCGCGGTCTGGGCGCAGACGATCCTGTCGCCGCGGGTCGGCTTCGATCGCGTCGATCGGCTGATGCGGCCGGCGTGGCGGGGGTTGGCGTCGATGAGCGCGAAGTTCGACGCGACCGTCGTGTCGGGGCTGTGGCTCGCGCAGCGGCTGCTCGCCCATGGGATCCGCAGCCCGCGGGTGGTCCCCTTCGGCGTCGACAAGTCGGTGTTCGCGGGCGCGCGGCCCGACCCCGAGCTGCGCGCCCAGCTGCTCGAGCGCTGCGGGCTGCCCCCGTCCGCCGCGCTCGTCGCCGTCGTCGGTCGGCTCGACCCCGAGAAGCGCGTCGGGATGTTGATCGAGGCGTTCGCTCGCGCCCGCGTGCGCCGTCCGATGGGCCTGGTGATCTTCGGCCGCGGCGCGCTGCGTCGCTACTACGCGGGCGTGGCGCGACGGACCCCGGGCGTTCACCTCGCCGGCTACGTCGATGGGCCGGCCGCGATGGCGGCCCAGCTCGCGAGCTGCGACGCGCTGCTGCACGGCGGCGCCGCCGAGACCTACGGGATGGCGGTCGCCGAGGCGATCTGCGCCGGCGTGCCCGTGGTCGTGCCGGCCCGCGGCGGCGCCCATGCGCTGTACGAGCCCGACCACGCGGAGTGCTATGCGCCGGGCGATGCGGCCGCCGCCGGTGCGGCGCTGCTCCGGCTGCTCGCGCGCGATCCCGAGGCGCTGCGGGCGGCCTGCGCGATCAAGGCCGCCGCGATCCCGTCGCTCGATCACCACTTCGGTCGGCTCTTCGAGCTGTACGCGGAGCTCGATCGCCGGGGGACGCAGCGCGGCCCCGGGCTGCGCGCCGTGTCGTAGTCGCCGAGCGCACGCCATGCCGCCTTTGCTCGACATCCACCTGTACGTGCACGGCCGCGGCCGCGGCCACGCCAGCCGAGCGCTGCACCTCGTCGCGGCGCTGGCGTCTCGCGGGCACCGGGCGCGGGTGTTCGCGGGACGCGACGCCGTGGCGGCGCTCGCAGGCGTCGTGACGACGACCGCGATCGAGTCGCTGCCGCCTGTGGCCGGGCTCGAGGCGCTCGCGACTGTCGCGCAGCGACCCGACGTCGTGGTCTCCGACGGCGACCTCCCGTCGCTGTGCGCGGCCCGGGTGTGCGGCGTCCCGTCGGTCGCGGTCGGACACGGCCTGGTGTTCCTGGTGTGCGCGCGCCCGTCGGGCCTGCCGCGTCTGCCGTGGTGGCGCGAGGCGTTGAAGGCCGGCGTCGCGAGCCTCGGCGCGCGTCGGCGGATCGCGGTCAACTTCACGCGGCTGCCGCTGCGCGATCCCACGGCGGTCCTCGCTGCGCCGCGATCGGTGGCGCGGTCCACTGCGGCCGAGCCGCGAGAGGTGCTCGCGTATTTCCGCGATGGCCTCGATGCGCGACTGCTCGCGGCGATCCGGGAGGCCGCGCCGACCGCTCAGATCTTCGCGCCACGCGGGCCGCAGGGCGTGCGACCACCCGATCGTGTCGCGTTCGCCGAGGCCTTCGCGCGCGCCCGCGCCGTGATCGCGACCGCCGGCAGCCAGCTCATCGGCGAGTGCGTGGCGTCGGGCACCCCGCTGCTCGCGGTCCACCGCCGCGGCGACGACGAGCAGCGCCTCAACGCCGAGCTGCTCGCCCGCACGGGGCTCGGTGGCTCCGCGGCGATCGACGCCGTGGATGCGTCGATGCTCCGCGCGTTCCTCGAGCGCGCCCCGCTGCTGCGACGACACCCGGCGATCGTCCCGCCGGGCATCGACGCCTCGACCGCGGTGATCGACGCGTGCGAGCAGCTCGCCGGGGGCTCCCCGTGACCGAGCTGCGCGAGCCCAGCGCCCGCAGCCTCGCGTGGGTGCGGCGGATCGATCGCCACCGCGGGTGGATCGTGCTGGCCGCGCTGCTCCTCGCGGTGCTCGGCGGCTGGGCGGCCTCGCGCTTGCGCCTCGATCAGGAGCTCCGACGGTTGCTCCCGGACGACTTCCCGTCGGTGTCCGACCTCGACCGTGCGTCGGCGCAGCTCGGCAATCAGAACGATCTCTACGTGACGATCCGCAGCCCCTCGCGGGCCGCGAACGTCGCGTTCGGCGAGCAGCTCGCCGTGCAGCTCGGGGCCCGCGACGACCTACGGTGGGTGTCGTTCCGCCGCGACCGAGCGTTCTTCGTCGACAACGCGCTGCTCTACGCGGATCTCGGGGACCTGCTGGAGCTGCGACGCGAGGTCATCGGACGCGTCCGCGACGAGGTCGCGCGCCAGGCCTACGGCGATTTCGGGGGGCCGGACCGGGCCAGCGCGACCGCGTCCCTCCGCGAGCGCCGCGAGGGCCTCGAGCAGCGCTACGTCGAGCGCCGGGACTTCGCCGAGTTCGACGAGGCCGACGACGGTCGCATCATGGTCGTGCGCGCGCGGCCGGTGGCGCCGCCGACGGACATCGAGGCGGCGTCGCAGCTGCAGGCCGAGATCGCCGCGAGCGTCGCCGCGCTCGATCCGGCGGCTTTCCACCCCGAGCTGACCGCGGTGCTCGACGGCGCCTACGCGCAGCACGCCAAGCGGGTCAGCACGCTCCGCAGCGAGGTCTTCGGCGGCAACCTGGCCGCGGGCGCGGTGCTCGTGCTGAGCATCGGCCTGTACTTCGCCAGCATCCGCGCGGTGGTGTTCGTGTTCGTGCCGCTGCTCGCCGCGGTCATCGGCGCGTTGGCCCTGGCGTGGGCGCTGTACGGCTTCGTCAACCTGGTGTCCGCGTTCATCTTCGCCATCCTGCTCGGCCTCGGCATCGACTACGGGATCCTGGTGCTGTCGCGCTTCCGCGACGAGCGTCGGCAGGGGCGCGAGGCGATCGCCGCGCTCGCGGTGACGTTGTCGACCAGCGGGCGGGCCACCGCGGCGGGCGCCGCGAGCACGGCGGCGGCGTTCGCATCGCTCACGGTCGCCGACTTCCAGGGCTTCGCGCAGCTCGGCGCGATCGCGGCCGGCGGCATCGTCATGGCCCTCGTCGCCGCGCTGGTCGTCCTGCCCGCCCTCGTGCTGACCTTCGAGCGCCGCTTTCCGTGGCGCTTCGCGCCGCTCGCCCCTCCGGGTGCACCGAGCCCGGCGGCGCGCCGCGTGTGGCGGTGGATCGCGGTCGCGGTGGTCGCCCTCGGCGGTGTCGCGGCCGTGGCGTCGGCGCGCGTCGTCGGTGAGGTCGAGTTCGAGTACGACTTCGACGCCCTCGGCCCGCGCCGCGCACCGGAGCCCGCCGGTCAGGTCGGCTACCGCGACGCGGTGGGGCGCATGCGGACGGTCGCGCCCGCAGTCGTCCTCGCCGACGACACGGAGACGGCCGAGGCGGCGTGGCGCCAGCTCGAGGCCATCGCGTCGCTCGCCGAGGACCCACCGGCGGACCTCGATCCCGCGAGCCTGTCCGCACCACGGCCCGTCGTCGCCGCCAGCCCGCCGATCGAGCCGCCGGACGAGCTCGACGAGCCCGCCGACGACGAGCCCACCGACGACGAGGCCACCGACGACGAGCTCGACGAGTTCGCCGACGACGATCTCGACGACCCGCGCTTCACCGCGCTCGAGCGTCGCGTCGCAGAGCGGCCCCGCGTCGCCCCGGCGCTCGCGGCCGATCTGCTCGCCGACGGCCGCGAGCGACTCGCCGTCCGCATCGATCGCTTCGCCGACGCGACCAGCGTGTTCGCCTACCTGCCCACCGACCAGGCCGAGAAGCTCCTCGTCATCGCCGATCTCCGCGCACGGCTCGAGGCCAAGCGCGGGTTGCTGGGCGAGGACACCCGCAGGGAGATCGACCGCTGGCGGGTCCAGCTCGATCGCCACCGCGCGATCACCCTCGAGGATCTGCCGGCGTGGGTCCGCGATCAGTTCACCGACGCCCAAGGCCGCGTCGGCACGTTCGCCGTGCTCTGGACCCGCGGGTCGAAGGCCGACTACCGCAACGCTCGGCGGATCTACGACGCCTACGCGCGACTCACCGTGGGCGCGACCCAGGTGCCGGTCGCCGCCGAGTTCTTCGTCCTGCCCGAGGTGTTCGACGCCATCGCCGCCGATGGCCCCCGCGTGCTCGCGCTCGCGGCCCTGGTGATGATCGTGACCTCGTTCGTCGCGTTCCGCCGGACGGCGGCCTTCCTCGGCGGGATCCTCACGGTCCCGCTGGCGCTGCTGTGGCTACTGGGCTTGATGACCGCGTGCGGCTGGAAGCTCGACTTCTTCAACGTCATCGCGCTGCCCTTGATCGTGGGGATGGGTCAAGACGACGCGCTGCACATCATCGGGAGGTATCGCGAGGACGGCGATCTCCGGGCGACGATCCGCGAGACGGGCGGGGCGGTGTTCATGACGTCGTGGACGACCATCTGTGGGTTCGCCGGCATGTTCTTCGCCAATCACCGCGGCCTGCAGTCCCTGTCGCGCACGGTCGGCCTCGGCATGACCCTGGCGTGGGTGGCCTCGGTCGCGGTGTTGCCGGCACTGATCGCGCTCGTCGCAGCGCGACGATCCAGAGGGGCGCGATGAGCCTGCGGGTGCTGTGGGTGACGCAGGACTTCCCGCCCGAGCGCGGCGGCGTCCAGACGTACAGCGCCGAGCTGGTCCGTGCGCTCGCCCTGCTCGGTCACCGCGTCGAGGTCGTCGCGCCCATCGCCGACGGGGCCGCGCGGCACGACGGGCGGTTCCCCTGCCCGGTGCACCGCGTCCGCTGCCCACGCGACGCGATGCCGATCGCCGCGTCGACGCGCGTGCTCGAGCGCCTCGGCCGCGGCGGCTTCGACGTGGTCTTCTGCGCGCAGTGGAACACGGCCGGAGCCGCGGCGTGGGCCCGCGCGCGCGGCTGGGTCGGCAGGCTCGCGATCGCGGCGCACGGCCGCGAGTTGCTGTGGCGGCCGCCGGTCGCGCGAGTGGCGTACGACCACGCGCGTCGCCGCGTGCTGGGCCACGCCGACGCGGTGTTCGCCGTCAGTGGGTTCACCGGTGGGCTCGTGGGCGAGCTCGGCGTCGACCCGGCACGCACGTGGGTCGTCGCCAACGGCACCGATCCGAGGGTGTTCGACGATCCCGCGGCGGTGGCCCGCGGCACGGCCCTGCGCGCGCACCACGGTGGGCCCCTGGTGCTGAGCCTCGCGCGACTCGTGCCGCACAAGGGCATCGACGTGGTGCTGGAGGCGATCGCGACGTTGCCCGCGCCCGCGGGGCTGCGCTACGTCGTGGTCGGCGACGGCCCGGATCGCGCTCGTCTCCACGCGCTGGCGCGGCGCCTCGGCGTCGCTCACCGCGTGATCTGGCGCCCGCGCGTCGACGACGACGAGCGGGCCGCGTGGCTGCACGCGTGCGACGTCTTCGCCCTGATGTCGCGTCGACGCGGCTGCGACGTCGAGGGCTTCGGCATCGCCCTGCTCGAGGCCGCCGCGTGCCGCCGACCGGTGCTCGCGGGGCGATCCGGCGGCGTCGCCGATGCGGTGCAGGACGGCGTCACGGGCTGGCTGTGTCCGCCCGAGGACCCGGCCGCGGTTGCGCGGCGGCTGCAGGCGTTGCTGGCCGATCGGGAGCTGGGCCGCGCCGCGGGCGAGGCCGGCCGCGAACGCCTCGAGCGCGCCTTCACGTGGGGGCACGCCGCCCGATCGATCACCGCCGTCCTCGAGCGTGCCGTGGAACAGGTCACCTCCGTGTGACCGGATCGCCAACTGTCGTCATCCGAGCGCCGCAATCGTCGGCCATACCAGGAGCATCCCACCATGCGTCAACGGATCGATCTCCACGTCCACTCGAAGTATGCGGGACGCTTCAAGCTCTTCGTCCTCGACTCCCTCGAGGTCGAGGAGTGCTACACGGAGCCGCGGGCGCTCTACGAGTCGTTGCTCGCGCGGGGCATGACCATGGTGACGATCACCGATCACGACACGATCGATGGTTGTCTGGAGATCGCGGATCTCCCCGGTGTGTTCCTGTCCGAAGAGGTGTCCGCGCGGTTCCCCGAGAACGGCTGCATCGTCCACGTCCTGACCTATGGCATCACCGAGGCGCAGCACCACGAGCTGCAGCGGCTGCGCACCAACATCTACGAGCTGGTGCCGTACATCCGCGCGCAGGGCATCCTGCACAGCCTCGCCCACCCGCTGTCGCCGGTGAACCATCGGCTCACGCCGGCGCTGCTCGCCAAGTCGCTGGTGCTGTTCGACACCGTCGAGCTGATCAACGGCCAGAAGGACCCGAGCCACGAGCGGTTGATGCGGCACTTGATCCGCGAGGTCGACGGCGACCTCATCATGCGCTGGGCCGACACCGCGGGGCTCGAGATCCCGAGCGGTCGGACGTGGCGCATCACCGCGGGCTCGGACGACCACAGCGGGATCACCTGCGCCCGCGCGTACACCGAGTACGTGGGCGAGCCGACGTTCGCCGCGCTCGCGGCGGCGGTCCGCGGTGGGGCGGTCGAGGTCCGCGGTTGGGACAAGACGTCGGCCAGCTACGCGCACACGGCCTACGCCGGCACGTTCAACTACTTCCGCCACAGCAACCGCGCGGGGTCGAAGCAGACGTACTCGCGCCTGCTCGAGGTCGCCCGCGGGGGGATGCTCCCCGCGCGCCTCGAGGACCTGCCGCCGGTGCTCCAGCGCCTGCTGCCGGCGTCGCTGGAGACGATGGCCGAGCGCAACCTGCCGATGTCGGGCCAGTGGCTCGCGGCCGAGGGCCACACGCCCGAGGTCCACGAGGAGCTCTACTCGCTCATCGTCGGCTCGCTCATGCGCGCGTTCCGGGGGAGCTTCGACGCGGTCCGCGAGAGCGCGAAGCTGGTCGACTTCGAGCCCATCATCGACGAGCTGCCCACGATGATCCGGCTGTTGATGTTCAACATGCCGTACTACTTCGGCTTCCGCTTCTTCCACGCCGAGCGCCGCCGAGCGAAGGTGCTCCACGCCAGCCTCGCGCTGCCGGGGACCAACGAGGCCGAGTCGCGGGTCGCGATCTTCTGCGACACGCTCGACAACGTCGACGGCGTGGCCCTGGGCCTGCGCCGACTCACCCAGGAGCTGCGCGCCGCCGGGCGGGCCGTGCACCTGTGCGGCGTCCGCTTCGACGAGGGCGTCGAGACGCTCGAGGAGGAGGTCGTGCGCTTCCCGAGCATCGGCAGCTTCCCGATCCCGGGCTACACGACGTACAAGCTCGGCTGGCCGAGCCTGGTCGAGATGCTCCGCTGGCTCGATCAGCGCGAGATCGATCTGGTCGTCGTCACGACGCCCGGTCCCGTCGGGCTGGTGGCGCTGCTCGCCGCGTGGATCCTCGGCATCCCGGTCGCGGGGCAGTACCACACCCACGTCGCCGAGTTCGCGTATCGCCTGATGGGGGACCGCAGCTTCGCGCGGCTGGTGCGGGGCTACACCGGGTGGTTCTACGGCTGTCTCGGCGAGCTCGCGGTGCCGAGCCACGCCACGAAGGACGCGCTGGCGGAGTACGGCCTCGATGCCGCGCGCGTGCACGTCGTCCGCCGCGGCGTCGACACCCGACGATTCCATCCCCGCCGCGCCGACGAGAACCACTGGTCGCGTCGCGGGCTCGAGCACCGACAGGTGCTCGTCTACGTCGGTCGGATCTCGCAGGAGAAGAACCTCGACGCGGTGGTCGCGGTGTTCACGGCGCTGCGCAAGGAGCACGGGCTCGACGTCGGCTTGGCGATCGTGGGCGACGGACCCTACCGGGCGGTCGTCGAGCAGCGGCTCGAGGGCCTGCCGGTCGTGTTCACCGGCTATCTCCACGGCGAGGAGCTCGCTGACGCGTTCGCGTCCTCGACCCTGCTCGTGTTCCCGTCGACCACCGAGACCTTCGGCAACGTGGTGCTCGAGTCGCTCGCGAGCGGGACGCCGGCGGCGGTCGCCGATCTCGGCGGGCCGGCGGAGATCGTCGAGGACGAGCGGACCGGCCTCGTGCTCCCCGCGGGCCACAACGCCCAGTGGGTCGCCAGGATCGCCGCGCTGCTCCGCGACCCCGAGCGCCTGGCGCAGATGCGGCGGGCCGCCCGGACCTACGCGGTCGAGCACACCTTCGCGCGCGCCCGCGAAGAGACCTGGCAGTTCTACCAGCGGCAGATCGATCGCGCGCGGACGCAGATGCGCGAGGCGGAGGTGTCGCTGCGATGACCGACGACGAGCGCATCCCCCTGCGGGTCGTCCACCACGGCCGGCACGATCCCTGCGATCGCCACGGCGGGGTCGAGGCATTCGCGCGGCGCCTGACCGACGTGTTCGAGCACGTCGAGTTCACGTGGTCGGGTGAGCGGGGGTTGAAGGCGCTCGCGCGGGAGCGACCGCTGGTCATCTGCGACAACGACACCGTCCTCGACTGGCCCCGCGATCTCCCGCTGATGGCGTTCCAGCACGGCGTGGCCTGGCAGAAGGTCCGGGTCACCCGCACGCTCACCGACGCGGCGATGGCGTTGCGGCAGTGGTTCGCCGCCGCGCGGGCGCGGACGGTCTGGATCGCGTGCGCCCACTGGATCGCGGACGCCTTCGCGGCGACGCGCCGGGACGCACCGCAGCACGTGGTGTACCACCACGTCGATCCGACGCGGTTCGATGGCCGCCTGAACAACCGCGGCTCGCGGCTGGTGCTCCACGATGCGCGCTCGCCCCACAAGGGCGCGGCGCTGATCCCCTTCCTGGCCGCCGTGCTGCCGCAGTGGCGCTTCGAGGCGCTGGCGTGCCGGCCCGAGGAGGTCGCCGAGCGGCTGCGGACGGCCGCGGCGTTCGTGCACCTGTCGCGCTACGAGGGCAACAGCATCGTCTGCCTCGAGGCGATGGCGATGAACCTCCCGTGCATCTTCACCGACGTCGGCCTGGCGCGCGACGTGGCCCCGGGCCACGTGAGTCTCGACGTGGGGCTGCTCGACGCGAAGCGGGTGTTCCGCGACCCGGAGTACGCCGCGGTGGAGATCGGACGCTTGCTCGCGGCGATGCGGATGCACCCGCCGGCGCCCCGCGAGTTCGTGCAGACGCGTGCCACCCCCGCGATCGCGCGCGCAGGTTGGCGGCGGGTGCTCGCCGACTTCGCCGCCCGCACGGGCCGCCCGCTCGACGTGGGCCGAGATCCCCGCGCCGTGGTGACGCCTTCGCCGCGAGCCGCGGGGGCGCGGGGCTGAGGCGTCATGCGCATCCTCATCGTCGCCACCAACATCGATGTCCCCGGCACGCACGGGGGATCGACCCACGTCACCGAGCTGGTCGCGGCGCTGGGCGCCGAGGCGCAGACCCTGCTGCTCGCCCGCCGCGGCTCGAGCGGGCCGGGGGTCGTCGACGTCGGGCTCTGGCCCCGCACGCCCCCGTTCGGGCTGCGCCACGCGATGACGACGCTCTCGGCCGCGTCCGCGCTGCGCTGCGTTCGACGCTTCGCCCCCGACGTCATCTACGAGCGCGGCTCGTCGTACGGCACGGGCGCGCTGCTCGGGTTGATCACCGGCGCCCCGGTGGTGTGCATGGTCCTCGACGAGCACGTCAGCCCGATCTCGCTGGCCCGGGCGTCGCGGATCATCGCGACCGATCCGGGCCTGGTCCCGAGTCGGTACCGCCCCAAGACGATCCAGGTGTCCTGGGGTGCCAACGTCGAGCGGTTCCACGCCGGCGTCGACGCGACGCCCGTGCGCGCGCGCTTCGGGCTGGGCGCGCGTCCAGTCGTGACGTACGCGGGATCGTTCCGCAGCTGGCACGGCGTCGACGTGCTGCTCGCCGCGATGACGCGGATGGTCCACGCCGATGTCGACGTGCTGCTCGTCGGCGACGGGCCCGAGCGCGCCGCGCTCGAGCGCGAGACCACGGGGACGCGAGCGCGGGTCCAGTTCACGGGCGCGCTCGAGTACGAGGCGATGCCTGCGGTCATGGCCGCGAGCGATGTGTTCGTCGCCCCGTTCGTGCCCGAGCGCCATCCACTGTCGCGACGCCGCGGGTTCGTGCTCGACCCGCTGAAGGTGTTCGAGGCCCTCGCCAGCGAGACCCCCACGATCAGCGTGCGCACCGCGAACCTCGAGGCGATGTTCCGACACGGCGAGCACCTGTGCCTGACCCCGAGCGGCGATCCTCGGGCGCTGGCGCAGGCGATCGACCGGCTCCTCGATGCGCCGGATCTCGCGCGGGCGATGGCGCGGCGCGGCGGCGCGGCGGTGCGGCAGACGTACACGTGGGCCGCCCACGCCGATCAGCTGCGGGGGATCTTCGAGACGCTCGTCCGCGGGGCAAGAGCGGCATGACCGATCGTCGGCGCGCCGCCGACGATGCCGGCGCGCTCCTGCTCGGCCGTGCGCTGTCGATGATCGCCGAGGCGGCCGTCATGCTCGTCGTCGTTCGCCTGCTCGGGAAGGCCGAGGTCGGCGTGCTCGCCGGGATGCTCGTGGTGTGTCAGACCGTCGCGATCGTCGCGACGGCGGGCCTGCCAGCGCTGCTGTTGATGGCGCTGCCGGGCCAGCCGATCGAGGTGCGTCGAGCGATCGCGTCGACGCACCTCCGGGTGCTGCACACGCTGGGGGCCGTCGTCGGGGTCGGCTTCGTGGCGTTCGCCCTCGCGGGCGAGCACCGCGGCGCCGCGCCCGAGGACACCGCCGTGTGGCTGTGGCTGGCGCCGCTGCCGTTGTTCGACCTGCCGCTGCGGGCGCTGCCGAACCTCCTCGTGATCGAGGGGCGCGCGGCGACCGGCGCGAGGCTGGCGATCGGCAAGTCGATCGTCTCGAGCGCCGCAACGCTGGTGCCGGTGGCCCTCGGCGCGCCCCTGTGGGGCGTCGCCGCGTGCGGAACGCTCGGCGCCGCGGTGGTCTGGCTCGCGCTGCCGTGGTCGCTCGCGCAGCTCTACCGCGGCGTCGAGCGTCCGGCGACCACGGCGGGGGAGCCTGGGCCGATCACCTCGAGCGGCTGGCCCAGCGGCTGGACGACGCTGCGCCGTGCACTGCCCCTGGGGTTGACGGACATCGCGGGGGCCATCGCGGCGCGTCTCGATCGCCACCTCGTGCTGGCGTGGTTCAGCGTCGAGGCGTTCGCGGAGTACCAGGTCGGTGCGTGGCAGATCCCCTTCATCGTCAACATCCCGTACGCGGTCGGCACCGCGACGGCCGCCCCGATGCGCGAGCTGTTCTCGGCCGGACGCGGCCGGGCCGCGGTCGAGCTGTGGCGCGCGTCGATCCACGATGTCGCGCTGGTCGTCGTCCCGGTGTCGATGGTGTTCCTCGTCGCCGCGCCGTCGGTGGTCGAGCTGCTCTTCACCGCGCGCTACCTCCCGGCGGTGCCGGTGTTCCGCTGCTACACGGTGCTGACGATGGCCCGCGTCGCTGCGTTCGGCGTGGTGCTGGTCGCCGCCGGTCGCCCGCGGGACGTGCTGCTCGCGGCGTCGTTCGGCCTCGCCGCGAGCGTCGCGATCGCGCTGCCGCTCACGGCGTGGCTCGGACCGACGGGGGCCGCGATCGCTGCCGTGATCGCGTTCGTGCCGGCGGCCGGCGTCTACTGCTGGCGGATCGCGCGTGCCGCCGGGGTCGCGCTGGGCCGCACGTTCCCGCTCGGCACGTACGCGCGGCTGGTGTCGTGGGCGGCGATCCCCGGGGCGGTGGCGGCTGCCCTCGACCACGTCTTCGATCCGTCGCCTCTCCGCGGCCTGATCGTCACCACGGCCGTCGTCGGTGTCGGCTTCGCAGCGCTGGCGACACGGGCCGGCGACCTCGATCGCGATCACTGGCGGTACCTCGCGCGGTGGTTGTCGCTTCGTCCGCTACGCGACCGCGCCGTCGATCGCCGGTGACCTCGCGTGATCCCGGCGAGACGCGATCGCCACCGCATCGAGTCGTCGTCGTCGTCGCGGCGTTGGGATGTTCTCACGCGCGCGGCCACGAACCGTGACGCACGATCCGTAGAGTCGCTCGCGTGGTCGCACCCGTCGTCTCTGTCGTTCGTGCCGCCGAGCTCGAGGAGCGGATCGCCCCGGTCCACGCGTCCGTCGAGCTCGAGTCGCCCCCGGCGCTCCGTCGACGGCTCGCCGAGGCGCTGTACACCAGGTCGGCGGCGCTGCTGCTGGGGCTGCGATTCGGCGCTCGGCTGCCCTCGGGCCCGTATGCCAAGCGCGAGTTCTTGGTCGTGCGGCTACGCCCGTGGTGGAGTCGCGCGGGGATCAAGATCGTCGCGTACTTCGGCGTCCCGCCGAGGGCCGGCGTGCGGGCCGGCGTGGAGGCCTCCAAGTGATCGCGGCCGGACTCGCGTGGGCGGCGTTGGCCGTGGGCGACCCAGCCGCGACGACGCGGATCGATGCGGCCGCGTACGCCGGCGCGCGCTTCGAGGGGAGTGAGGCGCAGCTGCGGCGCGCGCTCGTGGATCCGGGGATGACGCGGCGGATCCGAAGGGTCGGCTTCTCGGCGCCCCACGTCGATCGCAACTGCCATACGCAGGCGATCTCGGTGTCGGACGCGAAGCTGCTGACCTCGTGCGTCGATCGCCGCCGCGGGGTGGGGTGGCTTCAGATCTACGATCGCGACGCCGGGGGTGTCGAGCACGCCGAGGTCGGCAAGGGGGTGCGCCTGCACGATCGTCGCTGGCCGCACGCGGCCGTCGGCCAGGGCCTCGTGGGCGTGGGTGCCCGGGCCGGCGAGCTCCTGGTGCCGATCGGCCACGAACCCATGGATCTCCGCGGCCGTCACCGGGCCTCGCGTCTCGAGCTCCGCGATGGCGACGGCGCGGTGGTGTGCGCGATCGACAACCCCCGCGAGGGCGGCATCGCGGCGACCGCGTTGGTCGCGACGAAGGACGCCATCTTCGCGATCGGGATCAGCTACACCGAGCTGCTGGTCTGGCGCATCGACGGGGTCGAGCCCGGCAGCGCGACGTGCGATGCGTCGCTGGTCTTCGCCCAGGCGGGGGTCGACGCCGCAGGCCCCGGATGGCGGCGCTATCAGGGCGTGGCCGCGCTGGTCGATCGCCGCGGCGACGTGTTCCTCTTCGGCGGTCGCAAGCACCGGCTCGACGTGTGGCGGCTGATGGGCTTCGGCACGGCGCAGATGCGCGTCCTCGAGGTGGGCACGATGGACTGGCGCCCCGCGGCGATGCCGATCCGCGGCGTGTTCCACGAGGGGCTGAGCGTCGAGCCGACGCCCCGCGGTCTTCGGATCTGGGCCGCCCCGCGCGACTTCTGGCGGGGCAGCTGTCTGCCGGCGCGGTCCGACCGGCGGTGCACGCCGACGATCTACTACGTCGACCAGCGCGTCGACCCGCACGTCGCAGGCCCCGCGATGACGCGGCGCTGATCGTCGATCAGGCCGGCGGGTCGATCTCGACGAGGTCGGGCCGGCCACGCGGGATGCGGAACGCCTTGCGCGCCGGCAGCTCGAGGTGCGCGCGCGCGACGTCGTCGGTGTGGTGCCACGTCGCGGTCGCCTCGCGGCTGTCGTAGCGCACGGTCAGGTATCCGCGGTGGCGGACGTCGACCCAGCGGATGTGGGGGTGCGCCGCGTGCAGTGCCGCGAGGTCGGGTGGCTCGGCGGGCGGCGGGGAGCTGACCGCGGGTGCGGTCAACTCGACCGCCAACACCGGGCCCGGCGCGGCCGCGAAGGGGTCGCGGTGCAGCACCGTGGCCCAGCTGCTGTGGATGTCCCCCGTCAGCACGACGACGTCCGGGATCGCGAGGTCCTGGAGGAACCCGAGGATGCGGTCGCGCGCCGCCGGGTAGCCGTCCCACATGTCCGTGTTGCGCGGGAGTCCATCGGCGTCGCGGACCTGCGTCATCAACACCTGTTGTCCGAGGGTGCGCCACGCGACGCCGTCGTCGACGCTGCGGCGCAGGCCGTCGAGCAACCAGCGCTCCTGCGTCGGACCGAGCAGCGAGCGGCCGCGGCTGGTGAGCGTGGCCCAGTCGTCGCGGGGCAGCTGTCGGTCGCGCCCGACGATGCGGGTGTCGAGCATGAAGAGTTCGAGCAGGTCGCCGAACCGGAAGCTCCGGTGGATCTCGATCGGCGCTGTGCCGGTGACGTCGCGGACCGGCATCCACTCGCGCCAGGCCTGGATCGCTGCCTGGCGACGCACGGCGAAGGCGCCCTCGTCGGGCTGGTGGTTCTCGGCGCCGCCGATCCACGTGTTGTTGACGATCTCGTGATCGTCCCACACGGCGATCATCGGGTGCCGGGCGTGCATCGCCATCAGCTGGGCATCGCGCTTGTAGCAGGCATGGCGCCGCCGGTAGTCGTCGAGCGTCGTGCACTCGCGGTCGGCGGGGTCGGGGACGCGTCCCATCGCGGTCCCGTCGCCCGAGCGGCCGTTGGCGTACTCGTAGAGGTAGTCGCCGAGGTGCACGACGAGCTCGACGTCGTCACGTGCCGCGATCGCGCCGTAGGCGTTGAAGTGACCGCGGGGGAGGTTGGCGCAGGAGACCACCGCGAGCAGGGCCTGCGCGGGGGAACCGGCGGGCAGCGTCCGCGTGCGACCGACGGGCGAGCCGACGCCCTGCGCTTCGAACCCGTAGTAGTAGGACCGGCCCGGCGCGAGGCCGCGGACGTCGATCTTGATCGTGTGGTCGCGCTCGATCGTCGCGACGCCGCGACCGCGCGCCACGGGATCGGAGAGATCGGGTCGCAGGCTGACGACCCAGTCGACGTCCAGCTCCTCGGCACCGTCGGCCTCGACGCGCGTCCAGAGGACCACGCCGTCCTGGGTCGGATCGCCGCTGGCGATGCCGTGGGCGAAGGGCGAGCGGACGGCTGCGCGCTCGACGTGGTGCGGGGCGACCGTGGCATCGGGTCGGCACGCCGATGTCGCGGCGGCAGTACCGACGAGCTCGAGGAACCGGCGGCGGTGCATCTGGACGCGCAGCGTACGGGACCCCGGTCACGACGGCGGTGACAAGCAGGGGCCAGTCGCGTCACGCGTCTCGTCCGCGGCGGACTGCGTCCCGACACACAGGTGTGTCGGAGCCGCGGCACCATCGGAGTCGATGCCGTCTCGTCTCGCCGTCGTCGCCGTCGCCGTCGCCGCCGCCGTCGCCATCGCCGTCGCCGTCGTCGTCGTCGGGCCGCTCGCGTGCGGGGTCGATGGGCCGCAACCGCGTCCCCCCACCGCCGACCACACGGGCGTGCGGCCGCTGCCCGGTGGTGCGGGCGTCCCGGTCGACGCGGTGCACCACGAGCTCGTCCGCATCGAGCAGCCGTTCCACCCGAACGACGACTACGCGATCGTCATCGACGCGTGGGTCGCGAGCGGGACGCTGGTCGACGTCCGCATGGGCTGGGTCGACACCGGCGCCGGTGATGCGCGCAGCCGCTTCGGCAAGGGCGTGCGGCGCCACGTCGACGTGGAGCACGTGCAGCCCGAGCCGCGGTCGTGGCGGATCTCCCTGGTCTCGGGGGATGTCCGACGTCACCTGGCGATCACGCTCGACCGCGACGATCGCCCCGCGGTCTGGGCGACGATCGACGCCCAGGGTGGCGCCGCGCGGTGTCGCGTCACGGCAGGTCGGCTGGTCGCGCGGCGACTGCTGGGCGTCCCGGTGGGGCTCGAGCGCCTCGAGGTCGAGTGCGCCGACGGGACGCACGGCACGGTGCGGGCGGGCGACGACCCGATGCCGGACGGGGGATGAGCGGTCCCCTCCTCCCTCGACGCGGCGTGCACGTGTGGTGCGAGGCGAACGCGCGAACGTCACCGGAGCGACGCCGACGCTTCGCGCGGGCGTCATCGTCGCGGCAAACGGCCGGGTCATCCTCGTCGACATGGATCACGCCACGCATGTCCACGCCCCCACGTCCGTTCGGTCCCTCGGTGAGCTGCTCGCCCTGAGCATGGCGACGCCGGTGCCGCTGCGCGCGGTGTGGCGCGACGACGGGACCGCGCGGGAGATCTGGCTGCTCGCTGGCGAGGTCGTGCACGCGCGCCACGGCGCCCTGCACGGCGCCCCCGCGGTGTGGGCGATCCTCGACGAGCCGTCGCGGGCGTTCGCCGTCGAGCACGGCCGCGAGGCCCCGCTGCGGTCCGTGCACGCCTCGTGGCGCCAGCTCTGCCACGAGGCCCGATGCCGCCTGCTCGACCGCGAGCCGCCGCGCGTCGACGACACGTGGCTCGACATCGCGGTCGACGATCTGTCCGAGCGCTGAGGCGCGTCGCGCCGGTCAGTGGCGCACGAGACCCAGGACGATCTCGAGGACGAACAGCGCCACCACGGAGACCTCGAGGAGCACGAGCCGATGGTCGCGGGCGGTGTCGAGGACCAGCTCGAGGGCCTCCTGCACGATCCGCAGCTTGGACTCGAGCGCCGCGAAGCGGTCCTCGAGATCGAACTGGTCCTGCAGGTCCTCGTAGATCGCGTCCATGGCCGGGTCGTCCCAGGTCGCGTCCGGCTTGTCGAGGAGGTGGAGCACCGAGAGGACCTCGCTGCGCACCTCGATCGACTCGCCGATGAAGCGGTGCAGGGCGCGGGTGCGGAACGGGACTCGACCGGTCTCGCGCAGGCGGACGACGAGGACGTTCGTGCGTGCGCCGAGCTCCTCGACGAGGTGCTCGTAGTACTCCATCGCGGCGCTCTGCGCGACGGTCAGCGCGATCACCGAGGCCCGCTTCGCCGTCATCTGGACGATCGTCAGCGTGCCGTGGGTGACCCCGGTGACGCCGCCGGGATCCTCGAGCACGGTGTGCTCCTCGCCCGCGACCTTGACCCGGAGCTCGGGGAAGAACGAGCGCAGCCTCGCCAGCTCGGCGTCGCGTCGCGCCGGATCCGACTGGTGGAACACCACCGCGCCGAACGGGTACAGGAACATCGTGCCGCCGCCGAAGATGTCGACGCTCGCCTCCTGGGCGGACAGGCGCGCCGTGGGGTAGTGCTCCGCCAGCGACTTGAGCGAGAAGTTCTGCTCGAACGCGGTGGCGTGGAAGGTGTGGTGGAGCTGCGTCATCGCGGGCGCGCCACCCTAACGATCGTAGCACGCGATCACGGGGCAGGGGCCGGGGACTCGGCGGGCGGAGGCGCGGGTTCTGCGTCGGAGAGCAGCGCCACGGTCCCGCGGACGACCGACCACGCCGCGGCGAACCGCTCGGCGCCACCCTCGGGCGACGTGACGTCGTCGACCAACCACCAGCTCGCCTGCAGGCGATCCTGGGTCACGTCGAGCACCACATAGCCGTGGTCGACGAGGTTGCCCCACTTGAGGTGGGGATGCGTCGTCATGAACTGGTCGGCGGTGTCGGCCGGGAACCCCGGCGACGTCACCGACGGCGCGACGAACTCGACCGCCACCGCGCCCGCGCCGGTGCTGGGATCGTAGTCGGGCCCGAAGGGATCGTCGGCGAGCTCGAACGCCCACGACGAGTGGATGTCGCCGGTGAGCACGACCGCGTCGGTCGGCGTGTGCTCGCGCAGGAGGTCGAACAGCCGCTGCCGCGCCGCGGGGTAGCCGTCCCACTGATCGAGGTTGAGCGGGTTCTCGCCCAGTCGCAGCTGCGCGACCATCACCTGCTGGCCGATCAGCGTCCACGCGGCGTCGTGGTCGAGCTGCTCGGCGAGCCAGGCCTCTTGCGCGGCGCCGAGGAGCTGGCGCGCGGGATCCTCGAGCGCCTCGGTGTCGAACGCCGACGGGACCTGCTGGTCGCGGCCTGCGTTGCGCGTGTCGAGCATGATCAGCGCCACGAGATCGCCGAACGCGAAGCTGCGGTAGACGATCCCCTCCGCGCCCTCGCGGATGGGCAGCCACTCCACATAGGCCTGGCGGGCCGCGGCCTTGCGATCGGCGAACGCCCCCTCGGACGCCTCCGTGTGGTTCTCGGCCCCGCCGGCCCAGGCGTCGTCGGCCACCTCGTGATCATCCCACACGGCCACCATCGGGTGCTGACGGTGGCACTCCTGGAGATCGGGGTCGCGGCGGTACTGCGAATAGCGGGCGCGGTAGTCGGCGAGCGTGAGGATCTCGTGCGCCGGCTCGTACTCCCGGATATCGCCGTACTCGCCGCTGCCGTACTCGTAGATGTAATCGCCGAGGTGCACGACCAGATCGAGGTCGGTCCGCTCGGCGACGCGGCGGTACGCGTGGAAGTAGCCGTGGGCCAGGCTCGAGCACGACATCACGGCCAAACGGAGGCGATCGAGCGCGCCGCTGGCCGCAGTGCGCGTGCGACCCGTCGGCGAGGTCCGGCCCAGGGCGAAGAACCGATAGTAGTAGGTCGTGCCGGGCGCGAGCTCGACGGCGTCGAGCTTGATCGTGAAGTCGCGCTCGGGCTCGGCGGTCACGTAGTCGGCGGCGACGCGCTGGGTGAACTCGGGGTCGAGCGCGACCTCGTAGAACGCCTCGACCGCGGCGGTCTGCTCGACGGTGACGCGCGTCCACAGGATCACCGCGTCGATCAGCGGATCGCCGCTCGCCACGCTGTGGCTGAAGATGCCCTCGGGCCCGAGCTCGCCGTCGTACTCGTACTGCGGGAGGTCGTCGCCGCCCGTGCTGCTGCTGCTCGTGTCGCCCTCGGTGCCGTCGCCCTCGGTGCCGTCGTCCGCGGCGCCGTCGTCGTCGTCCTTGCTGCAGCCGATCGCGGCCGACACACCCAGTAGACCGGCCCTACGGAGCAACTCGCGGCGAGAGATCGTCACGACCGCCGAGTACCAGAGCACGACCGCACCGTGAAGCGCAGGTCGTGCTTCGTCGCGTGACACGTCGGTGTCCGTGCCGTCACGCGGGCGCGCTCGACTGCGCTGCGTCGCCGCTGTGTCTCGCGATTGTCACGAACATGCATCACGAGTTCGACGGTTGCGCGCGCGCTGGCGATGCGTGCGACGGCGCACCCGCTCGTGCTGCGATTCGGCGTCGCCGTGCGCAACGAGGCGTGCCATGTGTTCGCCGAGTGGGCACACGACACCTGTGGTTCGCCGCGTTCGCCGTGGCCGCGCCGCTCGACGTCGCCGCGGCGCCGCGGCCCTACGCCGGGCCGGACGCGGCGCGCTGGGACGCCGCCGAGGCCGTCGAGCCGCCGCCGACCGACCCTGGCTCGAACGCCGCGCCTGCGTCGGCCCCCGCGACACCGGCGGCGGCCGCCGAGGGGTCCGCGCGGCCGCGGCGTCCGTCGGCCAAGACCCCGAAGTTCCTGCGACCCCTGACGCTCGCGGGCGAATCCCTGCGCCTGGGCGGGTACCTGCAACCCGGGTTCGTCCACGTCTCGAACACCGAGTTCTACGCCGACGATCAGGACGGCTTCGACTTCGCCAACGCCCGCGTGACCGGTCGCGGCCGCCACACGATCCACGGGGCGCTGCAGATCGGCTTCGACTTCAACTTCGACGTCAACGCGGGCAACTTCTCGGTCCGCGACGCGGCTGGCTCGGTCATCTGGCGCGACGGGCTCCTGCGGTTCGACCTCGGGCAGCTCAAGCAGCCGTCGTCGTTGTCGCTGCTGCAGTACCAGTGGGGCTTGCAGTTCCCGTTCTCTCCGGACACGCGGCGGATCGCGTTCGGTCGCGATCAAGGGGCCAGCATCAGCAGCACCGGGCGGATCGCCGACAAGGTCCACCTGTCGGCGGCGTTCATGATGGCCAACGGCGAGGGTGGCTTTCGTCAGCGACGCAACCTCGACGAGAAGTTCCTCTACACCGGGCGCGTCGAGGTCGGCGGCCTCGCGCCGGTGGATCTCGACGACCCCGATCTCGAGCACTCGGACTTCGGCTTCGTGTTCGGGGCGTACGCGGGCCACGCGAAGGCGCTGGGGAACGGCCTCGGGCTCGACGACGTCGGCGCCGCCGAGACCCGCACCGGCGGCGATCTGCGGCTCAAGTACCGCGGGCTCTCGGCGCGGGTCGAGTACCTCCGTGGATTCCGCGGGGCCAACGGCCCCGAGTCGCCCGCGTTGCGCCGCTACGCGACAGCCGCCCAGGTCGGCTACCTGCTCCCGATCCCGATCGCGTTGCCGCGCTTCGAGCTCGTGTTCCGGTTCCAGCAGTCCGACGTGAACACGAGCCGCGATGGCACCGAGGGCGCCGAGTACGTCGTCGACAACACCGCGCGGCGCATCTACGAGCCCGGCCTGGTGACCTACCTCTACGGCCACCACGCCAAGCTGATGCTGAGCTACCAGCTGACCGATCTCGTCGAGGGTCCGCGCGTCGACACCAACGGCGCGCCGCTCATCGGCGACGCGTTCCTGGCGTTCTTCCAGGTCGCGTGGATCTGACCCGAGCCGAACCAGACCTGAACCGGAGCCCCATGAAGCACGACCTACGCCTCCTCATCGCCTCGATCGCCATGGTTGCCGGCTGCCGCGCCGCGGAGTCCGGGGCCGGGCTCGCGTCGCAGACCGACGCGGAGACCACCGCCGGGGATCCCACCGAGGGCGGCAGCAGCGGTGCGACCGATACCGCGGCCGACACCACGGCCGACACCACGGGCGGCGGCCCGGCGGCCGAGCCGATGCTGCTGAACTGCCCGACCCCGGGCGAGCTGCCGTTCACCACGATGACCGCCGCGTTCGAGACCCAGGCGGCGATGGACGTCGTCGCCGCGAACCCGCGCTACAAGGACGAGGCCAGCGACGTGCTCGGCGTGCCCGGTGCCCTCTGGGCGACCACCACGCAGTCGACCGACGGTGCGCTGTCGATGGGCGCCTTCCGCCTCGCCGGCACCAAGGCGCGCGCGCCCCTCGACATGGGCCTGAACCCGCTGCCGCTGGCCGAAGAGTGGATGAGCCTGTGGAACTGGGACGGCACCAACTGGACCGCGCTGACGCGGGTGCAGACCGACGCTGCCGGCAAGTACGAGCTCGACGGCGTGGACGAGACCTTCTCCAGCGTGCAGCCGATCTACGCGGTGCTGGAGGGCGACGGGTCGTGCGCGCCGCACTACTTCTTCCTGCTCGCCGAGGGCACCAAGATCGTCGTCACCGACATCGACGGCACGATGACGCTGTCGGACGAGGAGCTCTTCGCCCAGATCGGCGACGGCAGCTACGATCCGGCGGAGAACGCGTCGGCGTCGGCGCTGATGAACCTGTGGGCGGACAAGGGCTACGTCGTCGTCTACCTCACCGCGCGGCCCCATGTGTTCCGCGCCGAGACCCGCTCGTGGCTCGATGCCCACGGCTTCCCCGTCGGCCCGGTGATCAGCGCGAACACGCTGGTGTTCGACGAGTCGGCGCGCAACTACAAGCGCACCTGGGTGAACTGGATGGCGAACGACTTCGGCTGGTCGATCACCGCGGCCTATGGCAACGCGACCTCGGACATCGACGCCTACGAGGACGCGGGTGTGCCGAAGGACATCACGTTCATCATCGGCGAGAACGCGGGGCAGGGCGGGACCACGGCGATCCCGGACAACGACTTCAGCCAGCACATCGCGGACTTCGTGATGCAGCAGCCCGACGCGGGGTAGGGCGCCGAGACGGCGCGCGAGCGCATCACTCCGGCTCGTCGTCCACGCCCGGCAGCGCCGGCGCGTGGCCGGGCTCGGGCTTCGCCGGAGGATCGGCCGGCGGAGCGTCGTCGCTCGGCGCGTCTGCGGGCTCGGGCGTCGCCGGCGGATCTGCGGGCGGTGCGTCGGCCGGCGGACCCCCGTCGCCGGCCCCGTCGTCACCGCCGGTCGTCGTCTCGTCGACCACCGGCGTCGCGGGGGCGCAGGGCCGGCACATCTTCGGATCGCGGACCGCGAGCGCGCCGCCCTTCACGATCATCGTGATGCCCTTGGCGTCGAGCCGCCACAGATCGCTCGTCGCTCCGCCCGCGCGCGTGCCCTCGAGCACCACGCCGAGGTCCGCCATCGGCATGAAGTGGGCCCCGTCGCCGTCGCCCTCGCCGGCGAGGTTCTGCGCGATGATCTCGCCCGACGGCGCGACGACGGCCGCGTACCAGCGCGGCCCACACGCGGCGCCGTCGGTGCCGACCACCGCCTTGCTGCCGTCGGGCAGGGGACAGATCGAGGCCTGCGCGCCGTGCAGGTTGAGGACATCGAGCGCGGTGCCGATGCGGCCGACGAGCGCCTCGTCGGTCGTGCCCGCGACGCACGTGCCCATCGCCGCGCCCGGCTCGACGCCGCCGCGCGTGGCCGCGGCGCCGACGAACGCGAGGCGGGCCGCGAGCTGCTCGGCGGTCTCGCCGGCCTTCGTCTTGGGCTGGTGGCGCACGAGCTGCTCGCCCTCGTACACCAGGGCGCGGGCGTGCTCGGGCTCGGCGTCGCGGACGAACATTGCCCCGAGCCCGTCGGCGCGCAGCGTGACCGCAGCCGGCACCTCGGCCTTGTCGCCCAGGGGGAACAGCACCCGCGTGGCGCGATCGAGCAGGAGGTAGCTGCCGCGATCGGTGGTGCAGTCGGTGCCGAAGCGGCGCTCGACGACCAAGAAGCGATCGTCGGCGTCGCCGTGGATCGCGGTCGCGCGCATCAGTCGGCGCCGCGCGCCGGTCTCCGCGGCGAGCTCCTCGGCGAAGGCGATGCGGATGGCGTTGCCGCTGCCCTCGGTCTTCCACGCCTCCGTCTCGAACGAGATCACCACGCGCGAGGGATCGAGCTGCAGCGGTGGTCGCGTCGGCCCTGCGCTGCCGAACGCCTCGAGCTCGGCGAACCACAGCTCGGGCTGCTTCTTGCCCGCGTGCAGCTCGAGCACCTCGATCGCGAGGGTGCGGGTGGTGACGGGCGTCGCGAGGTTGATGTAGTGGTGCGCCGAGCCGTCCTCGAGCGCGACGTCGAACCACCCTGCGTCGGTGTGGAGGCGGACGCGTTTGGGCCTCGGGTGCGCGCGGTAGTCGTTCCACTTGGGCCCCGCGGCCGCGAACAGCCGGACCGAGTGCAGCGTCACCGGCCCCGCGAACGACAGCCCGGCGACGCAGTGCGTCGACACGTCCGGCGACGCGGCGGGGGTCGGGCAGCGCCACGCGGTGCCGAGATCGTCGTCGCGCATCGCCGCGGGATCGCCGGTCCCCGCAGCGCCCCAGCTCGCGGCGAGCGGCGTGCCGTCGACGGCATAGAGGTTCGACAGCGCGGCCAGATCGAAGCCGAGCTGACCCGCGCTCTTCGCCTTGCCCGGCGCGGCCGCGGTGGACTGCGCGAGCGGGATCGCGGCGGGCGTCGCTGCGTCGACGGGCGCGTCGGCGGCCTTGGCCTCGACGCGTCCGGTCTCGACCCGCGGCGCGGCGGTGGGCGGTGGGACGTCGTCCTTGCACGCGCCGGCGAGCAGGACCAGGGCGAGCAACGAAGTGCGCGTGGTGGTGGCCGTCGGCATGGTGGCGAGGATACCGACGCGCGGTGCGACCGGGGCCTTCCGTCATGGTTCGGCCACGGGGGCTCCGCTATGCTGCTCGGGAGTGATGTCGCCGACCGACGGGCCCGACGGCCTCCGCCGCGAGCTCGGCCTGTTGGACACCATCGCGGTCGTCGTCGGGGCGTGCGTCGGCGTCGGCATCTTCTTCACGCCGGGGCGCGTGGCGGCGATGGCTGGCGACGCCGACACGGCGATGCTCGCCTGGATCGTGGGCGGTCTCGTCGCGATCGCGGGCGCCTTCTCGTTCGCCGAGCTGGGCGCGATGTACCCGCGCACCGGGGGGCAGTACGCGGCCCTCGGCGAGGCCTACGGCCCCGGGGTCGCGTTCGTGTACGTGGTCTGCAACGCGACCGCGATCCAGGCCGGGGCGATCGCAGTGATCGCATTGGTGTGCGGACAACACATCGCGATCGCGACGGTGGGCCACGGCCTGTCGCCGGTCGCGGCCGCGCTCGCGGCCACGCTGCTCGTCGTCGTGCTCGGCGCGATGAATGCGATGGGCGTGCGGTGGGGCGCGCGGATCCAGAACCTCACCGTGGTCGGCAAGCTCGCGGCGCTCCTCGGCGTCGCGGCCCTCGCCGTGATCGCACCCGCGGCCCCGGCCGCGGCGTCGGCGGTGCCCTTGGTCGGTGCGCCCGGGCTCCTCGCCGCCCTGGTCCCGACGCTGTTCAGCTTCGGGGGGTGGCAGCAGGCGACGTGGGTCGGCGGTGAGGTCCGCGATCCGCAGCGCACCCTCCCGCGGGCGATCCTCATCGGGGTCGCCGTCATCGTCGCGGTGTACCTCGTCGTCAACTGGAGCTACCTGCGCCAGCTCGGGTTCGCCGGCGCGGCGGGCAGCGGATCGATCGCGGCGGACGCGGCCGCGGTGTCCCTCGGCGATGGCGGCCGCCGGGCGATCGCGGTCGCGATCGCCGTGTCGGCGTTCGGGGTGCTGAACGCCCAGCTCCTGTCGGGCCCGCGCCTGGTGCTCGCGCTCGCCCACGACGGCAAGTTCTTCCGGCCCTTCGCGCGGGTGCACGCGCGCACCGGCACGCCGATCGCAGCGATCGCGTTGCTGTGTGGCGTCGCCCTCGCGTTGCTGTGGATCGCCGGCGACCGGGGGATCGATCGCCTGCTCACCGGCGTCGTCGCGATCGATGGGGTGTTCTTCGCGCTGACCGGGCTGGCGTCGGTGGTGTTGTTCCGCCGGCGACCGCGGTCCACCCGCCCGCTGCGGATGCCCCTGTGGCCGGTGCTGCCGATCGCGTTCGCGCTCGCCGAGCTCGCGGTGGTCGCCGGCGCGTGGATGGACCCGGACGTCCGCAGCACGCTGTGGGTCGCCGCGGCGTGGATCCTGGGCACCTCGGGCCTCTACCTCGCGCGGTTCCGCGGCGCCCGGCCGCGGCCCGACAGCCCCTGAAAAGCCCGCCGATTCCGGCCGGTTGTCACGGACGAAAGAAAAAACTCGAGGGCCACCAAGGAAACCCACCCGACCCGGCCATGTATGCCGCACACCGCCCGGGTTGGGGCGAGGAGAGGCTTGGATTTCATGGTGATGCATCGCTTTTGGTTGGGTGTTCTCTCGTTGGCTTCCTTCGGCGTGCTGGTGCCCGAGGCCCACGCGCTCGAGTCGATGTGTGCGTCGGCGCAGGGCGACTGCTCGCTGTCGAACGTGCCGGATGACTCGCTCTCGTGCGAGTGCGCGGACGGCAGTGGGGTCGGCGGCGGCGGCGGCAACGAGTGGGCCGGCTTCAACCAGGCGCAGCTCGACGCCGAGTGCGAGGCGCAGCTCTCCGCGCTGTGCGGTCCTCCGGGCCCGGTCGAGGGCGTGCCATGCGAGGACAAGACCGGCAGCTGCGTCGTCGACAACGAGCCCGACTCGTTCTCGTGCGAGTGCGCGGGCGGGGATGGTGTCGGCGGCATCGGGGGCAACGACTGGGATGGACTCACCGACGACGAGCTGCAGACGGTGTGCTTCGAGCAGCTCGATCTCTACTGCGGCGGTGGACCGCCGCCGCCGGTGTGGCAGTGCGAGACCAAGGTCGGGGGCTGCACGATCGGCATCGACGAGGAGGTCACGGTGAGCTGCGGCTGCGCCGAGGGCGGTGGCGGCGGCGGACCGGGCGAGGCCGAGTGGGCCGATCTCGGCGAGGACGAGCTGCTCGACGTCTGCTACGACCAGATCACCGTGTTCTGCGGCGGCGTCGCCGAGAGCAGCACCTCGAACTCGGGCACCGAAGAGGGCACGAGCGAGGGCACCGCGTCGACGAGCGAAGGCAGCACCAGCGACAGCGCGACCGAGGGCGGCACCAGCCAGGGCGAGTCCGAGGGCTCGGGGAGCACCGGCGGCACGGGCGAGGAGTCGAGCTCGGGCGCGCCGGCGACCGACAGCGACAGCGCGACGGTCACGGCGACGGACAGCGCGAGCGCGACGGACAGCGCGAGCGCGAGCGACACTGCGGGTACGGAGGACACCGGCGACACCGCGGGCGAGACGACCGACGATGGCTCGGGTTGTTCGTGCAACGCCGCCAACGATCGCCCCGGGGCGGCGTGGGGGCTGGCCCTGCTCGGCCTGCTCGGGGTGCGGTTGCGCCGGCGCCGAGTCGGCGCCGCGTGACGCCGACAGCGGCCGCGTGACGTGGGGGCGGTCGCCGGGGTAGGCTCCGGCGCCGCCCATGCACTTTCTCGCCCGGATCTTCGAGAACCTCGAGCAGCAACCCGACAAGTGCGCCGTGCTCGAGGTGCACGGGACCGAGCTGCGCGAGCACGACGGCCGTGCGCTGCTCGAGCTGGTGTCGAAGGCCCGGGCGTTCGTCGCGTCGGCCGGCGTCCAGCCCGGCGATCGCGTCGCCGTGCTCGCCCCGAACTCCGCCAAGTGGGTGTGCGCCGATCTGGCCGCGCTCGCGTGCGGGGCGATCGTCGTCCCGCTCTACGACAAGCAGGAGCCCAAGGAGCTGGCGGTGATGCTGCGCAGCGCCAAGCCGGCGCTGCTGCTCGCGGGCAGCCGCGAGCTGGCCGACACCATCGCCGCGGCGTGGCCCGAGCACGGTCGCATCGCGATCTTCGACGAGGTGTTCGAGGCCGAGCCGAGCAAGGCCGGTCTGCACGCGATCGCCCCCGAGGATCCGGTCGCGATCATCTACACGTCCGGCACGAGCGGTCAGCCCAAGGGCGTGGTGCTCACCCGCGCCAACGTCGACTTCATGATCCCCAAGACGATGGAGCGCCTGGCCAAGGTCGCCGTCGATCGCCGCGGCCCCGATCGGGTGTTCCACTTCCTGCCGTTCTGCTTCGCGGCGTCGCGCATGATGTTGTGGACGCAGCTGTCGCGGCCGAACCCGATCATGATCTCGACCGACCTCACCAAGCTGGTGGTCGAGATGGGGACCGCCAAGCCGAACTACTTCCTCAACGTGCCCGCGGTGCTCGAGCGGATCCGCAACGGCGTCGGGGCGAACCTCCGCGAGCGCGGCGGCATCGCGCTCGGCCTCTACGAGCGCGGCGTCGCGGCCTACCAGGCGATCTCGGCGGGCCGCGGCGGCCTCCTCGACAAGGTCGCGCTGGCGCTCGCGCAGCGCGTGGTGTTCGGCAAGGTCAAGGCGAAGATCGGGGAGAACCTCGATTTCCTGATCTCCGGATCCGCGCCGCTCGCCGAGGAGACCCAGCGCTGGTTCCAGATGCTCGGCATCCCGGTGTACCAGGCCTACGGCCTGACCGAGACCACCGGCATCGTGTCGCTCGACGAGCCCGACCAGGTCGTCGCGGGGCGGGTCGGCGTGGCGCTCGGTGGCGTCGAGATCCGCTGCTCCGACGAGGGCGAGCTGCTGGTGCGTGGGCCCAACATCTTCAAGGGCTACTGGGAGATGCCCGAGGAGACCACCGCGGTCATCCGCGACGGGTGGTTCCACACCGGCGATCAGGTCGACATCGAGCGCGGCAACATCAAGATCATCGGCCGCATCAAGAACCTCATCATCCCCGAGTCGGGCCACAACATCGCGCCCGAGCCCCTCGAGGAGAAGTTCCTCGGCGCGTGCCCCGAGGCGACGCAGTGCATGATGGTCGGTCACGCGCGACCGTTCGTCGCCGTGCTGGTGCCGGGCCGACCGTCCGAGGCCGCGGTCGAGCGGGCGATCGAGCAGGTCAACGCCGATCTGCCGGCGTACCGCAAGATCCGCCGGGCGATCTTCGTCGACGAGATGTTCACGCCCGACAACGGCCTGCTCACCGCGAACCAGAAGCTGCGCCGCGCAGTGATCGAGCGCCACTTCGCCGCGCAGATCGACGCGGCCTACGAGGCGGCGAAGGCGGACCGACAAAAGGGCTCCGCGTCGGCGACGGCGTGAGGATCCGCGACGGCGACGCCGGCGCATCGCTGGAGTTCACACCGATCTTGCCTGAGGTGACGCGGATGGTGACATGCGCGGCCCACCCTTCGGTCGCGTATGGACCCACCGACACGACCCGAGCCGCCGCGCGAGTGCGCAGGCGAACCGACCCTCTGGCGGAGTGAGCCGGGCCTCGCGCCGCGGCTGCGCGAGGATCTTCGCTGTGGTGCCACCGCCGTCGTCGTCGGCGTCGACTTCGGCGCGATCGAAGCCCGCCTGCGGGCCGCGATCGCGACGGGCGTCACCAGCCGCGCGGCCGCCAGCCACCATCCCCACGGAACTCCAGCACCTGACCGTCGTCCATGAGCGCGATGTCGCCGACGCTGGGGCGATACCCGGTGAGCGCGGCCTCGGCCTCGGCGACGTTGTCCGCGGTCATCTGCGCGTCGAACCCGAGCTGGCCCGCGTATCGATACCACTGGATCGCGTGGGGGAACTGACGCAGGAAGTAGTACGCCGCGCCGACCTGGCTGGCCGCGATCGCGGCGTGCTCGGGCTGCGCCTCGCCGATGCGGCGATAGGCCTCGATCGCCTCGATCCATCGCTGCTCGGCCATCAACGTGGCCGCCTGCCGCAGGGCGTCGTTCATCGGGTAGGGCATCGCGACGACGAGGCTAGTCCCTGGGAACGCGACTCGCGACAGGAAATCGCGGCGCCTCCGTCGTCCCTGCGCCGCGTGCTCCCCCGGGCACCGGATCGGCGCTAGGATGGACTGTGGTCCCGTTCGCCGCGCTCGTGCTGTCGCTCCTGGCTCCCTCCGGTGACACGCGCGCGCCGACGTGGGTCTTCTTCGACGACAAGGACGTCGCCACGGCAGCGCTGCCGGCGGCCCTCGTCGAGCGCGGGCGCGAGCTGGCCCCGCGGGCGCTCGCGCGGCGGCAGCGGGTCCGCGGGGACGCGGGCGTCGATGTCCGTGATCTCGCGATCGCGGAGGTCCACCTCGAGGGCGTGCGCGCGCTCGGGCTGTCGATCCGCGCGACGTCGCGGTGGCTCAACGCGGTCAGTGTCGAGGCGAGCGCGGCCGATCGGGCGCGGCTCGCTGCGCTGCCGGGCGTGACGCGGGTGTCCCCGGTCGCGCGCGCGACCCGGATCGCCGCGACGACGACGCCGGTGCCGGGGCCGCCGCCGGATCCCACCTACGGGGTCGCCCTCGATCAGCTCGCGATGCTCGGCGTGCCCGACCTGCACGCGTGCGGGCTGACCGGCGCGGGGGTCGTCGTCGGGGTGCTCGACAGCGGCTTCGCCCTCGATCACGCGGCGCTCGCCGGTATCGAGGTGATCGCGGCCCACGATTTCCTGCACGACGACGACGTGGTCTCCGACGAGGACGGCGAGACGCCCGGGCAATTCCTCCATGGCAGCTGGGTGCTCGCGCTGCTCGCCGGGCGCCACGACGGGTTCTACAGCGGCGCTGCGCCCGACGTCGCGGTGCTCCTCGCCAAGACCGAGGACGTCGGTCAAGAGGTGCAGATCGAGGAGGACTACTACGTCGAGGGACTCGAGTGGATCGAGTCGATGGGCGCCGACATGTCGACCTCCTCGCTCGGCTACTTCGTCTGGTACACGACCGATCAGCTCGACGGCGCGACGGCGGTCACCAGCCAGGCGGCCAGCGTCGCCCTCGACAACGGCCTGGTGATGTTCAGCGCGATGGGCAACACCGGGCCGGGGGCCAGCACGCTGAACGCCCCCGCCGACACCGATCGCCTCGTCGGCGTGGGCGCGGTGATGCCCGACGGCGTGATCGCGGAGTTCTCGTCGCGCGGGCCCACGGCCGATGGCCGCACGAAACCCGACGTCTGCGGCCCCGGCCATCCGGTGTGGGTCCCCGATCTCGGGACCGCCGACCAATACGCGCAGGGGTCGGGCACGAGCTTCGCGACGCCCCTGGTCGCGGGCGTCGGCGCCCTGCTGCTCCAGGCGTATCCCGAGCTCACGCCGGCGGAGATGGCCGAGCTGTTGCGCTCGACCGCCAGCGTCGCGGCGACCCCCGACAACGACGACGGCTGGGGCATCGTGCAGGGGTACGTCGCCGCGGGGCTGTACTGCACCTGCACCGACGACGATGGCGACGGCGCGTTCGCGGTGCGCTGCGGCGGCGATGACTGCGACGACGCCCGCGCCGAGGTCCACCCCGGCGCGCCCGAGCTGTGCGACGGCCTCGACGACGACTGCGACGGCACGATCCCCCTCGACGAGATCGATGGCGATGGCGACGCGGTGTGGACCTGCGACGGCGACTGCGACGACGCTGACGCGGCGGCCGTGCCGGGCCTCCCCGAGTCGTGCGGGGACGGCATCGACAACGATTGCAACGGCCTCATCGACCTGGACGACCCGACGTGCGCGGTCGGGACCACGGCCGCCGACAGCAGCGGTGGTGAGGTCGGAACGGGGAGCGCCGCCACGTCGGATCCCACGCTCGATCCGAGCGGGGCCGACGAGAGCTCGAGCGGCTCGGGTGGCGCGGCGGTCGAGGGCGACGCGGCGGGCTGTGGCTGCGGCGCCGCGGCGTCGCCCGCGATGCCGTGGTGGCTCGGGATCCTGCTGCTGTGCCGTCGTCGTCGGTGGGCGTAGCCCGACCGGGGTGAAGTCGCCGCCTCGTGGTCCTCGACGGGCCTGTTGCGCGGGCGAGGCGGCGGGTTCACGTGCCGGGTCAATCGAGCGGGTGAATCCAGCGGAGACCCACGAACCTCGCGAAGTCGCGGTCGGCCGTGACCCATGTGCAACCGGCCTCGATCGCCAGGGCGGCGAAGTAGGCGTCCGGGACGAGGTTGCCCCGTGCCCCCGCGCGGACGCAGATCGAGGTGAAGATGTCCCAGTGCCGCTCACCCGGGGCGATCACGCTGGCGTTCGGTCGATCACGCACGTCCCGAAGGAACGCCAACGCCGACTCGAGCGGGGTCGGGGGCGTGAACACGCGGGCGTGCGTCACCACGCGCAGGAACCCCGAACATGCGAGGTCGCAGACGCCGTACGATTCGTCACCGCCGAGGATGCCTTCGAGCCACGAGCGGTACTCGGCATGTCGCGGCGCGTCCTCGCGGTGCGCGTACACCAGGATGTTCACGTCAAGTAGGAGCACGCGACTCGTCCATCAGATCTGCGAGCGCGGCCGAGTCGTCGAGGTCGACGCCGGCGCACAGCCCGTTGCCCTTGAACGTCGTCAGCGAGACGACCGATCGATGGCCGCGCGCGGCCTTGCGTCGTCGAAGCGCGTCGCGGAGTGCGTCCTCGATGAGTGACGTGAGGGTGGCGCCGGAGCGCGCGGCCTCTGCCTTGGCAGCGCGCAGTAGGGCCTCGTCCAAGCGGACCGTCGTGCGCATACATCATGATGTAGCAGCGAGACATATTGATGTCAACGCGCCGCGCGCCCCACTGCTGCGCCCTCGTGGTCCGGGCTCCTGCTGCGCCGTCGTCGTCGGTGCGTGCGGCCCGACCGGGCCGCGGCATGATCATCATATGGCCACGTCGTGGCACTCACGGTCCATCCAGAAGCACACGCCGGCCTGCTCCACGCACGTGGCCTCGTCGAGGATCGTCGGGCAGTCGGGGTTGCACAGGCCGACGCCCGCGTTGTAGCGACAGCCGGCCGTCGCGTCGCATGTGGCGGGATCGTCGATCGCGGCGCAATCGGGGAGGCCGTCGGTGTCCGACGCGCTGCCGCTCGACGAGCCCTCGGTCGTCGAGGCGCCGCCGCTCGTCGACGCGTCCGTGGTGGTGGTGGACGCGGTGCTCGTGGTCGAGCCGTCCGCGGCCGTGGTCGCCTCGGAGCTGCTCGAGTCCGCCGAGCTCGACGTGCTCGAGGAGCTCGAGCTCCCGTCCACGCCCGACGCGGCCCCGGTCGTCGTCGTGCTCCCGTCGCCGCCGGTGTCGGGCGAGCAGCCCAGGGCGGTGACGGCGAGCCACGTCGGCACGCGGAGCGAGCGCATCGCGAGAGGCTATCAACGCCGCGATCGCAGCGCGAGCCCGCGACGATCAGGGCGCGCGCTCGTAGGCGCCGAGGTCCGGCGCGGCGCCCTGCCACCGCGGCGCCCCATCGGCGTCGAGGGCGACGCCTGCGTCCACGCCTGCGTCGATCGCCGGGGCACCGTCGCGCAGGTGGACGTCACCGCCGTCGAGGTCGACGAACAGATCGGCGGCCGCCGCGAGGATGGACCCGCCGTCGAAGCCGCGGGCCTGCCACAGCGTGAACCCGAGGGTGTCTCCGGCGTCGACGAAGGTCATGCCGGGTGCGTAGGCGTCGTGATCGATCGCGACGCTGTCGTGGGTGCTCGCGTCGAGCAGGACGGCGGCGCCCAGGCCCGTGACGATCGTGTCGACCATGCGCACGCCGGTGCTGCCGGCGAGGATGCGGACCGCCGGGTCCGTGCACGCGCTGCAGTCGATCGTGTTGTGGGCGAGCAGGGTGTCGCGACTGCCGAACGCGCCGTCGCCGAGGCCGTCGTCGTCGAGCAGGATCCCGCCGGGCTCGCTCGCTCCGATCACGTTGTCCACGACGGTGCCGTCGACGGCGCTGGCCAGGTGGATCGACGGGGTCTGGGCGCCGCAGTCGCGCACGATGTTGCGCTCGACCGAGACGCGCGAGCTGACGCCGTCGATCACCGCGTCGCCCGCGATCGCCTCCGAGGGCTCGCCGTTCACGACGATGCAGCCGCCACCGGCACCGTCGACGACGTTGTCGAGGATCGCGGCGTCGTCCTGGTGGTTGTCGAAGCCGATGCCCGCACCCTCGGCCCCGCGGACGACCGAGCGCTGCACCGCGCAGTCGAAGCACAGCGACGCGCTGACCAGGGCGCGGCCGTCGTCGGCGGGTCCGGGTCCGATCGCCTCGAGGTCGAGGGCGAGGCCGCCGCGGATCGGCGCGTCGGGGACGCCCGAGAACACCACCGCGCGGGCGAGCACGCCGGGGGCGCCCGAAACGTCGACGGTGAGGTGCTCGAGGCGCACGTCGTCGGCGCGCACGAACAACCCCGCGAGGCGATCGTCGCAGACCACCGGCGCATCGAAGTGCGGACGGCCGCCGACGCCGACGATCGCGACCGCGTCGCGCTGGATGCAGGCGCCGGAGTAGCCCTCGTCGGTCGCCACCACGTGGATCACCGTGCAGGTTCCCCCGGCGGCGAGGGCCGCGTCGAGGTCGGCCAGCGGGCTCGCCTCGGTGCCGGGGTTGGCGTTGTCGCCCGCGACGTTGTCGATCCACAGCGCGCGATCGATCGCGCAGCCCCCCGGACCGTCACCATCGCCGTCGCTGTCGCTGTCGGGGCCCGCGGAGCCGTCGCCGCTGCCGCCCGCGGAATCGGGCAGGGGCAGCACGATGCTCGCGGGCGTGCACGCGAGCGTGGCCGAGAACCACGCGAGCACCCCGAGTCGCATCACTCGGCGCCGTAGCACGCGCCCCGAACCCCGGTGGCGAGCACCGCCTCGGGGTGCGCCGCGAGGTAGCGATCGGCGAGGGCGCGGCCGCGGCGGATCTGGCCCAGCGCGCAGCGGGCGATCGCCTCGTACGCGCGGCGTTGTGTCGCGAGCCGACCGGTCGGGAAGCGTGCGGCGTGATCGGCCACGCGCGCGAGCACCTCGCGGTGATCGCCGGCGACGAACGCGGCCCGCATCGCGGCGACCATCGCGAGCTCCTCGGTGAGCGGCTCGATCGAGGGCCGCGCGGGCGCGGGCTCGGGGGGCGCGGGCTCGGGTGCGGAGGCCTGGGCCGGCGGCGCGGGGAGCTCCTGCGGCGCGGTGGGCTCGGCGGGTCGCGAGCGACGTGTGCGAGGGGCCGAGGGGCGTGGAGGCGCCGCGAGGGCGGGCCGCGTCGCGGGCGGCTCGATCGCGGGGACCACGATCGCCGCAGGCACGTCCGCCCGTGGGGCGGTCGGAACGTGGCGCGGGGGCTCCGACGCGACGGCGGAGGTCGGCGCATCGACGTGCTCGGTCGCAGGCGCTTCCGGCGGGGGCGGCACGGGCCGTCGCTGCCACCCACCGATCGCGAGCACGCCGAGCAGCGCCGCGCCGACCCACAGCTTCGCCGACACCGATCCGACCGCCAGCGTCGTGGGGATCGCGAGCTCTGTGCCGCGGAGCTGCGGGAGCAGCACCAGCCACGCCGCGGTGCGCTGCTCGGGGCGGGGCTCGACCGCCGCCGAGGTCGCCGCCACCGCGTCGTCCTCGGGCACGCCGAGCGCCCGGCAGCTCTGCTCGAAGCGCTCCTTCGCGACCCGCAGCCGCGAGTACACGCTGTTGAGGTTCATCGCGAGCCGCTGTGCGATCTCCGGGCCACGCAGGCCCTCGAACGCATGCAGGGTGAACACCGCCCGCTTGTCGCCGTCGAGCCCCTCGAGGAATCGCACCACGTGCCGCGCCGCCTCGCTGCACACGACGGGATCGACGAACTCGTCGTGGTCGCGGACGCCCTCGGCGACCAGCGCCGCGTGCTTGCGATCCGCGCGCCTCGAGCTCCGGCGCTGATCCGACGCGACCCGTCGCGCGATCGCATACAGCCACGTCTTCACGTCGGCGCGGCCCTCGAACTCGCCGATGCGCCGATGCACCACGACGAAGACCTCCTGCGCGGCGTCCTCGAGCCACGCGTGCGGCACCCCGAGGTGCCGCAGGCTCCGCCAGACGAACGCGAAGTGCTCGCGGTGGATCGCCTCGACCGCGGCGAGACCCGCCTCGGCGCGGCCATGACCGTGGGCAGGCGCGGGCCCGGCGAGCGTCACTGCGGGGCGCTCGGAGCTGATCGACATCGTCATCGGCGGACCTCGACGAACGGTTCGTGGCCAGCATCGCCCGCTTTCTGTGTGGGGGCCGGACGAATTCCGGAGGGCCGCGATTTCGCGTGGGATCTCCGCGGCTTGCGGGCCCCTGGCGTGGCGCCGAACCGGACCTCGAGCCCCAGGCTCGGCCGCACGCCGATCGTTCCCGCGCGGACCAACGGCCCGTGCCCCTCGAGGTGGAAGCCGGGTCGCCGCACCCCGACGACCGCCTCGACGCCCGCGACCAGCGCGAGGGAATCCCGCAATCGCCGGGGCGCGATGCTCCACACCACGTGCGCGCCGACGTCGACGGCGACCCACGCAGCCATCGCGGAGCCCGTCGCGCCGCGGGTCTGCGCCCGCATGCCGCCGGTCTCGGGCCCGACGCACAGCGGGAAGCTGACGTCGCCGACGAACGGCGTCGCGCAGCCGATCACCGCGATGCTCCACGGCGCGACGTCGGCCCCGAGCGTCGGGTCCTGCGGGTCGTCGACACGCACCGCCCGCAGCAGGCTCGCGCGCACGCCGACGCTCCACCACCGTGCGAACGCCCGCACGCCCAGCGATCCCCCGGGTGTCATGCGCGGCAGGGTGCCGAAGTCGCCCAGGGCCAGCGCGGCGACCCCGACGCGCACGGGCGATCGCCTCGGTGCGGGCCGCGGCGTCGCCGTCGGGTCGAGCGCGATGCTCGTCAACACGACGACCACGTCTGCGAGCACGTCGCAGCGTGCCGCCGTCATCTCGTCGTGCTCGCGCCCGACGTCGCTGTGGCGATCGAGCACGAGGCGCCACGCGTCGCCGACGCGATCGATGCGCGCGTCCACGACGGCCGCGTGGGCGATCCTCGGCACCACCGCAGCGACGCGCGCCTCGATCTCCGCCGCGGTCGGGCACTCCGGCGGTGCCTCCCAGGTCAGCGACAGCGCCGGCTCGGGCGCGGCGGCCGAGAGTCCGAGGGCGAGCGCGAGCGACGACACGACGAATCGAGTAGCACGGGGCGCGCGGAGGTGGCGAGCCCCTGCGGGCCGCCGGGGCACCGCGCACGGCCCCCGACGATCACCTCGTCCCGCGGCGCGCGGCGTCGATCGTCGCGACGTCGATCTTCTTCATCTGCATCATCGCTTCGAAGGCGCGCTTGGCCTCGTCGCCGCCGGCCACCATCGCGTCGATCAGGGTCCGCGGCGTGATCTGCCAGGAGAGACCGAAGGGTCCGCGTCGAACGTTCGCGCGGTGTGTCCGCGGCGCCCCGTGGCCCGCCATCGGGCCGGCCCTGGCCCGCCATCGGGCCACCCGTGGCCCGCCATCGGGCCACGCGGGCACCTCGCATGCACCCGCCCCAGCGATCTCGCGGCGTTGTCGACTCGGCACACCGCTCGCAACGTGGAGCGCGTCGATGCCCTCCCTCGAGCACGAGATGCTGGTCGAGTTGCTGCGCGAGCATCCCGATCTCGTGCTGGCGCTGCTGCGTGCGGCGGTCGGGATCGCGATCGATGGCGATGTCGAGGTGGTCGCGAGCCCGGAGAACCTCACCGAGGTCCAGCCACCGGAGCGGCGTGCGGATCTCGTGCTGATCGTGCGCGACCCGAGCTCGGGCGTCGCGATCCATGCCGCCGTGGTCGAGGTGCAGCTGCACCGAGACCCCCGCAAGCGCTGGACGTGGCCGCTCTACCAGAGCGTCCTGCGGGCGCGCCTCCGGTGCCCGGTGGCGATCGTCGTCGTGACGCTCGATGAGGAGACGGCGCGTTGGTGCGCCGAGCCGATCGATCTCGGCGGTGGCCGGTCATGGGTGTATCCGCAAGTCATCGGGCCGTCGCGGGTACCGGTCGTCACCGAGGTGGAACGCGCGCGGCGTCACCCCGAGGTCGCGCTGCTCGGGGTCCTCGCCCATCGGCACGACGCGATCGCGTTCGAGGCGGCGCGCGCGTTGCTGTTCGCCCTCGACGACGTCGACGAGGCCCGCGCCCGCTGGTACGCTGACATCGTCCTAGGCTTCGTCGACGAAGCCGTACGCCGCGCCCTGGAGGCCGAGATGAACCCCGAGAAGTACGAGTTCCGCAGCGAGTTCATGCGTCGCATCATGGCGGAGGGTGAAGCCCGCGGTGAGGCCCGCGGCGAGGCCCGCGGTGAGCTCGCCGCCCTCGCCAACGCCGTCCTCAAGGTGCTCGAGGCCCGCGGCATCGCGTGCGACGCCGACCACCGCGCCATCGTGCACGGCTCCAGCGATCGCGCGCAGCTCGAGGACTGGCTGGTGCGGGCCGTGCACGTGCGCGACGCCGACGAGCTCCTCGCGGCGTCGTAGGGCCGGGTGGGTTCGCTGCCCGCAGACCGTCCCGAATCGGAGCAGGATCCGATCGAAGACGCGCCACATCCGGGGTTCGGATCGCGCGGCTCGGGTCGATGAAGGATGGGACAAGGCGCCGGGCCTCCACCTGCCGGCGCCGACGGAGACCACCGCGTGACTGTCGTGCTGATCGTCGAGGACGAGCCCCTGATCGCGCGGGACCTCGCGCGCACGCTCGTCCGACTCGGCTACGAGGTGGCGCAGACGGCGAGCTCCGCCGGCGAAGCCCTGCGCGCGATGGCGGCGGGCCCACCCGGCCTGGTCTTGATGGACATCAACCTCGAGGGCGAGCTCGACGGCGTCGCGACCGCGGCGACGATTCGTCGCCGTTGGGACGTACCGATCGTCTACCTCACCTCGCACTCGGACGACGCGACGCTGGCCCGCGCCAAGGCCACCGGCCCCCACGGCTACCTCCTCAAGCCGTTCAACGAGCGCGATCTCCGGATCACGATCGAGGTCGCGCTGCACAAGCACGAGCTCGACGCCGAGATCGCCCGGCGCGAGCGGTGGTTCTCGACCACGCTCCAGTCGATCGGCGATGCGGTGATCGCCGCGGACGACGACGACCGCATCACGTTCATGAACGCGGTCGCCGAGCGCCTGACGGGCTGGTCCCTCCGGGAGGCCGCCGGTCGTCGGCTCACGGACGTGTTCCGTCTGCTCTCGCAGGACGGCTCACCGATGGGCAGCCCCACCGCGAAGGCGATGTCCCAGGGCTTCGCCATCGAGCTGCCCGCCAACACGCGCATGGTCACCCGTGACGATCGCCAGCGCGACGTCGATGATTCGTCGGCGCCGATCGTCGACGACCGGGGGCAACTCCTCGGCGGTGTGGTCGTGTTCCGTGATGTCACCACCCGCAAGCGACTCGAGCGCCGCGCGGCGCAGTCCGAGCGGCTCGCGGCGGTCGGGACCATGGCGGCGGGCATGGCCCACGAGCTCAACAATCCCCTCGCCGCCGTGGTCGTGAACCTCGGCGTCGTGGTCGAGGGCCTCCACGAGCTCCAGGCCAAGCTCGTCGGACACCCCGAGGGCCCCGAGCTCGACGCGTTGCTGCAAGGGCTCCTCGACGCGCTCGGCGACGCGCAGAGCGGCGCGGAACGTGTGACCCAGATCGTTCGGGAGCTCGGGAGGTTCGCGCGCACCGGGACGCACGGCCGCCAGCCGCTCGACCTGCCCGACGTCCTCGACGCCGCGATCGCTGCGGTCGACGCAGGGACTACCGATGGCCTCGCGATCGAACGGCGCTATGGCATCACGCCCTACGTCGAGGCCGACGAGGCGCGACTGCTCCAGGTGTTCAGCCACCTGCTCGAGCGAGCGATCCGTGCGGTCGCGGAGCTGCGATCGCGGGCGCGCTCGGTGGTCCTCTCGACCCACACGGACGACGTCGGTCGTGCCGTGGTCGAGGTCCGTGACAACGGCCGGGGAATCCCGCCCGACGACGTGCCGCGGGTGTTCGACCCCTTCTTCGCCGGTGGTGGACTCGACGCGGGGACCGGCTTCGGCCTCGGGCTGTGCCACGGCATCGTCACCGCGCTGGGCGGCGAGATCACGGTGGAGAGCGAGCTCGATCGCGGCTCGGTGTTTCGCGTCACCCTCCCGGCCGCGCGCAGCACCGTCGCCGAGACGCCCGTGGCCCCCGAGCCCGGCGGGCCGGGCCCGCGGCGACGGCTGCTGCTGGTCGACGACGACCGCGACATCGGCCGCGTGTTCGAGCGGGTCCTCGGAGGGGATCACGACCTCGCGATCGAGCACGATCCCCGCGCGGCGTTGGCTCGTCTGCAGGCCGGCGAGCGCTTCGACCTCGTGTTCTGCGACGTGATGATGCCGCGGTTCAGCGGCGTCGATCTGTATCGGGCCGTGCGCGCGAGCGTGCCCGGGCTCGAGCAGCGCATCGTGTTCGTGACCGGCGGCGCGGTCGGGGACGAGGCGCAGGCGTTCCTGGCGACGACGACGAACCCCGTGCTGGCCAAGCCGTTCGCCCTCGAGGAGCTCCGCGCGTTGGTGCGCCAGCGGCTCGCCGTCCACGCGGCGTGACGGTGGTCCGCTCCGGCCGGCCCCGCGGCGCGGGCCGCCCATGCCAGGAGACTCGCCGGCGACGCCCGACCCCCGCACGCGCCGCCACCGCGCCGCCACGCACCTCCACGCCGCCGGATGTGAGTGAACCCGGTGCGCAGGCCGTTGCGCGCCGAGCTCGAATCGATCCCCGCCGCGATCGTGCCGCTACACTCTCGCGCCGCATGCCCCTGTCGTGGACGAGAAACGGCGAGGTCGTCGAGTTGGCCCTCGGGCGCGAGCCCTGCAACGAGATCGGGCTCGAGATGCTCGGCGAGCTCGAGCGCTTCCTCGGCGAGCTCGACGTCGAGAACACCGCGGCGCTCGTCATCCACAGCACGGTGCGCGGCGGCTTCTCGGCCGGCGCCAACCTGCGCGAGCTGTACGAGGGCCTCGTGTCGCGCCCGGTCGGCGAGCAGGCGCCCGAGATCGCGGACTTCATCGACCGGATCCACGTCGTCATGGACACCCTCGACATGCTGCCGATGACCACCATCGGCGTCGTGCACGGGGTGTGCTTCGGCGGCGGCTTCGAGCTCGCGCTCACGTGCGACGTGCTCGTCGCCGAGCGCAGCGCACGGTTCTGCTTCCCCGAGCTGCGCCTCGGCATCCTGCCCGGCTTCGGCGGAATCCCCCGGCTGCGCCGCGACGTGTCGAACGCGGTCGTCCGCGACCTGTTGCTCACCGGCCGCAGCATCAACGCGAAGAAGGCGATCGCCTGCGGGCTCGTGAGCCAGATGGTCGCGCCCGGCGAGGGGCTCACCGCGGCGCGCGCGGTGGCCACCCAGGCGACCAAGTTCGATCGCGACGCGCTCGCCACCACCAAGCGGTTCATGAAGCCGCTGCCGCGCGCCGATCTCGACCTCGAGAAGCAGCACTTCCTGCGCCTGGCGGCCAAGCCGGCGCTGCGCGAGGCCCTGCACAAGTTCGTGAACAGCGACGATCTGCGCCCCTACCTGCCCTGATCGCGGCACCCCCCCCAAAGACACCACACCATGAGCAACAGTCTCGAACGATTGATCCAGCTGTCGTCGCGACGCTACGGCGTCGAGGCGACGACGCTGAAGTCCGAGGACGACGTCTTCGAGAAGCTCGGCATCGACAGCTTCCAGGCCGTCGAGCTGATGAGCGAGCTCGAGATGGAGTTCGACATCGAGATCCCCGACTACGAACTCCAGGGTGTGCGGACCTTCGGTCAGCTCGCCGCTGCGATCGACAAGAGGCGATGATGCTCGAGCTAGCCCGCATTGCATCGGTCGGCGAGGCGCTGCGCGACACCGTCGTCACGCACAAGCACAACGTCGCCCTCATCGAGGCCGATCGTCACCGCGAGAACGCCCGGTACACGTATCGCGAGCTACGCGAGCAGGCCGAGCGCTTCGCGGCGCTGATCCAGGGCCACGACTTCGGGCCCGAGCACCGGCTCGCGATCCTGATGCAGAACCAGTCGAAGTGGCTCATCACGGCCACCGGCGGGTTCTGGGCCGGGGCGGTGCTGATGCCGCTCGACTACAAGCTCACCGCCGCCGAGCAGCTCGCGCTGGTCGCCCACGGCAAGCCGCGCGTGCTCGTCACCGAGTACTCGCGCTGGCTCGACCTGCGCCGCGAACCCGAGCACGCGGTGCTCGATCGTGTGCTGGTGCTCGTGACCGAGGCGCCCGAGGGCGCCGAGCTCGGCCGCGCGCAGCGCTGGGAGGACGCGCCGCGCGTCCCCTTCACGTACGTGCCGCGCCGACGCGAGGACGTCGCCTGCATCGTGTACTCGTCGGGGACCTCGGGCACGGCCAAGGGCTGCATGCTCACCCACGACAACTACCTCGAGCAGGCGCAGATCCTCGGGCGGTTGTTCCCGATGAACGAGGACGACGCGTTCTTCTCGGTGCTGCCGAGCAACCACGCGATCGACTTCATGTCGGGCTACATCGGGCCACTGCTGTTCGGCGCGTCGATCGTGCACCAGCGGACGCTGCGCCCGCAGTTCCTCCGCACGACGATGAAGAAGTACGGCATCACGCACATGGCGTTGGTGCCGACCATCCTCAAGAATCTCGAGGAGAAGGTCCGCGAGCGCCTCGACGACCTGCCGGACTGGCAGCGCCGGGCGATCGACGGGCTCACGCGGGTCAACGAGTGGCTCACGGCCGCGCGCCCCCGTCCCACGCTGTCGCGGATGCTGCTCAAGCCGCTGCACGACGAGTTCGGCGGCAAGCTGCGGCTCATCTTCGCCGGCGGCGCGTTCATCGATCCCAACACCTCGCGGTTCTTCTACGACCTCGGGTTCCCGATCTGCATCGGCTACGGCCTCACCGAGGCGAGCACCGTGCTGTCGGTCAACACGCTCGATCCGTTCCGCCCCGACACCGTCGGCAGGCCGGTGCCCGGCATCGAGATCGAGCTGCGCGACGTCAACGAGTTCGGCGTCGGCGAGCTCTGGGCCCGCGGCCGCACCGTGATGAAGGGCTACCTCGACGCGCCCGAGCTCACCGCCGAGACCATCGTCGACGGCTGGCTGCGCACCGGCGATCTCGGGGTCATCGACGCCGCGGGGCACATCAAGCTGCTCGGCCGGCTGAAGAACATGATCGTCACCGAGGGTGGCAAGAACATCTACCCCGAGGACATCGAGAGCTACTTCGAGGACATGCCGGACTGCGAGGAGTACTGCGTCTTCGCGGCGAACTACATCTGGCCCACCGGCAAGATGACCGGCGAGCAGCTCGTCATCGTGGTGCGGCCGGAGGAGGGCGACGCCCCGACCGAGGCGCTGCTCGCCGAGCTGCGCAAGCGCAACCGTCGGCTCCCCGATTTCAAGCGGCTGTCGGGCTACATCGTGCAGACCGACGAGTTCCCGTCGACCGCGTCGCTCAAGGTGAAGCGAGCGGCGCTGGCCGAGCAGCTGCGCGCGCGCGACCGCAACCACGCGATCCTCGAGCTCGGAGAGTAGGGACACCATGGGCGACGCCTGGCTCGCGATCGTGAATCCGGCGGCCGGCGGCGGCCGCTGCGGCAAGCAGTTTCCCGCCGCGTTGCAGCGGCTGCGCGACGGCGGGGTGACGATCGACGTCGCCGAGACCCACGCGGCCGGCGAGGCCGCGACGATCGCCAAGGTCGCGTGGCTCGAGGGGCGACGCCGCTTCATCGCGGTCGGGGGCGACGGCACCGGCTTCGAGATCGTCAACGGGCTGTTCCCGGCGGCGCAGGGCGCCAGTGACCGGCCGCGCCTCGGCTTCCTGCCGATGGGCACGGGCAACTCGTTCCTGCGCGACTTCACCGGGGCCGGGTCGGGGCCGCAGGCGGGCGCCGAGCACTCGATCGCCGCGCTGCTCGAGGACCGCGCCCGGCCCTGCGACGTCGCGCGGCTGCACCACCGCAACGGCGTGATGCACTGGATCAACATCCTGTCGATCGGCTTCGTGGCCGACGTCAACGGCCTGCGCGCGCGTCGGTTCAAGGCGTGGGGCGAGTTCGGCTATGTCGCCGCCGTGGTGACCGCGGTCGCGGGCCTGCGCAGCCGGGCGTTCCCCCTGCGCTGCGACGGCGGTGCCCTCGACGACGGCAAGATGGTGTTCGCGTCGTTCAACAACAGCAAGTTCACCGGCGGCAAGATGATGATGGCGCCGCACGCCGACACCGCCGACGGCCTGGTCGACTTCATCCGCGTGGGACCGCTGGGCCGGATCTCGCTGCTCCGGACGTTCCCCAAGATCTTCACCGGCGAGCACCTGCGCAACCCGGCGGTCCGCGAGACCAAGCACGGCCGCATCGAGTTCGACGTCACCGACGAGATCGACGTGATGATCGACGGCGAGGCCGAGCGCGTGATCCCGGTGGCGATCGACGTGCTCCCGGCGGCGATCGACGTCTGCGTGTAGACTGGGTGGGCCAATGGCCCACGTCGTCGTCACCGGAGCATCGAGCGGAATCGGCGAGGCGCTCGTGCGCGAGTGGGTCGCCGCGGGCGCACGCGTCACGATGGTCGCCCGCCGGCAGGCGCTGCTCGACGCGTTGAAGGCCGAGCTCGGCGACGCGGTGCGGGTGGTCGTGGCGGACCTCGGCGACCCGGCGCAGGCGACGTCGTGGATCGACGGCGCGGTGGCCGAGCTCGGGCCCATCGATGTGCTGGTCAACAACGCCGGAGTGCAGATCGTGGCGGCGACCACCGACGTCGATGTCGCCGCGATGCGATCGCTGATGGAGGTCGACCTGCTGACCCCACTGGCGCTCATCGGCGCGGTGCTGCCGTCGATGCTCGCCCGCAACGCCGGCGCGATCGTCAACGTGTCGTCGCTGGCGGGGCTGGCCCCGACCCCCGGCATGACCCACTACAGCGCGGCGAAGGCCGGCATCGCGGCCGCGTCCGAGTGCCTGCGCGGCGAGCTGCGGCGCACGGGCGTGCACGTCGTGACGGTGTACCCGGGGCCGGTGGACACCCCGATGGCGCGGGCGGCCTACGCGATCGTGCCGCCGACCTTCGCGGTGAGGATGCTGCCGGAGGGCACGCCTGCCCAGCTCGCGAAGCGGGTCCGCGCAGCAGTGGAACGCCGGCGTGCGCGGGTGATCTATCCCCGGGCCTACGCGGTCGCGAGGCACACGCCCGCGGTGACGCGGATGATGATGGATGCGTTCACGCCGGTGCCAGCGAGCGCGGCGGCGCGGGAGGGGAAGGGGAGCTGACGGGGACGTGTCGACCGGCGGAACCTGCTACTGATCCCCGATGCGTCCTAGCCTCGGCCTCGCGCTCGCCCTGCTCGCCGCCTGCGGCGGCTCCGACTCCCCCGCCGCCGACACCGGCAGCACGTCCGTCGGCGCGACCGATGCCGGCACGACCAGCACCGATCCCACGGCGTCGAGCTCGGGCGCGTCCACGGTCGCGGACACCTCGAGCTCCGCCACGACCACACCCGCGGACTCGAGCAGCGGTGACACCGGCGAGCCACCCATGGGCGTCGGACCCGGGCCCCACGCGGTCGGCCACACGACCACCACGCTCGCGCTCGTCGACGGTCGCAGCACCTCGGTGCAGTGGTGGTATCCGGCGGCGGCCGCGGGCGATCCGACGGCGCTCGCGGATCTCGAGCCGTCCGGGCCGCGCCAGGACGCGCTCGCCGACGCGATCGCAGCGGCGCCCGAGCCGTGCACGCGCAAGCAGGTGGCGTCGACCACCGACGCGGCGCCGCTGGTCGGCGAGCCGGCGCCGGTCGTCGTGTTCTCGCACTGCTCGGATTGCCTGCGCTACTCGAGCTCCACCATCGCCGAGCAGCTCGCGAGCTGGGGCTTCGTGGTCGCGGCGCCCGACCACACCGACAACACGCTGTTCGATGTCCTGGACGGCACGAGCGTCGGCGTCGATCCCGACTTCCTCGCCACGCGCGGCGACGACATCGTCCGCGTCATCGATGCGATCGCGGCCGACGGCGCCGACGTGCCGGCCGCGCTGCAGGGGCACCTCGACGTCGAGCGGCTGGGGGTGATGGGGCACTCCTTCGGGTCGGTGACCGCGGGCTGGGTGGCCGAGCACGACGATCGGGTCGACGCCGCCGTGACGATCGCCGCGCCCGTGCAGAACCCGCTGTTGCCGGGCGTCACCGTCACCAACATCGACGTGCCGCTGCTGATGCTGCTCGCCCAGGAGGACAACAGCATCCTCGAGCTCGGCAACAACCTCATCCGCAGCAACTTCGACGACGCGAACCCACCGGTGTGGCTGGTGGAGTTCGTCGACGCCGGTCATTGGTCGTTCTCCGACGTGTGCGCCCTGGTCGAGGCGTTCTCACCGGGGTGCGGCGATGGAATCCGTCAGACCGTCGCCGACGAGCCGTTCACCTACGTCGACATCGACGCCACGCGCCATCGCGCGGCCGACTGGGCGACCGCGTTCTTCGCGGCGTCGATCCTCGGTGACGCCGCGGCGCAGGCCTGGCTCGAGACGCCGCCCACGGACGACGCGATCACCGTGCAATCGCGGCTCTGACAGGAACGACTACGCGAACGGATCGCACACGCCGCGGGTAGGGTGGCCGACGTCGAGGCAGGCGTCGACGGGGCCGCACTCGGACTGGCCCAGCGTGCAGAAGTTGGTGCAGCGCCCCGCGTAGCACGAGAAGAGGATGTCGCAGTCGGTGCCCTCGACGCACGCAGCGTTGAGGTTGCCGCAGGCATCGCAGCTCTCGCACAGCCCGTACTCGGCGGTGGCGAAGCGGCACACGGAGATGCCCGGGCAGCTCTGCAGATCGCCGGGATACTCGCACTGCTCGCCGACGTCGGGGACGTCGAGCAGGGGGTCGAGCGGCGTGCCGGCGCCCGACTCCGAGCTCTCGGTGCCGGAGACCGAGGAGGTGCTCGCGTCGCCCATGGTCGTGTCACCCGTGGCGCCCGCGTCGGCGGTGGTGTCCGCGGCGGAGGCGGACGTGTCGGTGCCGCTGCTCGCGGCGCTGTCCGAGCCGCCCGTCTCGCCCGATCCGTCGCTGCCTTGCGTCGCGGAGGTCGGCGCGGTGGACGACACGGTCGTGGCCGCGGTCGCGCCGCCGTCGGGGAACGAGCCGCCAGGGCCAACGGTGCACGCGGCGGCGCAGGCGAGGAGCCAGGTCGGGACGACGGAACGCATCGAACCCAAGGAGACGGATCGCGGCGGCCGCGGTTGCACGGTCCGCGCTTTACGGGCTCCGCGCCGTCCAGATCAGGTGATCGTCGCAGGCGTCGTCGACGATCGCCGAGACGGTGTCGAGCTCGAAGCTCGCGCCCTCGAGGGAGGGCAGGGGCGCCAGGACGGGATCGTCGTCCGGGGCGATCGACGCGCTGAACATGCCGTCGGTGAAGCGCAGCGCGTACTCCCCGGACTTCTCGCAGCGGCCGGTCCCGCACGGGATGTCCTCGCCCAGCTGGACGGACAATTCGCCGAGCACGGAGCTCGGGAGCACGAGCGATCGGGCCGCGACGAACCGCGGCTGCCCGGAATCGGGGGCGCCGCGGACCGTGACGACGTCCCAGATGCAGGCGTCGCCATCGTCCCGCGAGTACGACACGACCTCGCCGCACAGCGGCAACCCCACGAGGTCGACGCCCGTGACCTTGACCTCGTAGGTGATCTGCCCGTTCGGTTCGCAGGGGCACTCGCATCCCCAGACGAAGATGGTGTCGCCCTCGACGGTGATGGCGCCCTGCTCCGAGCCCCACGTCGCGGTGCACTGCGGTCCCGGTGGCTCGGTGAGGCCGTTGATCTCGATGTGCAGATCGATGGGCTCCGGGAGCGTGCAGGCGCCGGGCATGTCGAGCGCGGGGCCGGTCTCACCGTGGCCGTCGCCGCTGCTCTCGGCCTCGGCGCTGCCGCTGACGTCGGGATCCACCGTGTCCACGGCCGTCGTCGCGGCCGAGTCGGCGCTGGTGCCCGCGCTCGAGGCCGAGGCCGAGGCCGAGCCCCCGGAGCCGTTCGAGGTGCCCGAGTTCGCGTCGCCGAACGCCGGGTTGTCCATCGTGCACGCGCCGAGTCCGAGCAGCAGCCAGCCCAGCGCGCGTCGAGGCATGGGTCGGGCAGCCGCGGCCGTGAACACCTTGCTGCACGCGCGGCAGCGGTAGCGCCGGGCGAGCGGGTGGTACTGCACCTGGCCGCAGTGCGGGCACACCAGGCGAGCCGATCCCAACACGACCATGCGACGAGCGTAGCACGCCGCGCCGCCGCGCCGCCTAGTCCGCTGCTATCCTCCGGCTCGGATGCGTTCCAACCGCTACCTCGACGTCGTGCGGTCGCTCGTCGACGAACCGCTCGAAGCCGAGTTGCTCGCGGTCGGGCCGCACGTCGCGGTCGCGGCGATGCGCGACAGTACCCTGGCGATGGTGGTCGACGCCGGCTCCGGCGACGCCACGCAGATCGAGGCGGCGCTCGAGCACTTCGTCGGCCAGGCCAGCGACGCCGATCTCAAGCTCGTCGTCGTCGGAGGCGACGCGCGCTGGCACGCCGTGCTCGCGCGGTTGCAGCCCAAGGTGATGATGCGGCGGGTCGTGCAGGTGTTCGCGCTCGGCGACGACGGCGTGCCCTGGGTCGGCGCGCGCACGCGGGCCGACTCGCCGCTCGGCGTCGCGCTCGCGGAGGTCGGCAAGCGGGCGGCGCCACGCGACGTCGATCCGGACGAGCTCGGCGCCCGGGTGAAGCGGTTCAGCGCGGAGGAGCGCGCGCACGCCGAGGACGTCCACGCGTTCGTGTCGAGCACGCGTGAGGGCACACCGGTGGTGACGTTCGTGTTGATCGGCCTCATCGGCGCGATGTTCGGGCTCGAGTGGCTCTGGGGCGGCACCGAGTTCGTCCCGACGCTGATCCGGATGGGCGCCAACGACGACTCCGCCTTCGACGGCCAGCCGTGGCGCCTGCTGTCCTGTGCGTGGCTGCACGCCGGGCCCCTGCACGTGCTGGTGAACGGCTACGTGCTCTACAGCCTCGGCGGGTTCCTCGAGCGCCTGATCGGCGCGCGGCGCCTCGTCGTGCTGTACACGGCGGCGGCCCTCGGCGGAGGGCTGGCGAGCGCGACGTTGTCGAGCGCGGTCCTCAGCGTCGGCGCGTCGGGGGCGATCTGGGGCCTGCTCGGGGCCTCGGTGGCGCTCGCGTGGCGACCCTCGGGTCTCATCCCCGACGCGGTCGTGCCGGCGGTTCGGCGCAACGCGATGGTGAACGTCGTGCTCAACCTCGCGGTGTCGTTCCTGCCGAACATCGACATGATGGCGCACCTCGGCGGCGGGCTCGTGGGCGCGGCGCTCGTGCTGACCGGGGTCGTCACGCGCGGCGTGTCGACGCGGCCGCGGAGCCACGCGCGGGCGTGGTCGATCGCGGCGATCGTGTCGGGTGCGCTGCTGGGGGGCGCGCCGGTCGTGGCGATCGTCCACGGTCAGCCGTGGCGGATCGTCGCGGCGGGGCTCGGCGGCGCCGCGACGATCACGGCACCCGCCGCGCTCGGCCCCGCGGCTGTCGACCGCGCCGACGGGCGCGTCGAGGCGAGCATCGGCGATCCCCTGCGCGATCGCGGTGCGCTCACGGTGGTCATCGTGGAGCACGGCGACGCGCTCTCCGTCCACGAGCTCGACGCCGCGTTCGCCGAGTTCCGCGACGACGAGGTCGAGGGGCCGCCGGGTGGCGAGCGCGTCGCCGAGCGCGAGTTCTTCGAGGGGCCGCGGAGCCGCGGGTTCATCGAGCGCTACCGCTTCGACAACGGCATCGAGATGATGGTGGCGTTCGCGGTGCATGCCACCGCCAACACGCGCGTCGAGGCGCTGTGGTGGGACTCGCACCCCGAGGCCGAGGGCGAGCTGCGCGCCTCGATCGTGTCCCTGTCGATCCCGTAGCGCAGCGGCGCGTGGGTCACTGCAGGAACGCGCGGTGCATCGCCACCGTGAGGCGCTCGACGTCGTCGTCGGCGCAGAACAGCGTCGCGCGCAGGGGCGAGGTCGCCATCGCCTTGATCGGGACGCCGATGCCGGCGGCGATCGAGCGGGTCTTGGCGAGGGCCGCGGCGTTGCGGCCGAAGAAGTCGCCGACGACGGACACCGCGCCGCAGCTCTCTTCGATCTCGACCTGGCCCATCAGCTGGGCGCGCACGCTGGCCCAGTCGGGGACGTCGGCGAGGCCGAACCACAGATCGGCGATCTCGTGGTCGGCGTCGAGGTGCAGCACCGGGAGCGAGGCCGCGGCAGCGGCCGCGAGCATGCGGTCCATCGAGTGGCCGCCGAAGGCCCGCAGCCGCACGAGGTTGCGGTAGCCGGTCACGCCGGAGAGCGCGCGGTCGGTGGTGATGTTCTCGTCGCGGTCGATGCGGGTGCCGGCCCCGTCGCTGAAGCTCGCGCGGGCATACAGCGCGACGCCGGTGCGCCGGGCGAACTCGACGGACTCGGCGTGCAGGACCTTGGCGCCGTGGGAGGTCAGCTCGAGCATGGCCTCGTGCGAGATCGACTCGATGAGCTGCGCGGCGCTGACGACCCGGGGATCCCCGGTGTAGACGCCGTCGACGTCCGAGCAGATCTCGCAGTAGTCCGCGCGCAGCGCCCCGGCGAGGGCGACCGCGGTGGTGTCGGAGCCGCCGCGGCCGAGCGTCGTGACCTCGCGCTTGTACGAGACGCCCTGGAAGCCGGCGACGATCACGATGCGACCGCGCTCGAGCTCGTCCTCGACGCGGAAGGGTCGCACCTCGAGGATCCGCGCGCCCGAGTGGCGATCGTTGGTCAAGATGCCGGACTGCGAGCCCGTCAACGAGATGGCCTCGTGGCCGAGCTCCTGGATCGCCATGCACAACAGCGCCATGCTCGCCCGCTCGCCGCAGGACAGCAGCATGTCGAGTTCGCGCCGCGACGGGCTCGCCGAGATCTCGTTCGCGCGCGCCAGCAGCTGATCCGTGCTCTTGCCCATCGCCGAGACGACGACGACGACGCGGTGACCGGCGAGCTTGGTCGCGACCACTCGCGCGGCGACCTTGCGGATGCGCTCGGCATCGGCGACCGAGGATCCACCGTACTTCTGCACGACGACGGACGTGGGCATGGCCGGAACCTACCTTGAGTCGGCCAGCGGAGCCAGATAGCATGCCGCAATGCGACGGCTCGCCCTCGGGTGCCTCCTGTTCGGTTGCGGCAGCGGCGACGACGGCGGCGGCGACAGCACGACCGCCGCCTCGACGTCGTCGACGAGCACCGCGGTCGCCGACTCGAGCTCGACCGGCGCGTCGATGTCGTCGACGACGGCGGCCCCGGGCTGCGATGTCCCCCCCGAGGACTGCACCACCTGCTGGGAGTGCGCGCGGGTCGGCGCGTGCAAGGACGCCTACGACGCCTGCGCCTCGAACGGCGAGTGCGCCGGCTCGCTGGCCTGCATCGGCTACATGTGCCCGGCGGACGGCATCCAGCAGTCGTGCCTCGATCACTGCTGCCAGAATTGCGCGGAGCACAACCTGTGCTTCCTCGTCGACGCGATGGTCACGTGCGTCGAACAGCAGTGCGCGGACCTGTGCGGGCCCGGCACCTGCACCGGGTAGCGCAGGGCCGCGACGCGCTCACGCCTCGAGGCCGACGCGCATCGGCACGTAGCCCGAGTCGGGGTCGTTGCCGAACATCGACAGCCGGCCGCGGATGCCCCAGCCGTGATCGCAGATGGATCCGTCGAACGTCGGCTGCGCGTTGGCGGGCAACTGGATCGTCCCCTCCCACGTCTTGGACTCGCCCGGACCCATCGAGAAGGCCCCCGCGATCGTGAAGGTCTGCTCGAGCGTCGGCCGCGAGATCGACAGGTCGTCCTCGAGTCCGGGGCCGTCGTCCTTGCGCACCCGGATCTCCTCCATGCCCTGGACGTCGACGAGGATGCCGTCGCCCTTGATCGCGGCGCCCTTCGCGGTCGCCGTCACGCGGACCCGCAGCGGCTTGCCGGGAATTGCGACGCTCGGTTGGAATTCGATGGTCACGGTCGCGGCGCCGCCGGTGACCACGCTGACCGCACTCTTGAGCTTGTCGAAGAATCCCATGGTGGAGGACAGGAGACGACGGGTCACCACGACCGTCAAGGGACCGATCGACGATACAATGCACGGGTGACCCCTGCGCGCTCTGGGCAGGCTCCGCCGCCCGTGCCCGACGATCCGTCGGTCCTCGTCGGCCACGTGATCGCCGAGCGCTACCGCGTCGATGCGGTGCTCGGGCGCGGGGGCATGGGCGCGGTGCTGCGCTGCCATCACCTCGGCCTGCGCCGCGACGTGGCCGTCAAGCTGCTGCACCCCGAGCTCGCGGGCGATCGCGAGATCGCGGCGCGATTCGAGCGCGAGGCCGCGAGCGCCTCGCGGCTCGATCATCCCAACTGCGTGCGCGTGCTCGACTTCGGCGTGTGGCAGCCCAACCCGGGGATGCCCCCGGCGAAGTACCTGGCGATGCAGCTGCTCGAGGGGCAGGAGCTCGCGGCGCTGCTCGGTCGCCCGCTGCCGCCATCCCGCGCCGTCGCGCTGATGCAGCAGATCCTCGCCGCGCTCGAGCACGCCCATGGCCACGGCGTGGTCCATCGGGATCTCAAGCCCGAGAACATCTTCGTGACCCGCGATCACGACGGCAGCGAGCAGCTCAAGCTGGTCGACTTCGGGATCGCGAAGATCAGCGAGGGCGAGGAGGTCGGCCCCAAGCTGACGCGCGTCGGCGTGGTGTTCGGTACGCCGCTGTACATGAGCCCCGAGCAGGCCGCGGGCGGTGTCGTCGATGCGCGGACCGACCTCTATGCCGCCGGCGTCATCCTCTTCGAGATGCTCGCCGGGATGCCGCCGTTCCTGGGCGACGACGCGACGACGCTGCTGCGCAAGCACCTGTTCGAGGATCCGCCGGCGCTGTCCGAGGCCCTGCCGGCGCCGCTGCGGGTGGTCGTCCGTCGCCTGCTCGAGAAGGATCGCGCGGACCGCTTCGCCAGCGCGACCGAGGTGCGCGCCGCGTTGGCGGCGCTCGACGCCCCGTCCGCGGGCGCCCCGCCGGTCACGTGGCCGGACGCATCGCGCATGACCATGCGCGCGGTGATGTCGACGGCGGCGCCACGCCCCGTCGCCACGTCGACCCGCCGTGCGTGGTGGATCGCCGGTGGGATCGGCGTGGTCGGGATCGTCGTGGTCGGGATCGTCGTGGTGGCCTCGCTCCCGCGCGACGAGCCCGTGGCGCCGAGCCGACCGCCGACGCCGCCCAGCGTCGCGCCGGCCGCGTCGGCGGCCCCGGTGGTCACGCCGCCGGTGTTCGTGCCGATGCCGGTGTTCGGCGCGTCGCCGTCGGCCGCCGCCGCGCCGCAGGCCCAGCGGGCGCGCACGCTCGCCGCGACCGAGGGCAAGGGCGCCGAGGCGCTCGCGGCCTTCGCCGCCGCCCTGGACCACGATCCCACGTTGCTCGAGGATCGCGACGCCGCGGCCGAGCTGTTCGCGCTCGTCCGGCGGCCGGAGCTCCGCGAGGCCGCCGTCGGCTTCGCGATCGACTCGCTCGGCGATCGTGCGCTGCCGCTGCTCGTCGAGTTCGTCCACGCGCCGACGCCGGTGCTCGGCCACGCACCGCGTCACCGCGCCCTCGATCGCATCCGGGAGGACGCCGTGCACGGCGCGATGATCGACGGCGGTCTTCAGCGGTCCCTCGATCTCTGGCAGGCATCGCAGACGCCGACGCCGTGCGTCACGTTCGCGTCGGGGCTCGACGCCATCGCGCGCGAGCCCACGCCCGACGTGCTCGGGACGCTGCACCGCGTGAGCCCGCCCGTCGCGCCCGCCGACGCCGATCCCGCGACCTCGGCCACGTGCGCGCTGCTCCCGACGCGCCTGGCGGTGCTCCGCGCCCAGGTGCTCGCGGCGCACCCGGTGCCCGCGGCCCAATGGACAGTGCCGCCGGCCTACGCGGCGCCGAAGAAGAAGCCGAAGAAGCGCGGCGTGCTGCGGCGGCTCTTTGGCGGCTGACGCCGTGGGTCGCCGCGACGACGAGGTACGATGCCGCCCGCATGGCGAGCTCGTCCCTGCCGCGATCCGAGCCGTCGGCCCCCGGGACCGAGCCGCTCGCGACGGTCACGGACGAGACGGTCGTCGGCCCCGACGCGCGCCCCGAGGTGCTCGGCCGCTACCGCGTCGAGGCGGTGCTCGGTCGCGGTGGCATGGGCGTCGTCTACTCGGCGTTCGATCCGGTGCTCGCGCGCCCGGTCGCGGTGAAGCTGCTGTCGATGGACGTGGGCGAGCGCGCCCAGGTGCGGATGCTCCGCGAGGCGCAGTCGATGGCCAAGCTCGCGCACCCCAACGTCGTGCCGGTCTACGACGCGGGCGTGTTCGACGGCCGCGTCTGGGTCGCGATGGAGCAGGTCCGCGGCGGGACGCTGCGCGAGTGGTTGGCGAGCGGCCCGGCGCTCGCGCGGAGGCTCGACGTGTTGGTGCAGGCGGGTCGCGGGCTCGCGGCGGCCCACGCCGCCGGCCTCGTGCACCGCGACTTCAAGCCCGACAACGTGCTCGTGCGTGACGACGGCGACGACGGCCTGCGGGCGCAGGTGCTCGACTTCGGCCTGGCGATCGCCCACGACGCCGGCAAGTCGGGCGGCGACGCGGACGCGTCCGTGGAGGCGATGCTCGCGTCGATGTCCGCGGCGTCGCTGCGGATCACGCGGACGGGCGCCGCCATCGGCACGCCGGCGTACATGTCCCCGGAGCAGTTCCGCGGCGGGGACCTCGACGCGCGCAGCGATCAGTTCGCGTTCGGCGTCTCGCTCTACGAGGCGGTGTGGTCGGCCCGGCCCTTCGGGGGCGAGCACGCGCGGTCGATCGCGATGGGCGTGCTGCACGAGCCGCCGCGCACGCCGACGATCCGGGGGCGCGTCGAACGGGAGGTGTGGCGGATCTGTGCCCGCGCGCTGCAGCGCGAGCCGGCGGCGCGCTACCCCGACATGCCCGCGCTGCTGCGCGAGCTCGAGGCGTTGCGCCGGCCGATCGCGCGCCGGTGGCCGGTGGCCGTCGTCGGCGCGGCGGCGCTCGGCGGGGTCGTGTGGTGGTCGAACCGCGAGCCCCCGTGCACGGAGGCCGCGTCGCTGGCGGCCGAGGTGTGGGGGCCCGTCCAGGCCCGCAGGCTGAGCGAGGCGTTCGCGGCGATCGACCGCCCGTGGGCCGCGAGCACGGCGACGTGGATCGATCGCGAGCTCGGGGCGTGGCGCGAGCGGTGGATCCTCGAGCGCACCGAGGCGTGTCGAGCGACGCGCGTCCGCCACGAGCAATCCGAGGCGATGCTCGAGCTGCGCGCCGCGTGCCTGCGCGTCCAGCTCGGCGAGGTCGAGGCGATCACGCGGGTCCTCGTCGGGGCCGACACCGCCACGGCGCGCCGCGCCCAGCGGGTGCTCTCGGGGCTGCCCGAGCCGCGCGGCTGCACGCCCGACGCTGCGGGGCGCATCGACGACGAGGCCGCGGTCGGCCCCGAGGGCGCGTCGGTCGAGGCGCTGCGCCAGGGCCTCGCCGGCACGCGCGCGCGGATCGAAGCGGCCGCCGACACCGACCTCGACGCCGAGCTCGCCTCGCTCGAGCGCGACGCTGCGCTCGTCGGCGCGCCCGTGCTCGAGGCCAGGATCTGGGCCGCGCGGGCGCGGTGGCTCGACATCCGCTCCGACCCCGCGGCCGCGACCTGGTACGAGCGGGCCATGCTGGCCGGGCTCGAGCAGCACGCGTTCGGCGTGGCGGCCGACGCGGCGCGCGAGCTCGCCTTCGTCGAGGGGGCGCGCCTCGGCAAGCTCGGCGAGGCCGCGCGATCGATCGCCGTGGCCGCCGCGGTGTCCCCCGATCGCGGCGCCGATCCATCCCTCGCGCACACGCGTGCGCAGCTCGCCTTCGCCGCCGGCGACTACGATCGCGCGCGCGACCTCGTGGGCGAGGCGATCGCGGCCGCAGAGGCGAGCGGCCTGCAGGCCCGCGTCGGCAACGACTACAACACGCGCGGCGCGATCGAGCTGCGGGCGGGCAACTACGAGGCTGCGCGGGTCGCCTTCGAGCGCGCGGCCGAGCTCGTCGCCGCCTCGTTCGGCGACCACCACCCCGAGTACGGCCGCGTGCAGGTGAACCTGTCGCTGGTGTTCGAGCGGCTCGGCCGGCTGGACGAGGCGATCGCTCGGCTGGTCGTCGGTCGCGATGTGCTCGCCGCGGACTTCGGCGCCGACGATCCCCAGGTCGCGCAGGCCGGTCACAACCTCGCGGCGTTCCTCGAGCTCGCGGGTCGTCCCGAGGAGGCCGAGCCCATCGCCGCCGCGGCGCTCGCGAGCCTCGTCGCCAAGCTCGGCGCCGACGATCCGCGCGTCGCCGGGGTGTGGACGACGCTCGGCCGGGCGCAGCTCGGACGCGGAGCGCTGGGGGACGCGGCCGTGTCGCTGGATCGGGCGATCGCGGTCCGCCGCGCGGCGCTCGGCGCCGAGCACCCCGATCTCGCGCTGCCGCTCACGGCGCGGGCGCGACTGCACCTCGTGCAGGGGCGTCCCGCGGACGCGCTCGCGGACATCGAGCGCGCGATCGGGCTGGTCGCTGCGGTCGAGTTCGACGCCGGCGATCGGGCCGAGATGGCGCTGGTCCGCACTGCGGCGCTCCGCCAGCTCGGCCGCGACATCGAGGCCGCGGCGTGGCACACCACGGCGGCCGTGACGATCGCGGCCGCGGGCCCGCCGGGCGCGCGGCTGCTCCCGGAGCTCGAGCGGCTCCGCGGCTGACGCGGCGCGTCCGCGGCTCAGGGCGTCAGGAACTCGGGGCGTCAGGAACTCAGGGCCTCAGCAAGTCAGGGCGTCAGGATCACCGCGCCCGATGCCGGGATCGCGATGGTGACGTCCCCGCCACCGTCGACCGTCGCCCCCGCGCCGCCGAGGACGTCGTCGAGCATGGTGCCGGGCGCGAGCCCGAGCTGCACGACGTCGACGTCGATCTGCTGGTTGGTGACCGCGCGCGTGAGCGCGACGATGGCGACGTCGCCGGGGCCCACCAAGCGCGCGAACGCCAGCGTGTCCTCGGTGGCGCCGAGCGACAGGTACTCGCCGCGCCGCAGCGCCGGGACGTCGCGCCGCGCCTGGCCGAGGGCGCGCACGAAGTCCAGGGTGTCGGCCTCGTCGCCGCCGAGCTCGCCCTCGTCCCGCCACATCAGCCGGTTGTTCGGATCGGCGCCGCCCCACTGCCCGTACTCGTCGCCGTAGTACAGCAGCGGCGCGCCGGGCAGGCCGAGCAGCCACGCGAAGGCGATGCGCGTCCGTCGGTACGGCTCGCCGTCGCCGGGCGCGACCGCGATGTCGGTCCACTGGTTCGACGCGATCGATCGGGGGTGCGCGCCGTCCTGGCCGCGGTAGTCCGCCATCGTCGCGAAGCGCGAGGTGTCGTGGCTCCCGATGTACGGCGTCATCACGGCGCCCTCGGGCCACTTGGTCTGGCCGTGGCCGAACCAGTAGTCGGCGTGGAGCATGCCGTTGTCACCGTAGGCGAACACCCGGTACGAGACGCCGTGGTAGAGCACGAAGTCGAACTGGCCGTCGAGCCCGTGGGGCCCGACGTAGCGCGCGATCGTGCCGTAGTTCTCGTCGTTGCACGGGTCGGGGCAGTCGCTCCAGCCCATCGCCGTCTCGCCCATCAAGAAGTAGCGCGTGCCCGCGGCCTCGAAGCCCTCGCGCACCGCCGCGGCGAGGTTGCGGATCGCGGCCTCCTCGACGTGCTTGACGGCGTCGACCCGCAGGCCGTCGAGGTCGTACGTGTCGAGCCACCACACCGCGTCGTCGACCACCGCGGCGTTGGCCTCCGGCACGCGGTGATCGATGTCGGGGAGGTACTCGGTGAACGTACATTCGAGCGCGTTTGCGGTCCAATCGCAGCCGTTGGTCCCGCACACGCAACCGGTACGGAACCAATCGGGGTGCTCGGCCACGTACTCGTGGTCCTCGTGCACATGGTTCACGACGAAATCCTGCAAGACCCGGATGCCGTGGGCGTGGGCGGCCGCGACCAGCTCGCGCAGCGCTGCCTCGCCGCCGATGCGCGGGTCGACCGTGCGTCCGGCCACCGGCCAGTAGCCGTGGTAGCCGGTCACCTGGTGGACCCCGTCCCCGGCCAGGTACGCGCCGACGGGGTTCTCGTGCACCGGCGACAGCCAGATCGCGCGGACGCCCAGGGCGTCGAGCGTGCCGTCCTCGATCGCGTCGCGGACGCCCTGCAGATCGCCGCCGAGGAAGTCGCCGCGCGGATCCGCGTTGGGCGTGGGCGGGGGATCGTTGGCGCCGTCGCCGTTGCGGAAGCGATCGGTCATCACCATGTAGATGATCGCGTCGCGCCAGTCGAAGGCCTCGGCCTCGACCCAGAACGGCAGGCGCAGCGGCAGCCCGCTGCGGCCGCCGGCGTCCACGGCCGTGACGACGATCGTGTACTTGCCGTCGTCGAGCCCGGCCACGACGAGGGTCGCGTCTCCGGTGGTCGCGTCGATGACGAGCTCGTCCTCGAGCAGCGCTCGTTCGTCGCCGTCGCGTCGCAGGACCGCGGTGAACGCCGTCGCGTCGGCGCCGTCGCCCGGGGCGCCGTCGACGTAGCGCAGCGTCGCGGTGAACTCGGCGTCGCCCGCGGCGGGGCGCTCGACGCCGTGGTCCTCGACGACGAGGCGCGGCAGGTTGCAGTCGGGCACGAGCACCGCCGAGTTCTCGATCTCGTCGACGTACTTGCGTCGCCCCTGCGCCGGGTCGAGGAGCCACTGGGTCCCGCCGGCGTCGTCGACCACGACCTTGTACGCGTGCAGGCCCGGCGGCAGGTCGATCGTGCCGCGCCACGTGGCGCCGTCCTGCGCCAGGGCGGCCGCGGTCGGGAGGTCGAAGCCCTGCCACTCGCCGGCGATCCGCACCGCCGAGGTGCCGGGGTCATCGGCGTAGGTGAACTCCGTCGGGCACGCGTCGACCTCGGTGCCGCCGGTGGGATCGCCGGTGCTCGCGTCGTCGGACGCGCTCGCATCGCTGGGGTCGCTGGAGGAGTCCGCGGGCGTCGTCGGATCGTCGGTGCCCGGCGAGGTTCCGTCGCCCGTCACCGGGATCGTCGTCATCACGTCGCCGTCGTCGCTGCTGCCCTCCTCGAGGGCACGGGCCCCGTCACCGCCGCATGCGACGGGTCCGCACGCGACGAGGGCCCACGCGACGAGTCCCCCTGCGCGCGACACTGCGAGCCCCCGCGACGGTGCGATGCCGACGGGCGGAACCAACGACGTCCAGGGGTGTCGACGCATCGGCCGGACACTACCGCGGTGCTGGTGCCCCGATCCACCGTATGCTCTCGGGTCGCGCCATCGTGATGACGCCCACCGAACCGCCACGGAGCGCGGCCGACACCGACACGATGGATGCCGGCGTCCGACCGACGCCCTCGGACCGCGCCGAACCCATCGCGCGTGGCACGTCGCTCGGTCGCTACGTGGTGATCGGCATCGCGGGCTCGGGCGCGATGGGCGTCGTGTATCGCGGCTACGATCCGGAGCTCCAGCGCGAAGTCGCGCTGAAGCTGCTGCGCCCGAGCGGGTCGTCGCACCCCGAGCGCGCGGGCGCCCGACTGCGGCGCGAGGCCCAGGCCATGGCTCGCGTCTCGCACCCCAACGTGCTGCCCGTCTACGACGCGGGCACGTTCCGCGGGCAGGTGTGGATCGCGATGGAGTTCCTCGCGACCGAGGTCCTCGCGCAGTGGTTGGCGACGACGCCCCGGCACTGGCGCGAGATCGTGGCGATGTTCTCGCAGGCCGGGCGCGGGCTCGCGGCCGCCCACGCGGTGGGCCTCGTGCACCGCGACTTCAAGCCGCACAACGTGCTCGTCGGGCGCGATGGTCGGGCACGCGTGATGGACTTCGGGTTGGCGCGCGCCGCCGGTGGCGACGCGGACTCGTCCCGGTCCTCCGAGCCCGAGGACGACGCCCCGGCGGCGTCCGAGCTCACCGTCGCAGGCACGGCCGTCGGCACGCCGCGCTACATGGCGCCCGAGCAGCACCACGGCCTACCCGTCGATGGGCGCGCCGATCAGTTCGCGTTCTGCGTGGCCCTGTTCGAGGCGCTGTACCGGACGCGGGCGTTCAGCGGCGACAGCCTCGCCGAGCTCGCGGTGCGCAAGCACGAGCGGCGCCTCGGCGAGATCGATCCCTCGCTCGGGGTCCCGACGTGGGTGCACCGGGTGCTGCTGCGCGGGCTCGAGCCCGATCCCGCGCGGCGCTTCGCGACGATGGACGAGCTGCTCGCCGCGCTCGCCGATGATCCGAGCGTCCGCCGCCGACGGGTCGCGCGCTGGGTCGGCGGCGCGGCGGTGCTCGCCGTCGGGCTGGGGGGCGCCGCGACGATGCTCGTGGGGCCGCGACCGTGCCGCGACGCGGATCGCAAGCTGGTCGGGATCTGGGACGACGCCCGCCGGGCCGAGATCCGCGAGGCGATGCTCGCGACCGGCGTCCCGTATGCCGAGGGCGCCGAGGCCCGCGTCCGTGAGCTCGTCGACGGCTACGCGCAGGCGTGGGTCGAGGCCCACGACGGGGCCTGCGCCGCGACCAAGATCTACGGCGAGCAATCCGAGGAGCTGCTCGACGCCCGCATCGCGTGTCTCGAGGGCGCCCGCGGCGAGCTCGCGGCGACCCTCGACATCCTCGCGACCGCCGACGCGCGCGCGGTCGAGCGGGCGGTGCGGGCCGTCGGTGCGCTGCGCCCGGTGGCCGAGTGCGCCGCGAGCGAGGAGCTCCTGGCGATCGACCGCGCGCCGAGCGACGCGGCGAGCGTGGAGGCGCGGGCGAGCGTCGAGGAGACCCTCGCCCGCGGCGCCGCGTTGACGCGCGCGGGCAGGGCCGCCGACGCGGTGGTGGTGCTCGAGCCCGCGGTCGAGGAGGCGCGCCGGCTCGGCCATCGACCGCTCGTCGCCCTGGCGATCGAGGCCCTGTCGAACGCCACCTCCGAGGCGGGCGACGCCAAGCTGGCGCGCGCCCTGGCGCACGAGGCCCTCGGCGCCGCGCTGGCCAGCAACTCGCGTCGCGTCGCGATCCGCCTGCTCGCGTCGCTGGCGTACCTCGACGGCTACGCGCTGTCGGATTGGCAGGCAGGGCACGGGTGGGGTGCCCTCGCGACTGCGCTCAACGACACGATGGCGGATCCGGTCGCCGAGATCACGCTGCTCAACGTCGAGGCGATCCTCTACGTGCTCGCGGGCGACTTCGACGTCGGGGAGCAACTCGCCGATCGGGCGGTGTCGCTGCAGCGCGGGCTCGCCCCCGAGCACCTGCGGCTGGCGCGATTGCTCGGCAACTTCGGCGCGATCCTGGCGAGCCGCGGTCGCTACGCCAAGGCCGAGGCGTACCTCGTCGAGGCGCTCGCGACCTACGACGTGATGCTCGGGCCCGAACACCCCGACACGTTGGCGCTCGCGACCAACCTCGCGGTCGTCGAGATGCGCAGGGGGGCGTTCGCCGTCGGACTCGAGCGCATGGAGGGGATCGCGGAGGCTCAGGCGCGACTGCTCGGGCCCGAGCACCGCGAGGTCGCCAACACGCTCAACAACCTGGCGAGCGCGTATCGCCAGGACGGTCAGAACGAGCGGGCGATCGCCCTGCACGAGCGGGTGATCGCGCTGCGGGAGCGGATCCACGGCGACGCGTCGCTGCCGGTCGCGCAGAGCGAGACCAACCTCGTGCACGCGCTGCTGGCCGTGCATCGCGTCGCGGAGGCCCGCACGCACCTCGATCGCGCGCTGACGATCCGCCGCCAGCTGGTCGAGGACGATCACCCCGAGGCGCTGCTCGGGCGGACGACCGAGGCCGCGGTGCTGCGCGCCGAGGGCGACGCTGCGGGCGCGCTCGCGGTGATCGAGGCCCTCGTCCCGCAGCTGCGTGATCGTCTCGGTCCGACCCACACCGCGACGATCGACGCGTACGTGATGCGGGCCAGCCTGTTGACTGCGCTCGGACGCCCGCGCGAGGCGGTCGCCGCGTACGAGTCGCTGCTGCAGCTCGTCGCGGGGGCGGACGTCGGCGACGGTGTCCTCGCGGAGGTCGAGTTCTCGCTCGCGCGCCTGCTCGATGATCCGGTGCAGGCGCGTCGGCTGGCGCTGTCGGCCCGGTCGCGCCCGACGGCCTCGGGGGCGGCCGCGCGCCAGGCCGAGGAGATCGACGCGTGGCTGGCCGCGCATCGCTGATCCTCCCGCCGCGCAGATGCGATAGGCTCGTCGATGTGATGCATCGAACCCTGCCTGCGCTCGTCGTCGGTCTCGCGGTCGCGTCGTCCTCGGGGGCCGCCGCGGCGCACATCAGCCTGACGTCCCCTGCGGCGCGCTACGGCCAGGACATGCAGAAGGACTACCCCTGCGGCGCACCGGGCAACCCTGCTGGGGTCAACCCTCCGACGATGCTCGTCGCCGGCGACACGATCACCGTCACGTGGGACGAGTTCATCGATCACGACTCGCACTTCCGGATCTCGCTCAGCGCCGCCGGCGACGAGGCGTTCGTCAACCCGACGGGCTTCGAGGACTTCTACAACTCGCCGACCGTGCTGCTCGACGAGATCGTGGACGAGCCCGGCGTCGAGTTCCACGAGGCCGAGCTCACGCTGCCGGACATGGATTGCAACCCGTGCACGCTGCAGCTGATGCAGGTGATGTACAGCGCGAGCTTCTCCGAGGGCTCGCTGTACTATCAATGCGCCGACATCGTGATCGGGCCCGCGGGGGCGAGCACCTCCGGGGGCGTCGACGACACGGGCGGGGCGGAATCCACCGACGGCGGCGGCTCGTCGTCGGGTGAGGTGCCCGATCCGACCGACGCGACCGCCTCGGACGCCAGCGCCTCGGGGGCGAGCGCGTCGGCCACCGCGTCGGCCAGCGGCGGCACGACGGCGCCCGACACCGACGCGTCGTCGTCGGGGACGAGCCCTGCCGACGACGACGACGCGGGCGGCTGCGGCTGCCGCACCGACGCCCGCGGCTCGGGGTGGCTGGCGCTCCTGGCCCTCGGCGCGGTCACGCGGCGGCGGCGGCGATGAAGGTCCGCGACGACGCGGCCTACCGCGCGTTCGTCCGCGCGCTGGCGTCGACGGAGGCGACGCGGATCAAGGAGGTCCGCACGCGGCCGTTGCGGGTCGGCGGCCGCACCGAGCTGGTGCTGTTCGTCGGTGAGGGCGATCGCGCCCACCCGCGGCTGGTCGCGCGGATGCCCGCCGCGAAGGACCCCGCGCCGCCGGTGTTCCGCTTCGATCCCGAGCCGACGCCCACCGATCCCGCGTCGCTGCGCGCGGCCGTGTCGGCGCACCGCGAGGCGAACGCCCGGGTGCTCGCTGCCGCGGATCTGCCCCGCGGCCAGGCGCCGGCGGGCGGCGAGCACTTCTGGCGCAACAGCATCCGCGGCCAGCGACACGCGGCGTACTTCGCCGCCGTGCGCAAGGCCTTCGCCCGCTGGGTCGCGCGCGGTCGGTTCGCGGGTCGCGTCGCGGGGCTCCGCGTCCTCCGCGAGCTCGAGGACGCGAGCTTCCTCGGCGCGACCGCGTTCGACGACGTCGACTCGGGCACCTACCACAGCTACGGCAAGGACGCGCCGTTCGTGCACTACCTCGAGGCGATCCTCGCGGCGCTGCCGGTCGACGGCACGCGGGCGATGGCGTGCCTGTCGGCCGCGTCGCAGGAATCGGTCCGTCGCCAGCGCGAGCAGGCCCAGGCCCATCTCGACGCGATCATGCGCTCGAAGTACGCGTTCGCGTCGATCATCGACGAGCGCGACATCGAGACCACCGTCGGCGGGCTGCTCATCGATCGCGAGACGCGACAGATCGTGTCGGTGGATTCGGAGTCGGACGTGGCCGATCCGCAGTACGAGCTGCTGCGCATCGATCCCGCCGCGACGCACCCCGAGGCCGGCGCGTGGATCCACCGCGACGGGGACGGCGACCTGCGCCTCGCGGATGGTCGCGCCGTGCGGGTCGACGACGGAATCGTGCGCAGCGCCGCGCTCGACCTCGAGGATCTCACCTTCCTGCGGGCGCCCGGCGACAAGCGCCTGCGGTCCGGCATCCCGCTCGACTGGAACGACGACGGCGTGGTAGCAGGCGGCACCCTCGACTGGGTCGCGTGGGCCGGACACTGCGACGTGAAGGCGGTGATGGAGTGCATCGGCCTGGTGCTCGACGACGGGCCGCGCGTCAGCGAGTTCCGCAGCGACACCGGTCGCACGCAGGTCTTCGACCGGACGCTGTTGTTGGAGCTGGCCGCCAGCGTCATCGAGCTCGGCTCGGAGTACGAGTCCATCGACGGCACCGACGAGGGCGACGCGGGCGAGAGCTCGTTCGGAGGCGCGCGCAACGACGCGCGGCCCGACGTGCTGGTCTTCGCGCCGGCGAAGGGCAGGCGGTCGGTCCGCTGGCCCGACGAGGGCGGCCCCACGGCGCTGCGCGTGCGCAAGTTGACCTTCGCCGACGGCGAGAAGGCCGACCTCGAGGCGGTGTTCTCGCGGTGGCTGCCCGACGTCCGCGCCGTCGACTTCGTCGCCAACCCGAGGCACGTGCGGACGATCGACGACGACCGCGTGCAGATCGACGTCACCGGCGGGGTGCTCGAGGCCGACGCCGAGTTCGCCGAGCTCGACGGCCGCGGCAACCTCACCGTGCGCACCCGACGGATCGCCCTCGACCTGCGGCCCGGCGCGCGCGGGCCCACCGACGGTTGGTTCCCCCTGGGCTCGACGGTCGTCGACGCGGCCGAGCGCCGCATCACCCGCATCTTCTACGACCCGAAGGGCCCCGCGCTCGTGCGGCGCGACGAGTGGGCCGAGCGGGACGGCCGTCGTTGGACGGTGCGCGTGTCGGCCGACGTCCGCCGCACCGCGCTGTCGCGGCGACGCACGTGCGGGCTGGCCCGCGAGGCGCGGCGCGACGACCCCGCGATGTACCAGGCGCTGCTCGACGCGGCGCTCCGAGCCGGGCGACCGATCTGCGCCGACACCGACGCCGAGGCCCCGGTGTGGAACGGCATGGTCACGCGGCTGCAGGTCGCGCTCGAGCGGGACAACCAGGCCGCGCGCGTGCAGCTGTGGCGCATCGATCTCACCGCTCGCTTCGGCGCGGCCGTGCTGCGCTACATGGTCCGCCGCGACGCCGAGGGCGAGCCGGTCGCCTACTGCCCCGTGCCCGGCAAGCGCGGCGAGCAGTGGCCGGACTTCCTGTGGAGCGAGCTGCCGGACGTCGCCAGCAAGGCGAAGATCGACGGCCGCTGGATGGTCAACCGCACCATGGCCGAGCGCGGCGCGGTGACCATCGACCCCGATCGATCGGTCGAGGGCGGCTTCTACGTCCACGACGACCACATCAAGAACGTGTACGAGATCCTGTTCTGTGCGCTGTCGGAGTACCGCTGGACGATCGTGCACGACGGGAAGCGGTATGGGTTCGACAACCGGCGGGCGTGGGCGGATGCGTGCGCGCGGTGCAAGGCCGCGGCGCGGAAGCTGACGTTCGCGGGGTGAGGGCGCCTCACTTCCCCCGCAGCAACGCCCCCCGCACCAGCACCTCACCATCGTCGATCTCCGCGCCCAGCCGCAGCGACCGTCGCTCGAGGAAGCCCATCATCGCCGCGAGCTCGCGCGCCAGATCCGGCACGACCGCGACCAACCGGCCGAGATCCGGGATCTCGACGTACACCCCCGGCCCCGCGTGCGCCTCGCTCGGCAGCCCGAGCAGCCACGCCATGCGATCGGGACCGTCGACCAGCGCGAGCCAGCCGCTCGTCGCCGCGGTGGACCCGGCCGCCGGCGGATCCGTGCGGGCCATCAACGTCGCCGGCAGCTCGTCCTCGGGGATCGTGAAGGCGCTCGCCACCCCGGCGCCACCCGGCAGCGTGACGTCGCCCATGCTCTGGCCCGCGAGCGAGAGCATCGCCTTGGGCACGCCGGTGTCCGCGGCGGTGGTGCGCGCGTACACGACGTAGTCGCCGCTCATGCGGTACCCCGACATGCTCGCGCTGCGGAGGCTGCCGCCGGTGCCCTCGACGCGGCCGATCATGTCGACGACGTTGCGGGCGATCGCGGCCTCGGGCCCCGACCCGAGCTCGACGCTCGGCAGCCGCGCGATCGAACCGAGGAAGTTCGGCCAGCTCGCCGCGAGCACGTGGAGGTAGAAGGCGTCCTCGGAGCGACCCGTCTCGCGCTCGGCCGCGTCCGGCCCGCGGCTCCACGGCCCGACGCCGAGGCGCTCGGCCAGCGTCGAGGGCCGCGGGAGCCCGGCGGTGCGGAAGCAGAACAGGCTGCCGTCGCACAGCGCCGCGAGGGTGGGGACGGGCGCAGCGATTCCTGGGCTGGGGCCCGCGAACGCGGTGGCCACCGCGTCGGCCTGGCCGGACACCAGCAACCACCGCAGCTCCATGTGCAGATCCTCGCCGTCGACCGCCGCCGCGAGGCGAGCCCCGCGGAACAGCTGCGGCGCGCGGGTGAGCTCCTGCAGCGCGGCGGCGCCGTCGACGAGGCGGCGGATGCTGTCGGCGCGCTCGGTGTCGTACGCCACCGCGGAGATCGAGCGGCGCACGGCGTCGAGCCCGGCGAAGCGGACGATCATCGCCGCGTCGATCTCCGCGGCCGCGTCGCCGCGCAGGTCGTGATCGGTGCTCGCGGTCGCCGTGCCGACCGCGTCGAGCACCGCCTTCTTCCGCGTCGGCGTGACCGCGTCGCCGTCGGTCACGAACAGGAGCACGTCGAGGGTGACCGCGCGCTCGGTGCCGCGGACCACGGCGACCACGTCGTCGTCGCCGAAGCACAGCGCGCCGCCGGCCGCGGAGCAGACGTCCAGCCAGCGCGTGGTCGACGAGCCCGGCACGCGCGCGCGCAGGTGATCGACGATCGGGCGCGGGTCGGTGACGGGCACCGCGAAGCGCGAGTGCAGGCCGAGGCCGCTGGCGCGCTCGAGCAGCGCGCGGCCGCGCTCGAGATCCGCGGCGGCGACGGGCGGGGGCACGGGCTCGGACGGCGCCAGCGGATCGCCGGGCATGATCGCGGGCACCGCGGCGTCGAATGGCTTGGGACCGGTCGAGTCCTCGCGCATCGCCGCGGCCATGCCATCGAGGGCCGATCCGCCGCGCGCCAGCTCGTCCCGCAGCTCGGCGAGCCCGTCGTCGAGCGGGCGCAGCAGGCTCATCGTCACCACGGCGCCGTCGGTGAGCGCGAAGCGGCGCTCGAGATCCTCCGCGCGCCAGTCGATCCCCGACGCCTCGGAGAACTGCGCGAGGTCGCGGGCGACATCGCTGGGCAGGGGGATGCTCCGCAGCCACGGCACCGCCGCGGACAGCCGCACGCCCGCGTGGATCATCGCGCCCTCGACGAGCCCGTCGCGCACCGCGAGCGCCGGCATGTCGCGCGGCACGATGCGATCGAAGCGCGGCGCGACGACCACGGGATCGGGCACCGCGTCGGGCGCCTTCGGGTCGCCCGGATCCGCCGCGGTCGAGCTCGGCGTCGGGTCATCCTTGCGACACGCCGAGACGCTCGCCATGGCCAGGATGCACGCCACGACGCGCACGGACGGAGCTCTCGTCGTCGGGGTTCGGTTCACTCGCGCCATCGACGAATGGCCTACCACGCGGCCCGCGCCGGGGAAACTACTTCGCCTCGAACAGCACGTCGTCGAAGCTCGCCGTGCAGGTCGTCGCTGCCGGCGACGCCAAGCCGATGCCCGAGCGTCGTCCGTCGCCGAGCGTGCCCAGGGCGACGGCCATCCCCGAATCGCTCTGCGTCCCATCCCCAATCGACATCGAGATCGTCGCGCTGTCGAGCTCGACCTCCCACACGATCGTCGTCCATTCGCCGGCGGGCGGGCTCGCGATCTCGGCGACCACCGGCCCCGGTGTCATGTCCGCCATCCCCGGCCCCTTGCGCAGCCCCAGCCGCTGGTCGGGCAACAGCACCAGCTCGACCCGCGCGGCCTCGACCTCCGGCGTGACGAACGTCCCGAAGCTGGCGAGCACGACCCCCGCATCGGGCGGCACGCAATCGGGCTCGAGCCGCAACGCGAACGCGTGCCGCACCCCGTCCGCCATGTGATCGACGCGCAGCACCGCGACGCCATCGAGCATGCCCATGAGAATCGCCGCCAAGGCGCGCGACGACGCGAAGCCATCCTCGATGATGCCGAGCAT
>LNFB01000190.1 GCA_001464385.1 Deltaproteobacteria bacterium Ga0077550 | reverse complement strand
GCGTGCACCGCACAGAACCCCGCGCCGGCCCCCGTTTCGCCGCCGGAACTCGTGTCCGAGCTGGCGCCCGAGGTGTCACCGCTGCTCGAGTCGACGCCGCCCGACCCGCCCTCGATCGTCGGCGCCTGTCCGAAGCACCCACTCACCAACAGCGAGACCATCGAAGCTCTGCGCACCGATCGAGCCTACCTCAGCGCCGCGCGAACGGCTCCCGCAACCCAGTGTCCCGCACCACCCCCAGCTGCGCCACCACCGGAACGACGGCCCGCGCCGGACCAAACGGCTCCCGCAACCCTCCACCGCTCCCGCCCACCCCCACCACCAA
>LNFB01000189.1 GCA_001464385.1 Deltaproteobacteria bacterium Ga0077550 | reverse complement strand
AGCCGCGGCAACAGCCAGCTCGCGCCCATGTCGGCGCCCGACAGGCCCACCTGCGGGAACAGGAACGCGAAGAACGCCTTGCGTCCCATCACCCGCAAGTCCGACGCCAGCGCCATCACGGCGCCCGCCCCGGCCGCGACCCGCTTGACGCTCGCGACGATCGGCAGCTTGCAGCGACGCATGTTGTGGATGAGCTCGCCGGTCATCCGCGTGAAGGTCAGCAGACCCTCGGTGTCGCGCGCGAACAGGTGGCCGATGATGTCCTCGACGTCGCCGCCGCTGCAGAACGCCTTGCCGCGCCCGCGGATCACGAGCGCCCGCGCGCCGCCCTCGGACAGCGCCCGGCGATCGACGACTGCGAAGAAATCCGTGAGCTCGCGGTACACCGCGAACGTCAGCGCGTTGAAGCGATCCGGTCGATCGAGCGTGATGATGCCGACGCGATCGACCTCCTCGTAGTGGAACGAGCGCGGGGTCGGGAAGGGCAGGGGTTCGAGATCGGGTGCGGTCATGGAGGTCCTCACGGACGGGTTCACGACGGGGGCGGCGGGTTCACGACGGGGGCGGTGGGGTCACGACGCCGACGACGGGTCGACCAGGGCCAGGCCGCTGATCTCGACCTGCGCGCGGTCCTCGAGCAGCGCGGTGACCTGCACCAGCGCCATCGCCGGGTAGTGCCGGCCGAAAAGCTCGCGCCACGCCGCGCCGATCTCCTTGGTCGCGGCGATGTAGCGGTGCTTGTCGACCACGTAGATCGTCAGCGACACGACGTCCGAGGGAGTGCCGCCCGCGGCGCGCACGACGTCGAGCACGTTGCTCAAGCACTGCCGGAACTGCGCGGCGAGATCGTCGGAGACGATGTTGCACTGCGCATCCCAGGCGATCTGCCCGGCGATCGCCAGCAGGCTCCCGGTGCCCATCATGCCGTTGCTGTAGCCGCGGGGCGCGGCCCAGCCGAGGGGGTGGATCGGACGCGTGTGGTTCATAGCGTGGTCTCTCCGCCGTCGAGGGCGAGCGCCTGTCCGTTCACCGCACCGGCGGCCTCGGACACCAGGTAGGCGACCATCGCCGCGACCTCGTCGGCGCCGACGAGGCGGCCCTGCGGCGAGAACCCGGCGAGGTCGGAGCGGGCCGCGGATGGATCGCGGCCGGTGAGCTTGCTGATCTTCGCCACCGCGTCGGCGACGATGTCGGTGTCGACGAAGCCGGGGCACACCGCGTTGGCGGTGACGCCGGTGCCCGCGACCTCGGCCGCGGTGGCCCGCATCAGCGCGACCAGGCCGCCCTTGCTCGCCGAGTACGCCGCCGTGTAGCGGTAGCCCTTGATCGCGGCGGTCGACGCGATGTGCACCACGCGACCCCAGCCGCGCTTGGCCATCGCCGGCACGATCGCGCGCGAGAGCACGAACGGCGCGTCGAGGTTGATCGCCATCACGCGCCGCCAGGTGTCGTCGTCGGTCTTGGCCAGGGACGCCGAGGGCGCGACGCCGGCGTTGCACACCAGGATGTCGACGCTTGCGCCCGCGACCTCGGCCGCGAAGGCGGCGAGCGCCGCGGGGTCCTCGAGGGCGACGCCGAAGCTGCCGTGGATCCGCGCGCCGGCGGCCGTCGCCGCAGCCGCGACCCCCTCGAGCGCCTCGACGGATCGCGCCGCGAGGAGGAAGTCGCACGTGGGGGCGAGGGCGGTGACGATCGCGGCACCGATGCCGCGACTCGCACCCGTCACGAGGGCCAATCGTCGAACGGCGGTCACGTGCGCGGCAGTGTATCACCCGAGGGGCGAGGGGCCGCGCAGGCCGACGCTGCATCCCTCGCGTGCCGGGCCGCACGGCGCGGGCGTTCACGGCGTGCGTGAGAACAGTCCGACGTCGCGGACCCACGCGGTGTCGCCGTCGTCGCCCTCGAGCTCGAGTCTCCACCGCGTCACCGGGCCGCTCGCAGAGAACGATAGCGGCGGCGACTGCCAGCTGCGGTCCCGTCGATCGGGCGGGTCGACGCGACCGACCAGGACGTCGTCGGCGAAGACGGCGACGCGGGCGTCGGCCGAGAGCGCGGACGCGGTCAGGTTCACCACCACGTCGAAGCTCGCCGCGGTCTGCGGCTCGGGGGCGAACGCCAGCGGGGTGCCGGGGACGAGCACGAGCGCGTTGGCCCGGGCGGCGGTCGCGTCGCCCGCCCCGTCGCGCGGGGCCTGGGGTCGCAGGCGCGACAGGCCGCGGCCGCTCACCCAGCGCACGGGCGCGATCGGATGACCGAGGTCGCGGGGCGGCGCGAGGACGATCGACTCGAGCGTCGCGTCGTCGAGCGCGCTGCGCTCTGGCCCGAGCAGCCGGACCTCGCGGAGCTCGCCATGGGGACAGCGGGCGTCCGGCGAGTCCCGCGGGCTGCCGCGCACCTCGATGCGTCGCACCGGCGTGGACGTGGCGAAGGGCCCCAGCGTCGCGCGGCTGCGGGCCGCGATCCCCGGCGCGCGGTTGGCCCGCGCCTCGCCGTCGATCGACACCGACCACCCCTCGGCGAGCGCGGCGTGCTCGGGCGCGGCGACGACGACGATCGCGGCGGTCCGCGCGGCGAGCTCGGGCGAGACGTCGAGGGCGAGGGGCTGCCCGGGATCGAGGCAACCCGATCGATCTCCGGTGAGCACGATCCCCCGCGGCGCCGGATCCATCACGCCCTCGCCGAACCCGATCCGCGGCACGTCGACCGCGGGATCGACCACGACCTCGACGAGGCCCATGCGCAGCGCGTCGCGGGTCACTGCGCCGGGCAGCGCGTCGTTGGTCGGCGTGAGCCGATCCGTCACGAGCTCGAGCACCGTCACCGAGGCGGCGCGGAACGGCGGCGGCAGGCCGTCGTCGAGCGCGGCGACCGGCGCCCCGCGGACGCTGGCCGCGAGCACGTGCGTGGCCTCGTTCACCAGCAGGAACACCCGCGGCGGCGCGGTGCCCCGCGCCGCGGGCCCATCGAGGAGCAGGTCGTGCAGCGTCGCGTACGCGGCCTCCCGGCTGGTGTACGGCACGATGCTGCGGCCGTATCGCATCGCGAGCGCGCCGGCGACCTGGTTGAACGTGTGCCCGTGGTGCCAGCCCTCGCCGCCGGCGACGACGATCGCGTCCTCGGGCACGCGCTCGGCGAGCGCGTCGACGATCCGCCGCGCGCCGTCGTACTCGCGCAGGCGCGTCTGCGGCGTCGCGACGAGCGGCCACGCGAGCGGACCGAGCAGCAGGGCGGCGAGCAGCGTCGCGCCGATCGGGGACAGCGCCGCGCGGCGTCGGGCGATCGCGGCGTGCACCCAGGAGGCCGCGAACGTCCCCGCCAGGCACGCCGCCGGCAGCAGCTCGGGCACGAGGTAGCGACCGTAGTAGTAGAGCCCGAACTTGGGCAGGTTGCGGTTCGCGTAGGCCCAGGCGGTCGTCACCACCAGGCCCGCGATCGCGACCAGCCACACGTCGGCGCCCGACTGCACGCGCCTCGCCCACGCGGGCAGCGCGAGGAGCAGGCCCAGCGCCGCGGCGGCGAGGAGCACCGGGCCGATCCCGGGGAGCATCGCGTCGAGTCGCGACCACGGCGGCGACGCGTGGGTTTCCGCGCGCACGGCCCACGTCGCGATCGCGGCGCCGAGCCCCAGCGCGAGCGCCCACGGCAGCGCCGGGCGCAGTCGTGCCGCGATCGCCGGGCCCCGCGAGGATCGTGGCCCGAAGGCGATCTCGTCGAGGCTCCACCACGCCAGCAGGCCGACGCCGAACGCACCGACGAGCGCGAGGCCCGACGGCTCGCTCCACCGGGCGAACTGCCGCGCGAGCTCGTCGTGCAGGTACGGGAACACGGTGAGGGCGTGCACCGCGATCCCGCTGGCGAGCACCGCGACGAACACCGCGGTCGCGCGGTGGCGGCTGGGCCCGGCCGGCACGAGCCACAGCGTCGCGAGCACGACAGGCGCGGTGATCCACGCGTTGCCGCGGACCCACGCGGTGCCGGCGAGCAGCGCGGCGCCGACGACGAGATCCTCGGCGTGCTCGCGCCCGCGCGCGAAGGCCAGCGCCGCGGCGAGGGTGAGCATCCCCGTCAGCGTCTCGGTGAGCGTGTTGCGGTGCACCCAGATCGCCAGCGGCGAGATCGCGAGCGCGGCCGCGGCGACGGGGGCCCAGCGCGGATCCGGCAGCAGCCGCCGCGCGAGGGCGAGCAGCGCCGCGATGCACACGAGGCCCTGCAGGAGGACGAGGACGCCGGGCCCGTCGTCACCGCCGAGCCACAGCGCGACCGTGCACAGCGCAGGGAAGAGGTGGAGGAATTGCGGCACCACGCGGCCCGCCTCGCGATCGGCGAGGTACCAGCCTGGGCGATAGCCGGCCTCGTACACGTCCTCGCGCCAGGCCTCGCCGCGGCGCGGGTACAGCCCGGCGATGTCGGCGGCGCCGGGGCTGCCGCCGTCGGAGGCCGCGTCGCGCACGATCGGATCGACGACGTCGAAGGTGCCCGTGCGCGCGGTCGAGGCGGCCCGCAGCGCGTACGTGCCCTGATCGCGGCCCGCGAGCGCGTGATCGACCGCCGGCCAGCGCAGCGCCGCGGCGCCGAGCAGCAGCGCCATGGTGAAGAGGAGTCGACGCCGGTCGATCGGCGCGGCGATCGCCGCCGTCGATGCCCACGGCCGGAGCAGCAGCGCCACCGCCACGAGCACCGCCGCCAGGGCGCCGGGCGTCAGCACGCCCATGATCCCGAGGAGCACCGCGGCCCCGCCGATGCCGCCCATGAGCAGCGCGGCGAGGAGCACGGCCGCCTCGAGATCGAGCGGCGCGCGGGCCCGCCACCGGCGGATCGACGCGATCGTCAGGGCGACGATGCTGAGGCCGAGCCCTACGGGCATGCGCCGCGGAGCATACGCGCCCCGCCGCGGCAGCGACAGCCCGCGGGGCTACGCCGCCCGCTCGCCGTTCTGGCGGCCGAGCACGACGTCGGCGAGCTCGGGCCGCGCGAAGAGATAGCCCTGCATGAAGTGAGCGCCGCAGCTGCGCACCACGTCGGCCTCGGCCTGGGTCTCGATGCCCTCCGCGACCACGAGGGTGTCGGTGGCGTCGGCGAAGCGGCACAGCAGGTCGAAGAGACGATGCTTGCGCGGGACCCGGTCGATGTCCCGCACGATGCTCATGTCGATCTTGATGTAGCGCGGCTGCAACTCGGCGAGCACCGACAGCGAGCTGTAGCCCGAGCCGAGATCGTCGACCGCGACGGTGAAGCCCCGGCGCAGGATGGTCTCGACCGATCGTTCCCACCCACGGGCATCCGCCAGTGAGCTGCGCTCGGTGATCTCGAACGTCACGCGCGACGCGTGCCGCTGCAGCATCCGCAGGCGCTCGTCGAGCCCCTCCGGATCGCCGAGCTCGGCGGGGTGGAGGTTGACGAACAGGCGCAGGTGGCCTGGCAGCGCGTTCAGGATCGTCGACGCCCGCAGCGCGACGGCCTCGGCGAGGCGACCCACGAGCCCGTGCTCCTCGGCCGCGTGCAGCACGGACAGCGGCCCGGACAGCACCGGATCGGCGCTGCGCAGCAGGCACTCGTAGGCCGAGATGGTGCCGTCGCGCGAGTCGACGATCGGCTGGATCGCGAGCTTGAGATCGTCGCTGCCGAGCAGCGTCATGAGGCGCATGCGGCCGGCCGAGCGGTGGATCCGCTCGAGGTCGTGGTACGCCTCGATCATCCGCACGCGCGAACGCATGGTGTCCTCGACCACGGCGGTGAGGTCGGACAGGCCGATCGGCTTCTCGAGCACGTGGGTGGCGCAGCCGAGGTTCACCGCCTCGAGCGCGGTATCGAGGTCGAGCGACCCCGACAGCAGCACCCGGGTGCACATGGGCTGCATCTCCCGGAGGCGCGCGAGGACCGTGATGCCGTCGAGCCCTTCCATGCGGCGATCGACCAGGGCGAGATCGACCAGGCGCTCGCGGGCGAGCTCCAGGGCGCTCTCGCCGTCGGGCGCCGTCAACACCTCGTGGCCCGCGTGTTGGAGCATCAGCGCCAGCGCCCGGCGCACGCTCTCGTCGTCGTCGACGACGAGCACCACCGCGGAGCTGCGGTCGGAATGGCTTGGGGCGGACTGCGACACGGGTTCGAGTGCTACCGTCGGCCGGCCGCGCGAGAAACTTGGGGCCCGGTACCGCATCGGGCCGAGATCGAGGCGCTCCGCTCGCACCCCTCCGGCTCGGTGCGCCCTCCCGACGCGGGCATCGCGGGCCGAGAGGCGGCCGTGCCGCGGCTGAATTGTCCTGGCCGCCCCGCGCGGGCTTCTGGCATGCTCCCGGCCGGAATGATCACGTACTTCGACGGCAAGTTTGTCGACGACGCCGAGGCGACCGTCAGCGTCCGTTCCCGGGCGCTCAACTACGGCCTCGGCTGCTTCGGCGGCATCCGGGGGTACGTGGCCGACGACGGCAAGCAGGTGCTGGTGTTCCGCCTCGACGAGCACATCCAGCGGCTGTGCGAGTCGGCGAAGGTCCTGTACCTGCGCCCGCCGGGGACCCCGGCCGAGCTCGCCGAGCTGCACCTCGAGCTGCTGCGCCGCAACGACGTCCACTTCGACGTCTACATGCGCCCGCTGCTGCTGCACAACTCGACCGCGATGGCGCCGATCCTCGACGAGGCGACGACGAGCTTCACGATCTTCTGCCTGCCACTCAAGCGCTACATCGACAAGGACGCCATCGACGTCTGCATCAGTTCGTGGCGGCGTGTCGCGGACAACGCGATCCCAGCGCGGACCAAGCCGACGGGCGCGTACCTCAACAGCGCGCTGGCGCGGCGCGAGGCCTTCGACGGCGGCTTCGACGAGGCCATCCTCCTCACCGAGGCGGGCAAGGTGTCCGAGGGCAGCGCCGAGCACGTGTTCATGGTCCGTCGCGGGACGCTCATCAGCCCGCCGTCGACCCAGGACAACCTCGACGGCATCACCCGTCGCAGCCTGATCGAGATGGCGGGGGACCTCGGCGTGCCCTTCGTCGAGCGCGAGATCGGGCGCACCGAACTCTACGTCACCGACGAGCTGTTCCTGTGCGGGACGGGTGCCCAGATCACGCCCGTGAAGTCGGTCGATCGCCGCACCGTCGGCGACGGCGGGATCGGCCCGGTGACGCGCAAGTTCCAGCAGTACTTCGACGACGTCGTCCACGGCCGCGTCGCGAAGCGCAAGTCGTGGGTGGTCCCGGTCTGGGGCTAGTCGCAGGCCCTGCATGGACCAGCCGACCCACGCCCCTGGCCTGCACCCCATCGTCCGGGCCCGGGTCCCGATCCTGCTGGTGTTCTTCGCCCTGTGCGCGTGGCTGTTGCCCGGCGTCGGCCGGTTGCAGCACGACGACGACGTCATCGCGTTCCTGCCGCCCGATCACCCCGACGTGGTGGCGTTCCGCGACGTCGCCGATCGCTTCGGCATGCTCGAGGTGGCGCTCGTCGGCGTGCGGGCCCCCGACGGCGCCGACCTGCTGACCGCCGAGCGTGCCGAACGCATCCGCACCCTCGGTCGTGCGCTCGGCGAGCTGCCCGGGACGCGGCTCGTGCTCGACTTCCCCGATCTTCCCGATCTCGAGGTCGAGGGCGACACGCTCGCGGTCGATCCGCTCGTACCCAAGGGGATGGCCGACGCCGCGGTCATTCGATCGCGCGTGCTGGGCAACCGCGACGCCGTCGGCAACCTCGTGTCGGCCGACGGCACCGCCGCGACGCTGCTGGTCTACATGCTGCCCGGCCACGACGAGCGGCCGGCCCGGCTGGCCGACATTCGCCGCGTCGTCGGCGAGCACTGGGACGGCGAGGCCTACTTCGGCGGCTCGCCGTTCATCGAGAGCGCCGCGGCCGAGTCCTCCCGCGCCGACATCGAGCGGCTGTCCCCGATCGTGATCGCCGTCCTCACCGTGACCTCGGCGCTGCTGCTGCGCAGCCTCGCCGCCGCGCTCATGAACCTCCTGGTCGCGGGGCTCGGCGTCGGGCTCGTCGTGGGCGCCCACGGCGTCTTCGGCGAGCCGTTCACCATCGTGTCGAGCACGACGCCGGTGATGATGGTCGCGCTGGGCGGCGCGTTCGGCATGCATCTCATCTCGGGCTACCAGCGCCACGGCGGCACCTCCCCCGAGCGGGCCAGCGCGGCGCTGCGCGAGCTGTGGGTGGCCGTCGTGTTGTCCGCGGCGACGACGGCGGTGTCCTTCTTCGCGCTCGTCGTGATGCCGCAGGCGCCGATGCAGCGCTTCGGGATCGTCGCGGGCGTGGGCGTGCTCGGGCTGCTCGCCATCGCGCTGTTGGTGGTCCCGGGGATGCTGTCGTTGCTCCCGCGCAGCGTCCTCGCGCAGCGGCCGTCGCTCGTGCTGCCGCTGCGCCTCATCCCTCCGCCGTGGAGCCTCGCGGTGCTCGCCGTCGTCGGGCTGTTCTTCGGCGCACGCCTGCGCGCCGATGCGGACACGCGCAACGTGTTCGACCCCGACAGCGAGCCCGCCCGGACCGACGCGTTCTTCAACGACAACTTCGGCGGCTCGCAGTACATCCAGATCGCGATCAACGGCGACCTCCGCGAGCCGGTCGCGCTGCGGACGATCCGCGAGCTCGCGATCCAGCTGCGCGCCGTCGAGGGCGTGGTCGACGTGCGCTCCCTCGTCGAGCCGGTGGAATCGCTGACCGAGGGTTTCGGCGGCCGCTTCGGCATCCCCGAGACCCCTGGCCAAGCGTCGCGCGTGCTGACGAACCTCGCCGATCATCCAGCGATGGCGCAGCTGCTGACGACCGATCTGGGCGGCGCGATCGTCCACGTCAAGCTCGCGCCGCTCGACTCCGACTCGCTCGTGCGCGCGACGGCGGAGGTGCGGGGGATCGTCGCCGCCCTGCCGGCGGGGCCGCTCGGCGTCGGCAACAGCAGCGAGGCGCCGCTGCGGGCCGAGCAACACGAGTCCGTTCGGCGCCGGCTCGCCGTCGTCCTCGGGCGCGACGTCACGGCGCAGGAGCTCGCGGCGCTCGTGGATCCCCGCGCGTCCGAGGCGGCGATGCTCGCAGAGGCGACGCGTCTGCGCGCGCGGGCGCTCGGGACCGACGAGGTGATCGAGCCGCTCGATCCCGCGGACTTCGCGGCGGTCGAGCCCGCGCAGCTGCTCGCGCTGCGCGGGGACGCGCTCGGCAGCTACCTCCGCGGAGCGCTGCCCAAGCTGGTCGCGAAGGACCCCGAGGGCGTGAAGTACGTCGCCCGCGAGCTCGGCCTGTGGCTCGACGAAGCGCGCGCGCGCGTCCGCGTCGAGGGGATGTGCGCGACGCTCGGCCTCGCCAACGTCGAGCCGGGCGCCGCCCCGACCAAGGCGGTCGCCGAGGGCCTCGAGGGGCTCGG
>LNFB01000188.1 GCA_001464385.1 Deltaproteobacteria bacterium Ga0077550 | reverse complement strand
CGACGGCTCGGCGCGCGTCGAGGGTCCGCGCGCGGGGTCATGATGCGACGGCGTGTGGCGATCCACACGCCGCGAACAGCGTGGTCGTGCACGGCCCGATCACCGCGGCGAGCCCGGTGCGGTGCACGTGCGCTCGGGCTTCGGTCCCGAGCACGCCGTGGCTCGGCACCGCGGGATCATCGGTCGCCGACGTGAACTCTGTCTGGGCGATCGCGTCGGCGATCGCGGCGGTGACGAGGGCCTCGATCGAAGCGCGCCCGCGATCGTCGGCCTCGCCGAGCGCCCAGCGGAGGTGCCGCCACGCCAGCTCGGCGTGGCGCAGCTCGTCGCTGGCGATGCGCGCCAGGGCCGTGCGAACGGCGGGATCGGTGGCGTCGCGCAGCGCGGCCGCGGCCTCGAGCGCGGCGAGGGTCTCGCCGATGCAGCCCTCGCGCACCACGTCGTCGAGGATCCGCAGCGCGGTCCGATCGCCCAGGGCACCGTCGCTCGGGAGTGGCCCGGGACCATGGGCAGGTGCGCCGTGGCGCGCCGCGATCGCGAAGCATGCCCGCGCGTGCTCGATCTCGTCGGCCATCGCTGCGCCCGCATCGGCGACGAGCGCGGCCGGAGCCCCGATCGCCAGGAGATCGAGGGTGTAGCGGGCGAATGCGGCGATCGACGCGTGCTCGGCCAGCGCGGCGCGCAGCCAGTGCGATGCCACGCGGGCGTCGTCCTCGGCGTCGAGACGATCGTGGGCGGACGCGATCGGGCCCACCCAGTCCCCGCGCCGCACGGCGTCAGCCACCCGCGCGGTCCCGTCGACGAGGTACGGCCGGCCGCAGGTGATGCACGACGTCGCGTCGAGCGGTCGACACGCCCACGCGCAGTCCTCGGGCGTCCACGCACAGACGTCGCAGAGATCCAGGTTGCAGGTGCCGTACACCTGGGGATCGCAGGTGTCGTGCGGTGTGACGCACGCGAAGTAGTCGTAGACCTCGCCGGGCCCGGTGCAGACGCGCGGGTCCTCGCCCCGCATGCACGGCAACCCGCCGCAGTCCGCGTCGGTGCTGCAGTGCGCGTCCACGCACCGCGAGTCGTCGCCATCGCAGTAGCACAGCTGCCCCTCGCCGCAGTCGGCGTCGTTGCGGCAGGCGTCGGTCGCCGTCGGTGACACCACGCATTCGCGGGCCTCGACCCGGTGGACGCGCCCGTCCCCGCAGGTCTCGAATCCCGTCGGGGTGCCGTCGCTCTGCACCGGGGCGACGGGATCCTCGCACGGTGGTCCGGTGAACTCCGGGGGGATCGGATCGCCGCAGGCCCAGGCGCCGTCGCGGCCCGGGTCGTCGCCCGTCGAGGAGCTCGACGTCGACGCGCTCGCCGTGCCTGCGGTGACGGTGTCACTCGACGTCGCGTCGCCGCCCGACGTGACTGTCTCGTCCCCCGTCGACTCGGTCGCCTGTTCGCCCGGCGATGTCACCTCCGACGGACCACACGCAGCGAGTCCAAGGGCCCCGAGGATCGCCCGCCGCACCGCCTCCACATCCCATCCACGACCCATCGGAGGATGATGGCGGATCGCCGGGACCGGGGCAATCGCTCGGGCGCGCGGACGATCGTCGCGTCGATCCGATCGCGATCGTGGGTCGTACACCCACCCGTGCCGGCCAGATCGGGATCCCAGCGGACGCGTGCGGTCGCCCCGGACGCTCGCCCCTGGGCGCTCACCGCGGTGGTGTTCGATCTCGACGAGCAGGACGTCGAGGAACTCGACGTCGGCGCGCTCGACGACGACGAGCTCGACGAGGACGGCGTGGAGACGATCGACGAGGCGTGGCTCGAGCCGGTCGACGAGACCGTGATGGAGCTCCTTCCCGAGGACACCGCCGCGGGGCGCGTTGCACCGTCGCGGTATCCGCCGGGCCTCGCGGATGACGAGGTGGAGGTGATCGTCGGGGTGCTCACGACGGAGCTGTGTCGCCGCGGATCGCGACGTGGACGCCATGGGTTCGGGGCTGCGATTCCGTGATCGACGTCGAAGTTTGCGCGCTCGGGTCGTGTCGGACGGGGTGGGGGTGGTGGAACCAGGCGAGGGGTGACGGCGGTCGAGCTTCGGGTCATACGCAGAGCAGACCTGCCCCATGCCGCCCACGCCGATGAGGCCGAGCACGGTGTATCGGCCGATGCGTTGCCCCGGCGTGATCGGATCGCCGTCACCGTCGCGATGGGATGCATCCCGGGCCCAGGCGTCGTCCGAGCCGGGCACGTTCGCCGTGCGCGTCTCCTTGTCGTCCTGCGCCGATGTCCGACCGCCACCGCTCTGGGGCGCCGCCCGAGGATCCGATCCATGCGACATCGACGACGCCGCGGACTACATCACACGCGACTGCGCGGCGCAATCGATCGGGGCCCGAGCTCACCCGCGCAGACGCGCCGCGAAGAACCCCCGCACGTGCTCCCACGCGTCGGTCGCCGCGGCGGTGTCGTAGCGCGCGCCCGAGGGGTTCGCGAAGGCGTGCTCGGCGTCGTAGCGGTGGATCTCGATCGATTTGCCGGCGGCGCGCATGGCCTTCGCGAACTCCTCGACGGCTGCGGGCGGGATGCCCTGATCGCGATCCCCGAAGATGCCGAGCACCGGCGCGTGGATCTTCGACAGCGCCGCGGGATCGGTCGTGAGGCGGCCGTAGTAGATCACGGCCGCGTCGAGGTCGGACTCGGCGATCGCGGCCTGCAGCGCCCAGCCGCCGCCGAAGCACCAGCCGATCACGCCGCGCTTCGGCGCGGCGATCCGCGGATCTTCGCGCAGGAAACGGTGGGCCGCGGCGAGCACGGCCTTGGCCTTGGCCTCGTCGACGGATTTCATCAGCGCCATCGCCTCGTCGGGGGTGGTCGCCGCCTTGCCGCCGTAGAGATCGACCGCGAGGGCGGCGTAGCCGTCGGCGGCGAGTCGATCGGTCCAGTGGCGGATGTGATCGTCGAGGCCCCACCACTCGTGGATGACGACGACCGCGGGCAGCGGCGCGCTGGCGCCCTCGGGCAGCGAGAGGTACGCGCGGGTGCCGGCCAGGTCGATCTCGATCCCGTGCAGGGCAGGGGCGGCGTCGGTCCGCCGCTCGTGCATCGCCTTGAACGTCGCCTCGTCGACGAGGCCGGTCCACGACATCGTCGCCGGGGTCGCGGGCTCGGGTTCCGGTCCGGGGCCCGGCGCGGAGACGGTCGCGGGGGTCGGGCGGCACGCGAGCAGCAGCAACAGGGGCAGTGGGACGGCGCGCATCGGCGGACCGTACCACGCGCGAAACCGGACGCCGCGCGCCGTCCGACCGCGGGCCCGTCACGCGCGGTCGGGACCGGACTCTGCCACGCATGCGATGTCGCCCCCCGTGCCTGCTCCTCGTTGCGCTGACTGGCTGCTTCAACCCCGACGCCGCCGATCCGCAGGGCGACACGGGCTCGACCGACGGCGCCTCGACCGGTGCAGACGCGAGCGCGGACGCCGGTCCCGGCACCGCGCCGGGATCGAGCGACGACGCCGACGCGAGCGACGGCCCCACGACGTCGCCCGTCGACGGCAGCAGCACCGACGCGCCCACGGGTGATTCCAGCGACGGCAGCTCCAGCGACACCAGCACCGGTGAGCCCGCGGCGATGTGCGGCGACGGCGTGGCCAGCCCTGGTGAGCTGTGCTTCGACGATCTGCTCCTCATCGAGCCCAGCGACGTCGTGTTCGACGCGCGCCTCACCGACGTCGACAGCGACGGCGACGTCGACGTGGTCTACCTCATCGGCGATCAGATCGTGACGCACCTCGGCACCGGCGAGGGCGCGTTCGGCCCGGCGCTCTACGGCGAGACGGTCTTCGAGCAGGCCGCCGACGTCGGCGATGTCGACGGCGACGGCCGCGTCGATCTGGCGATGATCAACCGCTACGACAACACCCTCGAGATCGCGCTGGGCGACGGTGTCGGCGGCTTCGCGCTGCAGGTGCCGCCGATCGCCACCTCCGCCGCGCCGGCCCTCGTCCGGGTCGCCGATCTCGACGGCGACGCGGGCGTCGAGGTGATCGTCGGCACCGACTCGGCCGTCGAGGTGTTCCGCAGCGACGGCGACGGCTCGCCGCAGCCCGGCTTCGGCGTCGGTGTCGGCGGCCCCGTGCTGTCGCTCGGGCTCGGCGAGTACGACGGCGACGGCGACCCCGATCTCCTCTACGTGCGCGAGGCCTATGGCAACCAGGAGCTGTTCGTGCGCCTCGGCGACGGCGACGGCACCTTCGGCTCGCAGGTGATGGTCGACGTCGACGGCGACACGCCCCGCGGCGTCGCGGGCGGTGACTTCGACGGCGACGGTGACGGCGACATCGCGTACGTCGACGCCGCGCTCGGGATGCTCTACATCCACCTCGGCAACGGCGCGGGTGGCTTCGCCGACGCGACCGGCGTGCCCACCGACGCTGGCCCGGCGCACACGCTGGCAGAGGACGTCACCGGCGACGGCGTGCTCGACGTGGTCGTGGGCCACGTCGAGGGGGCGTCGCTGTGGATCTACGCGGGCGACGGCGCGGGCGGCCTCGGCGAGCCTCTGACGATCCCGCTCGCGGGCCCGGTGGACGCCCTGGGCTCGGGGCTCGCGAACGCGGACGCGATCCCCGATCTGGTGGCGACCACGAACGCGGATCTCGTGACCGTGGTGTTGTCCACGCCGTGATCGGGTCGAGGACCGTAGCGCCGCCGATCTCGTGGCGCTGCGGTTGGCCAGCGGCGAGGAGCAGCTGCCTTCTCATCTTCCAGGGGATCCGTCCGTGACCGCGGCCTCGCAATCCGGTTGTGATCCCAGCCGGCACGCCCGCGCGGACTCCTCGGCGGCCCGCGTCGAGTCGGCCGTGACCCCGTGGCCGCCGGCGTAGGCCTTGGCCAGGTTCGAGCAGCCGTTGGCGTCGTCGATGGCGCAGGATCGCTCGAACAACGAGAACGCCGCCGCTGCGTCGGGCTCGGCGCCGCGACCCTGGGCGGCCATGACCCCACGCTCGTTGCAGCTGGGGCCGTGTCGCTGCGCGCACCCGGCATCGAGCACGAGGGCGAGGTCGCGGCACGCGGCCGCCTCGCCGTGATCGCAGGCGAGGCCGAGCAACAGGTGGGCCATGCCAGTGTCCTGCGCCACACCGACGCCGCCCAAGAACAAGCTGCCGTACTCGCCGCAGGCGACAGCGTCGTCCTTGCAGTAGGTGGCGAACAGCTCGCGACCGCGGGCGACGTCCCGCGCAGTGCCGTCGCCGGTGACCAGCGCCAGCGCCCAGCTCGGGCAGTAGCGATGACGACCCGACTCGCACAGGTCCCGGTAGAGGATCGCCGCACGATCGCGCCCGTGGGCGAGGAACATCGTCGCCGCAGCGTCGCACGCGTCGTCCTCTCCCGCCTTGCACGCGGCGACACAGAGGTCGGGATGGCCGGGTCCGCACGTGGGCGCCGGGCGCGACGCGACGGCGGGCACGGCCGGGGGCTCAGCGCAGCCGATGGCGAACGCCAGCGCGCCGGCGCATGCTGCTGGGCACCTGCGGTGTCGCCCCATACGCCTCATACGCCGCCCCCCGTCTACGCCGGCTCGTCGTCGCCGAACAGCACCCCCACCGCCAGCTCGCGCGCCTCGAACGGTTCCGCCCGCACGGTCTCCCCCCGCACGGCCACCAGCGCCTCGAGGTAGCCCTCCGGCGCGTGGCGATACACGGTGAGCATCTCGGCATCGGGGTCGATGACCCAATAGTGGGCCACCTGGTGGCGGTGATAGATCCGCTTCTTGCGGACGAGATCGTTCGCGCGGTTGGTCGAGAGGACCTCGCAGATCCAGTTGGGGATCACGGAGATCGGGACCTCCGCCGGGATCTCCGGCAGTCGCTCGCGCCGCCAGCCGACGACGTCGGGGCGCAACACGTTCTCCTCGTCGAACCGCACCTCGACCTCGGTCGCGAAGATCCACCCGCCGGGGCCCCCGCCTGCACCTCCGCGCCGAAACGGCCGCAGCAGGATGGCGAGGCTGAGCTGAGCCTCGCCGTGTTTGCCCGAGGCTGCCTCCTTGTCGACGAGCACCCCCTCGATCAGCTCGTGGAATCGCTCGGGCTCGGGGATCGCGAGCAGGTCGGCGATCGTCGCGAGTCGAACGGCCTTCTGCAGTGCGCGGCTCATCCGCGGGCCAATCTAGCACCGATGCCATGACTGAGCTGCGGATGAACGCAGAGCGTTCACCCGCGATGAAGCCCGGGAGCGAGGAGATGAGGGTGGGGGAGGCTCCGGCGGGCCCGCCCGACGGGAGGGGCCTCGTGCTCGCGTGCACGCCGAGCTTCACCGCGTGAGCAGACCGACCGTGTCCACCACGCTCGGGCGGTGGAACAGCTCGCGGCGCAGTCGCCCGAACGCGCGGTGGGCCACGAGGATCACGACGATGTCGGCGGTGCGCAGCGCCTCCTCGGCGCTCTCGAGCGGCACGCCGTCGATCGGGCACTTCGCGAGGTGCGGCTCGACGACGACGACGCTGCCGAAGTCCGCGGCGAGCAGCTCGCGGACCACCTCGAGCGCCGGGCTCTCGCGGATGTCGTCGATGTCGGGCTTGTACGTGATGCCCATGCACGCGATCTTCGGCCGCTTGAAGCGCTCGGACAGCGTGCGCACCGTGGCGACGACCTGGTGCGGGCGCGCGTCGTTGACCCGGCGCGCCGCCTGGAGCAGCGGCGTGCGCTCGGGGGCGGCCGCGACGATGAACCACGGATCGACCGCGATGCAGTGCCCGCCGACGCCGGGACCCGGGCGCAGGATGTTCACGCGGGGGTGGCGGTTCGCCAGCTTGATCACCTCCCACACGTCGAGGTCGAGCTGCTCGCACACGTTCGAGAGCTCGTTCGCGAAGGCGATGTTCACGTCGCGGAACGCGTTCTCGGACAGCTTCACCAGCTCGGCGGTGTCGGCCGTGCAGCGCAGCACCTCGCCGGTGACGAAGCGCTCGTAGAACGCCGCGGCGATCTCGGTGCACGCGGGCGTGACGCCACCGACGACGCGGTCGTTTTCGACGACCTCGCGGATCACCGCGCCCGGCAGCACGCGCTCGGGAGCGTGGGCCACGAACACGTCACGGCCGGCGACGAACCCGCCCTCTTCGAGGATGCGCGCGACCATCTCGCGGGTGGTCCCCGGCGGGCTCGTCGACTCGAGCACCACGAGGTTGCCGGGCCGCAGCGCCGGCAGCAGCGCCCGGCTCGCGGCCTCGACGTAGCTGAGGTCGGGCTGGTGGCCGGGCCCGAAGGGCGTTGGCACGCAGATGAGGAACGCCGACGCGGGCTGCGGCTCGCTGAACGCCTGCAGCCGACCCGCCGACACCGCGGCGCGGACGAGCGCATCGAGCTCGGGCTCGACGATGTGGATCTTCCCCGAGTTGATGGTCGAGACCACCTCGTTCCGTGTGTCGACCCCCGCGATTTTTTGTCCGCGCGTCGCGAGCACCGCCGCGGTCGGCAGACCGACGTAGCCAAGACCCAACACACAGACGTCGTGCACCACTTCGGATGTGTCCATCGATAGACTCCATGTCATGCTATGGCTCGAGTCGTGATCGCGTCCACACATTGGCGGGCCGAGTTGGGCCCGGCCCCCGGTGGACCTGTCGGAGGTCGGCCGTGAACGCCGCGCTGGGCACCCTGTGGCTCGGGGCCCTGGCCGCGTTCGCCCTCGTCGCGGGGCTCATGCCGCTGGTCCTGCGGGCGTGGCGGGCCCTCGGCCGCCGCGACGACGAGGTCAGCCTCCGCAAGGTGCACGCCGGCCAGATCCCCCGGGCCGGCGGCCTGGTCATCCTGGTCGGCTTCGGCGTGATGCTGGTCGCGGGCCTGGCCGGCGTGACGTCGCTGTCGGCGACCCACGAGCTGTTCTCGGTCTCGCCGCTGACCGGCGCGCTGATCGGCGCGCTCATCGTCGGCCTCACCGGCGCCTACGACGACCTCGTCGGCCTGCGGCCGCGGACCAAGCTCCTGCTGCAGATCGTCGCCGCGACGCTCGCGGTGATCTACGGCCTGCACTGGCCGGCGCTCGAGCTGCTCGTGGGCTGGCAGTACAACTGGCTCGCGACGCTGCTCACCATCGGCTTCCTGGTCGCGTCGGTGAACGCGGTCAACATGATGGACGGGCTCGACGGGCTCGCCGGCGGCATCTGCCTCATCGGCTTCGGCACGGTGGTCGCGTCGATCTTCGCCGACCCGTACGTGGTGCCCAGCGCGCTGGCGGTCGGGTGGGCGGCGGCCTGCGCCCTCGGGGCGACGGGCGGGTTCCTGCTGCACAACCGCCACCCTGCGAAGGTGTTCATGGGCGACGCGGGCAGCTACCTGCTGGGGTTCCTGCTGCCCGCGCTGCTGCTGCAGGTCGAGCCGGTGCGCTGGCGCGTGCCCGAGATCCAGCTGTCGATCGCGATCCTCCCGCTGACCGTCCCGCTGTTCGACATGGCGCTGGCGATCCTGCGCCGGTCGCTGCGCGGCCAGCCGATCTTCAGCGGCGACTCGGACCACGTGCACCACCGGCTGATGGCCGCGGGCTTCTCCCACGGCCGCGCGGTGACGGTGCTGTGGCTGACGACGCTGATGTTCGCGGTGCTGACGTACCTCAACGTCGTCGGCGTCGGCGGCTGGTGGACGCTGCTCGGCACCCTCGTCGCGATGCTGCTCGGCGCGGTGCTGCTCGGCTACCACCGCATGCTCTCGCGCCTGCCCGCGTTCACCGGCGAGCGCTTCCTCGGCTGGCGCGATCGTCGACGCGAGGTGATGGAGATCCTCGACGCGATCGAGGCCGTGCGACAATCGGGCACCGATCGCGGCGAAGAGCGGTGGCGCCGGGTCGCCCCCGACATCGCGCTGGTCCTCGGCCGCCTCGGCATCCCCGCGTTCCAGATCCGCCGGCACGATCAGGTCGTCGTCGGCACCGGCGATCCCAAGGACGCGTGGGCCCACCTCGGCCTGCCCCTGCCGGGCGAGGACGGCGGCGAGCTGCGCCTGGCGCTCGCGATCCGTCTGCCGGATCTGCAGCAGGAGCGCCTGATGCTGATCGAGCGCGCGGTGCTGGCGGTCAGCGGCGGCGCCCAGGCGGCGCGGCAGCTCACGGTGGTGCGCGACGACGACGAGCGGGCCGCGGGCACCTAAGCTGCTCAGCCGAACTCGACGCTCGTGTTCAACAACGTCGGCCCGGTCGAGAAGATCTCGAACGTGATCGTCACTGGCGCGCCATCGCCCACGCGCGTCGCCTCGAAGATGATCTCGAGATCCGGGATCAGATCGATCACCTCGGAGTCGCCCGCCGGCGGATCGTCGAAGGGCTGACCCGAGGACGCCGAGACGATCTCGAGCCCGAACAGCGTGGCGTCGATGAGGCCCGAGGCCTTCACGTCGAGCACGACCTGCGGGGCCAGGCCGGCCTCGCTCGCCGCGGCACAGCTCGCGCCGTCGAAGTCGAGGAGGATCGCCGCCTGGGGCAGCGCGCCGTCGTGGGCGAGGAAGGGGGCCATCACTGGGTCGCAGGCCGACGACGGTTCGCCGGTGGTGGACGCAGCGCTGGTGTCACCCGGGGACGTCGTCGAGCCGCCGCCACCCGTGCTGCTGCTGTCCGCGGCAGTGCCCTCGGAGGTGTCGCTGCCCGAGCTGGTCGACGGCAGCGACGTCGTGGCCGCCTGCGTCGTCGCGGTGCTCGGGCCGTCGTCGCCGTCGTCGCCGCACGCCGCGGTCGCGAGGCAGGCGGTGGCCACCCAGCGCAGCAGACCGTGGCGTGACAGGGACGGGCAGGCGTGCATGCCCACGATGGTGCGGGTGCACGCCGAGCCGCGTCAATCGGCGAACCTACTCCATGCACGACGGCCGCGGATCCGGGCACGCGCCATCGCGCGGCTGCGTCATCGGGCAGCCCGCCATGTCCTCGAACGTGTTGGCGCTGCGGAAGTCGACCGCGCCGCCGTCGTAGCCGAGGACGAAGCCGTGCGCGCCGCCGTGGGCGATCACCGAGTCGGTGATGAACGGCTCGCTCGGCGGGGGCTGGGACACGATGACCGCGCCCTCGAACTGGTCGATGTCACTGCAGGTGAGCAGGATGCAGCCGCAGTCGGCCCCGGTGTACTCGATGCGGACGTGCTCGAGGCGGGTCGCCGGTTGCACGATGCCGCCGAACCACAGCCCGATCCAGTCGCCGGGCTGGGGATCGGCCGCGGCCGAGGTGAAGGTGATCGGCGCGTCGGCGGTGCCGCGGGCGACGACGATGCCCGAGGCCATGAACTCGCCGGTGTAGTGCTCGACCTCGAAGGCCGAGCCCGCGGCGAACTCGATCGTCACGCCCGGCTCGATCGTCAGGGTCGCCGGCGCGGTGTCGTCGCCCGAGCCCACCACCAGATCGTTGCCGTTGCCGACGAGGTAGGGCACCCCGAGCTCGCGCATGACCGAGTCCTCGCGCAGGCTCTGCTGGGGCTCGACGAGGATCTTGTCGATCGCGTTGCCGGTGTAGTCGCCGCGCGGCAGCGAGTCGAGCGCGTGCTCGTCGACGATCATCGGCCAGGGGTGCGCATCGTCGCCGCTGTCGGTCACGATCAGATCGGTCGAGCCCTCGGCGAACGCCGCGAGTCGGCGGACGACGACGCCCACCCCCAGCGAGTCGCGCACGGTGACGTGATCGACGAACAGCGACTCCTGCGTCGGCCAGTTGCCCTCGCCGGTCGCGACGAGGCTCGCGCCCTGCACGTCCACGCCGCCGCCGCCCTCGATCGTCAGGTGCGCGAGCCGTGCGGTGCCGGGGCTGTTCACGAACAGGTGACCCCAGCGCGCGCCGTCTTGGCCCTCGAAGCGGATCGGCTGCTCGGCGGAGCCCTCGGCGATGAGCGTGCCGGTGGTCGGCGTGCCGGGGTACGCGACGTTCATGCCGTGGCCCGCCGCGAACTGCACGACGGCGCACGGCTCGATCTCGAGGGTCGCGCCCCCGCGGACGTCGACCGTCCAGTCGACGAGGTGCGGGCTGCCCTCGGCGGTCCACACCTCGTGGCCGACGATGTCGTCGTCGTGGTGCGTCGGGCCCTGCGTGGGCTCGGGGCAGGCGATTGGCGCGGCGGTGGTGGTGTCGTCACCGGTGTCGGGATCGACGGGGCCGCCCTCACTCGAGCCCGCGTCGGTGTCGGATTGCGGGAGCTCGTCGGCGGGGCACGCGGCGAGGGCGGTGAGGGCGAAGGGCAGGGCGAACGGCAGCAAGCGAGTGGTCATGATTCGACCGTTGGGTGGGAATCGATCTCGAAATCCGTCACCGCCGGAGGCGCGTCACCGCGGGTCGCCGCGTGCGCGTGACGTCGAACGCCATTGCGGCGCATGATTCGGCCGTCGCCATGACGCCGCGTGATCCTCGTCTCGTCTCGTCGCTCGTCTCTTCGCTGCTGCTCGCCTGCGCGTCGCGGCCCGCCGGAGCCCCATCCATGACACCACCCACCCCCGAGACCACCACTGCCGCCGCGTCGGCGAGCGAGGCGCCGAGCATCGTGCAGACCGGCGCCCCGGTGCTCCGCGCGCCTGCCCGTGAGGTGACGCCCGCGGAGCTCGCGACCCCCGAGTTCGCCGCGCTCGTCACCCGCATGATCGAGACGATGCGCGCGGCCCCTGGCGTCGGCCTCGCCGCGCCGCAGATCGGCGTGCCCCTGCGCGTGATCGTGCTCGAGGATCGCGACGAGCTGATCTCGCGCCTCACCGACACCGAGCGGACCGAGCGCGAGCGCGTGCCGTTCGCCCCGCGCGTGTTCGTGAACCCGGTGCTCACCCCGATCGGCGACGAGACGGCGACCTTCTTCGAGGGCTGCCTCAGCGTCGACGGCTTCGCGGGGCTGGTCGAGCGCCACCTCGAGGTCGAGGTGCGCGGGCTCGACGAGCACGGCACACCGCAGACCTGGCGCGTGCGCGGCTGGCCGGCGCGGATCCTCCAGCACGAGGTCGATCACATCGACGGGACGCTGTACATCGATCGCATGCTGACGCGATCGTTCTCGACGGTCGATCATGCGCGCGAGCGCTTCGCGGGCCAGCCGATCGCGGAGATCCGCCGCGCGCTCGGGTTGTGATCGCGGATCGACACGCGGTCAGAAGCGCAGCGCGAGGCCGCCCGGACCGACCCCGAGCGCGACCCGTCGTCGCGCGTCCTCGATCGCGTGGCGCCGCTTGACGATGCCGACCCCGAGCAGCGCCGCACCCGCGACGCCGGTGACGCCACCGGTGATCGCGAGGGTCGTCGACGCCTCGTACCGCGCCGGCTCCTCGAAGCCCTCGAGGAAGGCCACGAGCGCCGCCGTCGACAGAATCACGACGCCGACGCTGAGGGCCACGGCGCCCCCGATGATCATCCCGCGCCCCGAACGGTAGCGCGGGGCGATCTCGGGATCGTTGCGCAGCACGTCACGTTCGGCGTCCACGGGCGCCACGACCGGTGCGGGGACATGGGCCGCCGGTGGTGGCGGCGGCGGGGTCGGGCCGACGATGCCCTCCCACTGCGCCGCGTTGTCGGCCGGCGGCTCGGCCGCGACGCCGCGCGAGGGCGGCAGGCCGATCGCGGCGACGACGAGGCATGCGCCGAAGGTCCGATTCATCCGGGTCACGTGTGCCATTCGCATCCTCCACATCGGCGGGCATCCGTCCGTCTGGGGATAGTCCCCGGCGGTAGTGTTCTGGATGCACCGTTCGATCCCGGGGTCGCATGCGATCGATCGGCCGGACGCGCGTCCGTGTGATCGTCGGCACACGCTCACGCGTGCGTCCCTCACCGCGGCGGCGCCGAGGCTTGGTTGTGGCTAAGGTCGTCGAATGGTGATGCTGTCGAAATGGATGGTCCCGAGGCTGGGGCCGATGACGGTGTTCGCGGTGCTCGCGACCACGGGTGGTTGTCGCGACGAGTGCGACCTCAGCGGGTGGTACGCGCTCGGGATCCAGGTGGTGGATGCGCAGACGGACGCGCCGATCGGCGAGGCGACGATCCGGTACACGGTCGACGGCGACGAGCAGGAGCCGTTGACGGGAACCAAGGATGGCGAAGGGCGGCATTCCCTCGGGTTCGAGCTCGCCGGGTCGTACGAGGTCGCGGTCTCTGCGCCCGGGTACGCGCCCGCGATCCGCACCTACGAGATCGAGGAAGAGGAGTGCCACGTCGTGGTCCAGGCGGACGCCATCGCGCTCACGGCGGAGTAGCGTCGCCGCTCACCCCGAGGACGACGGACCGTGGGCGAGCGATCCGCACCTCTGTCGCGCGCTCGTCATTCGTCCGCGCAGGCATCGGCCGCGCGCGCGGCTTCGCTGCCGACCAGCACTGCGTGTGCACGCGTGGCGCGCCCGCGTTGACCGAGCGCGCATGCGGCCCGACGTTCGATGCGTGCCAGCTCGCGCGCCATCGGGCCGCGTGCCAGTCGAGCGTAGTCGGTGTCGATGGCTGCCAGCGCCGCGGCGGGATCTCCGTTCCTGATCGCAAGCTGTGCCGCGTCCAGCACGATCAGCGCACGGGCGATTTCGTCGTTGTCCACCGTCGGTCGGGGAACCGATCGCGGCGGTGCGCGGGTCGCAGGGCGCGGGTCGAACTCGACGGCGGGCGCGGCGATGGGAGGCGCGATGGGTGCGGTCGGGCTCGGTGGGCTCGGCGGCACCGCGGCGCCAGCTCGCGCGGCGATCGGGCGATCGACCCGCGTCGTCTCTGTGCTCGTCACGCGGGCCCCATCGCCGTCCGCTGCGTGCGGGCGAGTCGTGACCACGGCGAGCGCACCGAGGCCGAGCACGCCGAGCGTCGCCGCGACCACGAGGGGAGCGCCCATCGTGGTGCCCGCGCCCGGCAGCGCGAGCACCAGTCGCGTCCAGCTTCGGCCGTGCTCGCGTGCGGTCGGTTCGCCCTGCGCGCGCGCGCGTTGCAGGAGTGTGTCGTCCAGCGGCGCGTCGAAGCGGGCCGCGAAGCGAGTGCGGGCGAGTCGGAGTCGGGAGTAGAGCGTGGCGAGTGGCGCGGGCGAGGCCTCGGCGATCTCGGGCATCGTCATGCCCATGACGTCGGCCATCACGAACACCTCGCGCTGAGCGGGCAGCAGCGCGTCGAGGAAGTCGCGGAGGCGAAGCCAGGCATCGCGTCGTTCGAGTTCTTGCGCCGGATCGAGGGACGGCGTCGCCTCGAGGCCCAGCTGCTCCCGTGCGGCCCTGCGCGCGTGGGTGCGCCGATGCGAGAACGCGGTGTTGCAGGCGATGCTCGCCACCCATGCCGAGAGCGGCACCTCGGGGTCACGTTCGGGCAGACGGCGGTGGATGGCGATGAAGACATCCTGCATCGCGTCGTCGAGTCCCTCGTCGCCGACCCCGCGCGCGCGCAGGAGCCAGCGAACACGGCGGTGGTGCTCGCGATACACGGCTTCGAGGGCGGCCACGCTCGCGTCGATCGACTTCCGACGTCCCACGGTGTTCGGCTTCCCACGGTTGCACCGCCGCGGGCCGGTTCCATCACGGTAGCCGAATCAGTACGCCCGCGAGCAGGTGGAGCGACACCGGCGCAACGCTGAACACCTCGTTCAGGCCGAGACCGTCGCGCAGGCCGATGCTGGGGCGCAGCACCGAGACCGTCGCCTCGCTGCGAACGGTGACCGCGAGGCGACCCTCGGGGGGCCAAGCAACCCCCGCACGCCCCACGATGGCCAGCCATGGCGCAACGACCGACTTGGGGACGACCGCGGAGCCGTCGCCTGCGCCGGTCGTGGCGCCAGCATCCAGCCCACCGCCGAACTCGAGCGCGACCCTCCGGGTGTGCACCGCCCCCAACACATGGATGCCAGCGGCGCTGGTCTGCGCGCGCAGGGCCACGCCGGAGGCGATGCGGTCGCGGCGGGCGAACACGTGCATGCCGACCAGCACCACACGAAGCTGCCCGACCGACAGGCCGAGTTCGCCCGCGATCGCACCGCTCGATCCCGGCGTGAGACCGAACGCTGGGCCGCCGCTCACCGACGCGAGAAGGCCGAGCGGCCGGCGACGCGGCGGGTCTGGAGGCGGAGCGTCTCGGGCTTCGGGGGTGTGCGCGGCCGTGGTCGACGCGATCGGGCTCGGGGGATCGGCAGCTTGCGCGGGGGGCGTCGGTACCAGCACCGGTCCTGTGGGCGGCGGCGCAGTGGTGCGCGCGTCGAGTCGCATGGTGGTCTCGAGCGGGGCGAGCGCGACCGCCACCATCAGCGCCGCCGCGCGCGCGAGCGTTCGACAGTCGTCACCGACCAGCTCGCGGCGCTCGATGGTCGCACCCGTGATCACCAACGAGAGCTCGAACCGGCCCTCGCGCTCGCGCAGCGTCACGCTCGCCCTGGCGCCACCGCTGCGCAGCGTCACCGGGCCGCTCAGGCGCGCGAGCTCGTCGATGAAATCGGTGCGAGCGGGGCATGATGCCGCCGCCTCCCAGTCGACCGCGATCGCCCGGGGCGGAAGATCACCGTCGGCCAGCGCATGCGATGGCCGAGGCGTGACCCACGACAGTAGCGCTGTGATCCCGGCGACCAGCTTGGAGATGCGGTGCGCGATCGCTCGTTCTTAGCCGGCGGGTGGGACGCCTGCAAGACTGCCCGGCCCCCCTTGCGGCGGGCGTCGCCGCAAGTGAGAGAATTGCGGAGCGGCGGTGCAGAACTCGGCATGAATCTGATTCGGATTCCCATTCTCCTCACGCTCGCCAGCGCGGCGTGTTCGACACGGACCCAGGACGGCGGCTCCATCGTCGGCGACTCGAGCTCGGACGACGGGGCGACGCAAGGTGATCACGGCGGCGGCGATGCGACGCAGGCCGGTGGCGAAGACGATGGCACAACGCACGTCGGCGACGACGAAAGCGGATCGTCGACCACCGCAGACGGCGCCTCGTGTCAGACCGCGAGCGCTGGGGCAGGTATCGCCTACGTCGGCGAGTCCGAGCTCGGTGTCCGCTGCGATGGCGTGCTGTGCGAAGTCGGCTGCGACTTCTCGTTCTTCGCGGGCTGCGTTCCCGACGAGCCGACCGACGCCAACTGCGATGGTCCAGAGGACTGCAGCGCCCCCGAGCTGTGCTGCCAGCTCGACCCCGGCCAACTCGAACGACCCACTGCGTGCATGACCGCCGATGCGTGCGCCGAGGTCGGCGTGCGCGTGTGCAACGGCGACGCCGACTGCGAGGGTGGTGGGTGTGTGCGCGGCTGGTCCAATCGAACGAAGCTCGAGCTCGGCACTTGTCAGAGCGAGTCGGCCAGCACCTGCACCGGGTTGCCTGGGGCCGACTGTAGCGGTGCCGATCTGCGCGGTGCCGACCTGATCGCGACCGTCCTCACGGAGGTCAATCTGTGTCAGGCCAATCTCTCGGGGGCGCGGCTGGAGTCCGCGAACCTGGCCGGCGCGGTGCTCGCGAACGCCGACCTCACGGCCGCGTGGCTCGACGCCACCGTGCTCGAGGGCGCCGACCTTCGCGGAGCCGTGCTCACCGGCGCGACGCTCCAATCGATGACGGTCGCCGGTGCCGACGTCGCCGGTGTCGCGCTCGATGGCGCATCGATCGCGCAGGTCGTGCTCGATGAGTGCGATCTGCATGGTGTCGATCTGCGCGGCGCAACCGTCTTCAACTCCGACATGCGCGGAGCCGATCTGTCTGGCGCGGACCTACGGGACGCAACGTTCTCCGGCGTCGACCTGACGGGCACCGATGTCTCCGGTGCGCAGGTCGACGGGATGTCGTTCTCGGGGTGGTGCCCCGACGGTACCCCTTCGCTCTCCGCGAGTGCCGAACCGTCGCTCGAGGACCGCTGCGCCGGGCACCTCGAGCCGTGAAGCCGTCCCCGGACGCTAAAGCGACGCCGACCGCTGGTCGCGACCACGTCGAGCCGGTCGGTCGATTCATACACGGGCCGGCCGGCCGTCGTGCATGGTCACCCCGAGGACGACGGGCCGTGGGCGAACTCCGAAGGAATCGATCGTGCGCGCGCCTGCTCGTCCTCGCGATCCTGGACGCCGCGGCGGCGTGCGGTGGCGCGGCGTCGGGGGCCCAGGGCACCGGGGAGACCGGTGCGCCGGGTCCGGCGGGCACCGACGGCAGCACGGCCCCGGGCGCGGAGTCGACCACGGCCGCGGACCCGCCGGGCTCCGACAGCGCGGTCGATGGATCCGACTCCGGCGGCGAGGACACGGGCCACGTCCCGGGCGCGCCCGGGTGTGGGTTCGAGTCCGCGGCGTTCTGCGACACGTTCGACGCCCCGTCGGCGCTGCGCGGCCGCGCCGGCGATCTCGATCGCACGAAGTGGAGCGCGGCGCGGACCAACCCGCAGCTCGCGACGGGCAATGGCCGCGCGATCGGGGTCGGCCCCGCGACGATCGGCGCGTGTCGGGCCGATCTCCCGGCGCAGGTGTTCCCCGACGAGGACACGCTGGTGTGCGACGCGAACGCCGACATCGCGAGCCCCCACCTGCTCGTGGCCGTCGGCGCGCAGAACTACGGCCAGAACTCGTACCGCATCCGCCAGCCATTCGACTTCGCCGATCGCACCGGCACGATCGCGTTCGACGCCGAGGGCTACATGCTGAGCGGGTTGCTGGGCTGGATCTCTCTCGAGATCACCGAGGATCCCACCCCGCTTCCGTCGTTCTCGGTGGAGTACAGCAACGACGAGGGCGGGCCGGTGCCGCGCAACGGCGTCGAGATCCAGTTCCAGGCCAGCTGCCCCGCGCAGCCCGGCAGCGTCGCGGTGCGCTTCATCGTCGTGAGCACCGAGTACGACGCGGAGGTCGTCGTGCCCGAGCAGCCGCGCTGCGTCGCGGGGGCGCGCGGCAAGCTCAACCACTTCGAGATCACGATCTCCGAGCAGCGCGTCGAGGTGTGGGCCAGCCCGTACTCGGACGACGGCGTGAGCTTCGAGCCGCCCGTGCTGCTGCAGGCAGCCGACGTCGCGCTGCCGCTGTCGCGCGGCTGGGTCCACCTGACGACCCACAACCACGCGACGATCAAGTACAGCCAGGACGACACCTTCGGCGCGACCGAGGTCCTCGACGCCTGGGTCGCGCGGTGGGACAACGTCGGCTTCGATGGGCCGATCATCGACGGCACCCGCGAGTTCGAGGTCGGCGACTCGCTCGTGCCGGGCGTCGACGCGTGGAACATCCCCGGTCCCGTGGTCGATGTCGGCTATCGCGTGCCGGCCTTCGACGCCGCGAGCCCCGGTCTCGAGCTGACGCTGCCGGGCGTCGACCTCTCGGGCATGGGCTCGGCGCGGCTCGCCGTCTCGATGTGGTACCTGCTCGGCCAGGACGTGCCGCACGAGCAGTACGTCCTGCACTACCGCGTGAACGGCCACCCGTGGCACGAGCGGCCGTTCGACGCGGGCGAGCTCGGCCTGCTCGCGACCGGGCTGATCCAGGGCGAGCTCGGGCAGATGCTGGAGCTGCCGATCGGAGAACTCGTCGACGGGGACAACACGCTGGCGTTCGCGACGACGGCGGTGCCGCAGAACTATCCGCCGGCGATCTCGGCGATTGATCTGGTGCTCGAGGAGTGAGGCCGAGGGCGCGCCGTCACTTCGGGTGCGGACGGAGGGGCCCGCCACGGGCGCGCACCGCCGATGGGAGCTCGCCGTAGGCCTGACGGAACAGCCGCGTGAAGTGGCTCGCGGTCGAGAAGCCCCAGCGTCGAGCGATGTCCGCGGCACGTTCGTGCGGGAGCGCGACGAGATCCTCGGCCGCGCGGGCGAGACGACGCACGCGCACGTGCTCGGCCAGCGATCGGCCGAGCCGGTCACGGAAGAGCCCATCGAGGTACCGGCGACTGACCCCCTGGGCGCGCGCGATGTCCTCGTGCGCGAGCGCGACGTCGCCGAGCCGACGCTCGATCTCCGCGAGGGCCCGCGCGACCCGGTTCGCGGCGATGTCGATCGCGGGGCGCGTCGGGCACATGCCGAGGGCCTCGAGCAACGCGACTGCGGCGGCGGTCGCAGCGGCGCTCGACAGCGCGGAGGCGCCGGAGCACAGCGGCTGCAGTAGGCCTGCGATCGCCTCCTCGCCGACGTTGCCGCGGCCCCGGGCGACGCCGACGGTGCCGTCGAGCTCCGGGTGTCGCTGCTCGATGAGATCGGCGGGCCACTGCACGAGCAGGCGATGGCCGGGGGTCGCGACGAGCTCGAACGGCCGGTCGGAGTCGAGCCACGCGAACGTCCCGGGCCCGAGGACGTGTACGTGGTCGTCGCAGCGCACGCGCGCCTGGCCGCCCCCGACGAACAGCAGCTTGCGGAGTCCCTGTTCGCGCGTCGGCACCGAGCGCACCGCGATCGGTTGCTCGCCCAGCCACAGGAGCTCGGCACCGGCGGCGCGTTCCTGGCGGGTCATCGCCGCATCGGGCGGGCGGGCGATGCTCGTCAGTTCCACGGCAGACCACCCACGGCGTCGAAACCGACGATGGCGCGCGACACGACTCGGCCTAGCTTTCGTGGGCGTCGAACCATGCAAGACCCCATCATCGTCCGCGTCCCGATCCTCCCGTTTCGCATCGTCAACGCCCACCTGGTGTGCACCGACGCTGGGGTCCTCGCCGTCGACGCCGGCCTTCCCGACTCGCTCGATCGCTTCTCCCGAGCGCTCGATCGCGTGGACAAGACCCTTCGCGACATCCGCTGCATCGTCGTCACGCACGCGCACGTCGACCACGCCGGCGGGGCGCAGGCGCTCCACGCCGCCTCGGGCGCGCCGATCGTCGCGCACGCGAGCGAACGCGCGTACCTGCGTGGGGAAGCCCCGATGCAGTTCTGCTGCACTGGTTGCGTCGGTCGCCTCTTCTACCGAACGCCGCTCGTCCACCAATGTTACGCGGCGGTCGAGCCCGACGTCGAAATCGCGGCCGGCGGCGCGCTCGATCTGAGACCGTTCGGCTTCGCGGGCGTGGTGCGTCACGCAGGCGGCCACACCTGCGGTTCGCTGTCCGTCGAGCTCGCCAGCGGCGATGCGCTCGTCGGCGACCTACTCGCCTCGGGGATCGGGATCGGCCCGCCGTTCGAGGATGATCCGGCCCGCGTCGCGACGGAGATCGATCGGATCGTCGCGGGAGGCGGCCGCCGATTCCACCTCGGCCACGGCGGTCCCGTCGGGGCGCCAGAAGCGTGCCGCCACGCCGATCGCCTGCGCCACGTCGTGCCCTCGATGCCACGGCCGCAACGCATGGCCCAGGTGCTGCGTGGAGCGGAGTGAGGGGGACATCGCGGAGGTACGTCGGTCCGGTCACTCGCGGTCGGGACGCGCTTCGGCGAACATCGGATCGCGAATGCAATGGTTCGGCCATCGCCCCGGCTGCGCGCGCCAGCGCTGGCCGGACTACCGCGGGCCCGACGTGCTGGCGTGTGCGACGTGCACGGCGGATCTCGTCCCGCGCTGCGGGATGTGTGACGTCGAGGCGCGGATGCTCGGTGTCGAGGTCGGCTTCCGCCACTTCGCGTTCGTCGGCCTGTGTCCGGCCTGCGTCGCGACCGTGCGCGCTGCCGGACCGTGGCGGTCGCGTCGCGCGGCCGCGCTCGCGGCCCGTGTCCGCACGCTCCACGAGGTCTACCCGGACCTCGAGATCGAGCACGCGCCGTCGGGCAAGCGCGTCGTGATGTCGGGGGTGATCGGCGATCGCCACGTCCGCGCCACGCTGCGCACCGGCACCCGGGAGCACGAGTACGAGCGCTACGTCTTTCGCGTCGCGCTGCTCGGCGAGCACGAGGTCGGCCCGCTCGAGCGGGACGTCCTCGACTTCGGCGAGGCCTTCGCGCCCACCCCGAGCGAAGGCTCACCGAAGATCACCCGCGACGATCATCGGTGGCTACGCGTCGCGTTCTTGCACCTGGGCCGCACCGACACGCTCACGGTCGTCGACGCGATGCTCGTCGCCGCCGCACGCCTCGACGCGCGGTGATCGTCGTGGCCACGGAGCCGGATCGCCGATGAATTCCCCGGGGTGATGGGGGTGGCCGACCGGACTTGCCTCTGGTCACGGCGCATACGCCCGCACCCAGTACGCATCCGGCTCTTGGCCCGTGGCGAAGTCGGACCCCGCGACGAGGATCAATCCTTCGCTCGTCGCGACCACATCGCACGGCCTCACGTTGAGCCCCGCCTGTGCGCGCCAGATCGATCGCCAGCGCTCAACCCCGTCGCCGTCGTACTTCGCGAGGAATCCGCCGTTGCCCGTGTCCTTGCGCGACCACCCCGCGACGACGATGTCGTCCGCGCCATCCACCGTGACATGCAGCGGCTCGTCCGCGCTCGGTATGTCGCCCACTTCGACGGGTACGCGCCAAAGCTCGCTCCCGTCGGGACCGAAGCGACGGATCCACTGCGCATCTGGTTCGCCCTGATCCGTGCCGCTGACGATCGCGTCTCCGCTCGCCGTGCTCGCGAGCCCGAGGGTGTACGGCACCGAGTCGATCGGCGCGGTGTACTGCATCGACCAGATGACGACACCCTCGCGGTCGACGCGGGTCAGCGTGCCGGCGTCGGCGTCGGCCGTCACGTACGCCCCCCCGGCGGGGCCGCTGGCGAGCTGGATGTCGAACGCGTCGACGAGGAGCGAGGTCGCCGAGGTCGGTGGGTCGTCGAATCCGCGGAACAGCAGCGACCGCGGGCCCAACCCATCGGCACCGACGATCCAGTACGACGCCGCGTCGCGCCGTTCGATGTTGGAGATCTGGTCGCCGAGTTCGTCCGTCCCGAGGAACACCTCGGCATCCACGACCCCGTCCGCGGTCCACCGCTGCATCCAGCCGACGGACCCATCCGGCGCGCTGTCCCCCCGTCCGACGACGACGAACCCGCCCGGCTCGGCGACGAGGTCGCTGGCGACGTCGAATTGCGAGTGCCCGCCCTGGAAGGTCCACCGCACGTTCCCATCGCCCTCGAGCACCAAGACGTGGGGGATCGACGCGTCGGGGACGAACTGCTCGTTCCCGAGGAGCGCGACGCCGCCGTCGTCGAGCGCCGCGAGACGCGGGCACGCCGACAACGGCGGCAGGAACACCTGCCACAGCTCGATCCCGGTCACGCGGCACTGCGAATCGCAGCCATCGAGCTCATCGGCGTTGCCGTCGTCGCATGCCTCGCGCTCGGCGACGCTCCCGTCCCCGCACACCGCCGAGGGTAGGCCGCTCGAAGCGTCCGCGCCCGACGAAGCACCGGCTTCGCTCGCGGCCGTGCTCGCCGCGTCGCCCTCCCCCGATCCATCGCCGCCCGACCCGTCGACACCCACGGCGGGACCGCAGGCCGCCGCGACGAGGACGAGGACGAGGACGAGGACGAGGACCCGAGCCACGCGACGACAAGCATAGCGCGCCCGGTTCCCACACGCGTTCACGACCGAGAGTCGCTGCACCGGCAAGGGGGCGTCGCTCGCTCGGACGCCCCCCTTCACTCCACCGCCGCGAGCCACTTGCACACCGGGGCCATGGTCGCGAAGTGCTCCATGCACTCGTCGGCGAAGCGGGCCGTGCTCGCGCTGCGCGGGACCGGGCCGTCGCGGCACACGAACAGGCCTGTGCGTCGCAGCAGATCGGCGCGCGGGTGCTCGGCGTCGAAGGCCGCCGGCACGCGCGTGAGCTGCTTGCCCGCGAGCTCGTAGCGACCGCGGGCGCACAGCGCCGTCAGCATCGCCGTCAGCCTCCGGCCGCGGCGCTCGTCGTGGACGGCCTCGCGGAAGAGGGCGAGCCGCTCGCCCTCGAGCTGGCGGATCCCCGCGCCGACCACGAGGCGATCCGCGTGCAGGCGCATGCCGAAGCTCGGCGCGTCGCGGCCCTTGTTCTCGCCGCGCCAGAACCACACATCGAGGTAGTCCTTGTACGGCTTCGCGTCGCGGACGAACCGCAGATCGCGATGGATGCGGAGCAGCGAGCCCCCGAGCGCCGCCTCGAACCGGATGCCCGGCCCGAGTGCCTTCACCCGTGGGCCGACGGCCGCCACGAACGCGAGCGCCGGCGCGACGCAGGCCTCGTCGTACTCGTCGCGGTGTGCCTCGAACCAGTCGCGATCGTTGTGGCGCGCGAGCGCTCCGAGGAAGGCGAAGGTCTCGGCGGGGAACCCGGTGAAGCGCGCGGCAGACATGTGCCGCCGCAAGAGCAGGATCCGTGCCCATCGCCGCGCGAAGGATCGCGACGTCGTCGCGGATCGACGTGGCCACTGCTGGCCCGAGGACGGGCCACTACTGGCCCGTGGACGGGCCACTGCTGGCCCGAGGACGGGCCACGCCGGCCACCACGCGCGCCGAACGGGCGCTGCCGCACGCACCCGAGACGGGCGTCGCCGTCGCGTGCCTGTATGCTCGCGCGGTGAAGTTCAATCCCGACGACCTGGTCGAGTACGTCAGCCACACCGCGGCGCGAGGCGTGTTCCGCGTCCGGTTCCGCGACGGCACCGAGACGCAGGTCCGCGCGAAGACGGCGAGCGAAGCCAAGTCCCTCGCGGCGAAGACCAAGGGGAATCGGCGGCTCTCGCCGGCCTCCGGCGGTGGGCTGACCCAGCCCAAGCCCGACAAGCCGGAGTGACGGCGCCCGGCTGCGATCGTCGGCGCCGCTACTTCGCCGCTGCGCGGGTCGTCGCCGCGCGGGCCGGCATCGCGCGGACCGGCTCGATCTTCACCTTGGGCAGCGGCCCGGTGACGTGCACGTCGAACGCGGTCTCCTTGCGCTTCGCGGTGACCAGTGTCGGGGCGCGCTCGGGCGACAGGCCCAGCAACGCGCCGAGGGAGGGCTCGCCCTGGGCGAAGCCAGGGACGCCACCCGGATCGATCGCGAACGACGCGGCGGCGAGGTGGTCCTTCGTCTTGTGTCCGGGCGTCGCGTCCTTGGTCGACTCGATCCACCGCGCGAGCGACTCGGTCGCGGTCGGGCCGACCGCGAGCATCACCGCGCCGGCGTTCTCCGAGCCGCCGAAGGCGATCCGCAGGTCGCCCTCGCCGTCGAGCAGGCCGGCGAACTCGGGGGGGATCGTCTTGCGCGCGTTCTCGAGGGTGACGACGTGGATCGACACGCCGGCGGCGACCATGCGGTTGCGCTTGAAGCGGATGCGCGGCACGGACACGCCGAAGGTCCGCGCGAGATCGAGGTTGTCGAGCACCGCAGCGATGAGGGCGGTGGCCGCGGCTGCGCCCTGCTTGGGGTTGTCGGCGCCGAGCGCCGCGACCACGTGGCCCTTGGGTCCGACGCCGACCATCACGCGGCCGTTCCAGCTGCGCAGCACCGCCTTGTAGTGCTTGAGCAGATCCTCGAGCACGCCGCGGACGAGGAAGTTCTGCTTGTCCACCGTGCGGGTCGCCTCGGAGATCATCGACTTGATCACCGACTCGTACTTCGCGTAGCGGCTGGTCGCGCCGGCGACGAGCTCGGGCGAGTCGAGCACGCCGGTGAGCGCACCCTCGGTGATCTGATCCAGGCCCTGCACCTTGCCGTCGCCCTCGGCGGCGACGTGGAAATCCGCGACGCTCTTGCCCTCGAGGCCGACGCGATCGAACGGGAACTCGGGCAGCGCCTTGCGGACCTCGGCGCCATCGAGGGTGAGGAACAGGCCGTGCTTGCCGTACGCGCCGGCGAGCTCGCGACCGGTGGCGAGCCCGCGCTCGTCGCCGGCGAAGGTGATCGTCGCGTCGCGATCGTCGAGCCACGCGAGGCGCGGCGGCGGCGGATCGACCGGCGTGCCCTCGCTGGGGCGGACGAACTCCACGGCGCCGAAGTCACCGACCGGGGTCTTGCCGGCGAGCAGGCGCTTGGCTTGCACGATCTGATCGCGGCGCAGCGCGACGCGGATCACGAGCTGACCCTCGACGAGCGCGGCGCTCCACGGGCGATCGAAGTCGGCGATGTCGGCGAAGCCGCTGAAGGCGGGGGCTCGGGCGGTGAGCGTGCGCAGCACCTTGCGGGGATCGGGGCCCTGACCGACGAGCTCGCCGATCGCCGCGAGCGCCTGGCCGGGCGCGGCGACGTGGGCCGCGAACTTGGCCTTGGCCGGCAGCGGCAGCGGGCGCGGCATGTTGCGCGGCCGCGGGGGCTCGCGCTCGACCCGGTGGTGCGCCCGCTTGGCGGCGGGCTCCCCGACGCCGGCGCGATCGGGCTTGCACGCCGGCGCGACGATCGAGCCGGCCAACAACAACATCGACGCGACGAGGAGCTTGGGCCGTGTGGGCATGGGGGCGTCAGAACCTATCAGGTCGGATGCGGCGGAGCACGCGGCCGCGATCACGACCGACGCGATCGTCGGTGTCCGACTTCAGCGGTGATGGGTTTGCGCCAGCCCGGCGTCGTCGGCGGGGTGGTGGGCGTCACTCGCGGGCGGGCGGCTCGAGCACGCAGCGAAACCCGATCGCGACGTGACGCAGGCCCGCGGCGAAGCGACGGCGCGCCGCGGAGCGGGCGGCGACGAGGTCGTCGCTCCATGACGCGCCCTTGACGATCGCTTCTCCGTCGACGACGCCGCGCGTCCACTCGGCCACGTTGCCGCCGACGTCGTGCACGCCGTGTGGACTGGCGCCCAACGTCGCGACGGCGATCGTGTCGCCGAAGCCCGACTCGCGGGTGTTGCCGCGGCCCGGCGCGAACGCGTCGCCCCACGGATATGCGCGGCCGTCGTCGCCCCGCGCCGCGCGTTCCCACTGCGCCTCGGTCGGGAGCATGCCGATGCGATCGTGCTGCTCGCCCCACCACGTGCAGTAGGCCTCGGCCTCGGCGTGGCTCACGAGCACCGCGGGGTGATCGAGCCGCTCGTCGCGGGGCCGGCCGTCCTTCCACGCGACGCGCTTCGGATCTTCACCGGTGCGATGGGGCGTGCGTGACCACGTGCGCGCATCGACCCACGGCTCGGGCACGCCCTCGGCGTAGACGTACGCGGCGTAGTCGGCCTGCGTCACCGGGTGGAGCATGATCGCGTAGCGCGGCAGCTCGCGGCGGCGCTCGGGGAGCTCGTCGTGCAGCCGCGTCGCGGCCGTGCGCGCGTCGCCGCCGTGTCGGACCGCGTCGTCGAGCGCCCGGGCGCGGGCGTCCAGCGACGAGCCCATCGTGAAGCTGCCGGGGGGAATCGTCGCGGTATCGCCGGCGTCGGCGTGGCCGCCGGCGCACGCGCCTGCGAGGGCGACGAGCACCGCGAGGGCGCAGGGGATCACGGCGTCGACGCGCACGCGATCGTCATCGGCCGCGTCGGCGTCGGACTACAGTCGGGTCGGGTCGGACGCGACGCTGCCGGCCGGCCCGAATCCGACCGCGATCAGAACTCGATGCGCCACGCCAGGGCGAGGCCGCGGTTGCGGAAGTAGCCGCGCAACACGTGTCGCGCGCGGAGCCGACCGCCGCGCCACACCGCGAGCACGGGCAGACCCGCGGTCACCATCGAGCCGATCGCCGAGACCGCGGACTCGCCGGCGCCCGGTCGCATCAGCGCGGCCTCGTCGCGGAAGCTCGCCAAGCTGAGCCAGGGCGCGGCCGGGTGGAGCTCGTCGGTGGGGCCCTGGCCGAGGTCGGGCGTCGCCCCGTCGCCGGCCATCATCCATCGGGCCCACGTCAGGTCGCGGCCCATGCGGGCCTCGAGCCCACGCCACGGCCGTAACACGACGCTCGGGTCCGGCGTCGTACTACGGACCAAGGTCGCGCCGTCGATCGGGGGATCCTCCGCCTTCGCGCTGGTCGCCCCGCCCAGGGTCACCGCGAGCACGACGCCCGCGCGCAGCGATCGCATCGCCGTCGGGACGAACCCTCGGTCGAGTCGCGGGCGGTATGTGCCGGCGGGCCGCATTGCTGTCGCGCGTGCGCCCGTCCCCACGAGCGCCAGCTCACAGAGTACGCGGGGGAGCCTCGACTTGGGAAGGGCCACGGGGCGGATTCCGATCGGGTTTTCACGGCGTGGTTCGACCATCGCCCGCACGAGTTGAGCGAAGATGCCGTCGATGACGGCACACCGTCCGACACGTCGGCGGTGCCCTCGCCGTGGGGGTGCCGCGGGCCCCGCGATGGTTCCGCAGCGGCTGATTCGCGCCGCCGTGCGCCGCAGGAGCCGGATCGCGCCGCGATGAGGCCGCCTGCCCCCGTGCGCGCTGCCGTCGTCGTCGCGGTGATCCTCGCCGTGGTGATCGCGCTCGCGCCGTCGTTGCAGTGGTCGGGCACACCGCTTTCGCTGAACGACGCGCGCATCGCCGGCCGCGCGCTGCTGCGCGGCGGCGCCCTGGCGGTGGCCGTCGCGGCGATCTCCTCACTGCTCGCGTGGCCGGTCGCGCGGGCGATGCCGCCGCTGCTGCTGCTCGCGTGGGCGATGGTGGGCCCGCTGCCGCGTGCCCTCGGGGTGCTCGCGCTGGGCCTCCCGCCGGGGTCGCTCGCGATCGTGCTCGCTGGCGTCGCGGGCGGCGTGCCGTGGATCGCGTTGTTGCTGCAGCTGCGGCTGCGATCGATCGACGGCGGCTTGCTCGACGCGGCGCGGAACCTCGGCGCGGGGCCATGGCAGCGGTGGTGGCGGATCGAGTGGCCTCAGGCCCGCGGCACGCTTGGCTTCGGCGCGCTGTGGATCGCGCTGCAGAGCAGCGGCGACACGGCGACCGCAGAGATCGCCGGCGGCGGCAAGGTCTACTCGGCGGCGCTGCTGCTGCGCGACGCGGCGCTCGTCGACGACGCGCCCGCGCTCATGGCGGTGCTGCTGCTGGCGTTGGTCGCCACGGCAGCGCCGGTGACGTACTGGGTCGCGCGGCGATTGCCGGATCTCGTGCTCGCGGCAGACACTTCGCCGCGCGCGGTCGAGCCGAGCGCGTTCGCTCGCGTGGCCGTCGTCGCGATCGTGGTCGTCGTCGCCGCGCTGCCGCTGCTCGCCGTGCTGCCGCAGGCTGCGTCGCCGTGGTCGCCCAGCGACGCTTCGATCGCGTCGCGGATCGATCGATCCCTCGGTGTCGCCGCGGCCGTCCTCGCGATCGCGCTGCCGGTGGGCGCGGCGGCGGCGATCGGGGCCCCGCGCGCCGGCCGTGCCGCGGGGTGGATCGCCGGCGCGATCCTGCTGCCGCTGGTGATCCCGCCCGTGGTCTACGGCTTGGCCGCCCTCGACCTCGCGCGGTGGTCCGGCGTCGCGCCGGGCCCGGTGTTCACCGTGCTCGGCACCGTGCCCGTGGGCATCGCGTTGGTGTTCGTCGCGACGATGATCGCGAGGCCCCGCGTCCCGCCGACGCTGATCGAGGCCGCCGCGAACCTCGGCGCCGGGCCGTGGATGCGTGCGCGACGGGTGTGGCTGCCGCGGATGGGCGCGGCGTGGGCGGCCGCGGCGTTGCTCGTCGTCGCGTGGTGCTGGTCGGACGCGATGATCGCCCCGTTCACGTCGGGCCCTGGCGACAGCACGGTCGCGGTCGCGATGACGCTGGCGGCCCGCGGCGCCGATGCCCACGCCGCGGCGCGCTGGGCGTGGGTGCAGATCGGCGTCACTGCGGCGGCGGTGGTGGGGGCGACGCGGCTCTGGGGGCGGCGGTGAGCGGGGCGATCGGGAGCGGAGCGCGGGTCACTCGAATCGGCGCTTCCGCCAGTAGCCGGGGCGTCGTTTGTGGTGGGCAATCGCGAAGACGCGAACCCACTCGTGCGACTCCGCATAGAGAACCGTGTAGGGGAACCGAGAGAGCACGAAGCGTCGGAGGCCATCTCCACGCCGCGTCGACGGCCATGTCGTCGGGGACGCGAGAATGGTGGCGAAGGCGCGCTGAACTTCCTCGAGAAGTTCGTAGCCGAGCCCATCGCGCTCGTGTTCGTACCAGGCGACGGCCGCTTCGAGTTCGGCACCCGCTTCACGATGGATCTGCAGTTTCACGGACGTGCTGCACGAAGTCGGTCGAGGATGCGGGCGCGCAGTTCGTCCCATGGCTCGAACGCGGAAGGATCATCGGCGGCCTCCCGTTGCCGCCGCTCGGCCTCGGCCAGCCATGCCTCCTCGACCCCTTCCTCGGGGGCTCCGTCGAGGCTCGCGATCAGCTCGAGCGCTACGCCGGCGCGCTCCCCCGGTGGGAGCTGCAGGCCGTCATGAAGGACGTTCTTCGCGGACGACACCCGACCACGATAGCGCGTCGGACGGCAGCGCGCTCCGACGAGGCGCGCGACGCCCGTGCGCGGCCGTCAGGGGCAACGGCTGCGCACGGGCGTCGCGGTATCGGCGCCCAGGCTCCTCGCGGGCATTCCACGGACGCGCTTGGATCGGACGCCGAACGCGTTCACGCTCCCTCTGCCGTGCAAGGGATCGACGCAAGGATGGGCCTGAGCATCCGTGGCATCACCAAGCGCCACGGCGGGACCGCGGCGTTGCGCGGCATCGATCTCGAGCTGCCGGCCGCGGGCTACGTGTGCATCATGGGGCCGTCGGGGTGTGGCAAGACCACGCTGCTGCGGATCCTCGCCGGGCTCGTCGCGGCCGATGGCGGATCGATCGCGTGGGACGGGCGCGTGCTCGACGACGTGCCGGCCGAGCGACGGCCGCTGCGCCTGGTGTTCCAGCACGGCGCTTTGTTCCCCCACCTCGACGTGGGGGCGAACGTCGGCTTCGCGCTGGCGCTCGCGGGGCTGCGGGGCGAGGCGCTGGCGCGCGAGGTGACGCGGCTGCTCGCGCTGGTCGAGCTGCCCCCGACGTTCGCCGCGCGCACGACCGAGGGGCTGTCGGGCGGCGAGCGGCAGCGCGTCGCGCTGGCGCGGGCGCTCGCGGGCGATCCCGCGGTGCTCATGCTCGACGAGCCGCTGACCGCGATCGATCGCCCGCAGCGCGCGGGCCTGCGCGATCGATTGCGGTCGCTGCAGCGCGAGCGCGGCGGGCTGTTCGTGCACGTGACCCACGACCCCGCCGAGGCGCTCGCGCTCGCCGATCACCTCGTGGTGCTCGATCGCGGGGTCGTGCTCGCCCAAGGCGATCCGGAGGCGCTGTACACCCGGCCGCCCGACGCCGCGACAGCGCGGCTGCTCGGGGGGCTCAGCGCGGTGCCGGGTGCGGAGACGCGATCGCTGCGGTGCGAGCGGCTGCGGATCGCCGAGGTGCAGCCGCGGGCCCACGGGCGCGTGGTGTCGCGGGCGGTGCTCGGCGAGATCGCGGAGATCGTGGTCGCCGTCGGATCGCAGCGCGTGTCGCTGCACGCCCCGCTCGAGGTGCGCGCGGCCGTCGACGACGCCGTGGGGTTGCGGTGGGAGGACGACGACGAGCTGCCCTTCGCGGCGGGCTCGGCGTAGCCGCGTCACAGCGGGCCGAGGTCGTTGCCTGCGACGACGGCCTGCTTCGCCGCGCCGTGCTCCCACCACACGAGGTAGGTCGTGACGCTGTTGTCGTCGCCCGCGGCGTGCTCGGCGACGACGACGAGATCGTCGGTGCCGTCGCCGTCGAGGTCGATGATCGATCGCAGCGCGATCGGGTCGTGGCGACCGCTGGCGAAGATCGACACGGCGTCCCCGCTGCCGTCGGGCAGGGTCCACACGCCCGCGACGCAGGAGCTCGTGCGCTCGCCCTCGGGGTCGCGCTCGCACAGCGACGCGGCGACCAGCCGGGTGTGCCCGGCCGCGAATCGACCGGGGACGACGACCGCATCGGCGACCGTCGGGCGCGCGAGGGGCGGGAGCACCGTCCCCGCGCGCTTCATCCCATCGACCACGCGCGCCAGCGTGGCTTCGTCGGGGTGCACGTCGAGCCCCGTGGAGCGGCTCGTGAGCCCGGGCGGAACCGAGGGGCTCGGCCACGCCAGCCCGCGGGTGTCGGTCGCGGGGACCTCGACGAAGGTCAGGGACGCCGAGATGCTGCCATCGTCGCTGTCGCCCTGGGGGAAGCTGAACTCGGCGAGCGTCGCCCGCGTCGCGGCGCCGTGCTGCGCGAGCACCCACGTGTCTCCGGCGTGGAAGCCCGGCGGTAGGCCCTTGGTCTTCGGGCTGACCGGCGCGCCGGCGGTTCGCCGCGCGATGGCGTCGAGATCGCGGCGGGTGCCGGGGACGCTGACCTCGCCGACGAGCTTGCCGTGGCGGACGCGGAGCATGACCGCCTGATCGATCGGAAAGCTGGGCGCGACGGGCTCGCGGATGGGCGCCGCGATCGCGACCGCGGGCGACGGGACTGGCGTCGCGGTGGCGGCCTTGGGCGGATCGACGACGACGGTCGCCGCGGTTGCCGACGGCTCGGCGCTGGCGACAGGGGACGCGGTGCTGGGTCGATCGCACGCGGCGACGGCGAGCAGGGGGAGCGCTCTGCACCACCGACGCACGGCGTGGCCGAGCTCGGTCGTGGCGGTCGCGAGGACGGGGGGATCGAGGGCGGACATCGATGGGGGAGTGTCCGCGGCGGTCCCGTCTGATCGTGGGCCCCGGACGCGGTGTCCCCCGCGATCACCGGGCCGTCAGCGACCCGACGATCTGGTCGAACCCCGGGCGCACCGTCGCGAGATCCTCGTCCGGCGCCTGCGTGAACACCATGATCGAGCGGTCGTCGAGCTCGGCGACGACGACCTCGAAGGTGTGCGGCACCTTCTGGCCGACGAGGGCGACCTCGAAGCTGGAGGCGCGCACCGGGCGTTCGGCGCCGAGCATGGTCCGCGTCGTGCTGCGCGAGCCCCCCTGCGCATAATCCAGGGCGCCCGCGAGCTGCTCGCCGGCCGCCTTGCGGAGCTCGGTGGTGAGCAGACCGAGCATCTCGTCGGGATCGATCGCGATCGCGGGCTTGAACTGCTGCACCATCGCGATCGCGGAGCCGGTGCTCTCGACGGTGACGAGCACGGTCTCGATCCCGTCGGCCGCGGTGACCTCGGCCTCGTGCTTCCAGTTGCCGGGGTAGTCGAACCGCAGGCCGTTGGCGTCGTACGCCTGCTTCGCCGCGACGTCGGGCGTGGGCTCGGAGAGCAGGCCGCAGGCGGGCGCGGCGGCGGCGAGCGTCAGGGGGAGGAGCCAACGAACGGCGCGGCGGGGCGAGCGGGCGAGCATGCGGCGATCCTCGCCCGGGCGCCGCTGGGGGGCAATGGGGCCGCATCGGCGGTCGAGGCCGCGCGCATGTGTCACGCTGTGGCGGATGGATCGGGTTGGGATCGGTGGCGTGGGTCTGCTCGCGATGGTGTCGCTGGCGTGCGTGGCACGTTCGGCATCGTCGGGTGATGCGGGCGACGAGTCGACGACCGGTGCCAGCACCGGCGTCGACGACACCGACGCGACCGCGACCTCGACCGCGTCCTCGTCGTCGACGGCCGGCACGGGCGCGTCGACGGAGTCCGACGGTGGCGTCGACGCTGGTCTCGACTCGACGGGCACGCAGCCGTCGGACGACGATGCGGCGTCCGATGACGGCTGCGGGTTCCTGTGCGCGCCCGATGTGCCCGACGACGGAACGTGCGACCTCTGGGCGCAGTCGTGTTCGCCCGGCGAGAAGTGCATGCCGTGGGGCCTGGAGGGCTGGTGGACCTCGACGCGGTGTGTCCCCATCGCGCCCGACCCCGCGGCGATCGGCGAGCCCTGCACGATCCAGGAGTCGACGCTCTCGGGGCTCGACGACTGCGCCGGCGGAGCGCTGTGCTGGTCCGTCGACGTGAACGTGCTCGAGGGCGTGTGCATGCCGCTGTGCCAGGGCAGCGAGGCGGAACCGGTGTGCGAGGGCCCCGCGCAGCAGTGTTTGATCGGCCGCGACGGCGTGCCCGCGGTGTGCCTCGAGCGGTGCGATCCGATCGTGCAGGACTGCGGGGAAGGCAGCGCCTGCGTGCCGATCGACGACGGCTTCGAGTGCATGCCCGACCCGGACAACGAACCGCTGGTCGGGGAACCGTGCGATCTCCACAACCAGTGCGATCCGGGCCTGTACTGCGCCCCCGCGGCCGAGGTGCCCGGTTGCGCGGCGGAGCAGTGCTGCGCGTCGCTGTGCGATCTCGGTGCCGCAGATCCGGACTCCGACTGCCAGACCCCAGACGGGCAGAGCTGCCTGCCGTACTTCGGCGACGGCATGGCGCCGCCGGGACTCGAGCACGTGGGTGGCTGTGCGATCCCCTGATCGAATTCGGGTGATCGGACGCGGGTGATCGAACGCAGGCCCCCGCGATTTTCACCGCCGATTCACGCGCGCTTGAACCCCGGTTGACGTCCGGGATCCATGCTCCGCAGACGGATGCGTGACCGGATCGTCTATGTCGCCCTCGCCGAGGCGCGCGGGCACCTGATGCGGGCCCACCTCCTGCGCGAGCGGTTGGCGGCCCATGGGATCGCGGTCGAGGTCGTGACGACGTCGGCTGCCGGAGCGCGGTTCCTCGCCGCCCTCGGCACGTCCGCGGAGGTGCTGCCGGGCGGCGCGGCGCTGGTGTTCGACGGGGCCCACGGCCTGCGGCGGCGCGCGACGACCACGGCGCTGCTGCGGTACCTCGCGCGGCCCTCGGGCATGCGCGCGGATCGGGCGTGGCTCGTCGCGCGGGCGCACGATGCTGCGTTCGTCGTGAGCGACTCGCTGCACCCCGCGCTGTTGTTCGCGCCGCCGTCCCTGCGGGTCGTCCAGGTCTTCGGCGAGAACATCCTGCGCGCCACGCAAGCCGAGCTCGCGGGGCTCGGGCCGCTCGCGCCGCTCGGCGCCCGCGTGCTCGCGCGCGCGATGGATCGGGCCTTCGCGCGCGTCGAGCATCGGCTCGGTGACGAACCCACCGACGATCGCGTGATCCGCCTGCCGCCGATCCTGCCGACGCCGATCCTGCCGACGCCGCGCGGGCCGACGCCGCGCGGGCCGACGCCGCGCGGGCTCGCGGGCGACGAACGACCCGTCGCGTACCTCAACCCGCACTTCACCGACGGCCGCATCGCCTCGGCGATCGAGGCCGCGCTGGGGCCCGATCTGCACGGCGTCGCGGAGGGCCTCGCGGCGCGGCCCGGATGGCGCGCGGTCGATCCGAGTCTGGTCGATCGTGTCGCGCACGCCTCGGTCTTCGTCACCGGCGCGGGCATGGGCGGCGTCGGCATGGCGCGGGCCTTCGCGGTGCCGACGATCGTGCTGCTGTCGGATCAGCCCGAGCAGCGCGCCAATGCCGAGCAGATCCGCGGCCTGCCCCACGTGCGCATCGTCGAGCTCGGCGACGATCTGCGCGTGCGACTCGTCGCCGCCGTCGCGTCGCTGCGCACCGAGCCCGTCCGGCGACCCGATCCCATCGCGGCCCCGCGCGCGAGCGAAGCCCGCTGGACCGAGACCTTCCTGCAGCTCGTCGATCGAGCACGGACCGACCCCAGGACCACCCATGACGAACACCCACGACACGCCATCCATCGCCCTCGTCCTCGAGACCAACAACCTCGGCGGCGGCCAGGCCGATCGCCTCGCGCTCGCCTCGCTGCGTCGCGTGCTCGACTCGCTGCGCGCGCAGACCCATGACCTCGCGGATCTCCACGACGTCGTGATCACGCACGACGGCTGGCTCGACGCCCACCATGCCACGATCGAGCGCGCACTCGGACGCCCGGTGCGGCTGGTCGCGCACGCCGCCGACGTCGACTACTACGGGGCCAAGAACGCCGGCTTCGACGCGACGGACGCGGACATCGTCGTGTTCGCCGACTCCGACTGCGTGCCCGAGCCGCAGTGGCTCGCGGCCCTCGTCGCGCCGTTCTCCGACGCGGAGCCCGACGCGCCCGTGGGCGTCGTCGCGGGCCGTACGAGCTACCGCGACGACGACGTCGGTCGGGGCCTGAGCGCGATCGACTTCATGTACTTCGCCAGCGACCACGGTCCGCGGTGCCGTCGCAACTTCTACGCGAACAACGTCGCGTTCCGCCGCGAGGTGTTCGCGTCGCGGCGCTACCGCGTCGCGCCGGAGATCTACCGCGGTCCGTGTCAGGCCCTCGGCATGGCGCTGCACGCCGACGCCGTGCCCGTGCACTTCGCCCCCGACGCGCACACGGTGCCTCGATTCCCGGATACGTGGCGCGAGCTCGCGGCGCTGCGATGGCTCCGGGGCGGCGACACCACCGAGATGGCACCCGCGATCGCCGAGGCCGCGGGCGTGGATCCGGCGTGGATCCGACGACTCGGCACGGCGCTCCCGCTCGCGGTGCTCGGTGGCCGCCTGCGCTACAGCCTCGCCGCGACGATGGGCTCGCGCGCCCGCTGGACGCTGCGCGGCGATCCGCGAGCGCAGTCCGGCTCGCGATGGGCGAGCGCGGGTGTCGTGATCGGGGTGACCGCGCTGGATGCCGCGGGCGCGATGGGTCGCGTGATCACGGGTCGACGACACCGGGCGTCGCGTCGCGTGCTCTCGTACCACGCCGACGCGCCGCATCCACGCACGACACCGTAGCGCTCGCGTTCGACTTCGCGCCGAGAGGGATCGGACATCGGCATCCCACCTCTGGGCACGTCATGCCGCATGCACTCCCAGGCGCGGTCACGGTTCCGCGCTCGGACCGCGACTCGGGTTCCAGATCTGTTCGCTGCGTGACGATGAAATCTGCAGTGACCGATCGGTCGCTCCTGTCGCGCGGCGTAGGATCGATCCCATGGACAACGTCAGTCTCGACTCCTCGTCTGACATCGACACCGTCCACGTGATGGCTCCGCCGCGCGCGGACCTCGAGACCGGCGCGCACGCGCAGGCCGACGTCCCGCACCCGCAGGGGCACCTGCTCGGTCGCTACGTGATCGTCGAGCAGGCCGGACTCGGCGGGATGGGGCGGGTCTATCGCGCCTATGATCCAAAGTTGCGACGCGAGGTCGCGCTCAAGTCGCTGCGCCCGAGCAACGGCGACGGCGGGATGGCGCGCATGGTCCGCGAGGCCCAGGCGATGGCGCGACTCAGCCATCCCAACGTGGTCCCGATCTACGACGTCGAGGAGGTCGACGGTGCGGTGTTCATCACGATGGAGTACGTCGCGGGCGAGACGCTGCAGCGGTGGCTCGAATCGCCCAGGCCGTGGCACGACATCGTCGAGGTGTTCCGCGACGCGGGAAGGGGGCTGGCGGCCGCGCACGCCGCCGGGCTGGTCCACCGCGACTTCAAGCCGAGCAACGTGATGGTCGGCATCGATGGCCGCGCGCGCGTGATGGACTTCGGCCTCGCGCGCGCCGAGGGCGAGCCCGAGCACGACGCCGAGATCTCGACCGCGCACAGCGGCATGTCGGGGTTCAGCGCCGCCGCGTCACAGCCCCTCACGCAGGCGGGATTGGTGATGGGGACGCCGCCATACATGGCGCCGGAGGCCCATGGCGGCGAGTACGACGGGCGTGGCGATCAGTTCTCGCTCTGCGTCGCGCTCTTCGAGGCGCTGTATCGGCGGCGTCCGTTCGCGGCGACCCCTGGTCGAACCCTGCTGCAAGCCAAGCTGGAGGGGGCCATCGACATGCCGGAGGGTCCCGACGTGCCCGCGTGGCTGCACCGCGCGGTGGTCCGGGGACTCGCGGCGAGGCCCGAGGATCGCCATCCCGACATGGACGCGCTGCTCGCCGCCCTCGTCCACGACGATCCGCGTCGACGTCGACGCTGGGTCGCGGGGGCCGTCGCCGTCTCGGTCGTCGGCCTCGCGACGGTGGTCACGTTCCGAGCGACGGCCGCGCGTGCCGAGTTGTGCACGGGGGCGGCGGCTCGACTGGCGACCGCGTGGGATCCCTCGACACGCGAGGCGGTCACGCAGGCCTTCGCCGCGGTGGACAAACCGTACGCCGTCGACGCGTCCCAACGCGTGGTCGAGTCGCTCGACGCCTACGCCGATCGCTGGTCGGCGTCGTACGCCGAGGCGTGCCAGGCGACGCAGGTCCGCGGCGAGCAGTCGACGTCGCTGATGGACGCGCGCATCCGGTGCCTGGAGGGCCGGCTCGATCAGCTGCGCGCCGTCGGGCAGACGCTCGAGGACGCCGATGCGGGCGTGGTCGATCGCGCGTCCACGGTGGTCTCTCGGCTGCCGTCGATCGATCGCTGCGACGACGCGGCCTACGTCACGGCCCAGGTCGCGCCGCCCGAGGATCCCGCCATCGCCGCGGAGGTCGAGGTGCAGCGCCGCGAGCTCGCGCGGGCGAAGGCGTTGGCCGACGCCGGGCGCTACCGGGAGGCGATGAGCGTGGCGAAGGGTGTCGAGGCGTCCGCGCACGCGCTCGACGATCTGCCGCTGCGCGTGGCCACGCAGGCCCGCATCGGCCACCTGCACGACGACCTCGACGAGTTCGAGCCGGCCGTCGCAGCGCTCGAGACCGCGTTCCACGGCGCACGACGGGCCCGACTGGACGAGGTGCGGATCGACGCCGCGATCGGCCTGGTCCACGTCCTCGGCACGCGGCTCGAGCGATCGGAGCCGGCGCTGCTGTGGGCCGGGCACGCCGCGTCCGAGATCGATCTGGCGGGCGACGACGACGATCGTGCGCGGCTGGCGGGCGCACTCGGGGGCGCGCACTTCCATCGCGGAGACGTCGACGCGGCGCTCGCCGCCTACGAGCAGGCGCGCAGCTTCGCAGCGCGGGTGAACGGTGAACGCTCACCGCAGGTGGCCGGCGCGCTGAAGAACCTCGGTGGCATCTACGGCGCGACCGGTCGCTGGATCGAGGCGCAGGCCGTGCTCGAGCGTGCGGTCGAGCTCGGTGAGGCGATCTACGGCCCAGAGCACCCGGCGAATGTCGCTGCGATCGAGAACCTCGGCAACGTGTACAACCGCCTGGGCCGCGGCGACGAGGCGCTCGCTCTGCACCAGCGGTCGCTGCGGATCCAAGAGAACGCGATCGGCGTCGACGCGACGGGCGTGGGCGAGACCTGCGTGAACCTGGCGTACGACTACCTCGAGCGGTTGGACTACACGACCGCCCGGCGCCACTTCGAGCGCGCGCTCGCGATCTTCGAGTCGCAGCTCGGGCCCGACCATCCCAAGACGGGGCACGCCCACAGCACCTTGGCCCTCGCGCTGCTGTACGGTGGCGACGTCGATGCTGCGCTGGCCCACGCCGAGCGCGGCGCCGTGATCCTCGAGAGCGCGCACGGATCCGATCATCCCGCGTTCGCGGCTGCCCTCGGTCGGGTCGCCGAGGTCCAGCTCGGCGCGGGGCGGTACCGCGAGGCCGAGGCGAGCTCTCGGCGGTCCATGGAGATCTGGTCGAGCAAGCACGGCGCGGACAACCCCGAGCTGAGCTTCGTGCTGCATCGGCTGGGCCGCGCGCTGATCGGGCAAGGCCGACCACGCGAGGCCGTCGTGGAGCTGGAGCGCGCGCTCGAGATCCATGTCGGCGAAGACGCGGCGTTCCTGGCCGAGGCCCGCGCTGCCCTGGCCGCCGCGCTGTGGGACGCAGGCGGGGACCGTGCCCGCGCCGCCAGTCTCGCACGGGAGTCGCGCGATGCTCTGTTGCGCCTGGGGGATCCCGCACGCGGAGCGCTCGAGCGCATCGACGGTTGGTTGGCGCAGCACGACGTGTGACCGCGACCGCGCTCGTGTTCTACCTCGAGCCTTCGGCGAGGCGATGACTCCGGGTCACCGCGGACAGATGTCCGTCGGGCACGGCGTCCCGAGGCGCTCCCACACGTGCGAGGTGAGCGTCACCGGTCCGCCGTACAGCCCGACTCCGCCGGCCGCGAAGCCGCGGGCCGTGGGGTTGTGGGCCGGGGCGTTGCCGGGCGGTGGATCGTTGGGCTCGGCGAACAGGGCCGCGATCTCGGCCTCGCACGGCCACGGCCACAGCGGTTCGCCCGTCGGTTGATCGAAGCCGGGCTCGCCCCAGTGCGAGCCGCTCGCGCCGTAGCGCTCGAGCAGCCGCGCGCCCGGCGTGTTGTCGAGCAGAAGGGTGAGCTCCTGGTCCAGCGACGAGTCGAGTGGGTCACCGGCGTCGAGCGCCGCGGCCGTCCCGGTGAAGCCCCCGATCGTGACGTGGTGCGCTGCGCTCGCGCGCACGCCCACCGCGCCGTCGCTGATGCCCCACACCACCGAGTGCTCGACCGCGTTGTCGTCGCCCCACTCGGTGCCGAAGATGCCGGCGTGCGTGACCTGCTCGTCGAGCACGAGCACGCCCTGGAATCGCACGCCGCTGGCGTTCTTCGCCACGTAGATCCCGCCGTACTTGCCCTCGCCGCCGGTGTCGGGGGCGGCGCCGTCGATCGCGATCACGTTCTGGTAGAGGTGATCGCGGACCGAGTCGTCGTCGTTGTTGCCGTACGTGTTGAAGGCCGACTTCGGGAGCGGAGAGCTCGTGTAGTCCATGCGCACGACCACGCGTCGCCAGATGTTGCGCTGCGTGTGCGCGTCGGGTCCGCCCTGGATGAAGCACGCGCGGCACGAGCCGACGCCCGCGACGTCCTCGACCAGGTTGTCGTCGCCGTAGATCGCGAGCAGCGATCCCTGCTCGCCCGACTCGCCGTGCCGGCGGAACATCGACCGCGTGACACGGTTGTGCGCGCCCTCGATCACGCCGACGGACTCGCCGCCGGGACCGCCGTCGAAGATGATGCCGTCGACGTGGACGCGGTCGGTCAGGTGCAGGAGACCCGAACCACCCGTGACGCGGACCTGCATCGGATGGCGCGCCATGATCACCGTGAACCCGTCGTCGCCCGGCGGCACGTCCGCGATCGCCTGATCGTCGTAGACGCCGTCGTCGAGGACCAGCACGTCGCCGGCCTGCATCTGTGCGATCGCCCAGCCGAGGCTGCGCCACGGCGACGCCTCGGACCCATCCCCGGAGCCGTCGTCGCCGCGGGGGCTGACGTGCATCGTCGCGAGGAGGGCCAGCGGTTCGTCGCACTGGCTCGGCATCGCCGGCGGCTCGCTGCCGGTGGTGTCGCCGCTCGACTCGGAGGCGTCCCCGTGACCATCCGTCGAGGCCGTGCTCGAGGGATCCACCGCGCCGCTCGAGCCGGTCGCGATCGTCGGATCTGCCGTCGAGTCCGCCGGCTCCCCGCCCGTGGTCTCGGTCGCGCCACTCGCCGGGGTCGTCCCGCTGCACCCCGACGCGCCCCCCATCGCGACGGCGACGAGGAGCAGGGGAGCGAGGGACAGGGTACGGCTCGAGGGGGTGGAGCGACGCATCGCAGGCGTTGGTGGCCGGCCGGCCGCGAATCTGTGTGCCGCGACTGTCTGGTTCCCGCCACCGACCCGTGCCACGCTGGTGATGCACGGATGCACCCGCTGATCGCAGCTTGGAGCACGGTGGTCGCGTTGGCGGGACCCCAGCTGGTCGGTCCGACGCCGCGCGATCCGATCGTCGGCGGCACACCGACCGAGGCGGGCGCGTTCGAGGACGTGGTGCGGATCGTTCTGCCGGGCGGAGCTTGTTCAGGGGTCGTCGTCGCGCCGCGCGTCGTCCTGACGGCCGCGCATTGTGTCGACGATCTGCGCGCCGCAGACCCACTGCGCGTGTATCACGGCGCGTTCGAGGGCGAGCATCCCCCCGTCGAGGTGGTCCGGTTCGGCGCGCATCCGGACTACACGGGCGACCCCACGCAGGAGGACATCTTCGACTATGGCTTCGTCGAGCTCGGCGCCGACATCGACGTGCCCGGGGGGTTCGTCCCGCCGATCACGACGCAGGACGAGTGGGACGAAGCGATGGTCGAGGGGCGGGAGGTGGTGCTCGTCGGCTTCGGCGCCACGGCCCAGGATGTCGCCGACGACGGCACCAAGCGCGTGGTGACGACGACGATCACCCGCTTCAGCGAGCGCGGCCTCGAGTTCTACGCGGGCAAAGCGGGCCAGGACACCTGCGGTGGCGATTCCGGTGGGCCGGTCTACGTACGGCTCGACGACGGCGCGCTGCGCCTCGCCGGCATCACCTCGCGTGGCCCGGAGCCGTGCGGCAACGGTGGTTGGTACGGCACCCCATACCCTGCCCTGTGCTGGCTCGATTCGCAGACCGACGCGGGGCTGTCCGAACGGACGTGCAATACGTGCGACTGCCTCGACACGCGGACGTCGGACGAGGGCGGGTGCGCGATCGCGGGCGATCGCACCGGCTCGGCTTGGTGGCTCGTGGTGCTCGCCCTCGTACGTCGCCGACGGACGGCGGCTGCGGCGGGGCGACGCCGCGCGGCCTGACGTCAGAACACCTGCACCCAGCCCGCGGTGCTCGGCGTCTCGTTGTCGCCGATGTCGGTCGTGTTGCCGTAGCCGAGCACGCCCGCGGTGGCGAGGCCCCAGCAGCGCACGCCGCCGCTGTTGCTGCGGATGCAGGTGTGCGAGCCGCCGGCGTCGACGAAGGCGACGGGGACGCCCACGGTGACGTCGCCGGCGCTGGCCGGGGTCTCGTTGTCGCCGATGACGGTGGTGTTGCCGTAGCCGAGGCGGCCGTTGTTGCCCAGCCCCCAGCATCGCAGCGCGCCGCCGACGAGCAGCACGCAGGAATGCGAGCCGCCGACGGAGACCTGGCTGACCGCGCCGCCGACGTTCACGTCGCCCGCGGTCGAGGGCAGCTCGTCGTCACCGATGTTGCTGGTGTTGCCGTAGCCGATCCGTCCGCTCGCGCCGTTGCCCCAACACCGCACGGTGCCCGCGACCAGCCGGGCGCAGGTGAAGGTGTCCGCCGCGTCGATCGCCGCCACCGGTCCGCCGACGCTCACGTCACCCGCGGTCGAGGGCAGCTCGTCGTCGCCGATCGCGAGGAGGTTGCCGTAGCCGAGGCGGCCGTCGCCGGCGCTCCCCCAGCAGCGCACGTTGCCGGTGTCGAGCAGCGCACAGATGTGCTGGTTGCCCGCGGTGATCTGCACCGCGGTGCCGCCCACCGAGACGTCTCCCGCCGACGCGGGGGTCTCGTTGTCGCCGATGGTGGTCGTGTTGCCGTAGCCGAGCCGCCCGTTCGCGCCGTTGCCCCAGCACCGCACCGCGCCGCCCTGCAGCAGCGCGCAGGTGTGGCTGCCCGATGCCGCGAGCTGCGTGACCACGCCGCCGACGTTCACGTCACCCGCCGAGGCCGGCGTCTCGTCGTCGCCGATGTTGTTGAGGTTGCCGTAGCCGAGCCGCCCGTTGCTCGCCGCGCCCCAGCAGCGCACGGTGCCGCCCTGCAGCAGCGCGCAGGTGTGGAGGAACCCCGACGAGATCTGGATCACCGTGCCGCCGACGTTCACGTCGCCCGCGGCCGAGGGCAGCTCGTCGTCGCCGATGTTGGCGATGTTGCCGTATCCGAGCCGCCCGCTGCCACCCGCGCCCCAGCAGCGCACCGCGCCGGTGTCGAGCAGCACACAGGTGTGCCCGGTCCCCGAGCTGACCTGCACGACCTGCTGCGACGCGCACCCGCTCGAGCAGCCGTCGTTGGACACCAGGTTGCCGTCGTCGCAGGTCTCGCCCGCGGCCCCGTTGACCACGGTGTCGCTGCACAGCGGCGCGGTGCAGTCGGCATCGCAGGTCGCCGAGGCGCCCGCGGTGTCGCAGGCCTCGCCCGCGGCGGCGTTGACCGTACCGTCACCGCAGCTCACCGCCGTGCAATCGCCGTCGCAGCTCGCGGTGGTGGTGCCGTCGTCGCAGAGCTCGCCCGCGCTCGCGTTGGTCACCCCATCGCCGCAGGCCGCCGCCGTGCAGTCGGCGTCGCACGTCGCGCTCTCGCCCGCGTCGTCGCAGACCTCGCCGACCTCGACGTTGGTCACCCCGTCGCCGCACGCCGGCAGCGTGCAGTCGGCGTCGCAGGCCGCCGAGGCGCCGGCGTCGTCGCACAGCTCACCGGCGGCCGCGTTGACCGTGCCGTCGCCGCAGCTCGCGGGGGTGCAGTCGGCGTCGCACGCCGCGGAGGGACCCGCGTCGTCGCAGCCCTCGCCCGCGGCCGCGTTGGTCACCCCGTCGCCGCACAGCGCTGGCGTGCAGTCGACGTCGCAGGCCGCCGAGGCGCCGGCGTCGTCGCAGGTCTCGCCCGCGGCCGCGTTGGTCGTGCCGTCGCCGCAGGTCGCGTCGGTGCAGTCGGCGTCGCAGCTCGCCGAGGGCCCGACGTCGTCGCAGTCTTCGCCGGCGAGCAGGTTGGTCGTGCCGTCACCGCAGGCCGCGGCCGTGCAGTCGACGTCGCAGGTCGCCGAGGCGCCGCCGTCGTCGCACGCCTCGCCGGCCGCGTCGTTGACGAGGGCATCGCCGCACACGGGCGCCGTGCAATCGTCGTCGCACTCGAGCGTGTTGCCGCCGGTGTCGCAGGCCTCGCCGGCGAGCGTGTTCGCGACCAGATCGCCGCAGACCGGCGCGCTGCAGTCGGCGTCGCACGTCGCGCTCTCGCCCGCGTCGTCGCAGGTCTCGCCCGCCTCGGAGTTGGTGATCCCGTCGCCGCAATCCGCCAGCGTGCAATCGGCGTTGCACGTCGCGGACGCGCCCGCGTCGTCGCAGTCCTCGCCGGCAGCGGGGTTGGTGATCCCGTCGCCACACGACGACGGCGTACAGTCCGCGTTGCAGGTCGGCGAGGCGCCGCCGTTGTCGCAGCCCTCGCCCGCGGTCGCGTTGGTGACCCCGTCGCCGCACAGGGCCGCCGAGCAGTCGTCGTCACACGACGCGCTCTCGCCGGCGTCGTCGCAGGCCTCGCCCGCGGTCGCGTTGGTGTCCCCGTCGCCGCACGACGCCGCGGTGCAGTCTTCGTCGCAGGCCGCCGTCTCGCCGCCGCCGTCGCAGTCCTCGCCCGCGGCCGCGTTCGCGAGCCCGTCGCCGCACGACGCGGCGGTGCAATCGGCGTCGCACGTGGGGCTCTCCTCGCCGTCGTCGCAGGCCTCGCCCGCGGCCGCGTTCGGGGTCGCGTCTCCGCACTGCGCCCCGGTGCAATCGGCGTCGCACGTGGGCGACTCGCCTGCGTCGTCGCAGTCCTCGCCCATGTCGACCAGGCCGTCGCCGCACGTCGGCTCGGGCCCGCCGGTGGTGGTGTCGCTGCTGCTGCCGGGGTCGGTCGAGGAGCTACTGCTGGTCGAGGGATCGGTGGAGCTGCTGGTCGACGGATCGGTGGAGCTGCTCGACGCGTCGGTGCTGCTCGAGGAGCTCGATCCCGCGGTGGTGCTGGTGTCCGCGCTGGTGCTCGGACCGCCGCTGCTGCTGGTGTCGGCGGTGGTCGGCGACTCGGTGTCCGACGCGGTCGTGCTCGAGCCGTCGTCGGTGTCGACGCTGGTGCTGACGTCATCGTTGCACGCCGCCAGGGCGATGCCGAGCAGGAGTGCACTGCGCGTAGGGAACAGACCAAGCGATCGCATCGATCACGACGGTATCGCAAACCTCGACGGCGGACCACGGCGTAGAGGACGCCGCGGAGCGCGGGTTTGCCCCTGCTCGCGCCGAGGTGGTGTCACCGCGGCGACACGAGATCTCGACGCGCTCGGCATCGCCTTCCGGTAGGCTGTCCGACGTCGGTGCCCCCGTTGGGGAAGGACACGAGATGAAGATCGAAGGCGTTCCGTTCGGCGTCACGGATTGGTCCACCGTCCCCGAGACGACTCACCCGGGCACCTCCGGCGTCGCGCACTGGCGTACGGTGGAGGCCGGCAACGTTCGCATCCGCATGGTCACGTACTCGGCGGGCTATGTCGCGGACCACTGGTGTTCGCGGGGGCACGTCATCCTCGTCCTCGACGGCGTCCTGCGCACCGAGCTCCGCGACGGCTCCGTCCACACCCTGATACCGGGCATGTCCTATCGAGTCTCGGACGACGTCGCCCCGCATCGCTCCTCCACGGAGACGGGGGCGCGCCTGTTCATCGTCGATTGAGCGTTCCGCCCACGAGCGCGCGGGTCGACGCGTTCGATTCGTAGAGCTGCAGAGCTGTCCGCCCTAGGGCGGAACGGCCATCAACCCGCGATCCAATCGGGGGTCTCGGAGACGCACGGCTGCGAGGCCGGCGCAGGAAAAAGTTCGCGCCGCGGGAACCGTTCGCCGGACTGCGGTTACCCGGTAGGGCCTTGCCCCGAACACGCCCTTCGCCCCACGCCGCGGGCATCCTGCGCATGCTCGCCGTCCTCACCACGGGGCTGGCCGCCGCGTGCGCGCAATCCGACCCCGCGACCACCGGCGGAGGCGCGACCACCACGGGCGGCCCCGTCGCCGACACGGGCGAGGGCACCGCCGTGGCGACGGTCACGTCGGTGACGACCGAGGCGACCTCGAGCGGCGCGGGGACGTCGGCCGCGGAGTCGAGCGGCGGCGGCGGCCCGGTGCTCGAGCCGGGACCCGACGCCTCGGTCGTCGCCTTCGAGGGCGAGCCCGTGTTCTGGTTGGGCTGGGACGAGGGCCAGAATCGCCGCGAGGTCGACGTCGAGGTCGAGTTCCCCGACGCCGCGCTGGCCTACACCGCGGCCACGCTGCAGTTCGCGCTGTCGTGCCCGGACAACGCCTGCGACTGGTGGGATCGCAAGGGCAGCATCGGCATCGTCGAGGGCGCCGGTACCGACGCCGAGCGCGTCCTCGAGATCGCGCGCTTCGTGACGCCCTACCGCGTGGGCGGCACCTGGCAGCTCGACGTCACCGCACTGCGGCCGCTGCTGTCGGGTCCGCGAACGCTGCGGGTCTACATCGATACGTGGGTCGGTCCGGGCCACGCCAATGGCAACGGTTGGTTGGTCGACGCGCGCTTCGATCTCGTCGGTGGAATCCCGAGCGAGCGCCCGATCGCCGTGCTGCCGCTGTTCCCGCTCGTCGAGGTCGGCGTCGGCGATCCGATGGTGCCCATCGCCGACCAGATCGCCGCGGCCGACGTGATGGTCCCCGCCGACGCGTCGCGGGTCGAGCTCCGCAGCGTCATCACGGGGCACGGCCAGGGCAACGCCGACAACTGCGCCGAGTTCTGCGCCCTCGCGCACGGCTACGAGGTCGGGGGCGCCGGTGTGCAGCGCACGATCTGGCGCGACGACTGTGGCGACAATCCGATCAGCAACCAGCAGGGGACCTGGCAGCTGCCGCGCGCCGGCTGGTGCCCCGGCGACATCGTGCAGCCGTGGGTCGAGGACGTCACGACGATGGTGACCGCGGGGGCGAGCGTCTCGGTCCGCTACGACACCCAGGGCTACGAGAACACGTGTCGGCCCGAGGCGCCGGTGTGCACCGGGTGCGCGCTGGGGACCGGCTGCGAGTACGACGGCGGCAACCACACGCCACCGACGATGCTGATGTCGGCCCTGATGATCGTCTACCAGGAGGTGGAGCCATGATGACCGACGATTCGATTCGCAGCGTGCTTGCGGGGCTGTGTGCGGCGGCGATCGTCGGGTGTGGCGACCCTGCGTCGGGCGAGACCGGCGAGGGCACGACGGAGGCCGCGACGACGCAGACCCCGACGACCGACGATCCGGCCACGACCGCACCGACGGGCGCCGACACCGGCGCCGAGACCACGTCCAACGGCGAGAGCAGCGGCGGAACGACGGGGTCGGCGAGCACGACCTCGGAGTCGTCGAGCAGCTCCGACGACGCGCCGCCGGTGATCTTCGATGTCGGCACCGGCGACGAGTCCGGCGGCGGGACCGGCCGCGAGATGTGCATGGGCGGCGTCTCGGTGCTCCCGGCGACGATCCGCGACTTCGCGAGCTCGCACGTCGACTTCGAGGTGTTCTGGGGCAGCGTGCAGACCACGGGGCTCGTCCTGCCCACGCTCGATGTCGACGGCACGCCGCAGCACAACCCCGTGCCGCCGTTCTCACCGCCGGGGAGCTCACCGGTGCAGATCACCTCGGCGCAGAGCTTCTCGAACTGGTACCACGACGTCGACGGGATCAACCTCGCCGTCGAGATCGAGATCGAACTGACCGAGACCGAGGTTGGATCCGGGCTGTTCGTCTACGACGATCCGACGTTCTTCCCCATCGATGATGCGGGGTGGAACGGGGCCCCGGGCCCGAACAACGAGACGTTCCCCGACACCCTCGGCGAGCCGCACAACTTCCACTTCACGACCGAGATCCACACCAGCTTCGTCTACGAGCAGGGCCAGGTGTACGGCTTCATCGGCGACGACGATCTCTGGGTGTTCATCGACGGCGCGCTCGTGATCGATCTCGGCGGGCTCCACGGCGAGGTCGAGGGCACCGTCGACCTCGACACCCTCGGGCTCACCGAGGGCGTCGTCTACACGATGGACATCTTCCACGCGGAGCGCCGCCACGACGGCTCGCACTTCCGCATCGAGACGTCGATCGACTGCTTCTTGCCGCCTGCGGGGTGAGCCGTCGGCTACGCGCCGCTGCTCTCGCTCGCGCATCGCTCGAGCACGATCCGTCGCGATCCGTCCCGCGCCCACATCGGCATCGGTGGCGGGCCGCCGATGCCGCGCTCCCGCAGCCGCCGCACGGCGCCGCGGAAGGCCGCGTCCCGGCCGTCGAAGCCCTCGGCGCGCGCGAACAACCGCTCGACGTCCCGCCGCAGTGCCTCACCCTTGGCGGCGCGCGCGGTCTCCTCCAGCACCGCGATCCCGCGGGTCGTCTCGCCGAGGCCCGCGTAGCACCGCACCAATAGCTCGATGCCCTCGAGGCGCTCGGGGGCCAGCGCCCGCAGGGCCTCCAACCGCGCCGCCGCCTCGCGCACCTCGCCGCGGCCGAAGTAGACGCGGCCGAGCTCGAGCAGGGTGTCCGCGTCCTCCCAGCCGCTGGCGCGCGTGGCCTCGGCGACGCGGATGAACTCGCCGGTGCGCCCCGTGGCGTGCATGCGCGACGCGGTCTCGACGAGGGTCTCGGTCGCGCGGCCGCGGTCTCCGTGCTCGAGGCCGATCTCCGCGGCGCGCATCGTCTTGGTCACGCTGCCCGGATCGCACTCGACCAAGAGCTCGCGCAGGCGCACGGCGGCGTCGAAGCGACCTGCGGCCACGTGCCCGCGCGCCGCAGCCTCACACAGCGCCTCGGCCGGAGCGCCGCAGCGCCGCACGACGAGCTCGATGCGCTCGCGGACCACGGCGCCCGCGTCGATCTCCATCGCGCGACGCGCCAGGACCATCGCGGGGCCGCGCTGCCCGGCCGCCGCCCGCGCGTGCGCGGCCGCCAGGTAGGCCTCGGCCGCGCGCCCGGTCTGCCCGGCGCGCACGCACGCGTCGGCCCAGCGCAGCGCCAGCGTCGCGTCGGTCGGCACCAGGCGCACGTCGGCCTGCCACTCGAGCGCCGCGGCGAAGTGTCGCCCCTCGCGGTGCAGTCGCGTGGCCCGTTGCACGATCGCCTCCGCGGCGAAACCCAGCGGCCGTTGCTCGTCGGTACCCACGCCGAGTACGACACCAGGCCGGCGCGGAATTGCCGGAGGCCCCCTCACGCAAAGTGCTCCGAAGATTTCCGTGAACCAGGCGAGCCCGAATGACACGGGGGGCGCCGCGCCCTAGTTGCGGGGTCCCGGACCCCATGCCAGCCTCCGGCGGCAACGCCATGATCCGCCCCTCGCGACGCTCCGTCCTCGCGTCCCTCGCCGCGGCCCCGTTCGCGCTGTGGTCGTGCGGCGGCAACAAGTCCCGGCTGTCGCTCTACAACTGGGGCGACTACGTGGCGCGCACCGTCCTCGACGGCTTCGTCGCGCGCGAGGCCGCCGCCGGCCGCCCGCTCGAGATCACCGAGGACGTGTACCTCTCCGAGGCCGAGATGGTCGCGAAGCTGCGCACGCGCGCGGCCTACGACGTCGCGTTCCCGATCGACTACCTCCTCGATCAGCTCGTGCGCGACAAGTCGATCCGCCCGCTCGACGTCCTGCAGCTCCCGGGCGTCCGCAACCTCGCGCCGACGTTCGGGCCGTGGGTCGACAAGGCCGACATCGTCCACGCGATCCCGTACCTGTGGGGGACCACCGGCATCGGCTACGACAGCGAGAAGGTCGATCCGCCGACGAGCTGGAACGCCCTGTTCGATCCGCGCTACGAGGGGCGCATCAGCGTCATCGACAGCAAGGGCGACGTGATGGACCAGGCGCTGCTCGCCGCGGGCCTCGGGATCAACAGCATCGACAAAGAGCGCATCCGCACCCAGATCCACGACATGCTCTTCGAGCAGAAGGCGCTGCTGCGGGCCTACGACAGCAACCCCGCGCGGGCGCTCGTGGCCGGCGAGACCTGGATCGCGCAGATCGACAGCGGCGATCTCATGCGCGCCGCGGCCGAGCGCCCGAGCCTGCGCTACGTCATCCCCGACGAGGGCGCCGCGCTGTGGACCGACTACATGGCGGTCGCGGCGGCGAGCACGTCGGTCGGGCTGGCGATGCGGTTCATCGACTACCTGCTCGAGCCCGAGGTCGCGGCCGACAACGCGAACACGCTGTTCTTCGCCACGCCCAACCAGGCCGCGCTCGATCGCGGGCTCGTCACGCACGCCAGCGATCCGCACGTGTACCCGGGACCCGAGGTGATGGCCCGCCTGCAGCGCAGCGACAACTGGGTCGGCACCACCGGCGAGATCGTCGACGAGATCTGGGTCGAGCTGCGCGGCGGGTGAGGTGCGGATCAGGTCTCGCCGGCGGGCTCGGGCTTCGCGTCGTCCGAGGCGAGGCCGAAGTCCTTCTGCAGCGCGCTCGCCCAGCGATCGAGGTTGTCGACGGTGCTGCGGATCAGCGTGTCGGACTCGTGCATCGCGAGGATGCGCTCGCGCAGCATCTGTCGCGCGCGGAAGAGGCGGCTCTTGACCGTGCCGACCTGCACGCCGAGCACCTCGGCGATGTCGGCCACGCCCATGCCCTCCCAGTAGTGGAGCTCGACGCAGATCTGGAAGTCGATGGGGATGCTGCGCAGGCCCTCGAGCAGGAGCTTCTTCTCCTCGCTCGCGGCGCGGATCTGGCTCGGCGTGCCGCCCTGCAGATCCTCGGCGGACATCGACAGGAAGTCCTCGAGCTTGGCGTGGGTCCGCTTGCGCCGATACTGGTGGAACAGCAGGTGCCGGGCGATGCCCAGCAGATAGGCGCGGAAGGTGCCCTCGCGGATGCGATCGTAGCGCTCGAGGCTGGCGAGGAAGGTGCGCTGGGCGAGGTCGTCGACGTCGCTGTCGATCTTGCTGCGAAAGAAGCGATACACGCTGCTGAAGTGCCGATCGACGAGCTCGTTGCCCGCCGCCTTGTCGCCGTTCTTCCAGCGCCCGAGCAGCTCGAAATCGTCGGACAAGCCGACAGATGCTAGCACTACTCGGAGCGCGGGCGCAGGCCGGCGAGCCCCGGCTTGGGATCGGCCAGCACGTGGAGGAACCACGCTGCGCCGGCGCCGAGGACCGCCAGGGAGAACGCGCCGCAGGCGAGGCCCCACATCCAGTAGGTGCCGCCCAGCGACCTCGCGATGACGGCGGTGTCGCTCGGCATGGTGCCGCCGCCGGTGACCGCGACGTCGGTGAACAGGTAGTCGGCGCGCGAGAACACCGACAGCGCGAGCTGGGTCGCCAGGAACACGCAGCCGAGCTGCGTGGTGCCGGCGCTGCCGCGGATCCCCAGGCCCAGCGCGGTGACGACGACCGCGCCGGTGAACACCACGCCGAAGGGGTTGCGCACGACCATGGCCACGGCGATCGCGAGCGCGAGGCCGATCGCCAGCAGGAACACCCGGGCACCGCGGGCGGATCGGCCGGCCACGAACGCCATCGCCGCGACGATCGCCGGGCCGACCAGGCCGCCCGCAGCGGTCAGCGCCCGCACACCATCGCCGCCGCTGCTGCGGTGCGACGCGACGCCCGAGCCGTCGGCGTAGATCGCGAGCGACTCGAACGAGCCGCCGGTGACCATCGCCATCACACCGTGCCCGAGCTCGTGGAAGAGCGTCGAGAGCAGCAGCAGCGGGTAGGCCAGCAGCGCGCCGAAGGGGATCAGGTAGAGCGCGAGCGTGAGCCCGATGCTCCACTTGAGCGCACGGGCGGCGCGGCGGCGGGCTGCAGCGTCTTCGAGCCAGTCGAGGTGATGCATGACGGGTTGTCCGGGCCAGGTGGACGTACCAGCCGGCCCCGGGGTTTATTTGGACACGCGAACGCGGCGGGGGCAAGGCGCCGGCCGCGTTCACCCCAGCGGGGCGCGGCGGGTCCACGCGCCGCGGGCCGCTCTGCTACGCTTCCGCACGCGGATCCCCATGGCCACCCACGAACGCAAGCTGTTGGTGCGTCGACCCGAGTGCCGGATCGAGCGGTGCTCGTGCGGCGTCTACCACGTCAGCACGGGCGCGGTGACCCTGCGCATGACCGCCGAGCAGCTCACGGGCGTGTTCGAGGCGCTCGGCGAGGCGCTCGCGCCCGCGGTGCAGCCCGCCGACGACGGCGAGCCGCAGGTGCACTGAGGCGGTCGCCTCACGCCCCCGCGGACACCACCGGCTGGGCGTCGTTCTCCGAGCACAGCACCACCAGCAGGTTGCTCACCAGCGTCGCGGTGCGCGCCGCGTCGAGCTCGACGACCTTCTGTTCGCGGAGGTTGTCGAGGGCCATCTTCACCATCGTCACGGCGCCCTCGACGATGCGCTGGCGCGCGTCGATGATCGCCTCGGCCTGCTGGCGGCGGAGCATGACGCCAGCGATCTCCGGGGCGTACGCGAGGTGGCTGAGTCGGACCTCGAGCACCTCGACGCCAGCGTGGGAGAGTCGCTCGCGCAGCTGCGCCATCAGCTCGACGTTGACCTCCGAGGAGTCCCCGCGCAGCGAGACCTGGCCGGGCTGCGCCGCGTCGTAGGGGTGCTTGGCGGCGGTGGTGCGGATCGCGGACTCGGTCTGCACCGCGACGTACGACTCGTAGGCGTCGACGTCGAAGACGGCCTGCGCGGTGTCCTTGACGCGCCACACGACCACGGCGCCGATCTCGATCGGGTTGCCGCGCAGGTCGTTGACCTTGAGCTTCGCGCTGTCGAAGTTCCGCACGCGCAGCGAGATGTTGGTCCGCGAGGTGAATGGGTTGATCCAGTAGAACCCCGGCGTCCGCAGCGTGCCGCGGTAGCTGCCGAGGAACAGCACGACCTTGCCCATGTTGGGCTCGACCATCACGAGGCCGCGCAGGATGAAGATGCCGAGCCCGAACAGCAGGAGCATCGGCAGGCCGAGCAGCAGCATGAGCACGCCGGGCAGGCGGACGCCGCCGTACGGCTTCTCGCTGGTCGCCTGCACCGCGGACGGCTCGGGATTCGCGAGGTCGGTGGTCGAGTCGGTGCGGTACATCGAGTGGCTCCTAGCACGGTCGTGGGTCGGTCGGGTCCGGTGCGGACGGAACACCGATCGCGTGCCGAGATAGACCGGGAAACCGCGGAATCGATCACGACGATCGTCCGGGGCGGAGCGTTCGCGCCCGTGGGCGCAGGCGGATCGCCACCAGCACCACCACCGTGGACCCCGACGCGGCATACAACGCGAGCACGCCGGGTTGTCCGGTGTCCGTGCCGGCGAGCACGCCGTGCAGCAGCGCCATCGCGTAGACCCCGAACGAGACGAAGTGGAGCCGACGCCACGTCTTGGGCCCGAGTCGCTTGCGCTGCGCGAAGCTGCCGTGCACGACGAGCGCGCCCCAGGCCGCGAGGACACCGAGGCCCACCGCGACCGGCCGGTACGACGACGCCAGCGGCACCAGCAGGTCGAGCACGTCGTAGCCGACGAACGGATCTACGAGCAACGCGAGCAGGTGAGCCGCCGTCAGCGACAGCGCAGCGCTCGACAGCCATCGGTGCAGCTCGACGCTGCTCGCCCGCGGAACCAGGCGATCCGCAGCGCCCGTCGACACGAACAGTCCGAAGATCACGTCGAGCGACAGCGCGAGGAAGGCGGTGATCCCCGAGGCCCGCGCGATGCTCCACGCAGCGCCGCCGGGGAGATCGGGCACGAGCCCGCCGTCGAGCCCGAGCCTCCCCGCCACGGCGTCGAGGAGCAGCAGGCCGATCGCGCCGAGCGAGAGGCCGACGAGGATGGATCTACGCAGGGATTCGTCGGTCATGATCGGACTCCAGCTCGAGATCGCCCAGCCGCAGCGGCGGGCCGGTTCGGCGCACGAGGACGGCGGCGACGTCGGGGTGGCGCTCGAGCAGGCGGCGCGCCGCGTCGGTGCCCAGGACGAACGCGGCCTTGGCGAGGACGTCGGCGAGCTCGGCGGTCGGGGCGAGCACGGTCACCTGCGAGAGATCGCTCGATGCGGGCGCCTGCGTGCGCGGGTCGAAGATGTGGTGGGCCACGCCAGCACCCACGCGCCAGCGCCGACGATTCGCGGCGCTCGTGGCCACCGCGCGATCGCCGACGCGCAGCGACAGCAGCGTGCGGCGGGGATCGTCGGGGTCCTCGACGTCGATCGTCCAGTCGCGACCGCGGAGCCTCGCGTCGCCGCCGGCGTCGACGACCGAGAACGCCGGGAGCAGCGCGGACGCGGCGTCGACGGTGCTGCCCTTCATCATCCCGCCGAGATCGATCTGCACGGACTCGGGGCGGACGACCGTGCGCGTGTCCGGTCGGAGCTCGACGTCGAGGAAGCGACCCGCCCGCGGCGACGCGATGAGATCGTCGCGATCGAGGGCGCCCGGCGCGAATGAGCGGTCGTAGCCGTGGGCCGCCAGCGCGCTGCCCACCGCCGGATCGAAGGCGCCGTCGGTGAGCTCGACGTACGCGCGCGCCCGCGTCAGCGCGTCGAACATCGCGGCGGAGACGGCGACGGGTCCGCGGGCGCGGTTGAGGGTCGACAGCTCGCTGTCGACGATGAAGCGGCTGAAGCGGCGCTCGGCGGCGGCGAACGTGTGCGCGACCGCGTCCGCGAGATCCTGTCCGTCCTCGAGGGTCGGCAGCATCACCGTCACGTCCGTGTTCATCGCGCGGAAGGTGAACATCACGAGCTCCGGGTCCGGACGCGGCGCGAGGGCGACGCGACGCGGCGTACCCGGGGGACCGGTGTGGCGGCGGCGCGAGGGGACTGCTGCGCCGTAGTCGTCGTGCTGGCGATCGGCGGGCTCGGTGCGGGCGCGGGCGCGTCCGTCGGTGCCACCGACCACCAGGCCACGACGTAGGTGAGCGCGAGCGCGCTCGCGAGGTACAGGCGCAGATCGTGCAGTCGCGCCCTCGCGGTCGTGGGGTCAGTCGTCATCGTCGTCCCCGTGTCCGTCGTCGTGTTCGTGTTCCCCCTCGTCGCGCTCGTGGTGCTCGCCGCGCTCGCGGTGCTCACCGCGCTCGCGGTGCTCGCGATCGGGCCCCTCGTCGACGGGCTCCATCCACGCGAGCTGGGCCTCGGTCGGCGTCACCTCCGGCGGGGTGATCGGCGCCGGCGCGAGCTCGGCGTCGGATGCAGGCGGTGCGGGTGCGACGGTCGCCTCGGGCTCCGAGCGGCGCGGCGCGAGGGCGCCCGTGAGCGCCGCGGTCGTGACGCCGAGCGCGAGGGTGATGGACGCGGTGGCGAGGATCACGGCGAAGTTGCCGCGGGGTGTCGTGGGCTGGGTCATGGATGTCTCCTTGGGTCTCGTGGCGGTCTCGTGGCGGTCTCGCGAGGGGATGTGCTCCCGGCGGGGCGACGTCGCCATCCACCGGATGTGATAGGCGCGTGGTTTCGAGGGCTTGGCCCGAGTTCCCATCGCCAGGTCGGCTACGGATGGCGGATGCGCGATCAATCGTCGTCGTCGCGGACGCGGACGCTGCTCGGCCCCATCGTCGCAGCCGCATCGACGTACGCCTGCGCGGCGCCGTGGCGGTAGACGAGCTCGCCCCCGGCCTGGCCGGTGCGGTAGCCGAGCACGAACACGACGAGCGTGCCGAGGGAAGCAGCGAGCGCGGTCGCGGTGCCGGCGCGTCGTGACGACAGCGCCCAGGCGACGCCCATCAGCGCGAGCACACCGCCGCTGGCCCAGACGAAGAGCTCCGCGGCCTCCTCATGGGCCTCGATCGCGGCCTCGCCGACGATCCCCTCGACCGTCTCCTCCTCGGCCTCACCGCTGCGCAGGGACAAGACGCCGGAGCCGACGAGGATCGCCTGCAGCGCAGTCGCGACCAGCCACGTACGCGCGGGCAGCCAGCCCCGCCGCCATGCCAGCCACAGGCCGAAGGCGACCAGCGGCATGAGGATGGCGAGCGCCATCGGGAGGTGGACCAACTTGGGGTGGAACAGCAGGCTTTGCATGGTGGATCTCCGGTGCGGTGTCTCCCCCAGTCTGGTCACCGTGCCCGGGGTCGGCCATCCTCCACACGTGGCATCGGTGGATTCACGGCCGGCACACGGTGCCGATCCAACGTCCGAGGGACGCCGACTCGGCGCAGTGTTCATCGCCTTCGTCGTCGTCATCGCGCTCGCGGCCGCGGATGTCGTCGCCGATCTGCGTGAGGGCACCACGCTGCGCCATGTGCTGATGGAGATCGGAGTGGTCGTCGCCGGGCTCGCCGGCGCGTTGCTCGTCGCGCGGCAGCTCCTCCCGCTGCTGCGCCGCGGACGTGCGGCGGAGCACGAGCTCGAGCAGCTCGCCGCACGCCTCGCGGCGACGGAGGCCGAGGCCGCGCGCTGGCGCACGGAGGCCGGCGATCTGCTGCGCGGCCTCGGGGCCGCGCTCGATCAGCAGTTCGAGCGCTGGGCGCTCTCCCCCGCCGAAAAGGAGGTCGCGCTGCTCCTGCTGAAGGGCCTGAGCCACAAGGAGATCGCGGAGGTGCGCTCGATCGCCGACGCGACCGCGCGGCAGCAGGCCCGCGCCGTCTACAAGAAGGCGGGTTTGTCGGGGCGCAATGATCTCGCGGCGTTCTTCCTCGAGGATCTGCTGCTGCCGCGCGAGCCCGACCGCGCCTCGTGAGGCGCCCGTCACACCACGACTGACGGGGGGCCGCGGTGACGCGTCAGTCGAAGACGCCGGGCAGCGTGCACGCGCCGAGCCGAGGGAAGGGACCTTCGGCGCGCGCGCGATACGGGAACGCCTGACATATCGCCGCGGGATCGCTGCACACCGGTGCATCGAGATCACACCACTGCGTGCAGCAACGTTCGTCCGCGCACCCGGGCACGAGCTCTGCCGCGACACACGCGAGGCCGTCGCCGCACTGGCCGTAGTCGCACGGCTCGCCGAGGGCCAGCGTCGCGGTCGGCGGCAGGTGCCAGCACATGAGCGCGCCGTACAGGAACGCTGGATAGTACGTGCACGTCATCGTGTCGTCGGGGCACGGCGAAGCCGCGAGCGGATCGCACTCGTAGACGAGGCAGGCGGCGGGGAACTCCGAGCCGTTCTCGACCGCGGGCTGCGTCCCCGGATACGCCGAGCAGTCGTAGCCCGGCTGCATGTACGGCGCACAGAACCCGTGATCGGCGGTGCCGTACACCTCGAGGCAGTACGAGTTCGCGTCGCAATCGTCGGTGATGTCGGGCCCGATGCCGTGGGGCAACGTGCACGCATGGAACGGCGGCACCTCGCCGTCGACGGGGATGCAGATCGCGTCGTCGCGCCGCTGCAGGCCCGACGAATCGACGTACCACACGCACTTCTGCCCGTCGGGGCACTGGGCATCCGCGGGGTTGCAGTGTTGGGCGGGCCAGCCGAGGTCGAGGCAGGAATGACTGTAGCACTCGGCGGCACCGTCGTCGGACGTGTCGATCTCGCTGCCCGTCGTGCCGGTGTCGACGACCGTCGTCGCGGCGGTCGCCGTGCTCGCCGTGACGGGCGACGTGCCGCCGCCGTCCGCGACCGACGTCGTGCTCGTGGTCGTCGAGGTGGAGCCCGCATCTGCGAGCGGACGCCCACCGCAGGCGATGACGAACGATCCCACCGCGATCCCCCACACTCGAGCCATCGGTGCAGCGTGGCACGGATCACGCCGGACGTGCAGGCCGAGCAACGGCGACGGGCTTCGGGCAGTCCGGTCACGAGTGACGGGTCGCGATCGGGGTCCTCGACGTCCACCTCACGGGCACGGCCCGGGGAACCCGTCGACGACGCACTCTTCGTACGTGGGCAGCGGCGAGCCTCCGGGGCAGTCCGCGTGCACGTCGCGGTAGTGCTGGGTGACGCTGCCGTTCATCGACATTCCGCCGTTGCACTTCAGCAACCAACCCGACCCGCGCACCACGGTCATCGCGGGGCTCGAGTAGTAGGTGCGGAAGGTCGAGCGGATCGGGGCTGCCGTGGCGGTATTCGTCGTCGCCAACGCGGCGACGAGCGTGGCACCCAGGGCCCCGGCGACGACCAGCATGGTTCGGAGCGAACGAGACTTCGAGCTTCGCGTGTCCATGCCACCCATTGCGGGAGACCAAGCGCTCGATGACGAGTGATCGTCTCGCGGGAGCCTGGGTGGTCGCTGACGACGCTCGGGGCGGCTCGTCCTACGCGCGCGCCCTCGCCAGCCGCGCGCGCCGTTCGTCGACGCGACCGCGGTGCTCCGGCGCTCCGACGCGTGCGTCGAGCTCGTCGGCGCGCGCGTCGAGCTCGGCGAGCCACTCGCCGGCGCGTTCGAACGCGCCCTCGAACAGCGCGACCTCGAAGTTGTCCTGTATCGCGTTGAACAGCGCCTTCGGGCCGCCGACCCGCCGCGCGAGCTCGAGGATCCGATCGGCGGCGACGCGCGCCCCGGCGCCGTCGCCGACGGCGAGCCGAGCATCCACCGCGAGGCCGTACGCGGGGATCCGCTGGCGATCTTCCATCGTCTCGGCGACGGCGATCGCAGCGACGGCACAGCGCAGCGCCTCGTCGCTCGCCCCCCGCCGCAGCGCGTTGTGCCCGAGGTAGCAGTGGCTCGCGAGCTGATCGATGGGCGGCAACGCGGGCACGGCCAAGAGCTCGCGCAGCACCACCGCGGCCTCCTCGGGCTCACCACCGTGGTCGAGCGCGCGGCCGAGGTCGCGCAGCAGAGTCTCGAGCGTCATGCCGGGCGCATCGGGGAACCGTCGCTTGAGCGCCGCGGCCTCGCGCAGCAGCGGGATCGCGTCGACGTGGCGCTCGCGCGCGGTGAGGATCGCGGCGTGCTCGGCGAGCACACCGCTGCGCCACTCGCCGTGCCCCGTGGACTCGAGGAACGCCTCGGCCTGCCGCACGACGGCCGCGATCGCGTCGTAGCCGACGAGCGCGTGGCTGCGCGCGGCGTCGCACCACGCATAGAACGCCATCGTGATCTTCCATGCTGCCGAGCGCGACGAGAGGCGCGCGCGATTGCGAGGGTCACACGCGGTGCCGAGCGCCCAGCTCGCCCGCGCGAGCGCAATCTCGACGTCACCCAGCCGAGTGCACAGCATCGACTCGTTCATCGTCGCGTCGATCGCCGCCAGCACGTCGTCGCCCTCGCGCGCGGACGCGGCGAACGGTGTGATCAGGGAGAGCGCGTCGGCGATGCGCCCGGCGTGCTCGAGCCGACGGACCTGTGCCATGGTTGCGAGCGGATCGGTCATGGTGCTCCGAGCAGGGTGTGTAGCGCGTCCGCAGTGCCGCGCAGGAGCGCGAGTCGTTCGTTCGCGTCGAGCGGTGCGTCGGAGACGAGTGCAGCGACGTCGAGCACGACCCGCAGCACCGCACGCGCGCGGGCATCGTCGAGCGATTGCTCGGCCAGCGCCCGCACCACCGGATGCGCGACGTTGAGGTAGACGACGCCGGCTTCGACGGGTTGCGCGAGTGCGCCCGCCAACGCGTCCTGCAGGAACGAGGGCAGCCCGATCTCGTCGACGACGCCCCGCAACGCGCGTTGGCTGCGTCCCTTGGGGGTGTCGAGCCGCAGTGCGGGGAGCTCGGCCGGCTCGAAGCGCGCGAGCTCCACCCGATCGCCCCGCGAGAGCGCGTCCGCGAGCACCTCGAGCCGCCGCCAGGCCATGCGTTCGGCGAGGGGCAGCGGCTCGAGCAGCTCGCCGGCGCCGACCTCGTCGGCGCGCAGCGGCTGCAAACGGTCGGGCCACAGCTGCGCGTAGCGCAGGAGGAAGCGCTCGGCATGCGCCTCGCCGACGTCGACGAGCACGAGCCCAGCTGCATCGCACAGCGTCTGCACGGCGGGGCTCGGCGTTCGCCGCGTGGTGAAACGAAGGCGCGGGCCGTCACGGTTCGCGGCGACCGCCTCGGAGATCGTGAGCGGCCCCCGGTTGGTGCGCAGCGGGATGAGCGGCGCGACCTCGGCGAACAGCGCCTCGTCGCCGGCGTCGAGGGCGAGCCCCATCGCGGCCGCGGCGTGGATGCGCATGATCCCGACGAGCGTGGGCCGATCGTCGCGCGCGAGCGCTTGCAGGTGGCCGAGCACCGCGCGCTCGATCCGCTGCGCGGCGGCGCGCAATGTGTCGTCGACGAGCACGCGATCGCGGGCGGCGACCGGCACGAGCGCGTCGCACTCGATCACGCCGCGCACGAACGAGGCCCACACCGGCAAGAGCTCGGCCTGCTGGTCGGTGACGAACATGCGGCTGACGTAGAGCGCGATGCAGGCGCGCCCGAGCTCCGCGGGCCGGTCGGTGATCGCGAGGAGCCCGTGCATGCGGCCGGCGTCGCCGAGCGGCTCGTCGAGCACGAGCCACGTGAGCACGTTCTCGCCCGGGAAGCGCCGGGCGAGGAAGCGCTCGGCGGTGGGGCGATCGATCGCCGCGCGATCCCACGGGGCTTGCACCGCATTGGCGGGCAGTCTCGCGCCGTCGATGTGGATCGGGACGGGGACGAGCTCGGCGTACCGTCGCACGAGGTCGGCGATGCGGGTCACGCTGGCGTAGCCGGCGTGCTCGCGCTTCAGCGTGAGCGTCACGCTCGTGCCGATGGCGACGCGGTCGCCGGGCGCGAGCGTGTAGCGGGTGCCGCCGTCGAACGACCAGCGCCACGCGTCGTCGTCGGGATGGCGCGTGTGCACATCGACGCGATCGGCGACCATGAACGCGCTGAGCAGGCCGATGCCGAACTGACCGATGAGGGCGGCGGCCTCGCGGGGGTCGCCGTGGCGCAGGCGATCCTTCAGCTCCCCGGTGCCGGAGCGACCGATCGTGGAGAGGTAGCTGTGGATGTCGTCGCGCGTGAGCCCGATGCCGTCGTCCTCGATGGTGAGCGTGGCGCCGCCGCTGCGTGGCACGAGATCGATGCGACCCGCGTGGCCCGGCTCGCGGATGCGCCGCTTCACGATCGAGTCCTGGGCGTTCTGCACCATCTCGCGCACGAACACATCGGGATCGGCGTAGAGGTTCTGCGAGAGCAGCCGCACCACCCCCTCGAGCGCGATCTGGATCTCGTGCGTCGTCGGCATCGGCATCCCGATGGTAGCCCGGCCGCGCGGCGTTGCGCCGGAGGACTCGCAGCGCCGCGGGGGGGCGCCCGATCGCGGTCGCGACGGCGCGGCAGCAGGCCCGCGCCGTCGCCGAGAATTCGGGCCCGTCGGGCGCTCCGATCACATCGTCGAGGAGGTCACGAGCACGGCGTGAAGAACAGCTCGCGGTACACGCTCTGGGTGACGCCCCAGCTACCCGCGGGCTGGCCACAGCCGGTCCACGTCTGGCCGATCACCTGGTTGTGGTCGGCGTCGGCGTAGAACGCCCGCACGATGAGGTAGTCGCCGGGCTCGGGGAACGCTTGGGCTGGGCTCGGGGTGATGGTTGCGCCGCCGGCGAACAGCGCGGCGGCGATTGTGAGCTTCTTGAACATGTCGACTCCTGCACGTGCGGGGGCGTCCATCGCCGGCGCACTCGCGGACAAGAGACGCGCTCGACCATGGGTTGATCACCGATGCCGTTCCAGGGCCGCAGCGATCGCACGGCCACGGGGCGAACGATCACTCGATGCGTGTGGCGTCGAGCAGGTCGCAGCTCGCCGCGCGGGCCCGGTCCGGGGGCAGCGCGGCGCAGCGCGCCAGTGTGCGCTCGAGCAGCGCGCTCGCGTCGGCCGGGCGGCCGAGCTCGGCCAACGCGTCGACCATCGCCGCGCGGGCTCGGATGCCCGGCACCGTTGCGGGCTGACCGTTGGTGACCGCCAGCGCGCGCTCGAGCGGGACGATTGCCTCGTGCGGTCGCCCCAGCGCGATCAGCTGCCGGCCGATGTTGGCCAGGAACGCTGCGTCCTGTGGCGAGGGCTCGGGCATCGCCGCTTTCCACAGCGCCCAGCCGCGATGAGCGGCCGCCAGCGCGGCCTCGGGGTCGCCGGCCGCGGCGAGGTGGATGCCGTGGTTGTTGTACAGCGTCGCGAGCTGCGGGTACTCCTCGCCGTGGGCGCGCACGAGCTGGTCGATCGCGCGCCGATCGGCCGCGATCGCGCTGGCGAAGTCGCGGCGTCGGTGATGCATCGTCGCCAGCTCGGCCTCGGCCATCCCGACGAAGTGCGCGTTGCCGACCTGTGTGGCATCGGCGATGACCTGCGCATAGGCGGCCTCCGCGTCGGCCTCGCGATCGGGGAGGATACGGTACGCCTGGGCGAGGGCGAAGCGCGTCGAGAGCATCGACGCGCTGCTCGGCGCGGCGGTGGCCCCACGGATCGCAAGGACCTCGGCGAGAGCGTCCGCCGCGCGTTCGCCCTCACCGAGCTCCACGAGCACGTCTGCGCGCAGCTGGACGAGGGCGAGGGTCGAATCGTGCATCGGACCAAGCCGCTGCTCGGCAAGCACGTGTCCGTCGGTGGCGAGCTGCAGGGCCTCCTCGGCGCGACCCAGCAGCCACGCGGCCTGGGCCAGCTCGTGCAGCGCGACCACCGTCGCGGCGCAACCGTCGGGGCAGCGCTGCTCGGCGTCGACGCGCTGCTGCTCGGCCACCGCCTGCGCGTCGTCGAGGAGGTTGCTCGCGATCGCGAGCTCGAAGCGGACCTCGAGCAGGTGCTCGGCCACGTCGAGGTTCGCCGCCGAAGCCTCGGCCTGTGCAGCCCGCAGCCACCGCCGCCCGACGTCGACGCTCCCGAGCTGCGCCTCTGAGATCGCCCGCGCGATCGATGCCCGGGCGGCGAGCGCGTCCATGCCGTACTCGACCGCGGTCGCGTGGACGCGTTCGAGCCGGGCGGCGGCCTGCGCCGCGTCGCCGACCACGGCCTCGTGGCGCGCGAGCTCGAGCTCGACCTCGGCGAGCAGCGGCGGATGATCGAGCGCGCGCGCCTGTTCCCACAGCTCGATCAGGGCCGCCGTGCCGCCGCCGAGCTCCGCGGTCGAGCTCGCCCCCGCGAGGTCGGCACGCATGCGCTCGACCGCCAGCGCGAGGCCAGGATCCTGCGGCATCGGCCACGGACTCTCGTCGTCGCAGCTCGCGATCGAGGGCAGCCGCTCGACCGCATCGCGAGCGTTGGCGACGCCGCGGGCGTCCACCGCGACGAGGCCACGCACGAGCGCGTCGAGCCCTCGGCGACCGCGCTCGAGGCACGCGACACGCCCGTCGACCGGAGCCGTGGACGCACATGTCGCGCTCGCCTGCTCTGACAGGTCGGCCGCGTAGGCGTCGATCGCGTCGAGTACCGCGTCGGGCTGGCTGAGTGCAGCGTCGACCCCCGACGCGAGGACGGCGTGTCGCACCTCGGCACGTCGCTCCGGTCCCCAGGTTCCGGCGAGCAGCGCCGCCCCGTCGCACGACGTGGCCCGTGTCGGCCACGCGACGATCGCGACCAACGCGAGGCCGACGGCGCCCGCCGCCGCGAGCAGGCGACGCCGTCGGCGCGCGGGCGCCAGGGCGTCGTGCAGCGCCTCCATCGAGGGGAACCGCTCGGCTGGATCATCGCTGAGGCCGCGGCGCAACGCGGCGATCTGGTGGCGATGGAACCCGGGCAGCGCCGCGAGGCGTTGGGCGAGGGCGCCGTCCGGCCGCCCCGCCGGCAGCACGCCGACGAGGGCCTCGCACAGCGACGCGCACAGCGCCCACTGATCCGATCGCGGATC
>LNFB01000187.1 GCA_001464385.1 Deltaproteobacteria bacterium Ga0077550 | reverse complement strand
GCGGACCCAGCCGTGTGCGTCGATCATCGCGTTGTCGGGCTTGAAGTCCCCGTGCGTGATGCCGACCCGATGGGCCGCGCCGAGCCCACGCGCCGCCTGCCGGAACGCCTCGACGATCACAGTCGCCGACGGTGAGTCCTGCGTCACCCAGCGGCGGAGTGTACGCCCATGGATGCGCTCCATTGCGATGTACACGCGCGGCTGGTCCTCGCCGGGTACGGCACAACGACCTGCCGAGAACACGCGGACCACGTTCTCGTGATCGATCGCCGCGATCGCCCGCGCTTCCTCGAGGATCGCCGCGGCACCTGGCCGACGCTCGAGCGAGATCAGCTTGACCGCCACCTCACGGCGCAGCCGCCGATCGTCGGCGAGGAAGACGACGCCCATCCCGCCGCGCCCGAGCTGTTTGCGCAGGACCAGAGGGCCGATCTCCGGCAGCGGCGGCGTGTCACCGCCGAAGAGTCGACCGCGAATGTTGCCGTGCATGACGGCGCCCTCGACCGGATCGCCGCGGAACCGACGCAGCGCATCGGTTCCAGGCAGCACCGATTGCGATGCATGCGATCGAAAGGACAAGTTCGACATCGGAGCGAAGGTACAGACGCAACGTCGGGCGCGATGATCCGAGCCCATGGTACACTCACGCGGTGCAAGCGGATGAGGAGCTGTTGGTGGCGTGGCGTGCCGGCGACCGCGCCGCCGGTGGTGTGCTCTTCGATCGCTACTTCGAGTCGGTCCGTCGCTTCTTCGTCAACAAGACGGACGCCGACGTCGAGGATCTCGTCCAGCAGACGTTCCTCGCCTGCGCCAACGCGCGGGACCGGATTCAGCAGGCGGCGGGGTTTCGCGGCTACCTCTTCGGCATCGCTCGCAGCAAGCTCGTCGACAGCCTGCGCGCCCACGTTCGCCGCACCGAGGTGCTGGATACCGAGCGCGACTCGATCGCCAGCCTGGGCATGACCCCGAGCGGGATGCTCGCCAGCTCGGAGGACCAGGAGCTGCTGCTCCAGGCTCTGCGCCACCTGCCGCTCGATCTGCAGATCGCGGTCGAGCTGTACTACTTCGAGAATGTCCGTGGCACCGAGCTCGTCGAGGCGCTCGGTATCCCGCCGGGCACGGTGCGCAGCCGGCTCCGCCGTGGGATCGAGAAGCTCCACGAGCAGGTCGAGCGACTCATCCGCGCCCCGGAGCTGCGCAAGCAGACGCTGACCACGCTCGATGCGTGGGCCGAGCAGATCCGCGAGCAGTGGCGAGATGCGTGATCGACGACCCGTCGTCGCGAAAGCGGGGGGCTCGTGACGAGCGCCCCGCGGCGCCATCGGGCGCTAGAACGGGGAGCCCTCGTAGCAGCTCAGCGCCTTGATCTTGATCGCGCCGTTCGTGCAGGTGATGCGCGCGGTGCCGGTGCCCAGGTAGGTGGAGTCGGTGAGGAACGTCTGGCCGTCCGCCATCGGGAGCATGCCGGGCGGGGACCCGTGGGGGAGGAAGTACTCGACGCAGGTGGCGCCGGGGCCGTACCACGCGGCGGGGCGGAGCAGGGTGCAGCCCGCGCCGAACTGGGTGTCGGTCTCGATCTCGAGGTCGTCGATGGCGTCGATCCCTTCGAAGGCCGAGACGTCGGGATCGTCGACGAGGTCTTGGCTGGGTGAGAGCTCGAGCGCCACCACGTGCGCCTCGCGACTTTCGGCGTCGTCGGTGTCGTCGGTGTCGCAACCGACGGGGAGGAGCGCGGCGAGGGCAAGTAGGGTCTTCAGTGGCTGACGAATCGGGTGTCGAATCATTGGTCTACCTCGTGGTGATCGAGACGGCGTGCATACCGCCTCGCAGTCGTTTCCGAATCGGTCGGGGCTCGAGGCGGCGACCGATCGCCGCCTTGCCCTTCCCGTCGGTGAAGACGGGGACCCGCCCGTTGTGATCACGACTGTCGTCGCGCGAGCGTCGACGCCATGGCCGCACGTCGGACGGACGGCTCACGGCAGGGTGCATCTGCGTCGACCATCTGCGCCGAAGAGCTGATCCTGTCGGACCGGCCCGCGGGTCAGACGACGACCGGCAGACCCATCGCGTCGTCGCGCAGCAGCTCGAACGCCGCGCGGTGTCGGCTCGACAGCGACAGCTTGGGTTGGCCGGGTCGATCGAGCGCGGCCTCGCACGCCGCGAGCTTGGTGTTGAGGCAGATCTTCGCGCCGCCGGGCGGGTTGCGGTACGTCAGGCCCACGACGCGCGCGGGATCGGCGGTGAACGTCGCCCGCAGGCGCTCGCGGCCGTTGCCGGTGTCGAACGACCAGCGCAGACCGTCGACCGACGCCCGCGCGAAGGGGGCCCGCGCCAGGGTGTTGAAGGCGAAGGTCTCGTCGCCCACGCGCAGCACCGCGATCGTCAGCCACGGGGTCCACAGCGGGCCGATGCGGAGCTTCGCGGTCGAGCACTCGAGCACTGCGTCGTCGCGGCCGTCGAAGCCGACGACCTGGCCCCAGGCATAACGATCGGTGTGCCGCGCGCCCCAGTTGTGGTTCTGGCTACCGAGCCAGCCGTCGATGTCGTGGCGCTCGCCGTCGACGTCGAGGGTGCCGTGGTATCGGCACGCGGGCGCGCCGACGAGCGCCTTGGCCTTGGGGAAGCCGCCGGCGTAGAGCCGCTCGGGCAGCAGCAAGAGCGGCGGGCCGCCGCCGTCGTAGCGCAGCGACCACGCGATGCGATGCCCCGCGCCCACGCACGCGCCGACGAGGCCGCCAGCGTCGAGGGTCGCATCGTCGATCGCGACGCCGAGCCCGTCGCGATCGAAGCGGCAGCGGTCGATCGCGTGCTCGGACTTCGCCGCGGTCACGCGCTGCTGTTCGCCGTCGAACCAGATCGCCCATAGCTCGCCCTCGGCAGGGCCGTGCGAAGGCGCGAAGATTGTGTAGCGGATCCACAGCGCGAGCGGCCGCGTGGGGTGGTTGGCCCGCTGGAACCAGCTCTCGTAGTGCCCGGGCTGGCCGGACCAGCGGGCGGCGTTCCAGCGGGCACGGAGCGGATCGACGATCATCACGGGTATGCGCATCGTAAGGGAACACGACGCGGCGCGTCGATGACCTCCGAGGTCACGCGCCCTCCTCGAGGTGGAAGCGGTGCAGGAATCGGTGCAGCACCGGCCCCGCGAGCACGCCGATGCCGGTGAGGAACGCGACCCCGCTGAACAGCGCGTAGGCAGCTGCGAACAGCTTGCCCGCGTCCGTGGTCATGCGATCGACGGGGCCCATGCCGGTCAAGATCATCGCGGCGTTGAGCAGCGCGTCGATCCACGGCAGGTCCGCGAGCGCGCGGTACCCCAGCGTGCCCAGCGTCAGGGAGCCCGCGACCACGACCGCGAACAGGACGACGCTGCGGCGGACGCGGCCGAGGAAGTGCGTGCGCGAGGCGAGGGGCTGGTGGCGACGCTCGTACATTGGGACGATGGTGCGCGATTCCTCGGACGGCGCGGTATCCTCCCGCCCGCCATGCGTCCCCTCGCGACTCTCTGCCTCGCCTCGATGCTCTGGGGCTGCGCCGCCGCCGTCCCGAACCCCGCCTCGGCGCGCCCGCCCGCGGCGAAGGCGATCCCGCGGACCGAGACGCTGACCGCCGAGCAGATCGCGGATCTCGAGATCGTCACCGACGTCGCGGTCAGCCCCGATGGCCGCCGCGTCGCGTACGTGGTGCGGAGCCCACGTGCGGTCACGGACAAGCCCGGCGCGGCGTATCGCGCCCTGCACGTGCTCGAGCTGCGCACCAACACGTCGCGTCAGTTCACGTTCCCGCCCGACTCCGCCTCGACGCCGCGGTGGTCGCCGGACGGCGAGCAGATCGCGTTCGTGGGTCGGCGCGACGGTGACGCCACGGCGCAGGTGTTCGTGGTCGCGATCGCCGGCGGCGACGCGCGAGCGGTCACCACCGCGAAGACCTCGGTCCGCGATCTCGCGTGGCTGCCGGACGGCAAGTCGATCGCATACCTCGCCGATCGTGAGCCGACCCCGGAGGAGAAGGCCGACCAGGACGCCGGTCGCGACTGGAAGGTCGGCGACGTCGACAGCGCTTTCCGACAGCTGCACGTGCTCGATCTCGCGAGCGCCCAGAGCCGCGCCGTGACGCCGCGCGAGTTCCACGTCGAGCGCATCGCGGTGTCGCCCAAGGGCGGCAGCTTCGCGGTGGTCGGGGGCGAACGCGCCGACGTCGACGGCACGATGATGTACGGCGCCGTGTTCGTCGTCGACGCCAAGGGCGGCGCGCCGCGCAAGCTGTGCGAGCACGCGGGCAAGCTCGGAGATCTGACGTGGTCCTCCGACGGGGCCCAGGTCGCGTTCCTCGGCGCGGCCGATCTCAACGATCCGACCGCGGGCGTCGTGCACGTCGTGCCCGCCACGGGCGGCAAGGCCACGCTGCTGACCGCGGACTACGAGGGCACCGGGCAGTGGCTCCGGTACACCCGCGGCGATCGCATCACCGTGCTCGCGCACCAGGACACCAAGACGGTGGTGCTGCACGTCGACGCCCGCACCGGCGCGCGCACGGTCGCGCTCGATCGCGGGCCGGTGTGCCACGGCGCCGACGTGCACGCGAACAGCGGCACGTTCGTGTGCGCCGGCGACACGGCGCAGCACCCCGCCGAGGTCTTCGTCGGCAAGCTCGGGCCCGGGGGCCTGCGTCGCCGCACGCACCACAACGACGCGCTCGACCGCGTCGCGTTCGGCACGCAGTCGGTGGTGCGATGGACGGCCGCCGACGGCCTCGCGCTCGCGGGCATCCTGACGATGCCGGTCGGCTGGACCAAGGGCACGCGCGCGCCGTTGGTCGTGATGCCGCACGGCGGCCCCGAGGGCATCTCGATGGACGGCTGGAACACGCGCTCGGGCTACCCCGCGCAGCTGTTCGCGAGCACCGGCTTCGCGGTGTTCGAGCCCAACTACCGCGGCAGCGCCGGGCGCGGCGTCGCCTTCGGCAAGGCCGATCAGGGCGATCTGGGCGGCAAGGAATTCGACGACGTCCTCGCGGGCATCGACACGCTGGTGGCCCAGGGCCTCGTCGACGGCGAGCGCGTGGGCATGGGCGGTTGGAGCTACGGCGGCTACTTCTCCGGGCTCGCGGCCACCGTGCACAGCAAGCGCTTCAAGGCCGCGATGGTCGGCGCGGCGATCACCAACTGGATGTCGTTCACCGGCACGTCGGAGATCGAGCACGAGAACTCGCTGGTGCACTGGAAGCTGTGGCCCTACGACCAACCCGAGCTGGTGTGGTCGCGCTCACCGATGGCCCACACCGCCAAGTCGAAGACGCCGACGCTGATCGTCCACGGCCAGGACGACAGCCGCGTCCCGCCCGAGCAGGCCAAGGAGCTGTACCGCGCGCTGCGGCACGCGAAGGTCGCGACCGAGGTGGTGTTCTACCCGCGCGAGGGGCATGGGTTGGGGGAGCGGGCGCATCAGATCGACTTCATGCGGCGGTTCGTGGGGTGGTTCGAGACGCACCTGCGGGGGTGAATGGGTTGGAATGCGGCCGCACCTGCTAGCCGATGCTGCTCGGTGCGTGCGCAGCCCGCCAACGCGCGTATGCATCGACGAGCTGCGCCTCGTCGCTCGGCCGAGGTCCATCCGAGCTGCCCGGGTCGGTGACCGTCACGCGCTGCCCTGGCTCGACTGCGATCGCGCCGGCGACCTTGGCGAGGATCGATGCGCCGGTCTGCCGCTCGCCGACGAGCCGCGCGAACCACTCATCGAGCTCGCGCGCAGTGTCGGGTCCCCACATCGCCGAGGGCGACAAGCCCGCGCAGCGCAGCTGCAGCGTCGGGTCGCCGACGAGCGCCACGGTCCAGCCGGGCCATGCGTCGCGCAGCGCGGTCGGTAGATCGTCGGGAAACGGCGCGTGTCGCTGCCACAGCGAGAGCGTACGGCGATCGACGTCGACCACCGCGCCCCAGTCGAAGCGGCCATCCCACGGCAGCGGATCGACCAACGCCGGTCGCGTCTCGACGATCGCGACCAACGCATCGGGCCCGACGGTCAGCGCGCGACAGTCGGTGCCGGGATCCCACGCGTCGTGGCGCACGACCGCGTCCTCGACGATCGTGACCCACAGCGAGTGGTTGCCCCACTCGAGCGTCGCGCGGGCCTCGACGACGCCGACCTCGGCGCACCAGCTGCGCACCGACTCTTGCCTCCACGACTCGGACCACACCGACGCCTGCCACTGCTGCACGTCGTCGATCGCCGCCGACGCCAACGGGCGCGGCCTCGCTCCGGGCATGCGACACGGATCGTCCGCGACGCGGATCGTCCACTGCGGCCATCGCTCGCGCATCATGGCGGTCCACGCGGACCGAGCGAGCGTCCCGAGGTCGAGCCATGTCTCGAGCACGCGACGATCTCGGTCGATCGCCACCATGCCCGACACCCACGGCATGACCTCCAAGGGATCGAGCACGTGCAGTCCCTCGGCGTAGGCGACGAACGGTGCCTCGCCCTGCAGGAGGTCGCGCGCCAACGACACCGCGCCCCAGCGGCTGTACCAACCCGCGACCCGCCCGGCGTGGGTGATCGCGCAGACGAGGTCCATGCTCACGCGGGGAAGAACGTAGCAGGCAGCTCGGCGGCGCAGGGGCGCGACAGCTCGGCGAGAGGGTTCGCGGGTGGCGACCGGCAGAGCCGCGGCGCGCGTGTGTGCAGCGCATGATCTCGGGGCGCGCTTGACGTCGGTCCGGCGGGCGGCGACGCTGTTTCCCTGGGTGCACACATGCGACTGACGACGATCTCGGCTGCGGCGTTCTTGGTGTCGTGTGGATCGTCCGGTGGCTCCGATCGCGCCGATGCGGGCGGCACGGCCGGCATCGATACGTTGAGCACCACGTCGCCCGCGACCGAAGGTGGCACGGACGACTCGGTGACGGGCGATGGCAGCACGGCCGCCACGTCGATGACGACGAGCCCGACCGATCCCGACTCGGGCTCCGACGACAGCACGAAGTTCGACATGGGCCTGCAGCCCGACATCGGGCTCGCGTGCGGGCGTGGCGGTGGCGGTGGTGGTGCCGCCGATTTCTCGTACATCTGGATCGCGAACAGCAACGAGAGCACGGTGTCGAAGATCAACACCGAGACGTTGATCGAGGAGGGGCGCTACATCACGCGCCCCGACAGCGCCGGCAACCCGTCGCGCACGTCGGTGAACCTCAACGGCGACGCCGTCATCGCGAATCGCAGCGGCGGCATCACGATGATCTTCGCCCGCGCCGAAGACTGCGCCGGGCCGAACACCTCGACCGGTCCGGCCGACGTGAAGGCGTGGCCCGACGACTGCGTCGGGTGGCACACGCCGATGGTGTACGCGAGCCAGCGCCCCGTGGCGTGGTCCGCGGGCGAGTTCGACGACTCGACCTGTCGGTACGAGAACACCAAGGTGTGGACGTCCGGTGCGAACGCGACCATCGACGTGCACCTGCTCGACGGTGAGACCGGCGTCGTCGAGCAGACGGTGCCGGTGCCCGGCCAGGATCCGGGATTCTTCGGGATCTACGGCGGTGCCGTCGACTCGGGAGATCACTTCTGGGGCGTGGTCGCCGTCGGTGACGTGCTGGTGCGCACCGATCGTGACGACTTCGGCGTCGAGATCTTCCCGATGCCGACGTTCGGCTACGGGATGGCCGTCGATCGCAACGATCGCGTGTGGACGTGCTACTCGACCGTCGCGCGCTTCGACTACCCGACCCAGACGTGGCAGACCGCGGCCGCGGGCGGCGCGGGCGGATGCATGCCGGACGGCGGCGACCTGATCTGGCTCGCGAACGATCCGCTGGTCGCGGTCGACATCGACACGCTCGCCGTCATGCAGACGATCGATCTGCCGAACTACGTCCACGGCGTCAGCATCGACTTCAACGGCAACGTCTGGGGTCCTGCGATCAACAACAACGAGGCGTATCGGGTCGACCCAGCGACGCTGCAGATCGACACCGTCACCGGGCTCAACTATCCGTATACGTACAGCGACATGACCGGGTTCGGGCTGAGCCAGGTCGGCGGCCCGAGCGGCTGAGATCGCCCTGTGAGCGCGAGGGGGCGCGGGGATCAGCCCTTGGGCACGGGGGGCCCGGACACGTTCGGCGTCAGGCACTGGATCGCCGCGCTGTAGTCGTCGTCGCAGATCGACTCGATGCAGCAGCGCGGCTGGAACTCGTAGAGGTCCGGCGTACGCGGATCGTCGGGGATGTCCAAGCTGGCGCACACCTCGTGGACGCGGTTGGGGAAGATCGCCGTGCCCCGCTCGTTCGCGCAGCCGGGCGCGATGTCGCCGAACTCCCAGACCTTGTGCTCGACGGTGACGCCGGCGTCGAGCTCGGCGGGGGTCAGGTCCGCCTCCGTCCACACGCGCTCGTTCAGCGCAAGGACTCCGCCCGCGATGGGCTCGAACGGCGACATCGGGTTGTGGCTCGTGACCTCGGGGACGCCGAGGATCCCGAGCAAGAAGACGTCCTTGTCCTGGATCTCCTCGAGATCCTTCAGCGCGTCGAGGTAGCGATCGGTCGGGTGCAGCACGGGGTTGTCGGTCGACAGGCACCCGGTCCACGCGCCGTCTTGGGTGGGTCCCTCGCAGGTCACGCCCGCGTTCCAGCAGATGGCCGGCGACGCCGTGGGCATGCCGGTGTCGGGATCGATCTCCCAGTACGTGTCATCGTCGGTGAAGTAGACCTCGCCGTCGGGCGCGTCGACGGAGCACTCGACGCCGTCGCTGATGATGATGATCGCGAGGGGGGCCCCGTCGCGCAGGAACGGCTTGTCGAACCCCGCCCACTCCGGATCCTCGGCGCAGCCGGGCTGGCTCGGGTCGTTCCAGCATGCGGCGGGATCCAGGGCGAGCAGCATCGCCTCGAGGGGTGACTCGTACGCGCAGCCGTCGATGCCCTGGGGCCCGATGCACGACAATGCCTGCGCGGGGGTCCCGTCGGGCACATTGGTGCCGCCGAGTTCGAAGTGCACGAACGGATCGGTGGGTACGATGTCCACGGGACAGACGTCGGTGCACGCGCTCTGCACGTCCACGGCACCGTGGGTGAAGCTGGCGATGCGGCTGTTGCAGCCGTCATGCACGGGCGCGCCTCGTCGGGCTGATCCGCCTGGATCCGCGCAGAGCGGGTGCCCGACGTCGGTGGTCGTCACCATCAGGTTGACGCTCGGGTACACCCGTAGGTCGGCGGCGTTGGTGAGCTCCTCGAGCGCCTCGACGATCGGCCCGAAGTTCGCGGCGACGTGGGCCTGCTCCTGCGCCATCGTGGCCGAGTTGTCGACCACGATGAGGACGTCGAAGCCGACGCAGTTCGGCGCCTCGGGTGGGCACCACGACGGGCCTGTCGGTTCGTCCGAGGTGTCGTCGGCGGAGGTGCTCCCGCTCGGGACGGCGGTCGTGTCGGCGGTGCCGTTCGATGTCGATGTGCTCGCGGAGCCCGCGGTCGTCGTCGTGTCGCCCGCCCCCGCGGAGTCCATCGCGAGGTCGCGGTCGCTGCAGGCGGCCGCCGCGAGGCTGCCGACGACGAGGAGTCGCAGCATCGGGAGCTCGGTGTTCGGTTGGCGGAGGCTCATGATGGTGGTTCAGCCGCCGCTGTCCAGGCCGTTGCTCGGCCCGGAGAAGCCGCCGTTCAGGCACTTCATCGCCGCGCTGTAGTCGTCGTCGCAGATCGACTCGATGCAGCACCGCGGCGCGGACTCGTCGAGGCTGGGCGTGCGCGGATCGTCGACGAGGTTCAGGCTGTTGCACACCTCGTGGACGCGGTTCGGGAAGATCGCGGTCCCCAGCTCGTTCGCGCAGCCGGGCGCGATATCGCCGAACTCCCAGACCTTGTGCTCGACGGTGACGCCGGCGTCGAGCTCGGCGGGCGTCAGGTCGGCCTCGGTCCACGGCCGCTCTTGCAGTGCGTAGATGCCACCCGCCGTCGGTTCGAACGGCGGCATCGGGTTGTGGGCCGTGACCTCGGGGACGCCGAGGATCCCGAGCATCACGATTTCCTTGTCCCGCATCTCACCGAGGTCCCTCAGCGCGTCGCGGTAGCGATCGGTCGGGTGCAGCACGGGGTTGTCGGTCGACATGCACCCGGTCCACGCGCCGTTCTCGTCGGGCCCCTCGCAGGTGACGCCCGCGTTCCAGCACACCGCGGGCGATGCCGCGGGAGCGCCGGTGTCGGGATCGATCTCCCAGTACACGTCGTCGTCGGTGAAGTAGACCTCGCCGTCCGGCGCGTCGACGGAGCACTCGACGCCGTCGCTGATGATGACGATCGCGAGGGCCGCCCCGTCGCGCAGGAACGGCTTGTCGACCCCACTCCACTGCGGATCGTCGGCGCAGCCGGGTTGGCTCGGATCATTCCAGCACGCGGTCGGATCCAGGGCGAGCAGCATCGCCTCGAGCGGTGACTTGTACGCGCAGCCATCGATGCCCTGGGGCCCCAGGCACGACAGCGCCTGCGCGGGGCTACCGTCTGGCACGTTGGTGCCGAGGCTGTCGAAGTGCACGAACGGATCGGTGGGCACGACGTCCAGCGGACACACGTCGGTGCACGCGGTCTCGACGCCGGTGAAGCTGGCGATGCGACTGTTGCAGCCGTCGCGCACGGGCGCGCCTCGGCGGGCCGATCCGCCTGGAGCCGCGCAGAGCGGATGCCCGACGTCGGTCGTCGTCACCATCACATTGACGCTGGTATCCACTGGGCTACCGGCGGCGTCGGTGAGCCCCTCGAGCGCCTCGACGAACCGAGCGAAGTTCGCCGCGACGTGGGCCTGCTCCTGCGCCATCGTCCCGGAGTTGTCGACGACGAAGAGGACGTCGATGAGCACGCACTCCTCGCCGGGGACCGGGCACTCGGGCGAGCCGCCCGTCGTGCCGGAGCTCGTCTCGGCGGCGGTGGTGTCCGCGGGCGCAGAGGTCGAGTCGGCGCTGCCGTTCGACGTCGACGCGCTCGCCGTGCCCGCGGTCGTCGTCGTGTCGTCAGCTCCGGCGGAGTCCATCGCGACGTCGCGATCGCTGCACCCCGCCGCCACGAGGCTGCTGACGAGCACGAGTGGCAGCGCGGGGATCGAGCGACGTGGGATCACGGTGGGGATTGCAACACGGGGCATGGGGAGGTGGCCACCCGCGGGGACGGGGACCCGGAAGAGAGCGGACGCCGTGGCTCCCATTGCCGACGGGCGCCCGCGCGATGACGGGGAAATCGTGTGGCGCGTCGGGCGCCCCGTCCCCTCCAGCCGAGTCGCACGTCGCCCAGCTGGCGGCGACGTGAACGTCGTCGACTCAGGCGCGGGCCGGCGCGCGGGCGAACCACATCATGTGCGTGCACACAGTGCAGCTCAACGCACACGCACTGGTGCCGAGCCACTCCAGATCGAACAACGCCAGGCCGCGCGATCCCAGCGTCACGTCACGCGCCGAGAAGCTCTCCCCGCCGCACAGCGGGCACCGCAGGGGGGCGCCGAGCGCCGTCACGAAGCGCTCGCCGGTGGCCCCGAGCATGCTCTGCCCGGAGGGCAGCCACGCGGGCGTGCCGCGATAGCCCGCGAGTACGGCCGCGTAGACCATGTCGATCTTGCTGCGATGCAGCGATGCACCGCGCACGATGGCGCCACTGAGCTGCGCGCCCCCCATGTCGACGCCGTCGAGGTTCGCGTCGCTCAGATCCGCCGCGGTCAGATCGGCATTGATCAGCGTCGCACCACGCAGGTCGGCGCCGACGAGGTTGGCGCGGCACAGGCGGGCGCCCGCGAGCACCGCACCGCGCAGGTCGGCACCGCGCAGGTCCACGTCGTCGAGCGTGCGGCCGCGGAGATCGACACCCGCCAGCGACCCGGTGGGCGACGAGAGCGTACGACAGGTGCTGCACCAGGCCAGGGCGTCGGGGAGCACGGCGCGACAACGTGGACACTCGCGTCGGGCGTCGATCGTGATCATGGGGTCGTCGTAGGACTGGGCCCACAACGCGGGTATTCCGTCGCGTCCTGACGCCTCAATCCGGGTCGCACACCCCGTCGCAGAACATCTGCGCCTCACCCGTCCGCAAGAAGTGCTCCACCGTCTGCGCCGCGGTCGGCACACCCGCCAGCGCCCCGTGGGGATCGTCGCCCTCCCGCATCGGCTCGTTGCCCAGGGGCTCGGGCGGCAGGCCGAAGTCGTGCTCGATCATCACCGAGCCGCCGACCGGGCCGCGGACCTCGTCGATGCCCCAGATGCTTCGGTTGGTCGGCATGAGGTTCACCGCGCCGAGGCTGCGCGCCATCACGTGGGCACCGAGCGTCGTGACCTGGTGATCGCCGATCGCCACGAGCATCAGCACCTCGTGCGCAGGCGTGCCGGGCAAGGGGTCCTTCGACACGTGGACCGAGTAGCCGGAGGGCTCGGCGCGATCCCAGATCGTCTGCATCAGCCCGAGCAGGAGCTGCTTGTCGAGCGCCGTCATGAACGTCGCCTCGGCCAGCGCGAAGAACGGATCGAAGTCGACGCTGCGATCGAGCAGCAGGTTGTACGGCTGGCCGGGGACGCCGAGCACGCCGCGCTGCACGTCGGGCGTCAGCGCCATCAGGCACGAGCCCATGATCCCGCCCTGGCTGCCGCCGTAGTAGTACGCGGTGTCGGGGTCGACCATCGACTGGCCCATGTACGACAGCGCCGGGTCGTCGACGATGCTCGTCTTCATCATGCGGATCGCCAGCGTGAAGTTGACGAGCGATTGCTGCAGGCGATCCGGGATCGTCCGCAGCCCGCCGACCTCGCCGGTGCCGATGAGCGACGCGACCTGGGTCGGGTCGTCCTCGGACATCCCGATCCAGTCGAGCGCGATGAAGACCAGGCCGTACTCGTTGGCGAACGCCTGGAACTCCGCGGCCTCCACCTGCGACTGGCTGCCGAACAGGCCGTGGCCGAACGCGACCGACGGCCCGGGCTCGCCCTGCGCCGAGTACGGCACGAGGATCGTGAACGGGTAGGTCGCGGTGCCGTTCTGCTGCGGCACGTCGTCCGCGTCCACGGTGGTGACGCCGCCGGGGCCGGGATCGTCGAGGAACAGCGGCACCTCGATCTCGCCGCGGATCCGCCGATAGATGTCGGCCGAATAGTCCTCGTCGACCGACGTGATGGTGTAGTTCGGCCCCACGTCGCCGACCATCTCGAGCGCCACGTCGCGCATGTGCAGCGCCCGGCCGTTGGTGTGCTCGCGGCTCGACACCGTGAAGTCCCACGCCAGCTGCAGGTCCTCGCGGGCGACGTCGACCTCGGCGAGCCGGGCGAAGATGTCGCCGAAGAGCGCGCGGCGATCCTCGACGGACGGCTCGTCGCTGGCGGTGCCGTCGCGCAGGGCCGCGAACGCCGGCGAGCTCGGCACCGGCACGCCATCGGCATCGACCACGCGACGCACCGCGACGATGTAGCGGTGCCCGTACGCCAGCGACGCGGCGGGCTGGATCATCAGCGCGCGGTCCTCGTCGTCGGCATGGACGTCGAGCTCGGCGAAGTGGGCGACGCGCTCGCCGGTGGTCGCGTCGAGCAGCACCGTGGGCGAGTCCGGCAACAGCGAGTCACCGATGTGCAGCGGATCGGCGAAGCCGGCCGTCGTCGCGCCCGGCAGGTAGGCCAGCAGCGTGCCCGACACGGAGAACCCGTCGCGCTCGTTGAACGCGGCCGGATCGGCCACCCTGCCGCTGTTGGGCCGCGGCAGCGCGGCGCTGGCGAAGGCGAGCCGACGGCCGCTCGGCGTCGTGTCGTCGACGACCGAGAACACGTTGTTGGGGAAGGGCAGGCCGCAGTGCTCGGGCACCAGCGGATCGCACTCGAGGTGGGGCCACTCTGGCTCGTCGAGCTTACCGCCGCCCGTGGTGTCGCCCGCCGAACTCGACGAACCGACGGCGGTGGTGTCGGCGCTCGCGGCCGTCGACGTCGTCTCGCCGCCGCCCGTCGAGCCCGTGCTGCCCGACGCGGAGCTCGCCGCCCCGTCGTCGCCGCACGCGACGAGCAGCCACGCCGCGCAGGGCAGGATCGAGGTCGCTCGCACCGTGGGTCGGGCTCGTCCGTGCCGCATGCCCCGACAGCGTATCAGCCGCCGACCGGCGAGGGCTCGGTCGAGGTCGCCGCGCACACGTTCTGCAGCGCTTGCCACTGCGCCGCGTCGAGGGCGGGCGCGCCGTCGCGCTGGAGGTCGACGAGCTGGGCCTGGCGGTTCTCGCCGGTAGGGTGCGTCGACAGGAACTCGAGGGCGCCCGGCACCTCGCCGGCGGCGGCCATCGTGTCGAAGAACCGCGCGAGCCCACGGGAGTCGATGCCCGCGGCGTTGAGCAGGGCGATGCCGCCGCGATCGGCCTCGAGCTCGTCGTCGCGGCTGAACTTCGAGGTGACCACCGCTTGCACGATCTCGCTGCCGATCTCGCTGCTGCCGGGGGTGAGCAGCGAGAACACGCCGTAGCCGAGCGTCTTCACCAGGCCCGACGCAGGGTGGCCCGCGACCTCGTGCGCCATCTCGTGGGCGAGCACGCCGGCGAGCTCCTGCGGGTCCTTGGCCTGCGCGAGGATCTCGCGGTAGATGACGATGTGCCCGCCCGGCGCCGCGAAGGCGTTCAGC
>LNFB01000186.1 GCA_001464385.1 Deltaproteobacteria bacterium Ga0077550 | reverse complement strand
GCCACCCTCGAGCAGCTCCATCACGAGGTACGGTAGCTCGGTGGTGCGATCGATGCCGGCGGCGATGACCTCGACGACGTGCTCGCTCGCAATCGACGCCGCGACGGTCGCCTCGCGGACGAAGCGCATGCGGCTGCGCTCGTCGTCGAGCAGCCGACCGTGCACGACCTTCACGGCACGCGGTTTCGCGGTGCTGATCTGCTCGGCGCGATACACCGAGCCCATGCCGCCCTCGGCGAGCGGCCCCACGATGCGGTAGTCCTCCGCAAAGATGGTCCCCACCTGCAGCCTTGGGGTCGACGCCATGCCACCAAAGAGTGTATCAGGGGGTCAACCGGCGAAGGACAACGTAGTGGCCTCAGTTCCCAATCTTCGGGTCTTCAACACCCGCACGCGTCAGCTGGAGCCGTTCGTCCCGGCCGATCGCCACGTCGTTCGCATCTATACCTGCGGGCTGACGGTCTACTCGGCGATGCACATCGGCCACGCGCGCACGTACTGCTTCTGGGACGTGTTCCGCCGCTATCTCGAGTATCGCGGCTGGCATGTGCTCAGCATCATCAACTACACGGACATCGACGATCGGATCATGACGCGCGCCGCCGAGCGCTTCGCCGACGTGCGCACCGCAGACAGCGCCGGCGCGGGCTGCCTCGAGGTCGCCGAGGGTGTGATCGCGACGTTCCGCCGCGACTGCCGCGCGCTGCGGATCAAGGACTACGCCGCGTACACGCGCGCGACGGATTTCATCGACGCGCAGATCGACATGGTCGCGCAGCTCATCGATGCCGGCTTCGCGTACGTCGTCGACGGCGAGGTGTTCTACGACGTGCAGAAGTTCGAGCGCTACGGGCAGCTCTCGGGCAACACGATCGAGGGCCAGCAGGCCGGCGCGAGCGGACGCGTCGACGAGGACTTCGAGCGCAAGCGACATCCCGCCGACTTCACGCTGTGGAAGCCGAGCACGCCCGAGCAGCCGAGCTGGCCCACCGGCGAGGCCGCGTGGCCGCAGGGGCGCCCCGGCTGGCACATCGAGTGCTCGGCGATGAGCACGGTGATGCTCGGCCGCCACTTCGACGTCCACGGCGGCGCCATCGACAACCTGTTCCCGCACCACGAGAACGAGGTCGCACAGAGCGAGCCGCTGTGCGGTCACCCGTGGGTCGGCTACTGGATGCACCCGGAGCACCTCGATCTGCGCGGTGTGAAGATGTCGAAGTCACTGGGCAACGTGATCGGCATCCCCGACCTCGTCGCCGAGCACCGCTACGACGAGATCCGTTGGTTCTTCGCGAGCACCCACTACCGCACCAAGCTCGCGTTCACGGCGGAGCTCGTGCACGCGTGCGCCGAGGGCTACAAGAAGATCACGCGCGCGGTGAAGATCCTCGGCGATCGTCTGCGCGATCTCCCGCCCGAGGCGCGCGCAATCCCCGTGGCCAGCAGCTACGCGAGCATGCGCGAGGGCGACGCTGGGATCCCCCGTGATCGCGCCGCGATGATCCACGGCGCGTTCGCGGGGCCGTCGTCGCGGCTGATCGATCGGTTCATCGGTGCGATGGATCACGACCTCGGCTGCCCACAGGCCACAGCGGCGCTGTTCGACTATGTGAACGAGCTGTTCGCGGGCGGAATCGAGACGCTCGATGACGCGCCGAGCCTCATGGCCGCCTACCGCTGCCTCGTGCGTCACCTGTACGTGCTCGGCGTGGAGCTCGTCGACGAGGCGCTCTACCCGGAGCTCGCCGCCGACTGCATGCCCGCAGCGGATGCGGGCGATCTGCTCGCACCGTACCGCGCCGTCATCGATCGCATGCTGCAGCTGCGGCTGGACGCCCGAAAGGCCAAGGACTTTGCGCGGGCCGACCTCATCCGCGACGTCCTGAAGGCCGCGGGTGTCCAAGTGGAGGACACCCCAGGCGGCGCCCGATGGGAGCTCGCGCGGCCGACCGGTGACGAACAGGCCTAGCGAGCGCGCGGCGCCCGCCCGTGCAGATCGTGGCGGACACGCCCTGAAACGGTGTTATTCTGCCCGTGGTGAGGTTGCCGACCAAGGCCGGTCTGCACGACGGGATCATTCGTGCGGGGATCCAACTCGGTGCAGAGTTGGGCGAAGAGGGGCTGACGATGCGAGCCATCGCGGCACGCCTCGGAATCAGTGTCACGAATATCTATCAGCACTACGAGAACAAGGCTGCGATCGTCCGCGAGGTCCGCTTCCATGGCGTCGCGATGCTCAACGCGGCGCTGATCGAGGCCGGCGTGGATGACGATCGCGCGGTGCGCCTGCAGCAGATGTCACAGGCCTACCTCGGCTTCGCGCTGTCCAACCCGTGGTTGTACCGTCAGCTATTCGACGCCGAGGAGCTCGACTGGCACGCGATGCCGGAGGACGAGCGGGCGATCGCGTTGTCGCCGATCGAGACGACGCGCGAGAACTTCGCCGAGGGGGTCGCGCAGGGCAGCTTCCCCGCCGACCTCGACGTCAGCCAGGCCGTGCTGCTGACGTGGGCGTCGCTGCACGGGGTCGCGTCGCTGCTCCTGGGCGGCCGACTCGGCTGTGGTCACCCGGAGTTCCCCGTCCCCGATGTGGACACGTTCGTCGGCGCCTTCGTGTCCAACCTCGTCGCCGGCTTCCGCCCGTGATGGGGGCGATCTCCCGACGCGCCCGACCGACGCGCCCGACGCGGGTGATCGCGGTGCAGGTGCGACACGCTCGCGGGGCGCGGCGCTGAAACCTCGGCATGCGCCGGCACCAACTCGGCCGGACGGCCAGCGTCGACCCCGTCGAAACGCCCTCGGACGGGGTGCAGAACCGGTTTGCAGCGATCCATGGCTCGGGTACCCTGGAAAAATGGTGCCTCGACCGCGCGGCTACAACCACGACGTGCGCTACCGCGGTCAGGTCTTCCACATCCAGTCGGAGGTCTGCGGCCCGCCGCGGCCGCAGGTCCGCACGCAGCTGTTCTCGCGCGGTGCGGTCCTGGCGAGCGAGCGCACGCCGATCGACGACGCCGAGGATCCAGGGGTCGAGGCGCTGCTGCGAGGGCAGCACAAGTCGCTGCTGCGCGAGCTGTGCAACGGGACCTTCGACGCGTGGCTGGTCGGCGCGCGGGCGGACGACGGCGAGCGAGCCCCCCGCGCTCCGCCGACCGAGGTGCAGCTGCCGGTGCGGCGCCGCGGCATCGCGCTCGACATCCGCGCCCGTGACTGCCGTGATCGCCACGAGCTGCTGGTCGAGGTCTGCCAGGGCGCCGACGTCATCGCCGTCCGCCGCGTCGCCTACGACGCGTCCACGCTCGATGCCGACGTCGAATCGGAGCTGCGTCGCGAGGTGGACGCCATGATCGCGAAGGTCCGCCGCGGGGGCCTCGACGCCCGCCTGGCGACGCCGACGTTCGTGTTCGTGCCGCCTCCGATCCCGCGATAGGAGCGCGAAGCGCTCCTCCGCGTCCGTGCCCGCGCGTCCGCCCCGATCGCATGATCACCGCCCTCCTCGGCCCGACCAACACCGGCAAGACGCATCGGGCGGTCGAGCGCATGCTCGAGCACGAGACCGGGATGATCGGCCTCCCGCTGCGCCTGCTCGCGCGCGAGATCTACGATCGCATCACGTCGCGCCTCGGCGAGCGTGCCGTCGCCCTCGTCACCGGCGAGGAGAAGCGCGTGCCGTCGCACCCACGCTACTGGGTGTGCACGGTCGAGTCGATGCCGCTGCTGCTCGACGTCGAGTTCCTCGCCGTCGACGAGATCCAGCTCGCCGCCCACCCGCAGCGCGGCCACACCTTCACCCAGCGCCTGCTGGGCGCCCGCGGCACCCGTGAGACGTGGTTCCTCGGCTCGCAGACGATGGCGCCGATGGTGGAGTCGTTGCTGCCCACCGCGGTCATCCGTCGCCACCCCCGCTTCTCGCAGCTCACCCACCTCGGCGCGCTGTCGTTGGGCGCCCTGCCGCCGCGCACCGCGGTGGTCGCGTTCTCGGTCGCCGACGTCTACGAGCTCGCCGAGCGCCTGCGGCAGCGGCACGGCGGCACGGCGGTCGTGACCGGCGCGCTGTCCCCTCGCACGCGCAACGCCCAGGTCGCGATGTACCAGGCCGGCGAGGTCCACTACATGGTCGCGACCGACGCGATCGGCATGGGCCTCAACCTCGACGTCGATCGGGTGGTGTTCGCGGCGCGGAACAAGTTCGACGGCACCGAGGTGCGGGCGCTCGAGGCCCCCGAGCTGGCGCAGATCGCCGGGCGAGCCGGGCGCTACACCGCCGACGGTGGCTTCGCGACGCTGCGCGGTGTGCCCGAGCTCTCGCCGCGGACCGCCGCGGCGATCGAGAACCACGACTTCCCCGCGGTGACCCAGCTCGTGTGGCGCAACGACGACCTCGACTTCTCGAGCATCGAGGCCCTGCGCGCCAGCCTCCACGCTCGCCCGCGCTTCGGCGGCCTGCGGGTCGTCGAGCACGCCGACGATCACGACGCGCTCATGCAGCTCGCGCGACGCCCGGCGATCCGCGATCGCGTGCGCACCCCCGCGGATGTCGAGCTCCTGTGGGAGGTCTGCCGTGTCCCCGACTTCCGCAAGCTCATGCTCGAGAGCCACGTCGAGCTGCTCGCGGCGCTCTTCGACCAGCTGAGCGGCCCGACCCGCCGCATCGACGTCGACTGGCTCGCGACCCGCCTCCACCGGCTCGATACGATCGAGGGCGACATCGACGCGCTGACCGGCCGCATCGCGTTCATCCGGACGTGGACGTACATCGCCCATCACGAGCGGTGGATCCCGGACGCGGCGGCGTGGCAGGAGCGCGCCCGCGCGATCGAGGATCGGTGCAGCGACGCGCTGCACGAGCGGCTGACCGAGCGCTTCGTCGCGCGGGGCGAGGTCGCGCCAGGCCGCGCCCCGCGACCTCGGCGACCGCTGCCGTCCGAGCCCGCGCCGCGCGACCCCGCGGCGCTCGCCGAGGATCACCCGTTCGCGGGCCTGCGCCGCCTCGCGGTGCCGTCGGGTCCGACGGCGACGGCGACCGAGCGGGAGGACGCGTGGATCGAGGCGGTCATCGAGGCGCCCCATGGGGCCTTCGCGATCCTCGACGACGGTAGCGTCGCGCACGAGGGTCGCGGTCTCGCGACGATGGTCCGCGGCCCGGATCTGCTCCACCCCGAGCTGAAGGTCACCGGCCTCGACGCCTGGGGCGCGGGCGCGGTCGCCCGGGTCCTGCGACGCGTGCGGGCGTGGTTGCGCGACGCGGTGACCGAGCTGCTCGAGCCGGTGCGGGCCCTCGGTCGGTTGGCCCACGGCACCGCGCGCGGCGTGCTGTACGAGCTCGAGCGCGGCCTGGGCACGCTCGACGCCCTCGAGGCGCGGTCGCCCGTCGCTTCGCTGCCGGCCGACTTCGTCGCGCAGCTCGAGCACGCTGGCGTGAGCGTGGGCCGCGAGGCGCTCCACGTCCGGCAGATGGCGACGCCGTCGCACCTGCGCCTGCGCGGGGCGCTGTGGATCGCCGCGGCGCAGCCCGACATCGTCCCGACGATCCCCGACGGTCGCGCGGTGTCGATCGCCGTCTCGCCCGCGATCGATCCGGGGTTCTACGCCCACGTCGGCTACGTGGTCCGGGGTCCGCGGGCGATCCGGGGCGACGTGCTCGCGCGCCTCGCCGACGCGACGATCGCCGGGGCGGCGTCCGGCGACGCCGAGGCCCGCGCCGAGCTGTGCACGCGCCTGGGCGTGCGTCGCCGCGACCTCGACGCCGTGCTCCGTGCCCTCGGGGCGTGACGCTCCGCGGTCAGCGGGCGACGAACTCGAGCGACGTGAGCACCGCGAGGCACACCATGCGGTGGCGTCCGGCGCCGTCGGCCTGGCCCTGCATCACGTCCGCGTACGCCGTGAGCTCGTCGGCGGTCGGCTCGCGGGCGAAGGCCACCCGCACGAGCGCGGTGGGATCGGTCGCGAGATCGGGATACTTGGCCTGGAACGCCGGGTCGTCGCAGTAGGGCCGCAGCGCCTTCACCCACGCCTCCATGTGCTCGGGCGTCCACTTGAGGTTCGGCGCGACGCCGTTGGCGTAGTCGTGATCCCCGAGCTGGTAGCGCTTGGCGTAGAGCTGCTGCAGCATCGGGTGGTCGGTCTTCACGCCCGCGACCGCCGCGAGGTTGGCGACGCGCACGTGGAAGGGCAGGGCCTCGACCTCGCTGGTGGGCACGTCGAAGGGCCCCTCGGGCACCGGTTCGCCCGAGTCCTGCGGCGTGCCATCGCCACCGCCGTCGTTGCCCGCCGAGTCGGCCGCGCCGTCACCCTCGGCGTCGCCGTCGTCGGCCGCGGGCGCGCCGCGTTCCCCGTCGAGGCCTTGGTAGCAGCCCGCGCTCGCGAGCCCCGTGAGGGCCCATGCCGTGCAGATCGTCCGTAGGGTCTTCATGGCGGCTCCTCTAGGTGAGCATGAACGACAGGGGTTGCTGGTTGGCGACGTCGGGGTAGGCCGCGAGCGCCTCGTCGGGGATCTGCAGCGCGCGCATCACCGTGCGCCAGGTCCGGCCGCCGTGGATGCGACCCGATCCATCGCCGCCGACCGGCACCACCGGGGCGCCGCTGTCGTCGGGCGAGACGTAGTCCCACGTGTGGCCGGTGCCGGTGTTGCTCGCCGGTCGCACGTCGCCGTAGTAGCCGCCCTTGACCATGCCGCCGGCGAGCACGAACGAGCTCTTGCCACTGTTGCCGTAGGAGTTGGCCGACGGGGACCGACCACCGTCCGCGGAGTAGACCGCGATCACGGTCCGCTCCCACATCCCGGGGATCTCCTTGATCCGCTCGATGAGCCGCGCGAGCGGCAGGGCCGACTGCGCCGCCATCGTCTTCATCACCGACTCTTCGCGCGTGTCGTGGACGTCGAGGTAGTCGAACTCCATCGCCACCGTGCGCGTCACGTCGTTCGACAGCAGCTTGAACGCCCAGCCGGCCTGCTCCCAGATGTTGGCCTTGAGGTTGTCGCCGACCTGGTCGGGCACGCCGCTCTGCCAGTACGCGGTCTCGGCCTCGTCGAACGGGAGGTTGACGATCTTGGGCTCGTGGTACCACTTGCCCTGGGCCGCCGCGAGGTGGGCTTCGTGGGCAGCGCGGGCGGTCTGATCGTAGCCGCGGCGGGCGAAGAAGCCCCCGTCGGCGCGCTTGAGCGCCGCGGCGAACACCGCCGCCTCCTCTGGGGTCGGCAGCGCGAGGTCCTCGACCGACGTCGGGAACGTGTCGTACAGCATCTGCACGCTCTGGATCCGCGACAGCTCGGCGTTGAGCAGCCCGCCGGCGAAGTGGCTGATCGTGTGGAAGCGGCTGATGAACTTCATCGTGATCCCGTTGGCGAGATCCGGCGTCAGCCCCTTCTGGAAGTAGTTGTGGATCGTCGCCGGCGTCGGCGTCGACGAGTACCAGAAGTCGTTGCCCTGCTCGCTGTAGCCGGGCTCGCCCATCCACGTCGCCTGTTGGCCGGCGCCCTGGGTCTTCGAGCGTCCCGGCGAGCGCATCGGGTTGCACGACTCGTGGCCGTGGATGACGCCCTCGCACAGCGGGTTGGTCTCCAGTACCGCGATGTTCCCGAGGTGGGGCACGAGCGCCTGCGAGTCCGGGGTCAGATAGAAGCCGTTGCCGTGGCTGGTGATCTGATCCGCCGTGAAGAAGAGGCTGAGCGCGTCGCCCGAGCCGCCGCGCATCAGGCTCGCGACGCTGGTGGCGATCCCCGGCGGCACGAACACGTGGCCGAAGTCCCACTGGTCGCGCAGGTTCATCTCGATGAAGTACGTCGGCAGGCTCGCCTCGACGCCGTGCGCGTGGGCGACCCCGAAGAGCTCCTCGTTCATGGCGAAGCGGACCGCCGCCGGCACCGCGGGCGCGGCGAGGATCGTCGCGCACATCTTCATGAACGCGCGGCGCTGCACCGGCGCGAGGGACTCGACCAAGGGCTTCTTGCTCATGGGGCCTCCTGCATGTTCGCGAGGGCGGCGTCGATGACACGCCGATCGGTGAAGACTTCCATCACGTAGGCGCGGATCGTCGGGTCGGACACGTTTGCCGTGGCTCGCATCGCGAGGTCCTCGACCAGCTCGTCGTCGATGTCCCGCGAGGCGCCCGAGGGCACGTCGAACGCCCGGCCGATCAGGTTCTTGACCGTGCACGAGTGGAACAACGGGCTGTTGGTCATGACCTCGGCCGCGTCGCGCAGGTTCTCGACCGGCTCGCCGAACATCTGCGAGACCTCGGAGGCGGCGGCCGCAGGGTCGTTCATGTGCGAGGTGTACAGGCCGTTGGTCGAGCGGCCGAGTTGCGCGCTGGGGCTCTCGTCCTGCAGGCCGGTCGCGGTGGCCTGCCACAGGCCGTTCTCGTCGAAGCGCACGAACAGCTGGGCGTGGGCGCCGAACTGCGAGTGGCAGCCGTAGCACGCGCTGCCGTTGCCGAACCCACCCTGGGCCTCCTCCACCGTCTGCTCCTCGGGGAGCTGCGCGCGGAACAGCGGGATGAGCGTCGCCTTCTCCAGCGGGATCTGGATCTCGGCCTCCATCGGGTAGACCCGACACGCGAAGGTCTCGAGCATCCGCTTGGCCCGACTGAGGTTGAACCGGCCCTTGTTCGGGATGAGATACGCCCGCGTGGCCAGCACGCCCGACTCGTACGGCGCGCCGGTGTCGCACGCGATGTGCGACCCGTCGGCGTCGACGCAGTAGTCGGCCGTGAGCAGCGTCGACCACGGGAGATCCTCGGTCGCGATCTCGGCGGCGAGGTTGCCGGGGAGCTCGAAGTCGACGCCGTCCTTCACGCCGCTCGCCGCGAGCTGATCGGAGACCATGTACCGCATCGCCTCGCCGAAGCCGGGCTCCTGCGTCCAGCCGTCGAGGATCGCCGCGAGCGCGTCGTGTCCGAAGGTGTCGATGAGGACGTTCTCGTCGTAGGTGAGGGAGCGGGCGACGAGCGTCGGCGCGATGCGGGTGAGGTAGAAGCGGATCTGCTCGACCTCGAGCGACTCGGCTCCGCCCGGCGCCGGCCCGCCGTCGCTACCGCCGTCGTCGCCGCCACCGTCGCCGCCGTCGCCCTCGTCGATCGGCGCGCCGTCGTCGTCCGCGTCCGTCGTCGCGGCGGGATCCTCGGCGCCCATCGAGCGGCGCCCCGATTGCCCGTCGTCACATCCACCCAGCAGCGTCGCCGCTGCGAGCCACATCGTGCCTGTCCGCATCGTGCCCCCGATCGCCACGCGACGCCGCCCGCGCGCAAGCCCCCCGACCTGCGCGCGGACATCGTCGCCCTGCCCGTTTGACGTGCCGCCCATCTGTACCGACCCTCCCACGGGACGGGCCCGCGATCGGGGCCTGCGCGCAGAAAAAACGCAGAACGCCGAAGATCGGGGGGACGCGCCGCGAATCCGGCGGATCTCGGTCGAGCGCGGCTGCCGCGGGGGTCCGCGACGATTGCCGATCCTGTGAGCATGCAGGACGTAGCGACTTGGTCCATCGTAGGAGCCATGTTCCTGGCAGATCCGAGAAAGCTCCGATTGCCGACCGCCGCCCAGGCGCTGCCAGGGCGCGCGACTCCGCTTCCGGTCGAGCCGATCCACTTCATCCACGGCAGCTCGATCGTCGAGCCCTTCGATCCCGCGCACGCGCTCGCGATGTTCGCGATGGGTTGCTTCTGGGGCGCCGAGCGCAAGTTCTGGAACACGCCCGGCGTCGTGAGCACGATGGTCGGCTATGCCGGCGGCATCACGCCGAACCCGACGTACAAGGAGGTCTGCTCCGGCGGCACCGGGCACACCGAGGTCGTGCGCGTGGTGTTCGATCCGGCGCGGGTCGACTACGCGACGCTGCTGCGCGTGTTCTGGGAGAACCACGATCCGACCCAGGGCATGCGGCAGGGCAACGACGTGGGCACGCAGTATCGATCGGCGATCTACGCGTACGGGGCCGATCAACTCGCCGCGGCGCTCTCGTCCCGCGACGTCTATGCGGAGCACCTGCGCGCCGCGGGTCACGGGGACATCACGACCGAGATCGCAGCGGCGCCGACGTTCTACTACGCCGAGACCTACCACCAGCAGTACCTCGGCAAGAACCCGGGGGGCTACTGCGGGATCGGTGGCACGGGCGTCAGCTGTCCTGTCGGCCTCGCGACGTAGTCACGCACATCGAGCGCCGCAGCGCGGGCTCGAGCGCGATCGCTGCGCGTCCCACCGGTCGACGACTCCGGCAGGGTCGGCAGCATGGCTGTCTCGCTCGCAGAGTTCCTCGCGCAACCGGTCGGCGCCGTCATGACCCGCGACCCCGCGACCGTCCACCCGACGCAGCGGCTGTCGGTGGTCCGACACGGGATGCTCGCCTCGGGTGGCCACCACGTCCCGGTCGTCGAGGAGGGCCGCTTCATCGGCATGATCACCCCGGCCGATCTCCTGCGCGTGATGCCGCCCGACGGCTTCGCCCGCGATCCCGACGCCCTCGACCGCGCGCTGGATCGCGTGTCGGTGCGCCAGGCGATGCAGGAGGACGTCGTCACGTTGCCGGCCCGCGCGAGCGTGCGTGATGCCGCCGTCGCCCTCGGGCGCGGCGGCTTCCACGGGCTGCCGGTGATCGACGATCACGCGAGCCTGGTCGGGGTCGTGACCACCAGCGACCTCATGCGCGCGCTGCTGGCCGCCGGTGGTGGCTGACGAGGTGGTCGCCTCTCACTGACCGACGGCGATGGGCATCTGGCCGGTGGGGGTCGGGCGGATGTCCTCTTCGCCGACGCGCAGCTCGAGGAAGCGGACGTAGTCGACGACGAGGCTCTGCAGCTCGCACGGCGTGAGCAGGCCGAGCTTTCGCACCACGTCGATCTCGTGGTTGCGCGCCGACTTCTGCCGCATCAAGGCGGCCTCGAGCTGACCGCAGGTGATGAGCCCCTCGCGGATGGCCAGCTCGCCGAACCGCAGCCCGGGCGCGTCGGCCTGCATCGTGAGCAGCTTCATCACGTCGCGCACGGTCAGGGCGCCCTGCTCGAGGAGGAGCCGACCGAGCGGGATCCGCTCTTCGGCCGACTGCTTGCGTACGTCCGACGCGAGGGCGTCGCTCACCAGACCACGATCTCGGAGGTATTGAACGAAGTCGATGTGCATCCTGCTGTTCCGGAGGATGTCATCGACATCGCGCTACGATGCTTGACGCGTCATCTCCGCGGGCAACGCCCGCACGACGGCCCCTGTTGGGGCGGTCTGCCCAACGACGCGCAGCGAAGCGGTCGGGCGTCGGGCGCATCGCAGCAGCGCGAGGGCGCCCCACGCCAGGGCCAGGCCCACGCCCAGGTCGACGCCCGCACGGATCGCCGGTGGTAGCCCGCGCATCGCGACGACGAGCGTCGCGATTCCGGCGACGAGCAGCCACGATCGGACGAGGCGCCCGCGCGGCGCGAAGCACAGCCCCGCGGCGGTGAGCGGTGCCACCGCGATCCTCCACCAACGCGTCGCGTCGAGGGCGGCGGCCCGCTGCACGAGCATCGGTACGAATCGGCGGGCGAGGGCGTGGTGGCCCTCGCCATAGGCGAACGCGACCGCGATCGCGGCCGCGATCGTCCACTGCACTGCGCCCGCGTCGTCGGCCCGCGCGCCGTGGCCCGCCGCGGCGCGGAGCATCCGAGCGCTCGCGTCGCCGAGCAGCGCGACGTTCCCGAGGATCGCGAACCAGTAGGGCCCGCGACGCGGCGCCCCGAAGCTGCGCCCCGCGAAGCTGCGCCCCGCGAAGCTGCGCCCCGCGAAGCTGCGCCCCGCGAAGCTGCGCCCCGCGAAGCCCAGAGATGATGCGACCGCTCATGCGGCCTCCCGCGCGGCTGCGAGGGGCGCGTCGCGCTCGGCGACGAGGCCCCGGAGCCGCGCGGACCCGGTCGGGAGCTCCACCTCGAAGCAGAGATCGCGGACGATCGCCGTGCCCGGCGGCGCCGCGTCGGGGTCGCGGTGCTCGAGGGTCGTCGGGAGCGAGCAGCGGCACGGGGGATCGAGCCGGGTCTCGAGATCCGCTCCGATCCGGATCGCGAGCTCCGTCAGCGCCTCGGCGATGTGACCGTCGCCGACGCGCACGGGATCGAGGCCGAACCGCCGTCCCGCGAGCAGGGCGGCGAAGGCCGGCGGGACGTCGACGATCACCGCGCCGCTCCACGCCCCGGTGATCGCCACCAGCGTGGAGGACACG
>LNFB01000185.1 GCA_001464385.1 Deltaproteobacteria bacterium Ga0077550 | reverse complement strand
CGCTGGATTCCTGCCAGTACTGCAACGACGACGGGTCGTGCTCGGTGCTCGACTGCGACGAGATGCCGACGATCGATCCCGACAACAACGCCGTCTGCACGATGTAGAACCGGCGTCGCTCGAGCGTGACTCGAAGGCGGTCGTGGACACCACGGCCGCCTTCTTCAATTTTACAGCGCGTCTCGTCCGCGCGCGCGTCTCGTCTGCGCTGTCGCGACCGACCCCAGCAACGAGGTTGTCGTCTCGGGCAACGGGGACGGCGACGGCTGGGTGCGAAAGCTGGCCCCGTGACACCCTCGGGTGCACGTTGCCAGCTCGTCGTCGGTGCCGAGGGCCGGACTTGAACCGGCGACCTAGGGGTTATGAATCCCTCGCTCTAACCACCTGAGCTACCTCGGCAG
>LNFB01000184.1 GCA_001464385.1 Deltaproteobacteria bacterium Ga0077550 | reverse complement strand
GCGACCGGTCTGCCCCCGTGCTCGCCGGGCCTGCGGCGACGCCGGGGCAGCCGTGACCAAACACATCGAACCGAAATGAGGGCGCGTGCTAGAGCGATGAGGTCCGCGAGTCCGCGCGCCCTTGCCTGAAGTGGGCCGGCGCCACCGCGACGGAGGTCTCGAAAGCCATGTCACGCGATGTCGTCATCGTCAGTGCCGCCCGCACGCCCATCGGAAGCTTCGGCGGCGCCCTCGCTTCGCTCCCAGCACCCCGCCTCGGGGCCACGGCGATCAAGGCCGCCCTGGCCCGCGCCAACGTCGACGGCGCCGACGTCGGCGAGGTCTTCATGGGCTGCGTGCTCCCGGCCGGGCAGGGCCAGGCGCCCGCCCGCCAGGCCACGATCCACGCCGGCGTCCCGAACCACGTCGGCGCGGTCACGGTCAACAAGGTCTGCGGCTCGGGCCTGCGCACGGTCATGATGGCCGCCAGCGCGATCAAGGCTGGCGACGCCGAGATCATCGTCGCGGGCGGCATGGAGAGCATGTCGAACGCGCCGTACTACCTGCCGCAGGCGCGCACCGGCTACCGCATGGGCCACGGCCAGCTCGTCGACGGGATGATCTTCGACGGCCTGTGGGATCCGTACAAGGACTACCACATGGGCATCGCGGGCGAGCTGTGCGCCAGCGAGCGGAAGATCGATCGCGAGCGCCAGGACGCCTTCGCCACGGCGAGCTACCAGCGCGCGCAGCGGTCGGTCCGCGAGGGCCTGTTCAAGGACGAGATCGTGCCGGTCGAGATCGCGGGCAAGAAGGGCGACACCACGATCGTCGCCGACGACGAGGAGCCGTTCCGCGGCGCCATCGACAAGCTCGCGGGCCTGCGCCCGGCCTTCAAGAAGGACGGCACGATCACGGCCGGCAACGCCTCGACGATCAACGACGGCGCCGCCGCCCTCGTGGTGATGAGCGCGGACGAGGCCAAGCGCCGCGGCCTCGCGCCGCTCGCCCGCATCGCGGGCTACGCCGGCGCCGCGGGTGCCCCGGAGTGGTTCACCACCGCCCCGGCCAAGGCGATGCAGAACCTGCTGACCAAGACCGGGCACAAGGTCTCCGACGTCGACCTCTGGGAGATCAACGAGGCGTTCTCGGTCGTCGCGCTGGTCAACCAGGACGAGCTCGGCATCGCGACCGACCGCCTGAACGTCCGCGGCGGCGCGGTGGCCCTGGGCCACCCGATCGGCGCCTCCGGGGCGCGCATCCTGACGACGCTCGTCTACGCGCTGCGCCAGATGGGCAAGCAGCGCGGCGTCGCCTCGCTGTGCATCGGCGGCGGCGAAGCGGTCGCGCTGATGGTGGAGGTGATGGCATGAGCGCGACCATCGACACGATCGGGGTGCTCGGCGCCGGGCAGATGGGCGGCGGCATCGCGCAGGTCGCCGCGTCGCGGGGCCTGAAGGTCCTGCTCGCCGACATCGATCGCGCCGCGGCCGAGGCGGGCAAGGTCAAGATCGGCAAGGCGCTGGGACGCCTGGTCGAGAAGGGCAAGCTCACCGCCGAGGAGCGCGACGCCGTGCTCGCCCGCATCGAGCCCGTGGACTCGGTCGCCGCGTTCGCGTCGGTCGACCTCGCGGTCGAGGCCGCGACCGAGAACATCGAGCTCAAGAAGAAGCTCATGATCGGGCTGGACGCCGCGTGCAAGCCCGGGGCGATCCTCGCCACCAACACCAGCTCGATCAGCATCACGCTGCTCGCCGCGACGACCAAGCGGCCCGAGCACGTCGTCGGGATGCACTTCATGAACCCGGTGCCCGTGATGGAGCTGGTCGAGGTCATCCGCGGCCTCGCCACCTCGGACGCCACCTACGACGCGACGATCGCCCTGGCCACGCGCATGGGCAAGCTCACCGTCACCAGCAAGGACTGCCCCGGCTTCATCGTGAACCGCGTGCTGATCCCGCTCATCAACGAGGCCTGCTTCGCGCTGCAAGAGGGCCTGGGCACCGCGGCGGACATCGACCTCGGCGTGAAGAAGGGCCTGAACCACCCGATGGGGCCGCTCGAGCTCGCCGATCTGATCGGGCTCGACACCTGCCTGGCGATCGCGGACGTGCTGCACCAGCAGCTCGGCGACGACAAGTACCGCGCGGCGAACAACCTGCGCATGCACGTCGCCGCGGGCTGGCTCGGCCGCAAGACCGGTCGCGGCTTCTACGATTACGGGAGCCGGTGACGGCGATGGCCTACGAGACGCTCCTGGTCGAGGACCGCGGTGCGGTCCGCGTCGTGACGGTCAACCGCCCGACCGTGCTCAACGCGATCGATGCCCAGGTGATCGCCGACCTCACGGCGGTCCTCGAGGACACCGCGAGCCGCGAAGGCGTGCGCGCGCTGATGCTGACGGGCGCGGGCGAGAAGGCGTTCGTCGCCGGGGCCGACATCGCGGCGATGCGCGAGATGACCCCGGAGCAGGCCCTGGCGTTCGCCGCGCGTGGCCACGCGGTCGGCGATCTGCTCGCGGGCCTGCGGATCCCGACGCTCGCGGCCGTGAACGGCTTCGCGCTCGGGGGCGGCTGCGAGCTCGCGCTCGCGTGCGACTTCATCTACGCCGCCGAGCACGCCAAGTTCGGTCAACCCGAGGTCAAGCTCGGGGTGATCCCGGGCTTCGGCGGCACCCAACGGCTGTCGCGACGCGTCGGCCTGGCGCGGGCCCTCGAGCTGTGCCTGACCGGCGCCATGATCGACGCCAACGAGGCGAGGCTCCTGGGCCTGGTCAACCGCGTGGTCCCGCGCGCCGAGCTCGCGGCGGCCGCGATGGCGACGCTCGAGACCATCGCCCAGATGGCCCCGCAGGCGATCGCGACGTGCAAGGCCGTGCTGCACCGCGGCGCCGACCTGCCGCTGTCCGACGCGAACCGACTCGAGCGCGAGGGCTTCGCTGCGCTGTTCGCCACCGCGGATCAGAAAGAGGGCATGGCCGCCTTCTTGGGCAAGCGCCCGGCGAGCTTCACCGGCCGCTAAAGGCCTCGCGGCGTGCTGACGCCGCGGCGCCGTCGCCCCGTCGGGGTGGCCCGCGCCGCAGGGACGCGGTACGCTCCGGCGCGGCGATGGACCTGACGCTCTCCGAGGAACACGAAGCGCTCGTGCGAATGGTGCGCGAGTTCGCCGTCCGCGAGGTCAAGCCCGCGGCCGCCGAGATCGACCGTCACTCGCGCTTTCCCTCGGAGCTCGTCGCCCGCATGGGCGAGCTCGGGCTCATGGGCATCGAGGTCCCCGTCGAGTACGGCGGCAGCGGCCTCGACCCGATCGCCTACGTGCTCGCGATGGAGGAGGTCTCCGCCGCCTGTGCGTCGACGGGCGTCATCATGAGCGTGAACAACTCGCTGGTCTGCGACCCGCTGGTGAAGTTCGCGACGGAAGCCCAGAAGACGCGCTGGCTCGAGCCCCTGGCCTCGGGTCGCAAGCTCGGCTGCTTCATGCTCTCGGAGCCCGAGGCCGGCTCGGACGCCGCGGCGCAGCGCACGGTCGCCGTGCCCGACGGCGACGGCTGGATCATCGACGGCACCAAGAACTGGATCACCAACGGCCCCCAGGCCGACACGGGGATCCTGTTCACGATGACCGATCGCGCCGCGGGCCACCGCGGCATCACGGCCTTCGTCGTCGACCTGAACGCGCCCGGTGTCACGCGTGGGCACAAGGACGACAAGCTCGGCATCCGCGGCAGCCACTCGTCGCAGGTGGTGTTCGAGGGCTACCGCGCCGGGCCCGAGCAGCTGCTCGGCAAGGTCGGCGAGGGCTTCCGGGTCGCGATGTCCACGTTGGACTGCGGACGCATCGGGATCGCCGCGCAGGCCCTCGGGATCGCGCGCGCGGCGTTCGAGACGGCGGCCGCGTACGCCTGCGTGCGCCGGACGTTCGGCAAGCGGGTCATCGATCACCAGGCCATGGGCTTCATGCTCGCGGACATGGAGACCGAGCTCGAGGCCGCGCGGCTGCTGACGCTGCGGGCAGCCGCGGCCAAGATGGCCGGGCGCCGGCACAGCCGCGAGTCGTCGATGGCGAAGCTGTACGCCTCCGAAACCGCGAACCGCCTGGCCAAGGCCGCCATCCAGATCCACGGCGGCAACGGCTACGTCACCGAATTCCCGGTCGAGCGTTTCTACCGCGACGCGAAGATCACCGAGATCTACGAGGGGACCAGCGAGATCCAACGCCTGGTGATCGCTGCCGACCTCCTCAAGGCCTGACCCCAAGGAGACCCGCCATGAGCCGCATCCACGCCACGTCGCTCGCGTTGCTGATGTCCGTCACCGCGCTCGGCGCAGTCGGCTGCAAGAAGCAGGACACGGACAGCCCGGACGTCGCCGGAAACTTCCGCGATCAGAACAAGTACAAGGGCGACATCGTCACCGGCACCTACGCCGACAAGCACGACGACCAGGGCAAGGGCATCCAGCCCAACACGCTGCGGTCGATCGAGGACACGATCAACAACAGCTACGAGAAGGACTTCTCGCGCTGCCTCGAGGACGAGATGGCGGTGGCCGACACCCGGTTCATGCGCTCCGCGTTCAGCGTCGAGTTCAAGATCGACACCTCGGGCAAGTCGAGCAACGCGAAGATCCTCCGCATCTGGCTGAAGAAGCAGAACGCCAAGGGCACCGACATCGGGGAGGTCCCGGCGGACAACCTCGGCAAGTGCATCGTCGACGCGATCAGCCAGTGGGTCTTCGATCCGGCCCCCGAGGTCGATCACATCCACACGTATCAGGGCCAGATCGGCGAGGCGTTCTAGCTCCGATGTTCGACATCGAACCCGATTCCGTCGAGCACGAGGTCCGGGCGCGCGCGCGGGCGATCGCCGCCGAGATCCTCCGGCCGCGTGCCGCAGAGCTGGACCTTCGCGGCGGCTTCCCCCGCGAGAGCGTGCTGGCGCTGTCGGCCGCGGGCCTCATGGGCGTCAACGTGCCGCGCGAGCTCGGTGGGCTCGGGGCTGGCGCGCTGTCGTACAGCGTCGCGGTCACGGAGCTGGCCCACGCGTGCGCGGCGACCACCGTCGCGCTGTGCGTGAACAACATGGTCGCCGAGGTGGTGACGCACTTCGGCACGCCGGAGCAGCGCAGCGTCCACGTCCCGAAGCTCTGCAACGGCGAGCACGTCGTGGGGGCGTTCGCGCTCTCCGAGGCGGGTGCCGGGAGCGATCCGGCGGGCATGCGCACGCGGGCGCAGCGGACGGACCGCGGCTGGGTCATCGACGGCAGCAAGCTGTGGATCACCTCGGGGAGCGACGCGGGCCTGTTCGTCGTGTGGGCCAAGACCAGCGACGATCCGGGCGCGCGGGGCATCTCGACGTTCCTCGTGCCCGGCGACACACCGGGGCTCACGCGCGGCAAGCCCGAGCACAAGCTCGGCCTGCGCGGCAGCACCACCTGCGCGATCGAGTTCTCCGGCTGCGAGGTCGGCCCCGACGCGCTCCTCGACGACGTCGGCAAGGGCTTCCGCGTCGCGATGATGGCCCTCGACGGCGGTCGCATCGGCATCGCGTCGCAGGCCATCGGCATCGGTCGCGCGGCGACCGAGGCGGCCTCGCGCTGGGCGACCGAGCGCTACGGGGTCCACGGTGTGCCCCAGGGCGTATCGTTCGCGTTGGCCGACAGCGCCACCGAGCTCGACGCCGCGGCGCTGCTCACCCTGCGCGCGGCGTGGCTCAAGCGCGAAGGCCGGCCGTTCTCGCACCAGGCGAGCATGGCCAAGCTGATGGCGAGCGAGAAGGCGTTCGCGGCGTGCAACCGGGCGCTGGCCTTGATGGGGCCCGAAGGGCAGGACCGCGACTCCCCGGTCGAGCGGTTCTTCCGCGATGTCCGCGTGACGATGATCTACGAGGGCACCAGCGAGGTGCAGCGCCTGGTCGTGTCCCGCGACATCGCGAGGCGCTTCGAGGAGGCCCGGTGAACTGGTCACCCCACGTCGAGGCGCTGCTCGGCGCCGTCGGGCCGCTCGGCAACCGCGAGTTCGCCCCGCACGCGGCGCGCTGGGACGACGCGGGCCTCGACGCCGGGCTCGCCGCGCGGTGCAGCGAGTGGGGCCTGTTCGGCCTCAGCGCGCCCGAGGCCAGCGGCGGCGCGGGCGTCGGTATGCTCGGGACGGTCGCGGTGGTCGAGGACATCGCGGCGCACAGCGGATCGCTGGCGATCCGGGTCGCGATCCACGAGGCCGCGGCCGTGGGCCTCGCCCTGGGCCTCGGCGACGACGAACTCCTCGCGAGGGCGCTGGGGGGCGACGGCTTCGTCGGCTGGTGCGGGGCGAGCCGTGGACTCTCGGCGCGTGCCGAGTCGCACGTTCGCCTGCAGGGCGCGGCGCGGATGGTCCCCGCCGACGGCGACGTCGTCGCGGTCGGGCAGGGGCCCGAGGGCGCAGTGGTCGGCTTCGTGCGCGCCGCGGACGTGGGCGCGCGGCGGGCCCGTTCGGCCTCGGGGCTGTGCGCGGCGGGCTGGGCCGACCTCGAGCTCGACGCCGAGGCCACGCACGCCGGCGACGACGCGCTGGCGCGGCGCCTCTCGGCGCGGGTCTCGGTGGGTGTCGCGGCGACGGCCTGCGGCCTGGCCCGCGCGGCGATCACCCGCGCCGTGGAGTATGCGAGGGTCCGCGAGCAGTTCGGGCAGGCCATCGCGAACTTCCAGGCCATCCAGTGGAAGCTGGCGAACAGCGCGACCGAGCGCGATGCGGCGTGGATGCTGACGGTGAAGGCGGCGGCGCGCCTGGATGCGGTCGCGGACGATGCCGCTGACGCGGCGGCGCGGGCCCAGCTCGCCGCGGTGCGCAGCGCGGTGGCGGCGTGCTCCGAGGCGCTCCAGGTCCACGGCGGCTACGGCTACACCCGCGAGTTCCCGATCGAACGCCTGCTCCGGGACGCACGGGCGTGCAGCGCCATCGATCGCGGCGACGACGACCTTCGCGCCGCCGTGGTGCCAGGCATCGTCGCCCGCTTCGCCTGACGTCCGCCCCGAAACGATCGGAGGGCACATCGGTCGCGACCGACATGCCCTCCTCGGGACGAGCGAGCGTGGGGACGGTTCAGCGCGAGACGATGGCGTAGCTCGAGAAGTACAGGACGGAGGCGGAGAGGAGCTCGGCGTCGGCGTCGACGTCGCGGTCGGCCAGGGGCTGCCAGCGGTCGGCCTTCTCGGTGACGAGCACGAGGTCGTCCATCTCGACGCCGGCGAGCTCGAGCGAGCGCGCCTCGTCGCCGGCCGCGAGGTCGTAGGTCAGCGTCGCGGGACGGAGCAGCGACACGCCGGCGGGCTCGATCGCGTAGGCGAGGCCGACGACGCCGGCGGGCGCGTCGTCGATGGCCTCGATCGTGATCTCGACCTCGTCGGACAGGGCGCCGGCCGGGACGTCGAGGGTGACGCGACCGTCGTCCGACATCACCACGCCACCGCGGGGGCCCACGGTCTCGCCCTGCTGGTCGCAACCCGCGAGGAAGGACAGGGTGAGCACGGCCGCCAGGGTCTTCGTCGTCGCCATGTCCCGCAATGGTGCAGGCGGCGTACCGTGGCGACCCCAGCGCAAGATGCCGGAATCACAGGGCATGGATACAGGTGTCGCCACGGCGAGCCGGCTCGCCCCCCTGGCGACCCTCGTAGCCGTTTGGCGGTCGCCGCCAGGGCATTGGCGCCCACGCGGCCGGCAGGTCACTCGAGACCCAGGTCGGCGACATCGTCCTCGTCGAGGCCGAAGAAGTGCCCGAGTTCGTGCAGCACGGTGACCTCGATCTGCTCGACCAGCGCGTCGTCGTCGGGGGCGATGGCCAGGAGGTTGGCGTAGAAGAGCACGATCCGGGTCGGGCGGACGTCGGCGTGGCCGGCCCGGCGATCGAAGTCGGTCGGGCCCTCGAAGAGGCCGAGCGCTCGGGGATCGAAGCACTCGCGCACCAGGGCCGCGCTGGGCCGGGCCTCGAGCACGACCGGGACGTCCTCGACCCGCTGGGCCAGGTGGCCGGGCAGGGTGTCCAGGGTGCGGCGGGCGTGCTCCTCGATGAACGCGAGATCGTCCGAGGTGCCGACGCCGGCGCGCCGGTCGGCCTGGGCGTCGAGCGCGAGCACGCGCAGGTCGTGCTCGATCATCGTCGCCACCTCGCCGCGGTCCTCGAGGATCCGCGCGATCATGTGGTGGGCGTCGGCGTGGTCGGGGTCGGCCCGCAGCGCCGCCTCGAGGTGGCCGTGGGCCGCGTCGATGTCCCCGTCGTGGATCGCGAGCTCGGCCTGCAGGACCCGGACCTCGGCGGCGTCGGGCGCCAGGGCGACGGCCTCCGCGATCGTCGCGCGTGCGCGCACGACGTCGTCCGCGCCGAGCAGCTCGAGCGCCTCGTCGACGAGGTGCGCGAGGGCTTCGGACAGGGCGCCGGACAGACCGTTGCGGGGGGGTGCCATGGGGCGGCCAGCATGGCGCGTGCGCGCCGGCGACCCAAGCCCAATCGGCGCGGCACGCCGGCGGCGCCGCTCCGAAATCGGCGCGGCCGGATCGGGTATACCCTCCGGCCGCATGGGCTCCACCGTCGAGATCCGCATCCGCACGCTCGCCACGGGCGGCGACGCCGTGGGCCACCGCGCCGAGGCCGACGCCTCGGAGCCGGCCACATGGTTCATCCCCGAGGCGCTGCCCGGTGAACTCGTGCGCGCGCACGCGGCTCGGACCGCGCGCAAGCACGTCGTCGGCGTCATCGACGAGATCCTCGAGCCGAGCGAGCACCGGGTCACGCCCCCGTGCGCGCTCGCGGGGACGTGCGGAGGCTGCGGATGGCAGCATGTCGCGCCGGCCGCCCAGCTCGGCCTCAAGCTCGGCATGGTCAAGGACGCGCTGCGTCAGCTCGGCGTCGAGCCGGTGCTCGGCGACGCGCCGCCGGTCGGCGACGGGCTGGCCTACCGCCGCCGCGCGCGACTGCACTACCGTAACGACGGCGACACGTTCGTGCTCGGCTTCATGCGCAAGCGCAGCGACGAGGTCATCGACGTGCCCGCGTGCCCGGTGCTCACCGCTCCCCTGCGCCACGCGCTGACCCGGCTGCGCAAGGTCGCCGCGCTGCTGCCCGCGCACGGCGAGGTGCATGCGTTGACCGACGGCAAGCACGTCGCGCTCGGGCTCGCGGGCGTGCGCCCCACGGAGGAGCTCCGCGACGCGCTCGAGGCGTGCCTCGATCGGGTGCTCATCGGCGTCGAGCTGCGCGGCGGTCGGGCGCGCATCCGCGTCGGCGCGCCGGTGCTCGAGATCGACGGCGGCGGTGGCCTGCCGCCGATGTCGGCGTCGCCGTTCGTGTTCACCCAGGCCCGCGGCGACGTGAACCGGGCGCTGCTGCGCCACGTGCTCGGCCGCGCGAAGCCCCACGGCAAGCGCGTGCTCGAGCTCTACGCCGGCGCGGGCAACTTCACCCGCGCGCTCGCCCGCGTCGCGAGCCGCGTGTGGACGTGCGACGACGATCGCGAGTCGGTCGGCCTGCTGCGCAAGCTCGCGGAGGCGCAAGGCCTGCCCATCAACGCCAAGCACGGCGACGTCGCGGCCCTCGTGCCGCGCATTGCGGGTGGAGAGACGCGGTACGAGGTGGTCGTCGCCGATCCGCCGCGGGCGGGCCTCGGCACCGAGGCCACCCGCGCGCTCGCGGTGGTCGCCACCGAGCGTATTGTCCTCGTCGCGTGCGACCCCGCGACGCTCGCCCGCGATCTCGCGGTGCTGGTGAAGCACGGCTGGGCCATCGACGAGGTCGCCGTGTTCGACCTGATGCCGATGACGCCCGAGGTCGAGTGCGTCGCGACGCTGCGCCCGCGGGCCGGCAAGGCGCCCGCCAAGGGCCCGGGGTGAGCGCGCTGGCCAAGATCAAGGCCGGCGACGTCGCGCCGGTCTACGTGCTGTACGGCACCGAGCACGCGATGATGCGCGTGTGGATCGAGGCGCTGCGGGCCGCGACGCTCGACGAGAACTTCGCGGCGTTCAACCACGAGCGCTTCGTGGGCCGCGACCTCGAGGGCCCCGGCAAGGTGCTCGAGGCGTGCATGCAGGTGCCGCTGATGGCCAAGCGCCGGCTCGTCGAACTCGACGAGCCCGAGGCGATCGGCAAGGGCCGCGGCCCCGCGAACCCCAAGCTGCTCGACTCGCTCGTCGAGTACCTCGCCGCGCCGAACCCGAGCACGGTGCTGCTCATCACCTCGTCGGGCATCGACGCGCGCTCGCGGCTGGTGACGGCGGCGAAGAAGACCGGCGTCATCGAGAAGTTCGAGGGGCTGCGGCGCAACGACGACGCGGTCGCGTTCGTGCTGACCCAAGCCCGCGAGGTCGGCGTCGCCATCGAGTCCGCGGCGGCCAACGCGATCGTCGAGCGCGTCGGCAACTCGCCCTCGGCGTTGGCCCAGGCGCTCGAGCAGGCGTCGCTCTTCGCGGGCCTGGGCGTGAAGGTGACGCTCGCCCACGTCACCGCGGTGGTGACCGACGCCCGCGACGCGGTGGTCTTCGATCTCACCGACGCGGTCGGCATGGGCCGCCACGAGCGGGCGATCGCCGTGCTCCGCAGGATGTTCTCGCAGGGCGACGGTGGGATGGGCGAGGCGGCGCCGCTCGTGGGCCTGCTCGCCCGGCAGCTGCGGATGCTGATGCTCGCCCACGGCGTCGGCCTGCGCCCCGGCGAGGTCGAGGCGGCCGCTGGCGTCCCGCCGTTCGTGGCCCGCAAGCTCGTCGATCAGGCGCGGCAGTTCGGGCCCGATCGCCTGCGTCGGGCCTTCGGGGCCCTCGTGCGGCTCGACGGCGATCTGAAGGGCGGCAGCTTCGTGGTCTCGCGCGCCGCCGAGCTGGCCCTCGAGCGCTGGATCCTCGAGTCGTGCGACGCGGTCGCCGGCATCGCGCGCCGCTGAACCAACGCGAACGCGGCGGTCGGGAGTCCCGATCGCCGCGTGGCTGCGAGCCGCGTTGCCGCGGCGTGCGAGGCCGCGTCGCCGCGGCGTGCGAGGCCGCGTTGCCGCGGCGTGGGTGGTGGCGCTACGCCGCCTTGACGGCGACGGCGCGGGTGAGACGCGACACGTAGCGCGACGCGGTGTTGCGGTGGATGACGCCCTTGCTCGCGGCCTTCGTGATCGCCGTGACCGCCGCGGGGAGCGAGGCCTTGGCGGCGTCCGCATCACCTCCGTCGAGGGCGCGGCGGACCTTCTTGATGAAGGTGCGCATGGACGAGAGGTGGGTCAGGTTCCGCGCGCGACGCTTGATTCGCTGACGGTTCCGCTTCTCTGCTTGCTTGTGATTGGCCACGGGCGAATCTCGGTTCGGGGGCGCACTCTAACGCCGTGGGGGCGTTGCTTGTCAAGCCGGGTCCGCCGGTGCAGCCTATGGCCCACGTGGGTGAACCGGGCAGGGCATCGAGGGGCGGCATGGCCGCGGGGACCAGGGCGAACCGCAGCGGGGGACCGGGGCCGGACCCTCGGGGCCAAGGGGGCGCCCGAGGGGCGCTGCTGGCCCTGGGCGGCCTCCTGGCGCCCGCCTGCGTCTTCACCCCGCCACCCCCCTTGCCCGAGGAACTCGCGGCCCAGCAGGCGGAGCAGGCCGAGCGGAGCGCCCGCCTGAAGGCCGGCAAGGCCCAGACCCCCGAGGGCGCCGCCGCCGAGGGCCCACGCTTCGCGGCCGGGGACGAGCCCGAGCTCGGGATGACCGACGAGGAGATCCGCGAGTACGCCACCGCCCAGGGCGACCCGGAGGGCGGCGACTTCACCCTCGAGGAGGCCCTCGCCGATCTCCCGGGCGATCCCGGCGGCACCCTCTGGGCGCGGCTCGTGATGGAGCAGGGCGTCCTCGAGTGCGAGCTGCTCCCGAAGGCAGCGCCGCGCACGGTCGCGAACTTCGTCGGCCTCGCCCGCGGCAAGCGACCCTCGCGGGACGCCGAGGGCGTGTGGGCTGCGAAGCCCTACTTCGACGGGACGATCTTCCACCGCGTGATCGAGGGCTTCATGATCCAGGGCGGCGACCCGACCGGCACCGGCACCGGGAACGCGGGCTACGTGATCCCCGACGAGTTCGGCGACGGTCTCTTCCACGATCACCCGGGCCTGCTGAGCATGGCGAACCGCGGCCCGACCACCGGCTCGGCCCAGTTCTTCATCACGCTCGCACCCACGCCCCACCTCGACGGCAAGCACTCGATCTTCGGCCGCTGCACCGAGGCCACGGTCACGCTCGCGGAGCGCATCGCGGCGACCGGCGGGCCCGACGATCGCCCGACGACGCCGCAGACGATCCAGCGCGTCGAGATCCTGTACCGCTGAAGCGGCCGCTCACTTGCCCGCGGGGGATGCCGGGGCTGCGCGTCGGGTCGGCGGGGCCGCGCGCCGCGTCGGTGCGGCGGGGGCCGCCTCGCGCTCGCCCTTGGCCTTCGCGCCGCGCTTGCCCGCCCGCTTGGTCCGCGGCGCCCGCTTGCGCTCGGGTGGCGCCTGGCCCGGCCCGCGATCGATGCGACCGCCGAAGATCGACACGTAGCGCCGGCCGTTCTCGACGCCCGCACCGAACAGTCCGAGCAGCGCGCGCCAGTGGAAGTCGCCCTCGGTCGCGCCGCGGCCCCGCGTCCACCAGCCGAGGCCGGGCCCGATCACGTGCGTGTCGAGCCGCGAGCCGGCCGCGCGGAGGTACGCGCCGGGCACCAGCTGCACCTGCTTGATCCCGCGGCGGATGTCCCACCACGCGAAGGCGCCGAACGTGAACTGGTTCTCGCCGCGCTCGATGTGCCAGACCAGGGGGAACTGCACGAAGTCGAGGTTCTCGCCCTTGCGCCGCTGCACGTAGGCGAGTGGGCCGAGGGCGGTCCATGTCTGATCCTCGCCCCAGTTGTCGTCGCGCAGGAACAGCGGCAGCAGCCACGTCAGGCGGCGCTGCGCGAACGCGTGGCTGTGGAAGAACAGCGGCGGGAAGACGGCGGTCGCGACCTTGTGCTGCTGTCGGACCTGCCACACGACCAGGCCGGCCTCGAAGAAGCGTCGATCCTCGCGGCGGCGCGCGATGAACAGCGGCGGCACCGCGAGGGTCAGGCTGCGATCCTCGAGTCGGTGCGCGCGGCGGAAGTACAGCGGGAACGCCATGAACCGCCGGTGCGTGTTGGTCGTCCGCATCGCGATCGGGCCCGCGTACCACGACAGCACCTTGCCGGGCCGGTTGTGCAGCCCGAAGAGCGGCGTGTACAGCCGCATGCCGGCGGGGTCGCGGTCGTAGACGTACAGCAGCGAACCGTGGGTGCGGCGCCCGTTGCCGTCCTTGCCGTAGAGGAACAGCGGGATGCTGCCCCACAGCGTGTACGTGCACTTCGGATCGTCGTCGGCCAGGTAGCCGCACTTGCGGTGACGGAACAGCAGCGGGACGACGCCGGTGAAGCGCGAGTTCCTCTGGATGCGGAACACGTCGACGAAGCCCGGCGGCGCGAGCGAGAACCGCGTGAAGTTGTAGAGCCGCTTGCCGCCGAACACGAACGGGAACGCGCCCCACGTGCGCCGGCCGTTGGACCGCCGCCGGTCGAACCACAGCGGCGCGGCGACGGTGGTGTGCTCGCCGGTCTTCTTGTTGCGGATGTGGACGATGGTCGGCAGCGACACGAGCCGACGATCGGTCTCGGTGTCCATCCACCACGCGAGGGGCACGACGCCGGTGTGGAGCGACTTGCGGCTGAGGCGGTGGAAGAACGGCCCGGCGATCAGCGTGTGGGTCCGGCGCTGGCGATCGCGCGACCAGAAGAAGCCGACGCCGCCGTCCACGTCGACGCCGCTGGGCTGCCGCTGCCGGAAGTAGAACGGCACCACCGCGAGGTTCTTGCGCGCGCGCTCGCCCCGGATCTCGCGCCGCCAGACCAGCGGCGAGAACATGTCGAGGTCGTCCTTGGGCGAGCGGTGGTGGATCACGAACGGCACCACGCTGACGTTGCGGGTGACGCCGTCGGCGTTGCGCTCGGTCGTGGCCCAGACGAGCGGCGCCACGCCGGTGACCGTGCGGTTCTCGGTCTGACGGCGGACGAACGGGCCCCACACGGCGGTACGCGCCTCGGGGGTCTTGAACACGCCGCCGACCCACGACACGGTGAGCCGCTTGCCGTCGCGATCGCGCCGGTAATAGAAGGGCACGACCGCGGTGTGGCGCTCGGCTCCGCCGTCGCGGACCACGTCCCACACCAGACCCGCGACGCCCATCGTGCGCTGGCCCGGCGCGCTGTGGCGCACGAACACCGGCGACAGCGTCAGGTGCGACTTCTCGCGGACGTTCTGCACGTCGGCGAAGAGCAGGCCGGGCACGATGCCGTAGCGGTACTTGGTGCCCGAGCCCCAGAACACCAGGGGGGCCACGCCGCCGTCGAGATCCTCGCCGCGGCGGTGGTGGTAGAACGGCGCCACGACGAGCGTGCGACGGCGGGCCTCGGGGTCGTGCGCGTGCCAGATGAGCGGCGTGATCACCTGCCAGCGCGTGTTGCCGTGGCGCCCCGCGAGGATGCCCGCCAGGGGGATGCCGCCGCGGATGCGCTCGCGCTCACCGCCGCGCTGCGCGTCGAAGAACCCGAGCGGCCCGAGCACGACCGTGCGTCGCGGCCGATCGCCGTCGGGGCGGTTCACGTGCCAGAACATGCCGAGCACGCCCTGCATCGAGGTGCCGTCGTCGCGGCGGCCGACCCACGTCAGCAGCGGCGGCACGAAGGCGCCGTAGCCCTTGGCCGTGCGCATGCCGCCGCCGAGCACCGTCCACACGCCGGTGCGCTCGGGGGTGCGCCGCGAGAAGCCCAGCGGCGCGAACACGCGGACCATCGTGTCGTTGGCGCGGTCCTGGAACTGGAACCACAGCGGCGCGGCGAAGACGTTGCGCTGCCGCGGATCGGAGTAGACGCCGACGGGACCGACCAGCGTGAAGTCGCTGCCGCGCAGCGTGTTGTGCGTGCGCCACACCAGCGGCGTCGCGGCGAAGATGCGGCGATCGGGATCGCTGTGCGAGAAGGTCAGCGCGAGCGGCACGGCCCAGGCGCTGCGGCCCCGCGCGCGGTCGGTGCGGCGCAGCCACGGAAGCGTCCACAGCTCGTGGCGGTTGCCGAACTCGCTCTCGTGCCACAGGGCGAACGGCGTGACCGCGACCCACTTGCGGCCCTTCAGCCGGTTCTCCGCGCCCATGTACGCGAACGCGAAGTCGAAGCGCTTCATCCCGCGACGGAAGCGATAGAAGGCCGGCGCGGCGACGAACCATCCGCGATCATTCTCGGCGTTGGTGTCGTCGCGGTGCTTGTGCCCGTACCAGAACAGGATCGCCGACACGCCGCGGAAGCCGTCGGGTCGCTTCTGCTGGTAGTGGAACGGCACCACCAAGAGGTTCTTGACGTACTTGGTGCCCCAGGCCCAGACGAGCGGGAACTGGCCGAAGTTGTACTGCTCGCCGATGCGGCGGTAGCCCATCAGCAGGGGCGCGGCGCCCCACACGGTCTTGCGCTCGGAGAAGCTGCCGAAGAACAGGCCGACCGGGCTGAGCCACCGCCGCTTGCCCTCGGCGGTGCCCCACCCGAAGGTGAGCGCGAGATCGAAGTGCAGCAGCTTCTCGGGGTGGTCCTTCGCCGGCGTGCGGTGGACGAACAGCGGCGGGAAGCCGATCGCGCGGGTTCGGTGCGTGTCGTACGTGCGATCGATCCAGAACGGCGGAACCGAGCGCGAGGCCTTCAGCGTCGAGCGGACGTCGCGTCCGGTCTTGCTCGGCGGCGCGGCGGGGGGCGTCGCGTCGAGCTCGGCCCGCGCGTCGCCGGGCGCCGGCGGCGGCGGGGCGAGCAGGGACGACGCGGGGAGCGGTGCGATCGGGGCGGGCGGCGCGAGGCTGAGGACGCCAGCGCCACCGCTCCACGTCCCGGCGGTCGCGAGCACCGGCGTGTCGACGAGCGGGCGAGCGCGCGCGGGGCTCGTGGTCGCGGTGCGCTTCGCGAGTCGCGAGGGCGTCGCCGAGGCCGCCGCGCGCGAGGCCGCCTCGATCGTCGGCGCGTGCAGCCAGACGAGCAGGCCGAGCACTACACACGTGAGCGCGGCGATCGATCGGCCTGCGATGGATCGGGCTTCGCCCTTGGCTGCCGCACTGGGTGTCCCCGTCGGTGCGCGACGCGTTGCGGCCGCGCGCTCGTGTTGGGGAAACTCCACGGGGACGGCGCTCGAATAACGAATCTGGGCCGGGGGGTCAACGCCCGCGGGCTCGGCGACGCCACGGGGTCGGCACGGGACCCGCGCGACGCGCCGCGGCGATGCCGGCTTTGACATGGTGCCCGGCTTCGCCCAGGCTACCGCCCCGTGCGCCCCGCGGCGGTTCCCGATGCCCTCGTCGTCGACATCTCCGCGATGCGGCGTCGCGACGAGACCCATACCTCGCTCGAGCACGAGCTCTCGCCCGCGTGGATGCGCGACGCGCTGCGCGACACGGACGCCGAGGCCGACGCGCCGGCCCACGTGCGCCTGGATCTCGTGGTCCAGGGCGATGGCAGCGTCATCGTCACCGGGGAGCTGCGCGGCGGGTTCCACGTCCCGTGCGCCCGTTGCCTCGATCCCGCGGCCGTGAACGCGGACGGTAAGGTCACGGCGATGTTCGTGCGCGACGGCGCCGCGCACCGCCTCCCCGACGAGGATCGCCGGGACGATCGCGACGGGGACGATCCCGAGGGCGACGACGACGACGACGGCGGTGAAGATCTCTGGCCGTTCGACGGTGTCCGCCTGGATCTCGCCCCGCTCCTGGCGGAGACCTTGAAGCTCGCCTACCCGATGCGGGCCCTGTGCGCCCGCGGTGCCGAGTGCCGCGGGCTGTGCAGCCAGTGCGGGGCCCCACTCAACGAGCAGCCCGCGGACGCGCCGCGGTGCACCGCCTGTGGCGTGCCGTCGCCGCGCGTGCCCGAGGTCGACTTCATCCCGTCGGCCGAGCCCCCGCGGACCGACGCCCTGGCCGAGGCGCTGCGCCAGGCCGAGGCCCTGAAGAAGCTCCGCGAGCCCGAGTGAGCTAACACGCGCAAGGGTGCTTGCGGAACCACGGGTCCCGCCTCTATTCTCCGGCGCCCGAAAGCGCCTATGGCCGTCCCGAAGAAACGCAAGAGCCCGAGCAAGCGCGACATGCGTCGCGCCCACCACGACAAGGTCACCGCGCCGAACCTGTCGCCGTGCCCGAACTGCGAGGAGCTGATGGTCAGCCACCGCGTGTGCCCGGCCTGCGGCTTCTATCGCGGCCGTCAGGTCATCGAGGTCGCTCGAGAATAGGATCGCCCGTGTCGTCCACCGTGATCGCGCTCGATGCATTCGGCGGCGATCACTGCCCGCACGCCGAAGTCCAGGGTGCCGTCGAGGCGGCCCGGGCCGGCGTGTCGGTGTTGCTCGTCGGTGATCGCGAGCCGATCGCCGCCGCCCTGGCCAAGCACGACGGCGCCGCGTCCCTGCCGATCTCCATCCACCATGCGCCCGAGCGCATCACGATGGAGGATCACCCGGGCAAGGCGGTGCGCGCCAAGCCCGACGCGTCGATGCCCACGTGCTTCGACCTCGTGCGCAGGGGCGAGGCCGGCGCGGCGATGAGCGCCGGCAACTCCGGGGCGATGCTCGCCTGCGGCCTCTTCAAGTACCGGCGGATCCGCGGCGTCGATCGCCCCGCGATCGTGACCTCGCTGCCGAACCGCACCGGCTTCACCGCCGTGCTCGACGTCGGCGCGAACGTCGACTGCAAGCCGGTGAACTTCGTGCAGTTCGCGATCATGGGCGCCGCGTACGCCCGCTTCAAGACCGGGCGGCCGCGGCCGCGGGTCGGCGTCCTCTCGAACGGAAGCGAGGACGGCAAGGGCACGGAGCTGACGCGGGCGGTGCACGAGGTGCTCTCGGCGTCGCAGAGCGCCGAGTTCCTCTACGCCGGCTACGCCGAGGGCGAGGGGTTCTTCGACGGGCACTTCGACGTCATCGTGACCGACGGGTTCACGGGCAACGTCGCGCTCAAGGTCGCCGAGGCGACGGGCCGCCTGATCGGGCACTGGCTGCGCACAGCGGTGACCGCCGATCTGCGCAGCAAGCTGGGCGCGCTGCTGCTGCAGCCGGCGTTCGCGAAGCTGCGCGAGAACATGAACCCCGACACGTACGGCGCCGCGCCGCTGCTCGGTGTCGACGGTCCGGCGTGGATCTGCCACGGCGGCGCGAGCCCCTTCGCGATCGCCACCGCGCTGCGGCTCGCGGCGCGCTCCGTGGACGAGGGCCTCGTCGGCGCGCTGACCGAGGCCCTGTCGACCAACGCGGGCCTCGTCGCCGCGGCCAAGGCCCACGGCGTCGCGGCGCCGACGAAGACCAAGACCGAGACCGAGCAACCAGGGAGCTAGCGATCGATGTCACGCGCGTATCTGTTTCCGGGACAGGGCAGCCAGCAGGTCGGCATGGGCCGCGGGCTCTACGACTCGAGCGCCGCGGCGCGGGCGATCTTCGACGAGGCCGATGCGGCGCTCGGCATGTCGCTGTCGACGTTGTGCTTCGAGGGCCCCGAGGACCAGCTCGTCCTGACCGCGAACACGCAGCCCGCGATCCTCACCTGCAGCATCGCGGCCCTGGCGGCGCTGCGCGAGGCGGGCCTCGAGGCGAGCGATCCCCCGAGCGTCGTGCTCGGCCACAGCCTGGGCGAGTTCTCGGCGCTGGTCGCCGCGGGGGCGCTCTCGTTCGCCGATGCGGTCCGGCTGGTGCGGCTGCGGGGCCAGGCGATGCAGGACGCGGTGCCCGCCGGCACCGGCGCCATGGCGGCGGTGATCGGACTGCCGCTCGCGGAGCTCGAGGCGCTGTGCGCCGAGGCGGCCGAGGGCGAGATCGTGTCGCCCGCCAACGAGAACGGCGGCGGACAGATCGTCGTCGCCGGCCACGCTGCCGCCGTCGATCGTCTGGTCGCGTTGGCCAAGTCACGCAAGGGCAGGGCGGTGCCGCTCAAGGTGTCCGCGCCCTTCCATTGCGCCCTGATGGCCCCGGCGGCCGAGCGCCTCGCGGCGGCCCTCGCCGACGTGAGGATCGGCGCGTCGAGCGTCCCGGTCATCACCAACGTCGAGGCCGAGCCCAACGTCGACGCCGGCCGCGTGAAGGAGCTGCTCGTGCGGCAGGTGACCCACCGCGTGCGGTGGGAGGCCTCGGTGCAGCGCGCGGTGGCGATGGGCGTCACCCATGCGACCGAGCTCGGTCACGGCAAGGTGCTGGCGGGCCTGTGCAAGCGCATCGCGCCCGATCTCGCGGTCGCCGCGTGTGGTTCCCCGGCGGATCTCGATGTGCTAAAGGGTCCGCATGGCCTCTGACGCAGCCTCGCGTCCGCTCCCCGCGTCACTCGATCTCTCGGGTCGCGTCGCGTTGGTCACCGGCGGCGGTCGAGGCATCGGCCGCGCCATCTCCCTGCTGCTCGCCGAGCGCGGGGCGAAGGTCGTCGTCAACTACGCGAAGGGCGAGGCCGCAGCCCGCGAGGTCGCGGCCGCGATCGAAGCATCCGGCGGTGCGGCGTTCGTCGCCGGCTTCGACGTCGGCGACGAGGCGGCGGTCGACGCCGCGATCAAGCAGCTCGTCGAGGCGCACGGCGGCCTCGACATCCTCGTCAACAACGCCGGCGTGTCGATCGACGCGCTGATGATGCGCGCCCGCGCCGAGGACTTCGACACGCTGATCCGCACCAACCTGCGCGGGACGTTCCTGTGCAGCAAGGCGGCGACGCGCCACCTGCTGCGCGCCAAGGACAAGGGCCGCATCGTCAACCTCACCTCGGTGGTCGGCGAGCAGGGCAACATCGGTCAGGCGATGTACGCGGCCACCAAGGCCGGCGTGATCGGCATGACCAAGTCGCTCGCGCGCGAGCTGGCCAGCCGCGCCGTGACGGTCAACGCCGTCGCCCCCGGCTTCATCGACACCGACATGACCCAGGCCGCGCTGCAGGGCGACGCCCGCACCGCGCTGCTCGCCCAGATCCCGCTGGGCCGCGTCGGCGATCCCCGCGAGGTCGCCGAGGCCGTGGCCTACCTGGCGTCGCCCGCCGCCTCGTACATCACGGGGCACGTGCTGCGCATCAACGGCGGCCTGCTCATCTAGCGCCGCCAAGACCGGCCGACCACGAACTTCCCCGATCCGAACCGTCTTCCGGACCGAACCGCGCCGAGCATCATAGGAGCCTGACGATCATGAGTGGTGACATCGAAGCCCGCATCAAGGAAATCATCTGCGAACAGCTGGACGTCAAGCCCGAGGACGTCAGCGAGGGCAAGAGCTTCACCGAGGATCTCGGCGCTGACTCCCTCGCGATCGTCGAGCTCGTGCTCGCCCTCGAGGAGCAGTTCGACGTGAAGATCCCCGACGACGAGGTCGACAAGATCAAGACCGTCGGCGACGCGGTCAGCTACATCAAGGTGCGCAAGGGCAACTGACCCAGCGCGCCGGCGAGCGCCGCCGGCTTGCGCGGGAGCGAGGGTGTGGGCGGGTCGACAGGCCGCCCGCGCCGCACGGACCCCGCGTTCCCAGGCGGCCCCCCGACGACCGGAGGACACGTGGCACGCAGGAGAATCGCGATCACGGGCATGGGACTGGTCACGCCGCTGGGCGTGGGGACCGACACGACGTGGGAACGCGTCCGGGCGGGCACCTCTGGGATCGGCCCGATCACGCGGTTCGACGCCAGCGAGTTCACGACCACCATCGCCGGTGAGGTCCGCGATTTCGATCCGACGCAGTGGATCCCCAAGCGGAACCTGCGGCAGATGGACCGCTTCATCCACCTCGCCATCGCGGCGGCGGACATGGCGGTGAAGCAGGCGGGCGTCGACGTCGACAAGCCGGATCCAGAGCGCTACGGCTGCTACATCGGCGCCGGCATGGGCGGCCTCGGCGTGATCGAGGCGACCTACCGGACGCTGGTCGAGAAGGGCCCGCGCCACGGCATCAGCCCGTACTTCACGCCCTCGGTGATCATCAACCTGGCGCCGGGGCAGATCTCGATCCTCCACAACTGCCAGGGCCCGAACATGTCGATGGTGTCGGCGTGCTCGACCGCGGCGCACTCGATCGGCGAGGCCGCGCGGGTCATCGAGCGCGGCGACGCGGACATCATGATCGCGGGCGGCAGCGAGTCCACCGTGACGCCGCTCGGCATCGGTGGCTTCTGCTCCGCGCGGGCGCTCAGCCAGCGCAACGACGAGCCGACCAAGGCGTGCCGGCCGTTCACCGCCAGCCGCGACGGCTTCGTGCTCAGCGAAGGCGCCGCGATCCTTGTCCTCGAGGGCTACGAGCGGGCGCAGGCGCGCGGCGCCACGATCGTCGCCGAGCTGGTCGGCTACGCCGCCAACGCCGACGCGCACCACATCACCTCGCCCGCCCCAGGCGGCGCCGGTGCGGCCCGCTGCATGGCGCTGGCGCTGCGCGACGCCGGCCTGTCGCCGGAGCAGATCGGCTACATCAACGCCCACGCGACCTCCACCGACGCCGACGCCAACGAGACCGCGGCGATCCGCGCCGTGTTCGGCGCCCACGCGTACAAGCTCGCGGTGAGCTCGACCAAGTCGATGCACGGCCACCTGCTAGGGGCCGCGGGCGGACTCGAGGCGGCGATCTGCGCCCTGTCGCTGCGCGACGGGATCCTGCCGCCGACCATCAACCTCGACGATCCCGATCCCGCCTGCGACCTCGACTACGTGCCGCACGAGGCCCGCCGCGCGTCCTACGAGTACGCGATGAGCAACAGCTTCGGCTTCGGTGGCACCAACGCCGCGTTGATCCTGCGCAAGGTCCAGTGACGATCATGCGGTTGGTCTTCGGCAGCGATCATGGTGGTGTGACGCTCCGACGCCACCTCGCGGAGATCGCCCGCGAGCTCGGGCACGACGTCGTCGCCGAGCTGGGGGCCACCGACGAGTCGCACTCCGTCGACTACCCCGACATCGCGGTCGCCGTGTGCAACGAGGTGCTCGCGGTGTCGGGCAGCCTCGGCGTGCTGGTGTGCGGCACCGGTCAGGGCATGGCGATGGCGGCCAACCGCGTCCCGGGGATCCGCGCCGCGGTGCTCTCCGACGGTTTCAGCGCCGCGATGGCGCGCGCCCACAACGACGCGAACGTGCTGTGCCTCGGGGGCCGCGTCGTCGGGCTCGGGCTCGGGCGCACGCTGCTGGTGACGTTCCTCGACGCCACGTTCGAGGGTGGCCGCCACGGCCGCCGCGTCGAGATGCTCGACGCCCTCGAGCGGCGCTGAGGAGCCGGCGATGCGCTGTCCGGTCTGTCGCAACCCCAACACCAAGGTCCTCGACTCGCGCGATGGCCGGGATGCGACCTCGATCCGACGGCGGCGGCAGTGCGAAGGCTGCGGCCATCGGTTCACGACGTTCGAGCGCATCGAGGAGAACCTCCCGGTCGTGCTCAAGCGCGGCGGCGGGCGGCAGCCCTTCGATCGCAACAAGCTGCTCGGCGGGCTCAAGCTCGCGTGTCGCAAGCGGCCGGTGAAGCCCGATCAGCTCGAGACCTTGGTCGCGCAGATCGAGCAGTGGGCGTTCACGCGGGGCGACCGCGAGGTCTACGCCACGGAGATCGGCGAGCGGGCCATGCACTACCTGCACGATCTCGATCCGGTCGCGTACGTGCGCTTCGTGTCGGTGTATCGCAGCTTCGAGTCGGTCGAAGAATTCGAGCGGCTGCTCCACGAGATGGAGAAGGCCGAGCGCGTCGACCCCGAGGGACAACGCACGCTGTTCGAGGCGGCGGCCGCCCGCGCGAACGCGGCCAAGGCCGAGGGACGTGATCGTGGCGAGGGTGGCTGACGACGCGGCCGGCATGGCGCTCGCGGTCCGCTGGGCGCGGCGCGGGCTCGGCTCGACGTACCCGAACCCGTGCGTCGGCGCGGTGATCGTGCGTCGCGGCGAGGTCGTCGGCGCGGCCCACAGCGCGGCGACCGGGGGCCCGCACGCGGAGGTCCGCGCGATTGCCCGGGCGGGCGCGCGGTGCCGTGGGGCGACGCTGTTCGTGACGCTCGAGCCGTGCTGCCACCAGGGGCGCACGGGGCCGTGCACCGAGGCCATCGCCGCCGCCGGCGTCGCGAAGGTCGTCGTCGGCGTCCGCGATCCCGCCGCGCACGCCTCGGGCAAGGGCATCGCGCGGCTGCGTCGGCTCGGCATCGAGGTGGTGGAGCTCGCGTCACCCGAGCCTTCGGCCGTCCACGCGCACTACCTGCACCACGTCCGGACCGGTCGGCCGTTCGTCACGCTCAAGGCGGCGGTCGGGATCGACGGCCGCATCGCGGTGTCGACCGGCGACAGCAAGTGGATCACGTCCGATGCGGCGCGCCGCGATGCGCACCGACTCCGCGCGCAGCACCACGCGATCGCGGTCGGGGTCGGCACGGTGGCGAGTGACGATCCGCGGCTCGACGTCCGGCTCGTGCGCGGTCGCTCGCCGATCGCGGTCGTGTTCGACACCCGCCTGCGCGTGCTCGCGAAGGGCAAGGCGACCCCGGCGGTGCTGCGCCCCGGCACACTCGTGCTGCACGGGCCCGAGGTCGCAGCCGCGGCCCTCGCCCGCGTGCGCGCGACCGGGGCCGAGCCGGTCGCGATCGGGCTCGACGCGCGGGGGCACGTCGACGTCGAGCTCGCGCTGGTCGAGCTCGGCCGCCGCGAGATCCGATCGCTGCTCGTCGAGGGTGGCGGCACGCTGCACGGCGCGTTCGTCCGCGCCGCGGCGTGGCAGCGCTGGATCGTCTACACCGCGCCGCGGCTCCTCGGTCGCGGACCGACGCTGTGCGACGGCGTCGAGTGGGCGCGGGTCGTCGACGCGCCGCGCCTGCTGCGCGAGGCGGTCCGACCGCTCGGTGGCGACCTGCGGTGCGACTACGTGCCGGCGCCGGCCTCGGCGGGGCCTCGCTCCGGGGCGCAGGTGGGGCCGGAGCCGACGCCGCGGGCGACGGGCCCCGCCGCGGCTGTGAAGCGCGCGCGCCTGCGGTAGAACCCTGGCGATGTTCACCGGGCTGGTTCGAACCGTCGGTCGCATCGCGGCCCTGCAGGCCGGGCCCGAGGCGCGGCGGCTCGTCATCCACTGCGACCTCGCGGCATCGGAGCTCGCGCTCGGGGCCAGCGTGTGTTGCTCGGGCGTGTGCCTCACCGTGGTCGCGAGCGCTCCGGGCAGCTTCGAGGTCGACGTCGCGTTCGAGACCCTGCGGCTGACGACGCTCGGATCGCTCGGCGTGGGTGCGCCGATCAACCTCGAGCCGTCGCTGCGGGTCGGCGACGCGGTCGGTGGTCACTTCGTCAGCGGCCACGTCGACGGCCTCGCGACGCTGCGCTCGAGCGCGCCGCGGGGCACGGCGCGCGAGCTGTGGTTCGACGTCCCCGAGGCGCTGCTCGCCTTCGTCGCGCCCAAGGGATCGATTTGCCTCGACGGCACCAGCCTCACCGTCAACGACGTCGACGCCCGCGGCGCGATGGTCGGCATCATCCCGCACACCCTCGAGGTGACCACGCTGGGCACGCTCGTGCCGGGCGCCCACGTCAACCTCGAGGTCGATCTGCTCGCGCGGTACGTGGCCCGCGTCCTCGACGTCGGCCGACGCACGGGCGGCGTCACCATCGACATGCTCGCCGACGCCGGCTACCCCGGCGTCCCACCCAAGGGGACCCCGTGACCACTTCGTTCGAGACCGTCGAGTCCGCGCTGCGCGACATCCGTGCCGGCGCGATGGTCGTCCTCGTCGACGACAAGGACCGCGAGAACGAGGGCGACCTCGTCGTCGCCGCGGAGCACTGCACCGCGGAGCACGTGAACTTCATGTGCAAGTACGGCCGCGGGCTCGTGTGCCTCGCGCTCGCCCCCGAGCGCGTCGAGACCCTGCGCCTGCCGATGATGGTGCGCACCGATCCCGGCGACATGGGCACGGCGTTCACGGTGTCGATCGAAGCTCGCCACGGCGTGACCACGGGCATCAGCGCGGCCGACCGGGCGCAGACCATCCGCGTGGCCTCGGATCCGGCGTTCGGGCCCGAGGACCTCGTGAGCCCGGGGCACATCTTCCCGCTGCGGGCGCAACCCGGCGGTGTGCTCGTGCGCTCCGGTCACACCGAAGGCGCCGTCGATCTCGCGCGGCTCGCCGGCCTCCGCCCAGCCGGGGTCATCTGCGAGATCATGCGCGACGACGGCGAGATGGCGCGCATGGACGACCTCGAGCGCTTCTCGGCCGAGCACCGCCTGCCGATCCTCTCGATCGCGGACCTCATCGAGTACCGACTGCAGCGCGAGACGCTGGTCGAGGAGGTCGCCCACGCGCCGCTGGCGTCGGCGGCACTCGGGCTGTCGGAGGCGCAGGGGTGGATGGTGCGGACGTTCCGCTCGAGCGTGCCGCCGTTCGTCTACTACCTCGCGCTCTGCAAGGGCGATCTGCACGGGGCCCGACCGACGCTCGTGCGGGCGCAGCGGGCGTCGGTGCTCGGCGACGTCTTCGGGTTTGGTGAGGACTCGGGTCGACGCATGCGCGCGGCGCTGCGGCAGATCGATCGCGCCGGCGCGGGTGTGTTCCTCTACGTCGTCGCGCCGGGCACCGACGATCTGGCGCCCGTGCTCGATCCGGCGGGCGAGCCAGGGGCGGGCCTGCGCGGGCTCAAGCCGGCCGAGCGCGGCTTCCGGCAGTTCGGTCTCGGGGCGCAGGTCCTCGCGCGCCTCGGACTCGAGCGCATCTGCGTCATCACCGACAACCCGCGCAAGATCATCGGCCTGCGCGGGTTCGGGATCGAGGTCGAGGGTTCGGTGCCGCTGTCGACCTCCGGAGACACGCCGTGATCGCGCCGACCCGCGTGCTGCTCTGCGTCACGGGGGGCATCGCCGCGTACAAGGCCCCCGAGCTCGTGCGGGCGTTCATCGCCGCGGGCTGCGAGGTGCGCGTCGTCATGACGGCGGCCGCGAAGGCGTTCGCGACCGAGCTGTCCCTCGCGACGGTCAGCCGGCACCCGGTGCGCAGCGAGATCCTCGACGTGTCCGAGGAGGGGCGGGTGGGGCACATCGAGCTGGCCGACTGGCCCGAGGTCGTCGTCGTCGCGCCGGCGACCGCCGACGTCCTGGCCAAGGCCGCCGCGGGCCTCGCCGACGATCTCGTCTCGGTGATCCTGCTCGCGACCCGGGCGCCGGTGCTGTTCGCCCCCGCGATGAACACCAACATGTGGCGCCACCCCGCGACCGTCGCGAACCTCGGCGTCCTCGCGTCGCGCGGCGCGGCGTTCGTCGGGCCGGACGCCGGCGAGCTCGCGTGCGGCTGGATCGGCGCCGGACGCATGATCGATCCGGCGATGATCGTCGACGCTGCGCGCGGACGCGTCGCGGCGCCGTGGCGTGGGCGTCGCGTGCTGGTCTCCGCCGGGCCGACCCGCACGTGGATCGACGCCGTGCGCTTCTTCTCCAACGCGTCGACCGGCGCGATGGGCTTCGCGATCGCGGCCGAGGCCGCGCGTCGCGGCGCCGACGTGACGCTGGTCGCGGGCCCGGTCGAGCGTCCGACGCCCGCGGGCGTGCGTCGCCTCGACGTCGAGGTCGCGGACGAGATGCTCGCGGCGATGGACGCCGAGCTCGCGTCGGCCCCCGGACAGCTCGTCGCGATGGTCGCGGCGGTCGCCGACCTCGCCCCGTTGGTCGGCAGCCCCGACAAGCTCGACAAGGCCGACCTCATCACGACGATCGCGTCGGCGCCGTGGCGCCGTGGCGTCGATGTGCTGCAGACGCTGACCGAGCGCCACCGCGAGCGCGCGTACTTCCTCGGCTTCGCCGCGCAGACCGCCAGCGGTGACGCGGACACCGTGCGCTCCGAGCTGCTCGCCCGGGGGGCGGCCAAGCGCGTCGCCAAGGGCGCGCACGCGCTGTTCGTCAACCGCGTCGGGGTGGCGGACTCGGGCTTCGCGACGGACACGAACACCGGACTGCTGCTCGTCGGCGACGAAGTCCACGACGCTGGCGCGCCGCGGCTCAAGCCCGAGCTCGCGGCATGGCTCCTCGATCGGCTCGATGGCCCGTGGACGCACGAGCGACTCGGAGGCTGACCGATGCACCCGCGGATCCTCGCCCGCCAATTCGCCGCGACGCTCGCGGAGCTCCGCGAGAGCTGGGACGTGCAGTATTGGCCGGGGGGCGCGATGCCACGCCCCGCGGTGCCCGACGAGGCATCGACGGCGGGCGCCGACGCCCCACCGGTGTCGGAGGTCGCCCCATCGCCGCAGACGGCCGAGCCCGCGACGCCAGCGCCGGCCGCTCCTGCGACCACCACCCGCCTCCCGGTCGCCGGCGAAGTACGTGCCCAGGCCAAGCAGTGGACCGCGGCCACCAAGCTCGAGTACCTGCGCACGCGCAACGTCGGCGACTGCCAGCGCTGTGGGCTCGCGGTTCGGCGTCGGCAACCCCGAGGCGAAGATCATGTTCGTCGGCGAGGCCCCGGGTGCGGACGAAGATCGTCAGGGCGAGCCGTTCGTCGGCCGCGCGGGCGCAAGACTGAACGTGTGGCTCGGCGCGCTCGGGCTCGCGCGCGCGGACGTGTACATCGCCAACGTGTTGAAGTGTCGTCCGCCGGGCAACCGCGATCCGAAACCCGACGAAGTGGATCGCTGCTCGCCATTCTTGCAGGCCCAGATTCGGGCCATCGCACCGCGCGTGATCATCGCGCTGGGTCGACACGCCGGAATGTTGCTCTCGCGGCGCGAAGACCTGACGCTGAAGGCGATGCGCAGCGCGTCGCTCTCCTACGATGTCGAACTCGGCGCCGGCGAGACGCGACGCATCCCCATCGTCGTCACCTACCATCCGGCGTACGTCCTGCGCCAAGAAGGAACCGAAGGCGGCGTCGAAGCGACGGAGCGACTCGTGATGGCGGACTTGCGTCGCGCGATCGAGCTGACGCGCGATGTGATCGCTGATCCCCGTTGACGTCGAGCGCGCTCGCACCTAATGTTAGCGGCCCATCGCGAAGGCGCGTCCATGACGAAGGCAGAACTCATCGAACGCATCGCTCGCTCGCGCTCCCTGCCGCCGGACACCACCAAGAAGGACATCGAGAAGATCGTGACCCTCGCCTTCGAGGAGATCGCGAGCTACTTCGCCCGGGCCAAGGTCACGCGTTCGCAGAGCCCGAAGTTCGCGTTCCCGCACTTCGGCACCTTCGTCAAGAAGCGACGTAGCGCGCGCAACGGGGTCAACCCGCGCACGCTCGAGCCGATGCAGATCGACGCGTTCTACACCCTCGATTTCCGCACGAGCAGCGAGCTCCGCGATGCGCTCAACCAAGGCCGCATCGAGCCCGAGGCCGCGACGCGACGGGGACGCAGGCGTGGCGCCGTGGCCGACGTGGGCGCCGCGGAATCCGGGCTCGGGGACGCAGAGGTGACGACGCCTGCGGCGTTCGCGGTGGACGCCGACACCGTCGAGGAGCGGCTGCCCGCGGCGCCGCTGCAGCGCGTGCGTCAGGCCACTGGCCCGAATCGCGTGCGCTCCGCCTGAGTGCGGCGGTATTGTCCGGGCGCATGGAGCGTTTCTTCGGGCGACTCGCCGACCTCTGCATCCGCCGCTCGACGGCGGTGCTCATCGCGTTCGCGGTGCTCTGCGGTGCGGCCGGTTGGTCGGCGCTCCGACTCGAGGTGAGCACCTCGCGAACCGGCCTCGTGTCGGAGGACCAGCCCGAGCAGGCGAAGCTCGAGCGCTTCTTCGCCCGCTTCGGACGCCCGGACGCGCCGCTCGTGTTGGTCACCGGTGGTTCGCCCGAGGATCGACGCGTCGTCGTCGACGCGCTGCAGGCCGCGTACGGCAAGGAGCCGGAGTTCGCGGGTCGCGTGCTCGGTCGACTCGGGCCTGCCGACCTCGCGGAGGTGCTGCTGCTGCAGCGACCCGATGCGCTCACGCAGCTGCGCGGTGCGTTGCCGCCCAACGCCGATCTCGCGCCGCTCATCGAGGGTGGTGTGAACGGTTGGGTCGCCGTGATCGCCGACCGACTCGAGGGCTCGCTCGAGGGTGCCGACGAGGGGGCGGCCCCGGGGGCCGACGTGATGGCCCAGGCGGCGACCGGGCTCGCGGGCCTCGGCGCGCTCGCGACGGCGCTCGACGATCACCTCGCGGGGCGCAGTCCGATGGATCGGTTCGCCGACGCGACGAGCTCGTTCGGCCAGCGCGGCGTCGACGAGCTCGGGTACCTCACCACGGGGGACGGATCCGGCTACCTCGTCGCGCTCTACCCCGCGCTCGACAGCGACGAGGGCGCTGCGCTCGAGCCCCTCGTGGCGCGCATCCGCGAGATCCGCGACGGCGTGATGGTCGACGCGCCCGCGGGCGTCCTCGCCGAGGTCAGCGGCATGCCGGCGTTCATCGTCGACGAACTCCACGTCGTCCAGGACGGCCTGTCGAGCTCGACGATCGTCGCGACCCTCGCGATCGTGGCGCTGTGCTGGCTGCTGTTCCGCTCGATGTTCCAGACCATCGCCGCGAACCTCCCGCTGCTGCCGGGCGTGTTGATGACGCTCGCCTTCATCCTGCTCACGTACGGGCGACTGAACCTCATCACCTCCAGCTTCGTCGCGGTGCTGCTCGGCCTCGGCATCGACTTCGCCGTGCACCTGGTGTCGCGCTACAACGAGTTCATCCGGCTCGGCGAGCCGCGCGACGTCGCGATCCGCGAGGGCCTCATCAAGACCGGGCCGGGGATCCTGGCGGGCGCCGTGATCACGGCGGTGGGGTTCCTCGCCGGGGTCACCACCGAGTTCACCGCCTACGGCGAACTCGGTGTGATCACGGCGGTCGGTCTGGTCGCGGTGGTGTTCGCGACGTTCTGCATGCTCCCCGCGCTCCTGTCGCTGGGCCGCGCGAAGGCGGGTGCGATCCCACCCGAGCCGCCGGGCCTCGCGCGCCTACCCGGGTTGGTCCGCCGCCTCAAGTGGCCGCTCGCGGTCGGTGGCACGGTGGCCGGCGTCCTCGGCGTGTTGATGGTGGCGGGGGTGTCCTTCAACCCGCGGTACTTCGACTTCCTCCCCAAGCGGGTCGAGAGCTCGGCGCCGCTCAACAAGCTCGAGTACGACCCGATCGCGAGCCCGGTGTTCGCGAACCTCCAGGCCGGGTCGATCGACGAGGCGCGGGCGATGACGACACGCCTGCGCGGGCTCGACACGGTGGCCGGCGTGCAGTCGCCGAGCGACCTCGTTCCGGCGCTCGACGCCGCCGGACTCGCCGCGCTGCGGGCCGGGTTCGTCGGCATGTCGCGCGAGCCCGACTTCGATGCGCTGGCGCGCGCCGGCGCCGACGCGAAGGCGCTCGATGGCGAGGTGCGCCGCGTGATCGATGCCCTCGACGAGGTGCGCTTCGCGATGGGACAGGCGGGCATGTCGCCGGACGCCGCGCTCGCGGCCAAGGCGGCCTTCGAGGGCCTCCGCGCCCGGATCGGGGCGCTCGACGCCGATGGGCAGGCGCGGCTGGCCGAGATCAATCAGAGGGTCGCCGCGGTCCTCGGGCCTGCGTGGCGCACGGCGCATCAGGTGGCCGAACGCGGCGAAGTGTTGCCCACCGACTTGCCGCCGCTGTTCGCGAAGCGCTTCGTGTCGAAGGATGGCACTGCGGTCGCGCTGTACGTCGTGCCCTCGGGGCGGTTCTGGGAGGAGTCGGTGGCCGAGGCGTTCGCGGCCGACATTCGCGCGGTCGATCCGGAGGCGTCGGGGCTCGCGCTCAGCCACGTCGCGCACGGACTGATGATCGTCGCGGGCTTCCGGCGGGCAGCGGTCATCGCCGCCATCGCCATCTTCGTCATCCTGCTCATCGACTTCCGCAGCCTGAAGGACGCCGCGCTGGCCCTGCTCCCGACCGCCCTCGGCTGGGGGTGGATGATCCTCGCGATGCGGGCGTTCGGTCTGCAGTTCGACGTCGCCAACATCGTCACGCTCCCGCTCGTGCTCGGCGTCGGCATCGCCTATGGCGTGCACTTGATGCACCGCGTTCGCGAGGGCGATCCGCGACCCGGTAGCTCGGCGCCGGCAGGGCTCCCCGACGTGGACGACGCGATCCGCGGTACGGGCGGTGCGATCGCGGTCGCGGCCCTCACGACGATCGCCGGCTTCGCCGCGCTGATGGTGCCGGACTACGGCGGCATGCGATCCCTCGGTGCGGTGATGGTGCTCGGCATCCTCACCTGCTTGCTCGCGACCGTGCTGGTGTTGCCGGCGGTGCTGCTCCTCGTGCGCCGGGCGAAGTGACGGGCGAACCAACGCGAACGCGCCGGCATCCGTGGGGATGTCGGCGCGTGGACGAGGCCGTCGCGCGCAGGGTTGGGGCCGGGGTCACTGCGGGGCGACGAGGGTGTCGGACGCCGTCGGTGGCGTGGCCGGCTTCGTCTTCGCCTTGAAGCTCGTCCCGGCGTTCGGGGCGTCGCTCTCGGTCGCCTCGGCGGTGTCGTCGGCGACCGGCGTCCGCTTCGGCGCCCCCTTGGTGCGCTTCGGGGCGGTCTGGGTGCGCTTGGGGGCTGCGGGCTCGTCGGGCTCGACGGCGGGGGTCGGATCGGCCTTCACCGGCGCATCGGGCTGGGTCGTCGCCTTCTCGGCGGACGCCTTGGTGATCGGCTTCTCCCCGGAGGAGCTCGGCAGCGCCTTCTCGCGGTTGTCGACCTTCTTGCTCGGCGCGCTCTTGTGCACGACCTTGCCGTGGTTGTCGTGCGACGAGCGGTTCGACGGCGGGGCGGACCCGGACGAGTAGGAGAACGAGCACCCGCCGAGCGCGAGCGCAACGATCGTCGACGTCAACAGGCCGCGGACCGAGTTTCGTGGAAGCATGGGCATGGGAACGGGTGCCTCGTTCTGGTGGTGCATCGACGGGAGCCCCTCGCGGGCTATTCACGACGCGTCCCGGAGCGTCGCACGGATGGGCGGTCGCTGGGCACCCGTTGGAGATCGACGCGGCGCTAGTGGGCCGAGAACCGCGCTCCGGCGAGTCCGGCCCAGCCCGGGGCGGGGCCGGGAACCGGCGCGAGCGCGTACGCGAGCGCCTCACCCCGCAGGCCTGTGACTAGCTCGGACAGCACGACGAGGGTCGGCAGTCCGCTGGGCCGACCTTGGTTGCGGACGTCGGTCGCGGCCCCGAGGACGTCCCGCGTTCGCCCGCGCAGCACCGCGTCGAGCACGGCCCGATCGCGCTGCTCGAGGGCGCCAAGGCCCTCCGCGTCGACCGGCTCGCGACCGTACGCCTCGCCCGCATGGCTGAGCTCCGCGGAGGCGACGACGAGCACGCGCGCGTCATCGGTGATGGCGTCGAGGGCCGCGACCAGCTCCGCGACGCCGTCGTGCAGCTCCGCATCGCCGGAGATCGCAGCCGCGCCGCACGTCAGCGCCACGCACGGGGGCACCCGATCGCCCCACGCATGTTGAAGGTATAGCGCGGCCCACTCGAGGCTGTGGGCGGTGCGGTGGCGGATCGCCTCGCGGTCGAGCCAAGGCACGCGGCGCAGCAGCGCGTCGCCCTGGGGCCGCGCGCAGGGGAGGGACCCCAGCGGGGTCTCGTAGCCCTTGTCGAGCAGCGCGAACGGCATCAGCCCGGGGTGGTGGTCGGCGCCGAGCAGCACGACCAAGTCGAGCTGACCGGGGTCGGGGAGTGTTCCCAGCGTCGCGGCGACGACCGCGGCGACGACCTCGAGCGGCCCATGCGGAACGAGCACCGCGCGGGTCCGGGCGTCGCTGGTCGATGGTGGCGGACCGAATGCCCGTCGCAGCTCGGCCCGCAGCGCCCCGGGCTCCTCGGGGTACAGCGTCCCCGCGAGGGTCGGCGCCCGCGTCGGCGCGTCGAGGAACGCGTCGTGGCAGGCCGCCCAGCGGCTCCGGAACGCGTCGCCCTCGAGCAGGCCGGCGGCCTCGAGGTCGGCGACGAACTCGGCCAGGTCCGGCAGCGCCACATCGAGCCCGCGGCCCATCAGCAGCGACTGACGGACCTGCGGGAGGGTGCGCCGGCCGTCGAGCGCGTCGAGCACGGGCACGAAGTCGGCATCGATCGCGATCGTCTCGGCGATGCCCATCGGGTCGCGCAGCACGACGTGGGCCTGCCCGTCGCGGGTGAGCGGGATGCGTTCGACGTTGCGCAGCTTGGGCCGGTCCATGACAATCCGAACTCGCGTGCTGATCTCGATCGCACTCGCTGCCGCGTTGGCGCCCGTCGGGACCGACGGCGTCGGCGTGGTCTGGTCGGAGGCTACGGTCGATCCCGGGACCAGGCAACGTGTGCTCACGGCCCTCGGTGCGGCGACCGGGGCTGGCGCGCGGTTGGTCGACGACGCCGACGTCGCGGCGCGGCGCGTGGTCGCGTACGAGGTCGACCTCGACGTCGTCGAGCGACAGCGCGTGCGGCTCGAGGGGCTCGAGGCCGCCGAGACCGCCTACCGCGCGGGCGACCCCGCGGGCGCGCGGGCCAAGGCCGACGCGGTGCTGGCCGACGTGCGCCGAGATCCGCAGGCGCCGGGACTGGTCGCGCTGGTGGTCCGGGCGCACCTGCTGCGGGCGCAGATCCTCTGGACCGAGGGCGACGCCGTGGGCGCGGACGTCGAGCTCCGCGCGGCGCTGGTGTTCGACCCCGAGGCGCGCGTCACCACGCGGCGGATGCCGCCGGATCTGGTCGCCCGCCACGAGGTGCTGCGCGCCGAGCTCGTGGACGCGCGCGCGCAGTGGGCCCCGCCGAACCTCACCGTCGGCGACGAGGCGGCGATCGAGCTCGACGGGCACGCGGGCGCGCGCGCGGTACCTCCGGGCGAGCACGTCGTGGTGATCCGGCGGCCCGGCGCCGTGCCTGTCGGCGCGTTCGTGGGGCAGTCGTGGTCGCCACCGCCTGCCGAGGAACGCCTCCCGGCGGGCCTACCGACCGACGCGGCGCACGCCGAGCGCATCTGCGTGGCGCTCGACCTGCGCACCGTGCTGCTCGTGCGCACGCGCGACGATCGCGTCGGGGTCCAGCAGTACCGCTGCGGCGTGGGCTTCGCCGGGCCGTGGTACGGGAGCGCGTCGTCGCTCGAGGATGGGGTCTTCACCGCCGACACCGCGGCGTTGCAGCGCCGCGGCGGTGTGCAGTCGCTGTCGGAGGACGCGTTCTGGCCCGCGCCGCCCGAGCCGGCTGTCGCCCGCCCCGTCGACGATCCGCAGCCGCGGCCGTGGTGGAAGCGCGGCTGGGTCTGGGGATTGGTCGGCGCGGTGGTCGTCGGCGGCATCGTGACCGGGGCGGTGCTGGGGACCCGCGATCCACCCGGCGGCTACGTCGTCGACAGCGACTCGTTCCTCGATCGGTGACCGGCGCATCGACGTCGTCGGCAGCGACGCGATCCTCGATCGGTGACCGGCGCGTCGACGTCGTCGACGGCGACGCGATCCTCGATCGGTGCCGGGGCGCCGCAGGGCGACGCCCGAGTCTCCGACGTCACTCGGCCTGCAGCTTGCGGGTCTCGCCCGCCCGGATCGTCACGGTAGTCTGCAGCAGGATCTGCTTCGATGGGCACGCGTCGGTGCAGGTGACGACGACGCGATGCGGACCCTCGGGGAGCGAGAGCTTGCGCGTCGGGGTGTGTCCCGCCTTGCGGCCGTCGACCGTGACCTCGGCCCACTCGACCCCGCCGGCGAGCACCTGCAGGAACCCGTCGCCGCCCGGCTTGTTCGCGACGAGGTCCACGCGCGGCGGCAGGGGATGGGTCGCGTCCACCTCGAGCTTCCGCGTCGCATAGCCGGAGCGGCGGATGATCACGGTGGCTCCCGCGGCAGGGATCGCGATCCGCGAGAGGTCGGCGACCGTCACCCCGTCCAGGGTCACGATCGCGTCCTTCGGCGCGACGACGAGGGCTTGGGTGGAGGGCTCCGGTGCGGCCGGGGGCGCGGCGGAGGGCGCGATCGGAGGCGTGGGTGCGGTCGTCGGGGGCGACTCCCGGGCGAGGGGCGGGGCCTCCGGCTTCGTAGGCCGCGGCGTCACCGGCTCGGACGCGACGAGCGTCGGTGATGCCATGCTGGGCGGTACGGCGACGACCGGATCGGGGCGCGTGAGCCACCATGCCGCGCCACCGAGCGCGGCGACGGCGAGGGCGGCGAGGGGCCACCACGCTCGCCCCGCGGCCGGGGCACCCTCGACGGGCTGCACCGGCACCGAGCGCGTGATCACGGTGAGGCGCGTCGCGAACGTCTGGGTCTGCGGACGCCCCGGCGCGACGGCCGAGCCCGCGATCGCCGGCTCGCTCCGCGACTCCCAACCGTCGGGGAACAGCTGGCGCAGCACCGCGGCGAGCTGCGGGTCGCTCCACGTCGCGCTGTACTTGGCGAACGCAGGCGCGAGGCGCTGCAGCAGCGCGCCGGCGTCGGCGGGCCGCGAGCCGGGATCGAGGGCGATCGCGTCGCGGATCGGTGCGCGCAGCTCCATCGGCAGCTGCGTGACGTCGGGGGGGATCCACACCCCCTCCTTCGGGAACGCCCGCTCGAGCGTCAGCATCTCGTAGAGCAGGCAGCCGGCGCTGAAGACATCGGCGCGGGGATCGACGGTCTCGCCGCGGATCTGCTCCGGCGAGGCGTAGCCGGTCGAGCCGCCGCGGACCTCGACCTCGGCGTCGGCCGGCGCCGCGATGCCGAAGTCGACGATACGGACCTGGCCCGAGCGATCGACCAGGACGTTGCGCGGGGTGATGTCGCGGTGCACGACCGCGGGGCGCCCGGGCTCCGGCGTGTGGGCGTAGGCCAGGCCGTTGAGCACGGCGCGGACGATGTGGAGCACGGCGCCGACGTCGGGCGCGAGGTCGCGGCGCCGACACTCGTCCAGCATGGCCGACAGGCTCGGGCCGTCGACGTGGCCCATCACGATGTAGAAGGTGTCGCCGGCGCGCCCGAGCTCGTAGATCGGGACGATGTTGCCGTGCGAGAGCGCGACGGCGGTCTTGGCCTCGGCTGCGAACAGCTCGACGAAGCGCGGCTTGGCGGCGAGGTGCGGCAAGATGGTCTTGATGACGAGGCGCTTCTCGAACCCGAGCTCGCCGACCAGCCGCGCCAGGTAGACCTCGCCCATGCCACCGCGCGCGATGAGCCGCGTCAGGCGGTACTTGCCGAACGACAGCGAACTCTCGCTGCTGGTCAGCAGGTCGCTGCGCGAGTCGCCGTTCGTCAGGGCCGACACGTGGCAACGATGGTACCATGCGCCCCCGGATGACTCGCCCGACTCGGCCCGCCGGCCCGTCCGTCGGGCGCCCCCGCCGCGCCCGGGCGTGGCGGATGCTGTGGCCCTCCCTGGGCCTGTTCGCGTGCGCCCCCGACGATCGCCCGACGCTCGTCGCCCTGGGCGGGTGCGGCCTGGACCAGATCGAGCTGAGCGTGCTGCTCCTGGTGCCACGCGGCGACTTCCCGGCCGCCGCCGCGGACGGGAGCGTGGTGGACGAGGGCCGGTCCGGGATCGGGGGCGTCCCGCCCGAGGCCGCGGCCATCACCGTCGAGGGCAAGTTCGCGGACGCCACGCTCGCGGTCGGTCGCACCGCGCGCCTCGAGGAGCCCGACGGCCGGCTGCCGGTCTATTTCGCCCCCGAGGACGAGCTGTGCGCCGTCGGCTCGGCGATCGAGTTCCGCGACGTCGGGTCGATGGCGGTCGGTGCCGACGGCGACGTGCTGCTCGTCGGCGGACGCGACGAGAAGGGACGTCTGGTCGACGACATCGTGCACGCGCGCGACGTCGAGGAATTCGTCACCCCGCTGAACCGCCCGTTGCCATCACCGACCACCGGCATGGTCGTCGTCGCGAACGCCCCGCAGCAGTTCCTCGTGGTGGGTGGCGCGACCTCCGACGGGCGCGTGCTCGATCAGGTGCTGCCCGTCGAGCTCGACGGCGCCGACCCGATCGGTCAGGCGACGCGCATCGACGTGCCGGGGATCGTCGGCAAGCGCAGCTACCACGCCGGCGCGCGGATGGCCGACGGGCGGGTGTTGATCACGGGCGGCTGCACCGCGTTGGATCTGCACTCGTACTGCATGCCGTCGCCGGGGTCGGTGCTCGAGTCGTCGTTCCTGATCGACGCCCGAGCAGCCGGCGCGCCGACCTTCGAGCGCGCACCCTCGATGCTGGTGGCGCGCTTCGGCCACGAGCTGCTGGTGGCGCGCGACGGTGCGGTCTTCGCCGTCGGCGGTCGCAACGTCACCGGTCGAGGCGTGGTGACGATCGAGCGCTGGACCCCGGGCGAGTCCGCGTGGACGCCCTATGGGCAGACCGAGAAGCTCGGGCTCGGGGCCACGCGGGCGATCCTCGGCGGCGCCCTGCTCGAGGGCGGGTTGCTGGTCGTCGCGCTCGACGATGGTGCGATCGCGTGGGTCACCGACACGGGCGCGGGCCGCTGGGCGAGCTGGTGCGACGGCGACCCGTCGACCCCGGGCTGCTTCCACGACGAGGCGGGGGCGGTCGTGGTGCCCCCGCGGCGACAGCTCGTCGCGCTCGGGGGCGAGCGCGTGATGGTCGACTCGTGGCTGCTGCCGTTCCCCCACCTGGGCACGACCGCCGCGGACGCGATCGATCTGGCGGCGCCGAAGTTCGGCCACGCGACGGTCCCGTTGCCGCGCCGGACCGCCGCCGCGATGGCGACGCTGGCCGACGGCACCGTGCTCGTCGCCGGCGGCCGCGATCCCGAGACGCTCGAGGCCAGCGACCTCTTCCTCTCGCGCCTGCGCCCGCAGCTCGACGGCCCCGACGAGCGCATCCCACGGGTCGGTGAGTTCGAGACCGGGAGCTTCGTGCTCCACGATCCCGATCGCGTCGGCTTCGACACCGACCACCTCACCTTCGCGAGCGAGGGCGACGAGCTGGAGTTCCCCGCGGTGTGGGCCCACGTCCGGGCGTTCCGCAGCACGAGCTTCCGCTTCGACGTGACCGTCGGCGTGCAGGGCCAGGCGGGCGAGGACGCGCCGCGGCCCCATCTCGTCCTCTCGCAGGGCGCCCTCGCGGGGACGAGCATCCGGTTCGGCGAGGGCGTCACGGGGTTCCGCCGCGACGCCGCGGGGCGAACGATCGCGTTCTCGTGCGCCGGCGACACGATCGACTTCAGCGCGTCGCTGGTGTCGCTGCGCGTCGACGTGCGGCCGCAGTCGATCGTGGTGCGCGCGGGCGCGGACGTCATCGCGAATTGCCCGGGGGCCGGCGACGTGCCGTCGGCGATCGGGCTCGGTGTCTCGGGCGACGGCTCGATGGTCGCCTACGCCCCGCTGCTGACGCGGATCTGAGCTGCGGCGGGACGCGAAGCGTTCACCCGCCGCGAAGGCGAGGAGCGAAGCGATGGACGGATGGCCGGGCGCGGATCAGTCGCAGACCGCGTCGTCGTCGTACAGCGCGGCGAGGCTGGCCGCCGCGGCGCTGCCCACCTCGCCGCCCTCGTCGACCCACGCGCACAGCGTCGCGCGCACGCGCTCGGTGGGCGCCTCGGCGTGGCGCAGCGCCTGGGCGAGGCGCCGCGCGTAGCCCCGCTCCGGGCGCGTGGCGAGCTGCTTCGCGACCGCGTCGCTGCCCCGCTCGCCGAAGTGGCGCGCGAGCTCGCGGGCGGCCTCGCCGCTCTGCTCGAGCGCGACGGCGTCGTCGTCGAGCATGCCGCGCAGCAGCGCGAACGCGGCATCGTCGGCGCAGCGGCCGAGGGCATCGATCGCGGCGCGCTGCACCGTCGCGTCGGCGTCCGCCCCTGCGCTGGCGCGCCCGACCAGTCCACCGACGCGCGCGACGATCTTGCGGGGACACGGCCCGATCACGCGACCGAGCGCGGCGGCGCGGACCTCGGGCCACGGATCGCCGAGCCCGGGCTCGAGCCAGTCGTCGCCGCGCAGCTCGACGTGCGCCCACGCGATGCTCGCGAGCCGCGGCGTCGGTGCGCGCTCGAGTCGATGCGCGCGCACGAGCGAGGCCGCCGACTCGGCCGGCACCGCGGGCAGGGCGAGCGACGCGAGGATCTCGTCGGCCTGGGTCCGGGCCGGCAGCGACGCGGTCGCGACCCCGAGCAGCGCGTCGCGGGCCGCAGGGTGCTCGGCCTGGCTCACCAGCGCGCGCACCGACGCCACGCGGACGCCGAACGGGCGCGTCGCCTCGCGCGCGAGCGCAGCGAGGCGGGCGAGGAACGCGTCGTCGATCCCACCCTCGATCGCGGTCCGCAGCTGGATCACCTGGGCGAGCCGCGACGCGTCGACGACCGCGAGCTCGGCGTCGAGGACGGCGAGCACGGCGTCGCGCAGCGGCTCGTTCCCCCGCAGGCGCCGTCGCAGCGAGCGGGCGAATTGCCGCCGCAGCTCGACGTGACCCCGCCCCGCGAGGACGAGCAGGCCGGTGACGTCGCCGTCGGGCGTGATGCCCACGAGATCGTCGAGCAGCGTCGCGCGCACCGTCACCGGGAGGTCGCGATCGGCGACGAGCGAGGCGACCGCGTCGCGGCCGTGCGCGCCCTGGTCGCGCAGCAGCGGGCGCCACGGCTCGACCGCCGCGACCTTGCCGCTCTCCGAGGGCTCTGCGGCGCACGCATGGCGCAGCTCGGCGGCGATCCGCTCGGCCGCGACCGCGCCGCCGATCTCCGCGAGGACGTCGAACAGGCGCTTGCGCTCGCCGGCCGCCGGCGGTGGGACGGCGTCGATGCGCGCGAGCAGGGCGGTGCGGCCGAGCTCCGGGTGCGCCACGAGCCGCGCGCGCGCGGTGAGGTACGCGCGGTTGGGCTCGCCCAGGATCGCGTCGACGTCGGCCGTCGCGGCGACCGCGTCGTACGCGACCACCGGGGCGGTCGCCTCGGTCGTCGGGCGCGGCGAAGGCGGGCCGCCGACGGCGGCAGGGGCAGAGGACCCGAGGAGCCCGGCGGCGAGGCGCCCCGCGGCGAGCACGAGAAAGTGGGCCAGCGGCACGTCTGGCAGTGTGGCGGAGCGCGGCGTTGTGCGCCACAGTGCACGCCCCGTGGGCCCCGAGGCGTTCGACTACGAGTTGCCGCACGACCGCATCGCGCAGCATCCCCTCGCGGCGCGGGGCGACGCGCGGATGATGGTGGTGCGGCCCGACGCGGCGATCCACACCCACGCGCGCGAGCTGATCGGGCACCTGCCTGGCGACGCGCTCGTCGTCGTCAACGCCTCGTCGGTCGTGCCGGCGCGGATGGACGCTCGGCGCGCCGACGGTCGATCGTTCGAGCTGCTGTGGTGCGCGCCCGCGGCGGGGCAGGGCGAGGGGGCCGTGGCGCAGGCGTGGGTCCGCGGCAGCAAGCGACTGCGGGCCGGCGATGTGCTGCAGGTCGGCGAGCTCGCGCTGCGCTGCACGGACGACGGCGGCGACGGACGCGAGCGCGCCTTCGTCGTGCTCGCCGGCGACATCCTCGCGGCCTGCCGCGCGCACGGCCGCGTGCCCTTGCCGCCGTACATCGCTCGCCCCGAGGGCCCGAGCCCCGACGACGCGTCGCGCTACCAGACGGTGTACGCCGATCGCGATGGGAGCATCGCCGCGCCGACCGCTGGCCTGCACCTCGACGCCGCCGTGCTCGCGACGCTCGACGTCGTGCGCCTGCACCTGCACGTGGGCCCCGGGACGTTCCTGCCGATGGACGTCACGGACGTCCGCGAGCACCGGGTCGGGGCCGAGCGCGTCGAGATCGACGCCGACGCGGCGACGCGCATCGAGGCGGCGCGCCGCGCCGGGCGGCCCGTCGTCGCCGTCGGGACCACGGTCGTGCGCGCGCTCGAGACGCTCGCCCACGGCGGCCGCCCGATCGAGCCTACGCACGGCCACACCGAGCTCGTGATCGTCCCGGGCCACCGCTTCGAGGTCGTGACCCACCTGCTGACCAACTTCCACCTGCCCCGCAGCAGCCTGCTGATGCTGGTGTGCGCGTTCGCGGGGACCGAGCGGGTGTTGGCCGCGTACCGCGAGGCCGTCGCCGAGGGCTATCGCTTCTACAGTTACGGCGACTGCATGTTCGTCGCGGGGGCCCGATGAGCTTCGATCCGACCGTGGGCCTGTCGTGCGAAGATCCGAGCCTCGCGGCGCAGGCCCCGGGAACCTTCGAGGTCCTGGCGCAGGCCGGCGACGCCCGCAGCGCGCGGCTGTGGACCGGCCACGGCCCCGTCGACACCCCGTGCTTCATGCCCGTCGGCACCTACGGCGCCGTGAAGGGCCTCGACCCCGACGAGCTCGCGCGCATCGGCTCGCAGGTGATCCTCGGCAACTCGTACCACCTCGCGCACCGACCCGGCGCCGAGCGAGTCGCTCGCCTGGGAGGCCTGCACGGTATGAGCGGGTGGTCGCGGGCGATCCTCACCGACAGCGGCGGGTTCCAGGTCTTCAGCCTGCGCGGCCTGCAGCGCATCGACGACGACGGGGTCGACTACCGCACGCACTTCGACGGGTCGGCGCATCGCATGACGCCCCGCTCCGTGCTCGAGGTCCAGGCCCACCTCGGCTCGGACATCTGCATGGTCCTCGATCACTGCCCGCCGGCCGACGCGAGCCCGGCGGACCTGCGTCGCGCCGTCGATCGCACGACGCGATGGGCCGAGCTCGCGGCGCGCCTGCGGCCCGAGATCCTCGGCGCGCGCCAGCTGTGCTTCGGCATCGTGCAGGGCGGCGTCGATCTCGAGGCGCGGCGCGCCCACCTCGAGGCGATGGCGCCGCTGCCCTTCGACGGCCTCGCGCTCGGTGGCCTGTCCGTCGGCGAGACGACCGCGCAGATGCACGCGACCATGGCCGCGATCGCGCCGAGCATGCCGGCGGATCGTCCGCGCTACGTGATGGGGATCGGCATGCCCGAAGATCTCCTCGCGGCGATCGACGCGGGCGTCGACATGTTCGACTGCGTGCTCCCGACCCGGAACGCGCGCAACGGGCAGCTGTTCACGATGGCGGGGCGCATGAACATCCGCCGCGCGCAGTGGCGCGACGACGCCAGGCCCGTCGATCCCACCTGCGGGTGCCCGACGTGTCGACGGTTCTCGCGCGCGTACCTCCGCCATCTGCACGGCCAGAACGACCCGCTGTTCGGCCGGGCCGCGAGCCTGCACAACCTGTGGTTCTTCCACGCGCTGGTCGGGCGCCTCCGCGCGGCGCTGCGGGCCGGGGCGTACCCGGCCGTCCGGGCCGAGATCCTGGCGGCCTACGCCCCGGGCCTCCTGGTGGAATCCACCCCCGCACCCTGACCGCCTCGACGGGCATGTGAGCAAAGGGGCGCGCGCCCGTGGGCGCCTTGACCCCCCGCGGCACCCTTGCTACGCCTGCCGCCCCGGGGGTCCCCCCTGGGGAGCCGTGGCGCGCCGTCAGATCGTGCGCCTCGCTCCTCTACTCTCGCCGAGCGCAACCCGCCATGACACTCGCCGCCTCGTCCTTCGCCACCGCCGCCTTCGGGTCCCTCGTCGCCCAGGGGGCAGGGTCCGCCCTCGGCGGGGTCTTGCCGATCGTGCTCATGTTCGCGGTCGTCTACTTCATCGTGCTGCGGCCGATGAGCAAGCAAGAGAAGGATCGAAAGAAGCGCGTCGACGCGCTGGCCAAGGGTGATCAGGTCGTCATCGGCGGCGGCATCCTCGGCCGCATCAGCAACCTCGACGACCCCAAGGTCGCGGTGGTCGAGATCGCCGACAAGGTGAAGATCCGGGTCCTGCGCAAGGACATCGTCGACGCGGCCGAGGCCGCGCTCAAGGACGAGAAGGCCGCCCCGGCCCCGAAGAAGGCCGACGAGAAGGACGCCAAGGACAAGGACGACTCCGAGGGCTCGCGCGCCGACGCGCGCTGACGCCCCGGCGTCCCCCTCCGACACGCGCGAAGCAGGCCCACGATGCGCCGATTCCTCCGACTCAAAGCCCTCGCACTGGCTGTCCTCGTCGTCACCGCGGTGATGGCGGTCCTGCCGTCCTTCCTGCCGGCCGAGAAGCTGCCCTCGTTCATCGCGAGCACCTTCACCCGCAAGTTCCAGCTCGGCCTCGACCTCCAGGGTGGTCTCCACCTCGAGTACTCGGTGGCCGTCGACGAGGCGATCGAGAACAAGCTCGACCAGATCGCCGCGGAGCTCGAGATCGGCTTCCGCGAGAAGAAGGACCTCACCGTCGAGGTCACGCGCGAGGGCGTCGACACCCTGCTGGTGAACCTCCCGACGGCCGAGGACGTCGCGCTGGCCACCGATGACGTCATGGGCGTCACGTTCGGTGTGCTCGAGCGAGTCGATCCCGAGGAGGGTCAGGGCGCGAACGTCATCCGCCTGCGGATGCCCGAGGCCGCCATCGCCGACAACCGCAAGGCGGCGGTCGCCAACGCGCTCGAGACCGTCAGCAAGCGCGTCGACGCGATGGGCGTCGCCGAGCCCAACATCTACCCGAAGAACCGTCAGATCGTGATCGAGCTGCCGGGTCTCGCCGACGAGAACACCGAGCTGCGCGCCGCGGCGACGGACGCCGCCGCGCGGGTGAGCCAGATCCTGTCGGCCTCCGGCGCCGGGCAGGTCTCGACCTCCGAGGTTCGCGACCAGGCCGGCCAGTTCAGGATCACGGTGCCAGGCGGCGACGCGGTTGCGCTGGTCGAGCAGGCCTTCGCCGGGAAGATCACCGACGACCGCATGATCGTCGACGACCGGCTCCCCGCCGAGCTCGCCATCCTCCCGCCGGATCCGGCGCGACCCGACCCCGCGGTCGTCGTGCTCACGCTGACCGACCGCGCCCGCGATCAGATCCTCGCCGGCGCGAGCGAGTTCCACCGCCTGCTCAAGATCATCGAGCGCCAGGCGGTGCTGCGGATGCACCTCGTCGACGACGAGACCCCGTTCCGCGACACCGGCAAGCCGTACCTGCGGGCGCTCTACGAGGCCGGCAAGGTCACCGAGGGCATGGGCATCGCGGTCAACATCGAGGCCGACTACGGCCGCGAGGGCGGCACTACGGTGCGCGAGCCCTTCGTCTACTTCGCGAAGGACCTGCAGACCCTCGAGAACTTCTTCGCCGGCCTGCCGCCGGAGTGGCGCCTGCCCGCCGACATGAAGATCGCGTTCGGCCCGGCGCCGATCGTGACCCGGCGCGGCCAGCCGCCCGAGGACCTCTACCGCACCTACGTCATCAAGGCGCGCGCCGAGGTCACCGGCGAGAGCATCGTCAGCGCCTCGGTCGGGTTCGACCAGCAGAGCGGGCAGCCCGAGGTCAACGTCACCCTCGACCGCGTCGGCGCCGACCTCTTCGAGGAGATGTCCGGCAGCAACGTCGGTCGCAAGATGGCGATCATCCTCGACGAGCTCGTCCGCTCCGACCCGGTATTCAACGAGCGGATCCCCGGCGGCCACGTCCGGATCTCGCTCGGCTCGTCGCCCGGTCAGTCGGCCCGCGAGGCCGCGAACGACCTCACCAAGGTGCTGAAGAGCGGCTCGCTGCCCGCCCGCCTGCAGAAGGAATCCGAGATGCGCGTCGGCGCGGACCTCGGCTTCGACGCGGTCGAGCAGGGCGCCAAGGCCTTCATCATCGGCCTGGTGCTGGTCGTCCTGTTCATGGGCGTCTACTACCGGCGCGCGGGTTGGGTCGCGAACTTCGCCCTGGTGCTGAACGTCGTGCTCATGCTCGCGGCGATGGCGTTCTTCCGCGCCACGCTGACGCTGCCGGGCATCGCGGGCATCGTGCTCACGCTCGGCATGGCGGTCGACGCCAACGTCATCATCTACGAGCGCATGCGGGAGTTCATCCGCGACGGCTACACGGCCCGCGCGGCGATCGAGGCCGGCTACGACCGCGCCTTCACCAGCATCCTCGACTCCCAGCTCACCACCGCGATCGCGGGTCTGGTGCTGTGGCAGTACGGCTCGGGCCCGATCCGCGGCTTCGCCGTCACGCTGCTCATCGGCATCGCGACCTCGATCTTCACCGGTGTGTTCTGCACCCGGATCTTCTTCGACTTCCAGGCGAACCGTCGCGGGTTCGACAAGGTGTCGGTCTGATGGACACGCAAGCCCCGCGCCCCGCCTCGAAGCAGAAGTTCTACGAGGTCATCCGCCCCGGCACGAACTTCCCGTTCGTCGAGCAGCGCCGCAAGTACATCTGGGGATCGCTCGTCCTCCTCCTGCTGTCCGCGTTCTTCCTCGGCTACAACGTCGTCACCCGTGGCGCGCCGCTCAACTGGGGCGTCGACTTCGCCGGCGGCTCCTCGGTGCGGCTGCAGCTCGCCAAGGAGGTCCCCGTCGAGGACATCCGCGCCGCGCTCGAGCGCCTCGGCTACGAGGGCAGCAAGGCCGTCACGGTCCCGGGGGCCGACGGCGAGGTCCTGCTGAACGTCAAGGAGGTCGTCAGCATCGACGCGGCCACCCTCGAGAAGTGCAAGGCGGCGGTGTCGGAGCTCGACGGCGCCAAGCTACTCGGCTTCCACCAGCCCGATGGCGGCAGCAAGATCTTCCTCAAGTACGACGCCGAGCCGCCGTGGACCGAGCTCAGCCGCCGGATCAACGAGGCCGGGTGCCAGGGCACCGTCGACAAGGGCTTCGAGGTCCGCGAGGGTGAGGTCCCGGTCGAGGTGTCGCTCGTGGGCGTCGGCAATCGACTCGCCGAGCAGATCGACGCGGAGTTCGGCGCCGGCACCGTCGGCAGAATCGTCCAGGCCGAGACCGTCGGCGCGAAGGTCGGCGATCAGCTCAAGATCGACGGTGTGAAGTCCCTGCTCTACGCGATGGGCTTCATCTTCCTGTACGTCATGATCCGCTTCGACCTCCGGTTCGCCCCCGGTGGCATCGTCGCGCTGTCCCACGACGCGTTCATCACCGTGGGTGCCTTCGCCCTGACGTGGAAGGAATTCAACCTCACCACGATCGCGGCGATCCTCACCATCGTCGGCTACAGCATCAACGACACCATCGTGGTCTTCGACCGCGTCCGCGAGCGCGTCGCCCTGTTCCGCGACGAGGACATCGAGGTCACGACCAACCGCGCGCTCAACGAGACGCTCAGCCGCACGATCCTGACGTCCGGCACGACGCTACTGTCGGTGTTCGCGACGTACGTGATGGGGAGCGGATCGATCGCGGACTTCTCGTTCGCGCTCATCGTCGGCATCACGGTCGGTACGTACTCGTCGCTGTTCATCGCCACGCCCGTGTTCCTGTGGGTGAACAAGCGGTTCTACGGCGGCAAGGGCCACCTGCAGTGGCGCTCCGACGGCCCGCTCGGCGAGCCCGCGGGCACCGAGCGCCCGGTGCTCGCCGCGGAGGGCGGCGAGATCGACGAGAGCGGTCGCACCGCCGATGAGGTCCGCGAGGCCGATCGCGCCGCCGCGGGCGACGACGACGACGGCGAGGCCGAGCCGGCGCGCGTGGCCGTGGAGCTCGGTCGCTCCTCTGCTGCGGACGCGGGCGACGATGCCGGCGACGGCGGCGACGACGGCCCGGTGCCGAAGGCCTCGCGACGCCGTCGGCGTCGACCGCAGTGACGCCGCCCGGCGCGGCCACGATCCCCGCGCTCGCGCAGCGCGACGCGGGGGACGAAGCGGACGTCGCGGTGCAGGCGGCTCGGCTCGGGCTGTCCGTGCTCGAGCTGCGCATGCTCCGGAGCCGGGGCGTGCGGGAGGACGCCGCGATCGCCCGGACGCTCGCGCCCAAGCTCCGCGACCTGCGGCCCCCGGAGCAGATGGCGGGCTTCCCCGCGGCGCTCGACCTCTTGGCATGGGCGGGTCGACGCCGCGTCCGCGTCGGAGTGTTCGGCGACTACGACGTCGACGGCGTCTGCACGGCGGCGATCCTCGCCGGGTTCCTCGAGGGGATCGGCCTTCAGGTCGTGACGCGCGTCGCCCACCGCGACGCGGGCTACGGGCTCTCGGACGTCGACGCCGACGCCTTCGCGGCCGCGGGCGTCCAGCTCGTGCTCGTCGGCGACACCGGCACGAGCGACATCGCGGCGCTCGAGCGCGTGCGCGCCCGAGGCATGCGCAGCGTGGTGATCGATCACCACCAGGTGCCGGAGCAGATGCCGCCGTGCGACGCCCTCATCAACCCGCACCAGGCGGGCTGCGGCTTCCCGTTCAAGGGGCTGTGCTCGGCGGGCGTCGCCTTCTACCTGTGCGCGTCGTTGCGGACGCAGCTCGCGGCCCGCGAGGAGCGGGCGCCCGACCCCCGCGGCTGGCTCGACCTCGTCGCGATCGCGACGATCTGCGACATGATGCCGCTCGTCGACGAGAACCGCGTGCTCGTGCACCGCGGGCTCGCGCTGCTCCGCACCGCGCCGCGGCCCGGTGTGCGCGCGCTGCTCGAGCGCGCCGGCGCGTGGAACGAGAACCCGATCGACGAGACCACCGTGGGCTTCAAGATCGGCCCGCGTCTGAACGCGCCCGGTCGCCTCGGCGCGGCCGATCCCTCGCTACGACTGCTGCGGGCCCGCACCGCGGCGGAGGCGGGGCCCGTCTCCGAGCAGGTCGAGGGGCTCAACCACCAGCGCCGCACGCTGTCGCAGCGCGCGGTCGAGGAGGCGGTCGCCCGCGTCCTGGTCGACCCCGTGCAGATGGCCCGGCGGGCGATCTGCGTCGCCGACCCGACGTGGGCACCGGGCGTCGTCGGCCTGGTCGCCGGCGCCCTCGCGGAGCGCCTCATGAAGCCCGCGATGGTCCTCGCGATCGACGCCCCCGCCGGGGTTGCGCGGGGCTCGGTGCGCAGCCACGGCGGGGTGGACGTCCGCGCGGCGCTCGCCGCCTGCGCGCCGCTGCTCGAGCGGTTCGGCGGCCACCGCGAGGCCGCGGGGCTCACCGTGCGCATCGATCGGATCGACGCGGTCGCCGAGGCGTTCGCCGCGGCGTGCGACGCGGCCGGCCAGGCGCCCGAGGCGCCCCGCGACGAGGTCGATGGGCGCTTCGCCGTGGCGTCGATCGACGTCGAGCTCGGCCGTCGGATCGCCGCCCTCGCGCCGTTCGGCGTCGGGTTCTCCCCGCCGCGCTTCGCCACGGCCGGTCGGGTCGAGTCGGTGCGCGTGCTCAAGGAGCGGCACGTCTCGCTGCGCCTCTCGGACGGTCGCGCGGCGATCGAGGGCATCGGCTTCGGCCTGGCGGGGCCGGGCCTGTGGACACCGGCCGTGGGGGACGCGATCGAGGTCGTGTTCGTCCCGGTCCTCGACGTGTTCCGCGGCCAGACGCGGGCACGGCTCCACATCGAGCGGCTGTGGCCGGCGTCCGGCGCGACCCAGGGCCTCACCACGCTCGACGGGTGAGCGACGGCCCCTCGCGGTTTGACGCGACAAAACCGGCGATGCTAATAAGGATGACATGCGTTTGGGATCGGGCGTTGCGATCGTGGGTGCTGCGGCGATGCTGGCTGGCTGCGGTCTGCGCTCGGATCCGCTGTTCGAAGGCGACCTCATCGACGAGACCGGTGACGGCTCGGAATCGGGCGGGGAATCCGGCCCCGACCCCGGCCCCTCGGCCTGCGACGCGCCGATCGAGATGCCGCCGCAGAACGTCACGATCGAGGGGACGCTCTCCGGGGCCGACCACGAGCGCGGCTGGTGCGGCCAGGACAGCGGACCCGAGCAGGTCTACAACCTCGTCGCCCCGTACAACACCGATGTCACCCTGCAGCTCGTCAGCGCCGACGTCCCGCTGACGCTGCGGATCGTCGAGGACGGGTGCTCCGACGGCGAGGGCCGCACCGTCACCTGCGCCAACGACTTCTTCGAGCAGCCGCGGCACTTCCTCGCGATCGCGGGGCACAGCTACAGCATCATCGTCGACAGCGACGCCGGCGCCTCGGGCAACTTCGCCTTCAACGTGATCTTCGGCTGGCCGACGCTCGATCAGTGCACGATCCACGAAGAGGTCATCCTGCAGCAGCCCGGCGGGTCCTTCGTCTGGTTCAACGAGTTCAGCAAGGGGCAGGGCACCGCGGACGGCCTGTGCGGCGGCCCCGGTCGCGAGAACATCTTCCCGATCCAGACGACGTACGTCGGCGGGATGACGGCCGAGATCAGCGGCACGAACGGCATGGCGCCGGTGCTGAGCCTCCGGACCAACTGCGCCGGCGTCTCGGAGCTGACGTGCGCGACGGGGACGGTCAACTCGTCGACGTCGCTCAACTGGTACTTCGACGCCCCTGGCTCCGAGTACTACCTCGCCGTCGACCAGGTGGGCATCGACGGCGGATCGTACTCGCTCGCGGTCTATTTCGAGTGATCGCGAGGTCGCGGTCGCGCGCGTCGACGTCAGTCGCCGCCGGCGACCGTGAGCGCGCCGTTGCGGACGAAACACACCGGCGGGCAGTCGGGCCCGTTGGGCGTCTCTTCACCGACCGCGTCGAGGGCGACGTTGATGGCGGCCGCGAGCGTCTCCTCCGTGTCGACGTCGATGATGGTCACCTGGATCTCGCGCACGCTGGTGCCGGGCTCCGCGGTGATCTCGAAGGTCGTGGTGTCGCAGTCGAGCTCGGGCGAGTTCTCGGCGGCCTCCGGCGAGGCCGGCTGCAGGCACCGCGCCCGCAGCGTGGACTCTCCGACGACGACCTCGAGGTCGTAGGGACCCTCGACGAGTCCGGGCGGCAGGCTCACGACCGACACGTCGTTGCACGCGATCAACGTGCAGGAGTCGTCGACACAGCTCCACGACACCGAGACGAGCGCGACCGCGGCGGCCCAGTGGATCACACGAATCATGCGGAGTTCAGCCTAGCAGCGGCGCGACCGGGGCAACAGCGCCCTGGGACGGGCCGACCGCGCCGCAAGACGGGCGCTGGCCCGGCGTCGCCGCGCTACACTGCCACCCTCGTGCTCGGCCCCCCGATTCGCGCGGCGCGCCCCCTCGACTGGACCGGCTCGGTCGCCGTCGCCGCGTCGTGGCTCGTGATCCTGCTGTGCGCCCTCGTCGTCCTGCTCGTGCGGCTCCCCGCCGCGTGGATCCGCTTCGCGTTCGGCTCCCACGAGCTGGTGCGGGTGGCGCTCGCGCTGGCGGTGCTCGGCGTGGTGGTGTGGATCCGTCCGTTCTTCATCGCCCGACTGCCGCGGGCAGCGTCGCTGTTCGGCGGGACGCTGACACTGCAGGAGCGCGGCCGCCGGCACCGGGTCAAGGTCGCGGAGCTCCGCCGCGTGGATCTCGAGGTCCGCCCGCCGCCCGTGTTCGAGGTCGTGGTCGTGGAGCTCGCCGATGGCACGGTCCACGAGGTGTGCCCGATCGACTGGCCCGGCGCCGGTGGGTTGTACCGCGCGCTGGCCCGGCGGATCGCCCGGCGGCGCTAGCAACCTACCAAGCAATGGGAAGGGACGGCC
>LNFB01000183.1 GCA_001464385.1 Deltaproteobacteria bacterium Ga0077550 | reverse complement strand
CCCTCCGTCGGGCAAAGCCCGCCGGAGCCTCCTATCCCTCCATCGCTTCGCTCCTTGCCTTCGTCGCGGGTGAACGCTCCGCGTTCATCCGCAACTCACTCGCCGGGCGCGGTGACGTCGACGCGCGTGACCGCGAGCCGGCGGGGATCGACGTGGTGACGCAGGCACGGCACGGCCGCGCGCGCCTGCTCCAGCACCGCCGGTGAGAGATCCGCGACGACGATCGTATCGCGCTCACCTGCCTCCGCCAGGACGCGCCCCCACGGATCGACGATCATCGCGTGCCCCCAGCTGCGTCGGCCGCTGCCGTGTTCGCCGTGCTGGGCAGCGGCGAGCACGAAGCACTGGGTCTCGATCGCCCGGGCCCGGACGAGGACCTCCCAGTGGGCCTCGCCCGTCGGGGCGGTGAACGCCGCGGGGATCGTGAGCAGCTCGGCGCCCGCGTCGACCAGCGCGCGGTACAGCTCGGCGAAGCGGAGGTCGTAGCAGATCGACAGGCCGATCGCGGCAGCCGGCGTGCGCACCAGGACCGCGCCGTCGCCCGGGGCGACCTCGTCGCTCTCGCGCAGGCGGGGCTGACCCGGCACGTCGGCGTCGAAGAGGTGGAGCTTCCGATAGCGCGCGACGACCCGACCGCCGACCACGACCGCCGCCGTGTTGAAGCGGCGGCCACCCGGGGCGAGCTCCGGCGTCCCGCCGGCGATGATCGAGATCCCTCGGCGTGCGCTCACCTCACACAGCGGTGCGAGGGCGGTCGCGTCCTGCGGTCGGTCGGGGTCGAACGCCCAGGTGCACGGCGCCCCGCGTGGCGCGATCCCGGCGTAGTTCTCCGGCAGGACGACCAGCGCGGCCGCGCGATCTGCCGCGGCGACGCACGCCGCCGCCGCGTCGCGCATGCACGCCGCGTGGTCGGAGGTGGCGCGCAGCTGGGCGACGGCGGCTCGGATCGGCTCCACGCGCCCACGGTAGCGCCGCCCACCCGGGCAGGCCACGGACGGGTAGGCCACGCACCCCGAGGCGCCATCCACGGGGCCGAGAATCGTGTTCCGAGGGGGTCACACCGCGCCCCGTCGGCGGTGGAGATCCGACCCGGCGGCCGCGCACGCAGGCCGACGCGGGACCGCAATCCCCGAGTTCGCGCCCCCAGGCGCGCTTGCGGACCGATTTTCGCTGTGCTATCGAAGGGCCGAATCAGGCGCGCAGAGCACGAGAGTGGGCGCCCTCGGGTCCCCACTCTTTTTTTGTATCGACACCCATGCCCGACCCCCTCGACATCGACCGCGACGCGGAGCCCTCCGACGACGCGAGCACGTCTCCGGCCGACACCCTCGAGAGTGGGCGCGCGGCGGTTCGACTGCTCGAAGACGTCGTCGGCCCCGTCGTCGTGACGATGGGGTTCGTGCTCGTGCACCTCGAGTGGGCCTCCACGGCGCGGCCCCGCGTGGTGCGGCTGTACCTCGATCGCGAGGGCGGGATGACCCTCGACGACTGCGCTCGCCTCTCGCCGATCCTCGGCAACGCCCTCGACGCCGCCGAGCACGGTGACGACGCGTCGTCGGCATCCCTCCGCGCCCTGCTCGACGCGCCCTACGTCCTCGAGGTCTCGTCCCCGGGCGTCGAGCGTCCGTTGTCGCGGCGCAGCCAGTTCGATCTCCACAAGGGCGCCCGCGCCACCGTGCGGACCCACGCGCCGCTCGATCCGGCCACGCCGCAAAAGACGTTCCACGGTCGCATCGTGGACACCGCACCGGGCAGCGATCCCGACGACGACCGCGACGGCCGCGTGTCGCTCGTCGCCGAGGACGGCGCCGTGCACGAGATTCCCCTGTCGCTCATCCGTCGCGCCAACCTGGTTTACGAGCCCCCGCAGGCTCCCCAGGCGCGCGCGAAGCCCGGGACTCGAGTCCCGGGGGGCGGCCGGTCGGCGTCGCAAAAAGCAGTGAATCGCGGGTGAGAACATGGACGAGCCAGTAAACCTCAGCGCAGTCATCGATCAGGTCTGTCGAGAGAAGAACATCTCTCGCCAGGTGCTCACCGAAACGGTGGAGCAGGCGGTCCTCGCCGCCGCGAAGAAGGTCTTCGAGGAGCGCGAGATCGAGGCGCAGTTCGACCCCGAGACCGGCAACGTCAACCTGTTCCAGGTGCTGTACGTCGTCGAGGAGATCGACCACGAGAACCGCGAGATCACCCTCGAGCAGGCCCAGCGCGCCGGCCTCGAGGCCGAGCCGGGCGACGAACTCCTCTTCCAGATCTTCTATCTCGAGGCGGACAAGAAGCGCGCCGAGCAGCAGCTGAAGGACTACCCCGAGCTCGAGGCGCTGCGCCTGGGCGGGCAGGGCTTCGGCCGCATCGCCGCGCAGACCGCCAAGCAGGTCATCATCCAGCGCGTCCGCGAGGCCGAGCGCGAGAACCTCTTCGACGCCTACAAAGAGAAGAAGGGCGAGCTCATGACCGGCACCGTGCGCCGGTTCGAGCGCGGCGCCATCATCGTCGAGGTCGACAACGGCCGCGCCGAGGCGGTGCTCCCGGTCCGCGAGCAGGTCCCGCGCGAGTCGCTGCGGCCCGGCGACCGGATCGTCGCGTACGTGAAGGACGTCGACAAGTCGGCCCGCGGCCCGCAGATCATCCTGTCGCGCACGCATCGGGGCCTCGTCGAGAAGCTGTTCGAGCACGAGGTCCCCGAGATCTTCGAGGGCATCGTCCGCATCGAGGCCTGCGCCCGCGAGCCCGGCGCCCGCTCGAAGATCGCGGTGTCCAGCCGCGATCGCGACGTCGACCCGGTCGGCGCCTGCGTCGGCATGCGCGGCAGCCGGGTCCAGGCCGTGGTCCAGGAGCTCCGCGGCGAGAAGATCGACATCGTGCCGTTCAACGAGGATCCCGCGCGCTTCGTGTGCAACGCGATCCAGCCGGCCCAGGTCTCGCGCGTCCTCATCGACGCCGAGCGCCACACGATGGAGCTCATCGTCCCCGACGACAAGCTCTCGCTGGCCATCGGCAAGAAGGGTCAGAACGTGCGGCTCGCCTCGCGGCTGACGGGCTGGCGTATCGACATCCACTCGGAGAGCAAGATCCGCGAGATGGAGCGGCGAAGCCTCGCCGAGATCGCAGCGATCCCCGCCGTCGGCGAGGACCTGGCGCTGCTGCTGTTCCAGAACGGCTGGCGTGGCCTCCGCGACCTGGCGGTCGCCGATGCGGAGGAACTCGCGTCGATGCCGGGCGTCGATACGCTCGACCGTGCGGAGGCGATCATCGAGATCGCCAACGACGCGGCGAGCGGCAACATCAAACTCGAGGTCGCGTATCCGCAGTCGCGTGCCGACTCGGCCCCGTACGCTTCGACTGGGGGTGACGAGTGAGTCGGTCTGAACCTGAGCGCACATGCGTCGGCTGTCGCGAGAGCGCGGCCGCATCGGCGCTGTTGAGGCTGCGTCGTCGCAGCGATGGTGTCGTCGTTGCGGATCTCGAGGGGCGTCGCGCGGGTCGTTCCGCGTGGGTGCATCCTTCGCGTCCGTGTGTCGAGATCGGCGCGCGTCGCCGGGCCTTCTCGCGGGCGCTCGCTGGCCCCCGGGGGCTCGCGGTGCGTGAGCCGGAGGTCGGTGCGCTGTGGCAGTCGCTGTGCGACGCCGCGAACACCCGTCTCGATGTCCTTCGTCGCAGCTCGGGCGCATGCCCGACCCCGCGACTGTCCGCGTTCACCGCGTTGCAGCAACAGCTCGCCGCGGGGGAGGTGTCGTGAACCATGTCGAAAGTCCGCGTTTACGAGCTCGCCCGCGAACTCGACAAGGACAACAAGACCCTGGAGGAAGCCATCCGGGGTCTTGGAATCCAGATCAAGAACTACATGAGCACGCTGTCACCCGACGAGGTGACGCGCGTGCGAGCAGCGATGGGTGCACCGCCTGCGGCACGCCCGGCGCCGCGGCCCGTGGTGACGCGTCCGACGGTGTCCCCGTCGGCCCCGTCGGCTCCCTCTGCTCCCTCCGCCCATGGTGGCCCCTCGGCGTCGTCCGTGCCCAGCGGTCATGATCCACGCGCGCCGCAGGTGATCCGACGTCGCGCCGACGTCGTGAAGAAGCGTCGTGACGAAGAAGAGGCCGCCGAGGAGGCAGCCGCCGCGGCTGCGGCTGCTGCGGCGGCGACCGAGCTGGCCCGGCAGGCCCCCCCGCGGCCGTTCCAGCCCCCGACCAGCCAGGCGATGCGTCCGTCGTTGCCCTCGCGTCCCCATCCGTCGACCGTGTCCAGCCCATCCGCCTCCGCCCCCGTCACGCGCTCGCCCGTCGAGCGTCCCGCCCATATGTCGGCGCCCCCGTCGTCGTCGCACGCCGGTGGCGGTGACTCCAGCTCCAAGGAGGACGAGGGGCGCGGTGGAGAGCGCGGCCCCGCGGTCGGCACGCGCATCGAGCTGCCCCGCGGCACGCGTCGCTTCGCCACGGGCATGGCCTCGCGGCTCGAGCGTCCCGCGGTCGAGGAGCGCCCGGTCGCCCCCTCGCCGCAGTCGTCGCAGGCCCGGCCGAGCACCTCGTCGCCGCGCCCGGCCGACCCCGCGCCGCGCCCGGTCGCGTCCACGCCGACGCCGACGGCTGCCCCCGTCGCGGCGAGCGCCCCGACCTCGGCGACGCCCGCCCCGGCCACCCCGCCGGCCCCGATCGTCTCGGGCCCCGGCCAGACCGGCCCCGATGGCCGCAGCCGCGTCGTCCGCAACGAGGACGGCGTCATCGTCGGCGCCGCCTCGCAGCGCTCCGAGCCGAAGATCCTCGGCTTCATCCCGCTCGCCGCGAGCCGGAAGAAGCAGCAGGTCATCATCACGGACGTCAGCGAGGAGGGCAAGCAGGGCCGCGCCACGCAGCGCAAGCAGCGTGAGGAGCGGGTCCAGGCCCAGGCCCGTCGCCGCAAGATGACCCGCAAGCCGCTCGGCGGCAAGGGCATGCCCGGTGGCCGCTCGTCGACCGCCGAGATGAGCGACGAGAAGAAGCGCATCCGCATCGACGAGGCCATCCAGGTCTCCGATCTGGCCCACCAGATGGGCCAGAAGGCCTCGGTCGTGCTGCGCACGCTGTGGGGCATGGGTCTGCGCGGGTTGACGATCAACCACGCGATCGATGCCGAGACCTCCGAGGTCGTCGCTGCGGAGTTCGGCTACACCGTCGAGAACGTCGCGTTCCAAGAGGGCTCGATCGTCGGCAGCGCCGACGCCGGCGAGATGGAACACCGCGCGCCGATCGTGACCATCATGGGCCACGTCGACCACGGCAAGACGTCGCTCCTCGACAAGATCCGCGAGGCGCGGGTCGCCGCGGGCGAGGCCGGCGGCATCACCCAGCACATCGGCGCCTACAAGGTCGAGACGCCGCGCGGCGACGTCGTCTTCCTCGACACGCCCGGCCACGAGGCGTTCACCGCCATGCGGTCGCGCGGCGCCCAGGTCACCGACATCGTCGTGCTCGTGGTCGCGGCGGACGACGGCATCATGCCGACCACCGTCGAGGCCATCAAACACGCCAACGACGCGGATGTCCCGATCGTCGTCGCGATCAACAAGATCGACAAGCCCGAGGCCAACCCCGGCCGCGTCAAGCAGGCGCTGATGGAGTACGGCATCGTCGGCGAGGAGTTCGGCGGCGAGGTCCCGATCGTCGAGGTCTCGGCGAAGACCGGCGTCGGCATCGATCGCCTGCTCGAGCAGCTGGTGCTCCAGGCCGAGGTGCTCGAGCTCGTCGCGCCCCACGAGGGCCGCGCCACCGGCGTGGTGCTCGAGGCCCGCATCGACAAGGGCCGCGGCCCGGTCGCGACCGTGCTGCTGCAGTCCGGCATGCTCAAGGTCGGCGACATGCTCGTCGCCGACGAGGCGTCCGGTAAGGTCCGCGGCATCTTCGACGACCGCGGGCGCAAGCTCACCGAGGCCGGCCCGTCCACGCCGGTCGAGGTCCTCGGCCTCGACACCGTGCCCGCCGCCGGCGACCCGGTGAACGTCGTCGAGAGCGACCGCGACGCCAAGACGCTCATCACGCACCGTCGCGAGCAGCGGCGGCGCAAGGAGAGCGTCCGCACCGGTCCGTCGATCCAGGAGCTCCTGCAGCGGCGCAAGACGGCGGTCGTCAAGATCGTCCTGCGCGCCGATGTCCAGGGCTCGGCCCAGGCCGTGAAGCAGGCGCTCGAGGACCTGTCGACCGACAAGGTCAAGGTCGAGGTGATCAAGGCCGAGGTCGGTCAGATCAACGAGACCGACGTGAAGTACGCGAGGGCCGGCGACGCCGTGATCTTCGGCTTCAACGTGAAGACCACCGGCAAGGCGGCCCCGGTCGCCGAGGCCGAGGGCGTCGCGATCCACACGTTCGAGGTCATCTACGCGGCGACCGACAAGTGCCGCGAGCTGATGATCGGGATGCTCGAGCCGGAGTACCGCGAGAAGGAGCAGGGCGAGGCCGAGGTCCGCGCGCTGTTCCCGATCCCCCGCCTCGGTGTGGTCGCCGGTTGCCGCGTCACCCGCGGCATCATCCAGCGCTCCAGCCACGTCCGCGTGGTCCGTCAGGGCAAGGTGCTGTTCAGCGGCACCATCCACTCGCTGCGCGTCTTCAAGGACGACGTCAAAGAGGTCAAGGACGGCTTCGAGTGCGGCATCGTGGTCGATGGGTTCCCCGGCGTCCAAGAGGGCGACGTCATCCAGGCCTTCGAGGTCGAGGCCATCACGCCGAGCCTGTAGATGCCGCGCGCAGTCCACTGCCGCGGTTACCGCCGCGGGCACTGCCGCGGTGACGCACGCCCAGCCCCCCGCGCGGGGGCTCGCGTGCGTCCCATGGGGGCCGCGTGAGCACGCGGACCAACCGGGTCGAGCAGATGCTCCGGCGAGAGATCGCCGGGATGCTGCTGCGTGGGGACCTCCGTGACCCGCGGATCCAACCCATCGCGGCGATCTCGATCACTGCGGTGCGCGTCGCCCCCGACCTCGGGAGCGCGCGCGTGTTCGTCGATGCCCTCGGCGACGCGGTGAACGTCCCGCGGGTCCTCGCGGGTCTCAACGCGGGGGCCGGCGCGATCCGTGCGGCCCTCGGCCCCAAGCTGAACCTCAAGCGGACGCCGAGCCTGCGCTTCGAGCGGGACGACAGCGTCGATCAGGGGCGGACGATCGAGCGCGTGCTCGCGGAGATCGCGGTGGAGTCGGCAGCCACCGGGGCACCGGCGGTGCCCGACGCGGCCGAGTCGCACGACTCCGACGCCCCCGACGACGAGGACGATTCCGACGACGGCGATTCCGACGACGGCGATTCCGACGACGACGCGCCCGCGTCGTCCGGGCCCTGACCGTGGCCGGCCGCTCCACTGGCCGCGACCACGGCGTGCTCGTCCTCGACAAGCCGGCGGGCCCGAGCTCGCACGAGGTCGTGGCGTGGGTGCGTCGGGTCCTGGGCGAGCGCCGCGTCGGCCACTGCGGGACGCTGGACCCCGCCGCCACGGGCGTGCTCGTGGTCTGCGTCGGCGAGGCGACCAAGCTGGTGCCGTGGCTGACCGACGACGACAAGGTCTACGCCGCCGCCATCGCGCTCGGACGCTCGACGACCACGGCCGACGCCGAGGGCGAGACCCTGGTGACGGCGGCCGTCGACGGGGCCGATCTGGCGCGGGCGGCCGCGGCCCTGGGGCAGCTCCGCGGACCCCTCGAGCTGCCACCGCCGCGCGTCTCCGCGGTGCGGGTGGACGGCGTGCGCGCCCACGCCCGCGCCCGCGCCGGCGAGGACTTCGAGCTGCCGCCGCGCACGATGCTCGTCCACGGGGCCGTGCTGCAGGGCATCGACGCCGAGGCCCAGGTCCTGCGCGCGACGTTCGAGGTCGGCAAGGGCACGTACGTCCGCTCCCTCGCCGAGCACCTCGGTGCCCTCGTCGGTCTCCCCGCCCACCTCGCCGGTCTCCGACGGCTGCGCACGGGGGCCTTCGGCATCGAGGCCGCGGCGGCGGCGGGGGGCATCGTCGCGGTCGAGGGCGGCACGCGCCCCGACGGCAAGCCGCGTCATCGCCTCGCCCCCACGGACGGGGCCGACCACGGCACCCTCGCGGCCCGCCTCCGGGCGGCCCTGCTCCCGGTCCCCGTCGCTGCGCCCGCGGCCTGGGCCCGCGGCCACATGGCGGACCCGCTCCGGTTCGCGCGGCTGTGCAACGGCCTCGACCTCGATCCCGCCGAGATCGCGTTCACCGGCCTGGACCTCCCCGACGCGCCGGCGAGCGGCCCCGATGCGCCCGGACGGCTGGCCCTCGTGGCGGGCCCGGGCCCCGCGTCCGAGGGCCCGTGGGTCATCGCCCGCGTCGATCCGGGCCCCGCGGGGCGCGTTCGGCCCCTCCGCGTCCTCGACCCGACGGCCGCGCCGGACCGCCCGGACGCCGCCCCCGCGGGCACCGGCTCCGGGGCGGGCGACGGGCCCGTCGAGGCTTGACAAAGCGACCCCCCGCGAGGATTCTCCGCGCCAACAGCACTAGACAACGTTGACGCCGGCCACGGGGTCGGCGAACCAGGACGCCTTCGAACATGCTTTCCAACGACCGCAAGGCCGAGACCATCGGCAAGTTTCGGCGCACTCCCACCGATACGGGTTCGCCCGAGGTCCAGATCGCGCTGATGAGCCAGCGCATCGTGTACCTCACCGAGCACTTCCGCACGCACCGCAAGGACTTCCACTCGCGTCGCGGCCTGCTCAAGCTCGTCGGACAACGACGGCGACTGCTCGATTACCTCCGCGGGCTGGACCTCCAGCGATACCGCACGGTGATCGCCTCGCTCAACATCCGCAAGTGACCTCCGACGACGGGCGCCCGCACACCAGCGAGGCGCCCGTTGCCGTTTCGGCGCGCGTACGCGTCGCCGTCTCCGTGCGCCCGTGTGGGTCGACGCCCGATCGCGTCGCCGCGCGCGTGGGCCCATCCACCCCCAAGAGTTCCAGGAGTTCGTCATGAACAAGATCACCGAGACCTGTCAGGTCGGCGAAGCCCGCATCTCGATCGAAACCGGCCGCATGGCCAAGCAGTCCAACTCCGTCATCGTGTCGCTCGGCGACACGGCGGTGCTGGTCACCGCAGGCACGTCGTCCGAGCCGAAGAACCTCCCGTTCTTGCCGATGACGGTCGAGTACCGCGAGAACGCGTTCGCCGGCGGCAAGATCCCCGGCGGCTACTTCAAGCGCGAGGGACGTCCCACCGAGGCCGAGATCCTGACGTGCCGCGTCATCGATCGCCCGGTGCGTCCGCTCTTCCCCAAGGGCTACCGCTTCGACACCCAGATCATCGGCCACGTGCTGTCGCACGACAAGGTCAACGAGCCCGACGTCCTGTCGATCACCGGCGCCTCCGCGGCGCTCACGATCTCGGACGCGCCGTGGGCCGGCCCGATCGCCGGCATCCGCGTCGCGCGGGTCGGCGGCAAGCTCATCGCCTTCCCGACGTGGGAGCAGACCCTCGCCGCGGACATCTCGCTGGTCGTCGGTGTCAGCCGCGACGCGATCGTGATGGTCGAGGGCGGCGGCAACCAGGTGCTCGAGTCCGACATGCTCGACGCGCTGATGTTCGCGCAGGAGTCCGCCAAGCCCCTCATCGAGCTGCAGGATCGGCTCCGCGAGCGCGCCGGCAAGCCCAAGCGCGCCTTCGTGCCGCCGGCCGTCGACGAGGCCTTCCTCGCCGAGGTCATGGGCTCGGCCGACGCCCGCATGCGCGCCGCGTTCGCGATCAAGGGCAAGCACGAGCGCCGCGACACCATCGCCGCGATCGAGAAGGAGACCCGCGAGAAGTTCCTCGCGACGCACCCGACTCGCCTCGAGGAGATCGACAGCGCGCTGGCCAAGCTCGAGAAGAAGATCGTCCGCAAGAACGTGATCGAGAGCGGCGTCCGCATCGACGGCCGCGGCACCGCGGACATCCGCCCGCTGCACATCGAGATCCACCCCTACGAGCGCCCGCACGGCTCGTCGCTGTTCCAGCGCGGCGAGACCCAGGCCTACGCGACCTGCACGCTGGGCACCGAGTACGACGCGCAGCGCCTCGACACCCTGCGGGGCGACGTCAAGCGCACGTTCATGCTCCACTACAACTTCCCGCCGTACTCCACCGGCGAGGTCAAGCCGCTGCGCGGCAGCTCGCGCCGCGAGATCGGCCACGGTGCCCTGGCGGAGCGGGCCCTGCGTTGGGTCATGCCCGACGCCAAGGAGTTCCCCTACGTCGTGCGCATCGTCAGCGACACGATGGAGTCGAACGGCTCCAGCTCGATGGCGTCGGTCTGTGGCGGCTGTCTGGCGATGATGGACGCGGGCGTGCCGATCAAGGCGCCCGTCGCCGGCATCGCGATGGGCCTGATGCAGGAGGGCGGCAAGATCGCCGTGCTCACCGACATCCTCGGCGACGAGGACCACCTCGGCGACATGGACTTCAAGGTGACCGGCACCAAGGCCGGCATCACCGCGCTGCAGATGGACATCAAGGTCGAGGGGCTCACCCGGCAGATCCTCGAGGACGCCCTCGAGCAGGCCCGCATCGCCCGCCTCGACATCCTCGGGCAGATGCTCGAGAAGCTCCCGGCGGCGCGCTCGGACATCAGCCGCTACGCCCCGCGCATCGTCACCGTGCAGGTCAAGGTCGACCGCATCCGCGACATCATCGGCCCCGGCGGCAAGATGATCCGCGCCATCGTCGAGCAGACCGGCGCGCAGATCAACATCGACGACCACGGCCTCGTCACCATCGCCTCGGACAACCCGGAGTCGATCGAGAAGGCCAAGCGGATCATCGCCGGCATCACGGCCGAGGCCGAGATCGGCGCCTGCTACCACGGGGTCGTCACCCGCACGACCGACTTCGGCGCGTTCGTCGAGATCCTGCCGGGCACCGATGGCCTCGTGCACATCTCGGAGCTCGAGAACCGCCGCGTGCAGGCCGTCACCGACGTCATCAAGGAGGGTGACGAGGTGGTGGTGAAGGTGCTCAACATCGACCCGACCGGGAAGATCCGACTGTCGCGCAAGGCCGCGTTCGGGGTCGACCCGAGCGAGGTCCTGAACATGCGCGGCTAGGAGCCGCGCGTGAGCGTCGAGCCCCGACCATCGGCGTCCGCGGGCCCCGTCGTTCGCTTCGTCAAGCTGCGCACCGGGGCCGTCGCCCCGGCGCAGATGACCGCGGGGGCGGCGGGCTTCGACCTCGCGGCGGCCCTCGACGACGAGGTCGTGACGTTGCCGCCGGGCGTCCGAGCGCGCGTGCCCACGGGGCTCGCGCTGGCGATTCCGCCGGGCTACGAGGGCCAGGTCCGCCCGCGCTCGGGCTGGGCGGCCCGGGCTGGCGTGACCGTCCTGAACGCCCCCGGCACGATCGACGCCGACTATCGGGGCGAGCTGCAGGTGCTGCTCGTGAACCTCGGGCAGGAGTCCGTCGAGATTCGCCACGGCGACCGCATCGCGCAGCTGGTCATCGCGCCGGTCGTGCAGCCGAGCTTCGAGTGTGTGTTCGGTTTCGACGATGCGTCGAGCGAGCCCGAAGACGGTGGCTCCGCCCGCGGCTCCGGTGGCTTCGGCAGCACCGGTCGCTGAGCATCGCGCGGGCGCGTTTTTCGAGTGACGCGGCTTGCCGTTCGAGCTTTGCAGCGGGCGTGGGCCTGATATCCTCGCGAACGTGCCCAGATGCGCGCAGGGCGGTCCCGAACCGGGGCCCTTCCGGGAGGCGATCCGCTCGTGATGGGCCCGAGTCGCGGCGATACGATCTGCGGCAACGTCGTGATCGAAGCGCTGGGCCCGATGCACTTCGGTGCGCTCGCCCTCGGACCGATCCACATGGCGCGCAGCCCGACCGAGCCGAAGATGTGGCTCGCTTCGATCGAGCGGACGTTGCTGCCGCGCAGCGTCGACGTGTCGCGGTTCATGGCGGGCATCGGCGAGCTCGCGGCGAACCCGGTGCCCGGCGCGGTGCCGCTCGTGCTGGTCGATCGCGAGGCTGATTTCTGCGTCATCGGTTACCGTGCGATCGAAGGCGCGCGGACCCTCGCGGCGATCGCCGAGTCGGGCGTCGACGAGGCCGGTGCGCGGACGCTCGCCTACGAGCTCGCGCGGACGCTCGCCGAGCTCCACCGACGCGGTGCGGTGCACGGCTTGCTGACGCCGACCACGGTGATCCACGACGGCACCCGCTGGTGGACGTGGGAGTACGGCATCGCGGGGCACTGCGCGCCCGATCGCCTGGCCCCGCGGCTGCGGCCGCTGGGCGGCGACGCCGTGGCCCCCGAGCTGCGCGCCGGCGGCGAGGTCTCGCCGGCGAGCGACGTCTTCGGCTGGGGCACGGCGGTCGCGTGCTTGCTGACGGGCACCTCCGGCAGCGACGCGATCGCGATGCTGCAGGAGAGCGACGAGACCGATCCGCTGCGCGAGCTCGTCCGCGCCGCGCTCGAGTCGATCCCGGAGCTGCGTCCGCAGCGGGGCGACGTGCTGCTCGCGCGGCTCGGCGAGATCCTCGGCACTCCGTCGGCGTTGCCGCCGGTCGTCGACGCGTCGTCCGAGGCGCGCTTCGGGCTCCCCGGCGACCCCCCGCACACGCCGCTGCCGTCGGAGTCGAGCGAGTTCTCGTTCGCGGAGCTCAACGAGCCGGCCGTCGCGCCAACCGAGCCCAGCCACGGAGGAGGCCCGCACGAGATCGTCGAGCTGCTCGTGCTCGGCCCCGACGACGACGACGACGAGCAAGACCACGATGGCGGGGACGCGGCGCCGCCGGTCACCGCGTCGTCGAGTACCGGCGACCCGAACGCGTCGCCGGACACCTCGGAGCGCTGGCGCGAGCTCGCCGAGCAGTACCTGAACGAGGCGGCCGAGCCGGTTCCCGCCGAGGGTCCGATCCCCGAGCTCGAGCCCGCGAGCGTCGCCGACCGGCGCAGCGTCGAGGCGCTCGGGCGCGTGGCCCTGGTGCGGACGCGCGTGCGGACCGGCCCGCACCAGCCGGCGCCCATGGACCACGTGGCGGTCTCCGGCGAGTTCGACATGCCCGACGAGGCCGAGCCGGACCCGTCGCCCGAGCACTACCCGCGCTCGGTCGAGGGCGCGCGCGACCTCCCGCTCGGCGATCCCGACGACGACGACGAGGACTGGGAGGATCCCGAGGCGGCGGTCTTCGATCTCGACGCTCCCGGGGCCCCGCAGGTCGGCGGCGCCGTCGATGTCGATCCCGATCCCGACGAGGTGCTGACGCGGCGGTCCGCGGCGCCATGGTCCGAGCCGACGCCCGTCGACGGCCTCGGGACGCGGCGCCTCGTCGGCGAGCGCTCGCCGCTGCCCGACGTCGTGCCCACGCGCCCGACGGAGCCGGCCGAGCCGGACCTCGAGCTCCGCCCCGAGCTCCCGGCGCCGCGGCGGCGCGAGCCCACGCCGATCCCCCAACCGACGCCCGTCGAGGTCGTGCCCGCGGTGGCGAAGCCGTCGCGCCTCGCCGACGAGCCGATCGTCCCGCGGGTGTCCCTCGACGAGACGCCGCCCGTGTCGCCCTCGCGCGCTCGGACGCAGTCCTCGGGCGAGCTCTCGATCGGCCTCGATCGCACGCCGTCGCGGCCGGTGCCCGCCGTCGATCGTGCGCCGCCGAAGCTCATCCCGGCCGAGCTCTCGCAGCCGCGGATCGTCCGTGAGCGCAGCGGCACCGCGATCGCGTGGAGCCTGGCGGTCGCCGCCGGTGTGCTCGCGATCGGAGCCACGCTCGCTGCGGCGCGCGAGCGCGGAGGACTGTCGCGGCTGTTCGCGGGCGAGCCCGCGCCACCCCCGACCGACGGCGACGCACCCACGGACGCGAAGCCGAAGGAGGCGCCGCCGTCGAAGCGCTCGCCCGCGGCCCCGCTCGCCGAGTGCCCCGAGTCGATGCGCCCGATCGAGGGGCTGCGCGTGTGCATCGACGAGTCCGAGGCGCCCGGGCTGCGCGAGATCCCGCAGACGCGCGTGAGCCTCGACGAGGCCCGCTCCGTGTGCCGCGAGCGCGGCGCACGGCTCTGCACCGCGCAGCAGTGGCGCGCGGCCTGCCGTGGGCCCCGCAACTGGCGGCACCCCTACGGCTCGCGGGCCGAGAACGATCGCTGCAACGGCGCCGCGCCCTCGGGCGAGATCCAGGACTTGAGCCGCACCGGTGCGCGCGACGGCTGCGTCACGCCGTCGGGTGTGTACGACCTCGAGGGCAACGTCGGCGAGTGGGTCGAGGACGGCGCGGTGCTCGGGGGCGACAGCACCACGCGCGGACCGTCGTGCGACTCGCGGACGCAGCCCGGGCCGGGCGCGACCTCGCCGAGCACCGGCTTCCGCTGCTGTCTGGATCTGGCCGAGACCGGCTGACCGGCGGACTCCTGGCCGAGCGCCGCGCGCGGAACATCGCGGTCGCCGGGCCGGCATCCCGCGCGGTACTGTCGCCCCGACCATGCCCGTCGACGCCGCCGTTCTCCACGAGGCCCTCGCGCCGCAGTGCGCGCTCGATCAGCTCGACGTGCGCTTCGATCGCCTCGGCAAGCGCTACAGCGGCAAGGTCCGCGAGAACTTCACCCGCGACCACGAGCGCACGATCGTCGTCACCGATCGCGTGTCGGCGTTCGACGTCGTGCTCGGCACGATCCCGTTCAAGGGCCAGGTGCTCAACACCCTGGCCACCCATTGGTTCGAGCTCGCCGCGCCGCTGTTCGGGCATCACTTGCTGCGCGTGGCGGATCCCCAGGCGATCGTCGCGATCGAGTGCGTGCCGATCCCCGTCGAGATCGTGGTCCGCGGCTACCTCACCGGCGTGAGCAGCACGAGCATCTGGCGCGCGTACGAGCGGGGCGAGCGGACGTTCTGTGGGCACGCGCTGCCCGAGGGCCTGCGCAAGCACGAGCGTCTGCCGCACAACATCGTCACACCGTCGACCAAGGCGCCCAAGGGTGCGCACGACGAGAGCGTGTCGAAGGACGAGCTCTTCCGCCGCGGACTGGTCACGCCGGAGTCGTTCGCGGATCTCGAGCGTCGCGCCCTCGAGCTGTTCGCGTTCGGTCAGGCCAAGGCGCTCGAGCGCGGCCTCATCCTCGCCGACACCAAGTACGAGCTCGGCGTGGCGCCCGATGGCCGCGTCCTGCTCATCGACGAGATCCACACGCCGGACAGCTCGCGCTACTGGTACGCCGACGGCTACGCCGACGCGATGTCGAAGGGCGAGGACCCGCGCTCGCTCGACAAGGAGTTCCTGCGGCGGTGGCTGGTGTCGCGCGGCTTCTCGGGCGAGGGCACGCCGCCGCCGTTGTCGCCGGAGATCCGCGTCGAGGCGGCGCAGCGCTACATCGAGACCGTCGAGACGGTGACCGGTCGACCGTTCGTGCCCGATCGGGCGCCACCGCTCGAACGCCTGGCGCGCAACCTCGGCGTGGCGTGAGGCCCGGCTCCGGCCGGCGCTGCGCACGTCCGGCCCCGCGCACGGCCCCGCAGAGCGGGGGGTGGCGCCGGGGAATGGGGTAGGGGCCCCGACGGTCGCGGTGCGCTACAGTCGAGCTGCGCCTGCGCGCACCGGCGGGGTCTCGTCATGCCACAGCTCATCGCATCGGTACTCGGTTTCGCCCTCGGCCTCCTGCTGCTGCCGGCCCTCATCCCCGGCGTCCGCGTGCGGGGCATGGGCGCGGCGCTCAAGGTCGGCCTGGTCTGCGGCGTGCTCAGCGTGCTGCTGGGCAAGCTGCTGCTGGTCATCCTGTCGATCATCTTCATCCTCCCGATCGCGCTGCTCGGTCCGCTGGCGGTGCTGCTGATCCAGGGCCTCGTCAACGGCATCCTGCTGGTGGTGGCGACCAAGGTGGTCTCGGGCATCGAGTTCGAGCGCACGCGGTCGGTGGCGTGGGCTGCGCTGGCGCTCACGATCCTGCAGTGGGTCGTCCGTCAGCTCGTGTGAGCGCACGCCGGCCGGCGTGGCCGCAGGACCGTCGCCGTGGTACTTGGCCCGCATGTGCGGCGTCTTCGGCATCTTCGATCACCCCGAAGCGGCCAACCTGACGTACCTCGGGCTGCACGCGCTGCAGCACCGCGGTCAGGAGTCGGCGGGCCTCGTGTCGAACGACGGCGGCATGCTCCACGGCGTGCGCGCCATGGGCCACGTGCGCAAGATCTTCACGCGCGAGCTCCTCGATCAGCTGCCGGGGCGGATCGCGGTCGGCCACGTGCGCTACACCACCGCCGGCGGCTCGCTGGTGAAGAACATCCAGCCGCTGACCGCCCAGTTCCGCGGCCGCTCGATTGCCCTCGCGCACAACGGCAACCTCGTCAACGAGGCCCCGCTGCGCGACGAGCTCGAGCGGCAGGGGGCGATCTTCACGTCGATGAGCGACACCGAGGTCGTGCTGCAGCTGATGGCGCGCTCCGGCCACGCGTCGGTCCTCGAGCAGCTCGGTGACGCCCTCGATCAGATCCAGGGCGCGTACAGCTTCGTCATCACGACGGAGGACAAGCTCATCGCGGTGCGCGACCCGTACGGCTTCCGGCCCCTGGTGCTGGGTCGGCTCCGGTCGCACCCGGGCAGCTGGGTGGTCGCGTCCGAGACCTGCGCGTTCGATCTCATCGAGGCCGAGTTCGTCCGGGATATCGAGCCGGGCGAGATCCTCGTGATCGACGCGTCGGGCCCCACGCGGGTGGTCCGCCCGCCCCAGCCGCGGCGGTTCTGCGTGTTCGAGCACGTGTACTTCGCCCGGCCCGACACCGTGCTCGACGGCGTCAGCGTCTACGAGGCCCGGGTCGCGATGGGCGAGCAGCTGGCGATCGAGCACCCCGTCGACGCCGACGTCGTCATCCCGGTGCCGGATTCCGGCGTGGTGGCGGCGCTGGGCTACGCGCGCAAGAGCGGCATCCCCTTCGAGATGGGCCTCATCCGCAATCACTACGTGGGGCGCACGTTCATCGAGCCGATGGACTCGATCCGCCACTTCGGCGTGCGCTTGAAGCTGAACGCCGTGCCGCAGGTCGTCGCGGGCAAGCGCGTGGTGGTCGTCGACGACTCGATCGTCCGCGGCACCACGTCGCGGAAGATCGCCCGGCTGGTGCGCAACGCCGGCGCGCGCGAGGTCCACGTGCGGATCTCGTCGCCGCCGGTGAACGGGCCGTGCCACTACGGCATCGACACGCCGACGCGTGCCGAGCTCGTGGCCTCGAGCCACAGCATCGACGAGATCGCCCGGAGCATCGAGGCCGACTCCCTGGGCTACCTCAGCCCCGAGGGGCTCCGAGCGGCGGTGCGCGAGCGTCCTGGCTTCGGCTACTGCGACGCGTGCTTCACCGGCAACTACCCGATCCGACCCACCGCCGGCGCCGGCCGCCGGGCCCTGCGCATCGTCGAGGTGTAGCGAAGCGTCCCGGACCCGTGACGGGCGCGCTGCCGTGGCCGACCGCGGCGTGCTAGAACGGGGCCGTGAACGAACAGCAGGGCAATACCCCTCCGCTGCCCGAGCATGGCAAGGCCTTCGAGCGTCTCGACACGCTCGCGAGCCGCCTGCTCGAGCTGCGGAGGCATCTTTGACTACGCGGGCAAGGTCGAGAAACTCGACGAGCTCGATGCGGCGACCGGTGATCCCACGTTCTGGGACGACGCGGCGCGCGCCCAGGCGGCGACGCGCGAGCAGGCCCAGCTCAAGCACGTGATCGGCGAGCTCGATGGTGCCGGTCGCACCATCGAGGACGCACGCGCGCTGTACGAGCTCGGCCGCGAGGTCGAGGACGAGCCCACGCTGCGCGAGGCCTGGACGAACATCGAGCACGCCGAGGCGCTCATCGCCAAGCTCGAGTTCCGCCGCATGCTCTCCGGCGAGCACGACCCCAAGCACGCGATCATGAGCATCAACGCGGGCGCGGGCGGGGTCGACAGCCAGGACTGGGCCGAGATGCTGATGCGCATGTACATGCGCTGGGGCGAGCGCATGGGCTTCGGCGTCAAGCTGATGGACGTGCAGGAGGCCGAGCAGGCCGGCATCCGCAGCGCCGAGCTGGTGTTCGAGGGGGATTACGCCTACGGCTACCTGCGCTCGGAGATCGGCGTGCATCGCCTGGTCCGCATCTCGCCGTTCGACGCCAACGCCCGGCGGCAGACCAGCTTCACCAGCGTGATGGTCACGCCCGACATCGGCGCCGAGGACGACATCGAGATCGAGGTCGACGTCGGCGATCTGCGGGTCGACAAGTACCGCGCTGGCGGCAAGGGCGGCCAGCACGTCAACAAGACCGACTCCGCCGTCCGCCTCACGCACCTCCCGACCGGCATCGTCGTGGCCTGCCAGGCCGAGCGCTCGCAGCACAAGAACTACGACAAGGCGATGCACATGCTGAAGGCCCGCCTGTGGGATCTCGAGCGGCGCAAGCGCGAGGCGAAGCTGTCGGAGCTGCGCGGCGAGGAGCGGGCGATCGAGTGGGGCAGCCAGATCCGCTCGTACGTGCTGCAGCCGTATCGCCAGGTCAACGATCACCGCACCGGGCTCAAGCTGGGCAACGTCGACGCGGTGCTCGACGGTGACCTCGAGCCGCTGATCGAGGCGTTCCTCCTGGGCAAGGGCTCGCCGTCCGCGGCCAGCGACGACGAGGTCTGATGGGCATCTTCCAGCGCATCGACTGGCTCATCGCCTGGCGTCATCTCCGGGCCGGGGACGAGTACCCCGGCTGGGTGGTGCCGCTGCTGCTCGGTGCGGTCTACCTCATCGGGATCGGCGGGAGCCTGGCCTGGTACGCGGTCACGCTCGACGGCGCCGCGCCCCCGCCCGATCCCCTCGTGCCGGTCGAGGACCTCGGCCCGACCAGCCTGCAGTTCTACTTCGGTGCGTTCGGCGGGATCACGCTGCTGGTCGGCGTGATGGCGCTGCTGTTCTGTCTGCTCGCGCGCTTCTTCAACCTCTTGCCGACGATCATCGCGATGTCGGTGCTGCTCGGCTGCATGGCGCTGGTCGTCGTGCTGAGCCTCATGAGCGGCCTCGAGGGTGACATGCGCGACAAGATCCTCAACCAGAAGGCGCACATCCGGGTCGCGCGCGCCGACGGGCGGCCGTTCGACGACTACCTCTCGCTCTCCGAGCGGTTGTCGGCGGGGCAGGGGATCGCGGGCGCGAGCCCCTATCTCGAGGGCGAGATCATGGTCCGCTCTCGGCTCAACCGGCAGGGCGCGATCCTCTCGGGCATCGTCCCCGAGCTGCATGCCCGTGCGTCGAACCTGCCGTCCATCGTCCGCGACGGCGACTACCGCTACCTCGAGGCGCCGGAGGACATCCCCGATCCGGATCCGTTCGCGATCGATCCGGAGAGCACCCCGTGGCGGCTGCGCCACCTCGAGAAGAAGAAGGACAAGCCGGCCGACCAGCTGCCGTCGACCACCGATCCCGTCGAGAAGCGGCCCCCCGCTGGCGCGCCGACGGACGTCCGTCTGCCACCCATGCTGCCTGCCCAGGACGACGATGACGGCTGGGAGATCCCCGCGGTCGAACTCGGTCGGGCGCCCGACACCAAGGCCGACGCCAGGGCGAAGCCCGACGACGACGGGTGGGAGCTGCCGCCGCCGCCCGCGATGGCGCCGGGCTCGAGCGCGCTGCGGGCCCTCGGCGAGGCGGCCGAGGCCGCAGTGCCGCCGGTCGAGGAGGGCTGGGAGGTGCCGAGCGTGGAGCTGGGGCTCGAGCCGGTCGAAGCGCCGGCAGAGCCCGACGGCACCGGCGACCGCCCCGTGGGCGCCGGCCCCGACAACGCCGACGCGATCGACAACCCGGTCCTCATCGGCAGCGAGCTGGCCATGGAGCTCGGCATCGGCCTGGGCGTCGAGGTCCAGCTCATGACCGGCATCGGGCGCATGACGCCCGCAGGTCGCATCCCGGGCATCCTGCTCGCGAAGGTCGGCGGCGTGTTCTTCTCGGGGATGTACGAGTACGACCGCAAGAACGTCTACGTGCCGCTGAAGATCGCCCAGCGCTTCCTGCTCGCGGGCGATCGGGTCTCCGGGATCGAGGTCAAGCTCGTCGACGCCGATCGAATCGACGAGGGCAAGGCGCGCGTCACCGAGCTCGTCGCCGCGGCGGGCCGGGGCGACGAGCTCATCGTCGAGGACTGGCGAGATCTCAACCGCAATCTGTTCTCCGCCATGTTCCTCGAGAAGGTCGCGATGTTCATCGCGCTGCTGTTCGTGGTCCTGGTCGCCTCGTTCGGGATCCTCGCGTCGAACCTGATGAGCGTGATGGAGAAGAGCAAGGAGATCGCGATCCTGAAGGCGATGGGGACCAGCGATCGGGGCATCTTGCGCGTGTTCGTCGCCGAGGGGCTCTGCGTCGGCGTGCTCGGCAGCATGGGCGGCATCGGCACGGGCCTGGGCCTGTGCTGGGCCCTGGACCGCTTCGGTCTGCCGCTGCCGGTCTACTACGTCGAGAAGCTGCCCGTGCTCGTGAACCCCGCGGAGGTGACGCTGGTCGGCGTCGCGGCCATGGTCATCGTGTGCCTGTCGAGCCTCTACCCGGCGCTGATGGCCTCGCGGCTGCGGCCCGTGGACGCGCTGCGCCAAGCGGAGCAGTGACCGGCCGCCCGGGCTCCGCGCGGGGCCTCGGGGGGTCCTCTCGGCCGCACGAAACCCGATCCCGCGCGCGTTGACACCCCAACTACGCCGTTCTAGCCTGCCCCGGCTTCTGCGTCCGATGAGCCCGCCCGATCCCGACGGCGCACCCGCACTCGTGCAGGTGTCGCGCATGAGCAAGGAGTTCGTGATCGGGTCGCAGGTCCTGTCGGTGCTCAAGGACGTCGACCTGTCGCTCGGCGTCGGCGAGATGGTCACCATCATCGGCGCCTCGGGGGCCGGCAAGTCCACGCTGCTGCACTGCCTCGGCACGCTCGACCTGCCGACCTCGGGCAGCATCCTGTTCGACGGCATCGACGTCGTCGCCCTGTCGCCGCCGGAGCTGGCTCGGTTCCGCAACCGCACCATCGGCTTCGTGTTCCAGTTCCACCACCTGCTGCCGGAATTCTCGGCGGTCGAGAACGTGATGATGCCGGCCCTGGTCGCGCGCATGTCGATGCGCGACGCCCGGGAGAAGGCCGAGGCCATGCTCGAGTCGGTGCGGATGTCGCATCGCCTGAAGCACCGACCCGGCGAGCTGTCGGGCGGCGAGCAGCAGCGCGTCGCCATCGCCCGAGCCCTCGTCATGCAGCCCAAGCTGCTGCTCGCGGACGAGCCCACCGGCAACCTCGACACCCGCACCAGCGAGCAGATCCACGAGCTCCTCTTCCAGCTCAACAGCCAGCACCGCATCACGATGCTGGTGGTCACGCACAACATGGATCTCGCGCGGCAGATGCCCCGCAAGATCCGAATGGCCGATGGCCGCCTCATCGGTGACACGTTCGAGCCCGAGCAAGTCGATGGCCCGCGCGCCTGAAGTCGGCCGGAACGTGACGCGCGCACTGGGCCGCGCTGCCCGGATCGCCCGGCGGCTGCGTGCGCTGGTCGTGACTGCGCTCGGCGTGTGCGCGCTGCTGCTCTCGGCGACCCCGAGGCCCGCGCACGCCGGCGGCATGGCGCAGGGCGACTGGACCGCGATCTGGGCCTTCGCCCAGCTCGCCGACATCCCCGCCGAGGTCTACGGGCAGCCCATCGCGGAGATCCGCTTCGAGGGCAACCGCCGCGTCGAGTCGGAGGCCATGCTGCTCGAGCTCGACAGCAGCGTCGGCGAGATCTGCCAGGCGAGGAAGCTCGGCGCCGACCTCAAGCGGCTGTGGGGCCTGGGCTACTTCGAGGACGTCGCCGTCGAGGGTGAGCTCGGCACGCGCGGCGTGATCCTGACGTACATCGTCAAGGAGCGGCCCACCGTCCGCAAGATCATCGTCGAGGGCAACGACAAGATCAAACTCGACGACATCAACGAGCAGCTCGATCTCGAGAAGAACCAGGTGCTCGACCTCGGCAAGGTCAAGGCCAACCTCGAGAAGGTCAAGCAGCTCTACACCGACGGCGGCTTCTTCCTCGCGGACGTCAGCTACGAGCTGCGCCCGATCGAGAAGGAGCCTGGCAAGGTCGACATCGCGATCATCATCGACGAGGCCGCCGAGGTCGTCGTCCGCAACATCGAGTTCGTCGGCAACAAGGCCTTCTCGGACAAGGACCTGCGCAAGCACATCCTCACCAAGGCCGGCAGCTACATCAGCGTGGTCGCGAAGAAGGCCGGCGGCGTCTTCAACAAGGAGGCGTTCCAGCAGGACTTCTCGTTCCTGCGGGCCTTCTACGGCGACAACGGCTACCTCGACGCCAACCCCAAGGTGATGCTGACGATCCCGATCGAGGAGGGCCCGCAGTACAAGCTCGGGGCGCTCACCGCCCGCGAGGTCCTGACCAAGGGCGAGACCCGGCTCTTCGACTCGGACACCCTGGCCGAGTCGATCGATCCGGTGATCAAACCCGGTGACGTCGCGTCGATGGGCAAGATCCAGAAGATCCGCGAGGACGTCGAGCGCCGCTACAAGGACAACGGCTACGCCTACGTCAACGTCAACGCCGACCAGCGGTTCGACCGCGAGCGTCTGCTGCTGTACGTCAACTTCTCGATCGAGAAGGGCCCGCTGGTCTACGTCGAGCGCATCGAGATCAACGGCAACGAGAAGACGGCCGACAAGGTCATCCGCC
>LNFB01000182.1 GCA_001464385.1 Deltaproteobacteria bacterium Ga0077550 | reverse complement strand
GGCCGGTGGACCGCCGGCGACTCGGTTCGATCATCGGTCCCGTCAGAAATCCCGGGTACGGCCAATACCGGGTCAGGACCCGCCACCCTCGAACCCGCATGACGTCACATGATCGAACAGGCAGCCCTGCAACTACATTTACAGTGACCGATCTCGCCGTTCACGATGGGCCGATCCCAGCGTTCACCATGACCGGAATCTGCACGCCAGCGAGGTGAGGGTCGCGATCAACTCGCGTCCCCGACCGGCTCAGCCCATGCCGAACATCACTCGCACCTCGGCGGCGGTGATCGCGACGCCGCACCATCGGCGGCACATGTCGCAGTGGCACGCCGAGAGCCGCGGCGCGTCGGCCTTTGCGGTGTACGAGATCGCGCCGCACAGGCATCGGCCGGTTCGTTCCATGGGCATGCACACTACCACGCGCCCGAACGCCCCGCCCCGTCGCGATGCTCAGTACCGAGACTCGTCGCCGACGACGCGTCGCGCCATCGAACGTGATGCGCGGCGTCTTCGCGTGGCGGGACGATCGGCCGCGCCATGGCGCGCGCCGAGGTCACGTTCGAACGATTCTAGCCGCAGGTGCCGGGGAAGAGCAGCCACGCGGAGGTGCCGGCGCCGTCGGCATCGCACGCGTCGGTGACGACGAGGTCGAGGTGACCTTCGCCGTCGAGATCGACGGTCGTGTAGCGGAGGGTCTGGTCGTTGGTGCAGCCCCAGTAGTCGGCGAGCTGCACGAGGTTCTGCGGGCCACCCAGCGGCAGGCCGAGGTCGGGCAGCGACCACGCGGAGGGGTCGCTCGCGAAGCCACCGTCGCCGCCGGCGTACACGAGCCACGCGGAGGTGCCGGCGCCCTCGACATCGCACGCGTCGGTGACGACGAGATCGAGCATGCCGTCGCCGGTGATGTCGATCGTGGAGTAGCGGAGGGTCTGGTCGTTGGTGCAACCCCAGTAGTCGCCGAG
>LNFB01000181.1 GCA_001464385.1 Deltaproteobacteria bacterium Ga0077550 | reverse complement strand
GCGTCGGTGACGACGAGATCGAGCATGCCGTCGCCGGTGATGTCGATCGTGGAGTAGCGGAGGGTCTGGTCGTTGGTGCAACCCCAGTAGTCGCCGAGTTGCACGAGGTGCTGCGGGCCACCCAGTGGCAAGCCGAGATCGGGCAACGACCATGCGTCGGGCTCGTCGGCGAAGCCACCATCGCCGCCGCGATACACCAGCCACGCGGTCGTGCCCGCGCCCTCGGCGTCGCATGCGTCGGTGACGACGAGATCGAGCATGCCGTCGCCGGTGATGTCGATCGTGGAGTAGCGGAGGGTCTGGTCGTTGGTGCAACCCCAGTAGTCGCCGAG
>LNFB01000180.1 GCA_001464385.1 Deltaproteobacteria bacterium Ga0077550 | reverse complement strand
GCGTCGGTGACGACGAGATCGAGCATGCCGTCGCCGGTGATGTCGATCGTGGAGTAGCGGAGGGTCTGGTCGTTGGTGCAACCCCAGTAGTCGCCGAGCTGCACGAGGTTCTGCGGGCCGCCCAGCGGCAGGCCGAGATCGGGCAGCGTCCACGACTCGGGGTCGTCGCCGAAGCCGTCGTTGCCACCGCGATGGACGAGCCATGCGGACGTGCCCGCGCCTGCGGCGTCGCACGCGTCGGTGACGACGAGATCGAGCACACCGTCGCCGGTGATGTCGAGCGACGAGTAGCGCAGGGTCTGATCGTTGGTGCACCCCCAGTAGTCGGAGAGCTGCGTGAGCAGCTGCGGTCCGCCGAGCGGCAGCCCGAGATCGGGCAGGGTCCACGCCGACGCGTCGCCGGCGAACTCGGTGCCCTCGCACACCGGCTCGCCCGTCGGATCGGTGTCGGTGTCCGTGTCGCTGTCGCTGTCGGTCGAGCTCGGATCGTTGCCCGAGACGTCGCCGCTGTCCGCCGGCTCGCCAGAGGGCTGATCGTCGGACGACGGATCGTTGCCGGTGTCACCGCTGCCGGCGGTGCCGGTCGCTTCGCCGCTGCCGCCGTCGCCGTCGCCGGCCGCATCGCCAGCGCACCCGGCGAGCAGGAGGATCATCGGCGAGCCGGCGAGCAGCGGTCGTAGGTTCATTTGCCTCACGGACGGGTGCCGAGCGTGGTGGTTGCAGGCACCGCGCGGGCGCCTGCTGCGCTCGGAGGTCTCGCCGGAGGAGGTGCATGGCATCTATCCGCCCAGGCGACGCGTCAGCAAGCTCGTCGCCTCACGGCGGCGGGGGCGGTTGCGGCGCGGAACCAACGCCGCGAGCTTGCCCACGAAGTCGACGCGCAGCCCGGGGAACCACCCGGCTCGCCGCGGTTACCCGGGATCGCCTCCCCCCTTGGCTCTGCCTGCGCACGTGCTGCCTCGCGGCACCCCTCGTCGCGTGCGGACAGGCAGCGCCGGCGACGACGACGGGGCCGGTTCTTCGTTCGGGGAGTTGCTGCTCGATCGCGCATGGCTGAGCTCGTTCGAGGCCAGTCAGTTCGCCGACGCCGAACTCGACCTCGGCGCGGGGCCGTTCGCGAGCGTGCGGATGTTCGTCGAGCTCGAGTCGCCGTGCTTCCCCTTCGAGGGCTGGGCCGACACGCCGCCGCCCGAGGGCCACAACTGGCCGGCGAAGTGCGACGCGTTCGATCGCATCCCGGTGTGCACACGCTGCGAGTTCGCGAGCACCTGGACCGACGGCGCCGGGCAGGTGTCGGGCGCCGAGGGCGGGTGGTTCATGACGTTGCGCGTGCAGGTCGATCCGGGCCCGCCGCCCTCCTCGGTGCTCGCCGCGATCCCGCTGGTCCACGCCGATGTGACCGCCGACAACGCCGAGCAGACCATCGCGTTCGAGCTGCCAGAGGGTACGACGTCGGCACGACCGCCACGTCGAACGGCATGCCGACAAGAGCGCGCGCTCGAACCGTCTCCGAGTACTCCTTCATCTTCGCTTCGCTTCTCGCCCCAGCTCCGTTCGGCGGCACTTCATGCTGCCGCGTTCAGGCTGCAACTACCCTGACAGAGGGGGCTTCTGCCTCCGCGTTCTCTCGCGCCCTTGCGATGCACAGGGCCTTGATCGCGGAGTCGTCGCGGTCGCGTCGACCGTCGCGCAGATCGCCCTCGAGTTCATGCGTGACGCAGCGCTCGAAATGCGGTGCCGCTGCTGGGTCGCGTTCAATCGCCGCGACGCAGGCCACCGCCGCGCATGCGACGACCGCGAGCACTCCGACCGACATCCTGTGGGCGGTCATGAGAATTCGACACGCCGCCGCTGGTGGCGATGCTGCAGCGTCGCGAGCAGCACCTCGTAGATGTCCGCTTGGCGATCGACGTCGTCGACGCCTTCGATCACGCGCGCGACGAGCAAGAAGTCGCTTGCGGCCGGTCTGGCCGCCCGCACAGCAGAAGTGATCCCCCAAGCGGCGACCTACGTTCGCTCGAGGACGTGACGCCAGATCACCCACGCCGAGAACGCGCAGAGCATGTGGATGATTGTCGATGCTCGCGCCCAAGCCCGTGAAGCGACTCGGAGGGCATTCGGCGGAAACGAGACAGCTCTGCCAAGCAACTGATGGAGGTGATGCTGCCGCTCAGCAACCGCGGCCAGCGCCAGTCCCAAGGTTGCGATGATACATCCAGCAGATGCGAGAGTCGCACTTTCTTGCGCAAGCCCGATCAGGCTGAACAGTGTGCCCAGTATTGGAACGCCGAAAAGTCCAATGACAGGCGCTCTCGATTGGAGGTCTTGAATCTCCACCGATTGGATCGGAGCAACGAACGACGCGAACGCCTGAGTGTCCAGGCGCAGGACCACGATCGGTATGCCAAGCTCGGCGGCCATCTTGCACTCACCTTCGACCCAGCTCGAGCTATTTGCTGCCCTCGACCAGAGTAACACCACCATCTGGCACGATTCCAGAAGCGCCTGGATTTCATGCTCCCATTTCAAGCCTCCGCGCACAGACTCGGTGTCCAATTGCACCGCTGCCTGCGGGAAGAGCGCCATGAGCATCTGCCTGACACATTTCGCAGCCGCCGAGTCGATGCGCGAGTACGAGATGAAGATTGAACTCGACGATACCATTACTGACCGTGCCCGTTCTCCGAGTCGTCCGTCAGCGTCTCCGCGACCACGTACAACGCAGTGCCCGATCCGGAGGCGACCATTGCGAGACTCACGAGATCGTACTGGGTGGTGAGCGTTCGACCACCACCGCGCACCTGAATGAGCAAGAACTCACCGTCGGCAGAGACGGAGAGGCCCGGCCGATTGAGGAGCCCCTCTTCCGCCTTTCTACGAATCGCCGATTGATACGATTCGAAGACGCCGGTGTCGACCGCCGCATCGTCGACTAGTGCACGCGTCGCGTCATCGGACTGCTTTTGCGCGGCTGCCTGGAATCCATCAGAGCCTCCCGCGCCGCCCCCAACCATGACACTCGTTCGATATGCTGGATATGCAACGTCGATGTGCTTGGCATAGACCGCGGCCAATGCGGGATCCTTCTCGATCGCGGCCGCCATCTCCTTCCGCGACGTCGATTCGGGACCGTTCTCGGTTGCGGCATTACTCGTTTCGCCTTCGCAGCCGCTCTTCACACTCTCGCGGACACGGGCATGAACGTCACGCAGCGCGAGCTGATCGGCCTCCAAGACAAAGCGCCGGACCTCGATAGCCGTGAGCGGCGCCACTGTCGCTTGGACCGGACGTCCGGTGATGTCCGCATGGGTCGCGGGCCTACTCGGCGCATCCGCACCACCGGCGAGACACCCACGCGCACTGGACTTCGCGCTGTGCTCGGGGTGGGTGGTGTGTGGCGTAGCCGACTCGTGCGGCGCTCCTCGTGGCGGCGGAGAATGCGGGTGGGTAGCGCGCACGGGTGCCGACATCGCGAGGGCCAACAATGGCGTCGACTTTGTGGGCTGCAAAGAAAGGCCCGCCAGAATAGTAGTTGCCACCCCCTGTGAGAGTCTCATGGTTCCTCGTCGAGCGTCGGTTTCGGATGCGGAAACAGTGAGCACCAGATGCAGTACACGCCCAGGCCGACAAATAGGGACTCGACCGTTATCTGGATGTTTCGGAAAAGCTGCTCATCGTTGCTGACGGCAGCACCCCAGTTCTCCATGGTCCAAAGAAGCGTTACT
>LNFB01000179.1 GCA_001464385.1 Deltaproteobacteria bacterium Ga0077550 | reverse complement strand
TGACACACGCCCTCGTTCCGCCGAAACTCCGTCACATGCGGCGTGCAGCAGTCGACCAATTCGAGCAGCTGGTAGCGCCTCGCATCGACATCCGGTGTCGCTGGTAGCGCAGCGCCGCAGCCCTCGCACGCCGCCGGGTACAGCTCGACGAACGCGTCGACGCTCTCGACCGGCACCAGCACCCGAAACGACCCGCGATGTCCGCCCTGCCCGCCGCGCTTGCGGCCGCTCGGCGACGTCTTTCGAGGACGCTCGCCGCGGCCTGCCGCCCCGGGGCCGTCGCTCGACGGCGGCAGGTGCGAGTTGCTCGAGTTCCGCCGCAGCTTCTCGCTCAGATCTTCGACCAGCGCCTTCAGCACCGCAACCGTCGCCTCGAGCTCGGCGTTGCGGGCCTTCAGCTCCTCGACCTCCGTCGCCTGCTCGAGCAGCTGATCGTCGGGCCCCGCGGCGCTCACCTCTCCCTTTGATCATGATCCTGATCGCGGGTCGATCCCGGGCACAGTGTGGTTGCGCACGTCCACGATCACGAGGCCTGAACGGTTACCTCGAAGTCGGCTGCGGCGGCGCCGAGCTCGGCAGCGCCGAGGTGCATCAGCAAGCAGTAGACCGTTCGCTTCGGGTCGAGCGGGGGGCGAGCACGCGGTGGCTCGGGCGTGTCTCCGCCTTCCGGCGCCTCGGGCTCAGGGGTCTCACCGCCCACGGGCGCTGCGGGTTCGGTGGTGTCACCACCCTTCGGTGCGCCATCGACGGTGGGCGCAGGCGCTTGCTCGCGACCGAAGATCGCACGCCACGTGTAGCCGCCCCGTGTCACCATGCCGTCGGGCCAAGGCCGCGACTTCTTCATCTTCTTCGGCCGCGGCTGACTCGCCTGGAAGGCCTTGATCGCCGCGAACAACACGTCGTCGGGTTCAGGATCGACGAGTGCGCCGGCGTCGAGCGGGGCGTAGTACGGCGTGCCGCCCGGCGTGAGATGGGCGTGCAGCCCGAGCTTGAGGGCGATGACATCATCAGGCGGATTGCTGGCGCCCGGGCCGACGGCTATCGGAACCTTCTTGCCACCGCCTCCAGAGCCGCCGGCTGTCGGGTCGTCGTCATCGTCGTCGGTTGGGTGCTTGCCACGGAACATGCGCGCCGCGTGCGGGCTGAGTTCGTGGCGGAGCAGGATGAAATTGGTCGATCCGTACATCGCCTTGCTGGTGATGGGGTCGGCATCGAGCCGGAGCGCCACGATCTCGGCGTCGAACGGCGCGAAGATTGGGGCGGCCTCCTTGTGCGAGAGGTGAACACCACCGTGCCACGTGTTGTTCGCGCCGAGCGGGTAGTAGCCGGCCCGGCCGTGCTCGACGTTGGAGTGCTCCGCAAGCGCGTCGGCGGGCGTGAACGGCGAGGGCGGCTTGTTCAGTCCGCCAACCGGGGCCGTCGGCAAATGCACGGACCGCATCCCCCACGGCCCGAGTCGCTCCAACTCCTGCAGCGGATCGAGCCGCGGTACGAGCGAGAGATCCGTCGAGCCTACGGGAACCGGCCACGCCGGCTGGGCGTGCAGGGCGGTCTCGACCTCCTGCTTCTTGGGATACGGGCGGCTCGAGACCTCGAAGTGGAGGTGGGGGCCGACGCCGGCGCGGCTGAATCCGGTCGATCCCACGAGCGCGATCCGTTGGCCTGCGGTCACCGAATCCCCTCGCCTGACGAGGATCTTGTGGCAATGAGCGTACCAGTAGAAACGCTGACCGTCGTCCGACTGCACCGAGAAGCTTCGACCATACCCGACGGAGGCTTCGTCGTGCACGTGGTGTACCTTCCCGCTACACACTGACAAGATCTCCGTGCCCTCGGGCGCGCTCAGATCAATCCCTTGGTGATAGTGAAAGCAGCTGAACGCGTCTCCAGGAGACCGTCGTCCTCTCGGGTAGCCGAAGGCACCGATGAGGCACTTGCCGGCACCGTGCCCCTGGTTGGGGCACTTGAAGCCGCGAGAACCGGCCGTGGTGAAGAACTTGTTCCTGCAGACATCCCTCCCGTTGTTCTTGCCGTCGGGTGCGAAGTCCACGCACGGCAGGCGCGTCTTCATTTCCGACCCGGGGACTGGATTTCGAAAGAAGTCGTCTTTCCCGGCGCTCATCGCTTCCCCTGCGTCGACCCTGGCGCCATGTCGCCTGACCCAGAACGGATCGGGGCTGTGTTCGAGACATCGCGGACGCAGCGGAAGCCGATGCGTTCGGAGCCGACATCCGAATGGCCGACCGAAACATAGGTACGCAACGTGTCCCGAGGATCGCCGCCCAACTGCACGTCACTGTCTGGTCCCAGCAGATCAGCGAACATCTCGCGGTGCACGCGGTCAATGCGAAGCCGCGTGGTGCGGAATACATGCTCGTAGCCGTCGAGCCACGATCCTCCACGTGTGCCGAGCATGTGGTCTGGGCACTGATTTCGACTATCCTCGACCACGTCTAGGGTCTCGACCCCGCACCGCCGGGTCCGAGACCACGCGACCCATTCCTGCACGTTGTGAAGCATGTCACACACGCCCTGCCGACTCCGAGTGTAGCGCTCGGCGCAGACGCGATGCGGGCCAGAGTCAGTGGCGGCCATGTCGCGCGCTGCCCGTGGGGCCCACGCGTCGAAATCAGTGATTGTGCTGCCGACCGTAGAGGGGGGCTCGGGGTCAATGACCCACAGTTCGTCGCCGTTGTAGGGCGTGCGACTCCAGAAGCACCGCGGGTCTTCATCGTCGCACGGCGATGTCGGCCGCTCGAAACTGCCGCTGCGCGCCGCGTACTCGAACTCGATTGCGATCGCAAGGCGCTTGCCGACCCACGCGCAGTACCGTTCGGCCGCGCGGTAGCTGACGCAGTTCATCGGGAAGTCCTCCTTGCCTGGCCGGACAATCCTCGGTCGGCCGTCCCATCGCCGCGGCGTTTCGTTCCATGCCGCGTCCGCCGTGCACAACTCCGATGCGCCGCCGTCGAAACGCCGTTCGAAACACGCGCCCCGCTTCGCGCATTCTTGGTGCGACTCGCAGTCTGGTCGCATACCGAACTGGTCAACCGTTGCTCGCGTCATTGCGTCGTCCGTGCACGCCACGTACTGGGCGGTGCTCACCTCGGTACGATCGATGTCGAACGTCGGGACCTCCGCGATCTTCTCGACGGTCTTCCCCCACTCCGCTCTGGGGATATCCAGCGGGTGACGCAGGTCGCGCTCCATGTAGCGCATCTTCCCGCCGTGGATCCGCACCATGTCCGGGCCCCGCGAGAGCACCACCTCGCGCGTCACGACCGCCGCAGCCGCGAACTCGATGTCCTCGATGAACCCGCCGAGTTGGAGCACGGGATCCGTCGCCGCGATCCGAATGCGCTCGGCACACGCAGGCACGGTCACCGATTCGCCAAAGCCCACGCTGGCCAGCTTCGGCGCGCCGTCCAATCCGAGGAACACGTCCACCCCGAGCGGCGCACCCGTCAGCGACGTCGCCTTCGGGATGAACGTCGCGAGTTGTAGCCCTTGCACCGACGCGAGGTCGACGACGGTCGTCTCGCCGGCGCGGGCCTCGACGCGGATCGCCCCCGACGTGCAGTGGTAGGCGATCTCGAGGTCGTGGGTTCCGGGCTCGACCTCGATCGGCGTGGGCGAGACCGCGGTGGCATCCACGTCCGCCGAGCGGCGCCACGTCGCGTCCGGCGGCAGGTCGAACCGAATCAGCGCGGGTGACGGAGCGGCTACCGACCCGTCCTCCGGCGCGTTGGTGCATCCCACCATCACCGCGGCTGCGAGCCCGCACAGGAATCGACTCGTCATGACGCACTCCGTTCCGAGCGTCCGCGTGGACGCCTCGACACAGTCCCATCGCGAGCCGCCCCGGTGTCGCGGAGCAGCAGTCCGGCGCCATCTCGAGCCCGCAGACCTGGACACATGCACGTGAGCCTCAACGCACGCTCCCCAGCATCATGCTTCGGTGAACCGCTGCCAGTGCTCCGTCTCTCCGCCGCGCGCGTGCGCGATCCACCGCGACCATCACCACGCCGGCCACGACCAGCGCCGCACCGATGCTGAGCGCCGCGATCGCCGGCTTGCGATAGGTCGTCACCTCGAGGATCTCGTCGTTCCCCGGCTTGACGCGCTCCCGCGTCGGCGTCGCGAACAGCACGGCCCCGGCGACCAGCCCAGCTCCGCCCCCGGCGATCACGCCCACGCCGGCCTTTCCCACCGCCGACAGCGGGGCGCGACGCCGCATGGACTGATCGTCCGCGCCGTTCGTTGTGCTCGAGACGACCGGTGGCGGTGGCTCCGGCTGCGGCACCACGACCGGCGCCGTGAGTTCGGGGCGCAGCTTCGCGACGTCGCGGTCGACCGCGTCGAGAAGATCGCTCAGGCCACACCGCTCGCACTCCACCGACAGCAACGTCCGACGCTCCCCCGGTGCTGCCAACGTCGCGAACTCGTAGTCGATCGCGTAGATCTCGGGCGCGTCCTGTGCGGCCCTCTCGGACCATCGGACAACGACGGTCAACTCGCGCGCCGCCCCGGGCTGTTCACGAAACCCGCGCGCAGTCAGCCGCTCGCGGACCCCAGCTCGTAGCTGCGGACCGACGAACTCGTCCTGCTCGCCGAGCCTCGTGTCGACGTTGATGACCATCGGAACGTCGGCGCTGTTCGACGCGGCGTCCGGGGCCACCGCGACGGCCCGTTCCTGTGGCGGTGGCCCGAGCTCCGCGTGCACTCGACCTGCGAAGAGCTGCGCGACCACGATGGTCGCGACGACTGCGGTACTCCGTGCGCATCTGCGTTGCATCGGCTTCAACCTCCGAACAGCTGCACCCAGGTCGGTCCCTCGACACCGAAGAGGACCATGTCGACCGACTTGTCCTCGTACCCCTCGCCGTCGAGGAGGATGTCATCGAATCCGTTGCCGTCGACGTCCACGACCGCACACGCCACGTAGAACCAGTCGGAGATCGACGGTGAGGCCCGCCGCGTCACCCGTCCTTCTCCATCGAGCGCGAGCAGCAACGAGTAGGACTCCGGGACGTCGGTCGCGCCGACGTCCACAGCCGTCACGATCGCGATCGCCGCGGCGTCGGGGAACACGCCATCGACCACCTGGAGCGTGAAGGTGACACCGTGTGCGCTCAAAGGGAGCCGGTTCGAGTCCTTCTCCTCGGCAAGGCCACGAACGAGCGCCGTTGCCGCTGCGTGGCTCCTTTTCACTGGCCGTGGCGCAGACGGCTTGCGCAGCTTGGTCCCGGCGGGCGGCACATCCTTCACCGCGAGGAACGGTCCCTTGTTGCCCTGCGGTCGGTACAGTAGACGCCACGACGCGTCGGTCATCCCGAACGACCCGCCCGCCTTCGCCCAATCGACGGACTCGGTGACGCCGCGTGAGCCGATGAGGTGCAGCTTCGGAAACGCTGCGAGCTCGGGGGCGACGCCGCGATCGCCGGCCCAGAGCTCCGAGCGGCCCTTCATCGCGCCGATCATCGTCTCGAGCTGACTGGTGTCTTGGACGTCCACGAGCACCTCGACCCAGCCCTTGCGCATCGTGGCGTAGTACACCGGGCCGATCGGGGAGCGCACAGCCGCGTCAGATGCGGGCGGTGCTTCGCTCGTCGGGGCCGGGGAACTCGGCGTCGAAGCGGCCTGGAGCGCAGGGTTGCCGGTGTCCTCGCGCCGAGGCGTTGAGCTCGCCGTACCAGCCTCGGGGTTCGTGTTCGCGGGCGCGGCCGCGGGCTTCGCTGCCTCGCTCGGCGTGACCGCCGACCCTCGCGGGCCACACGCGGCGAGGAGCAGGATCACGGCCGTCGCCGATAGCCCTCGGATGGGCCGAGGGAGGCAGAGTGAGCCACCCGCGACGGCGCGGGGCGAGGTTGGTTGTCGGCGGCGGGTGGAGCAGCGACTCGTCATGCCGGGCCGCCAAGAGCACAGCTCGGGCCACGGGGCGGTCGACGCGATTCCAACGACTTCCGGGCAAGTGCCCCGTCCGCCGGGAAGGCGAGTTCCCCGGTCGAGGAAGGTGACTTCCCGCGCGTGCGCGACCGTCCGGCGCCTCGAACCGAGCGGGCCTCGACCGGTCCCCTGCTGCGGCATCACGGAAGATCAGCTCCTGCAACGTCAGCCGCGCCCGGCTCGTCGGGACGCAGATCTCCATCGATGTCGACCGCCGGGTCGCCCGGTTGCCATTGCGCCGTGGTCAGCACCGCAGCTGGCGGCGTGTTGAGGTGCAGGTTCGCATCAAACCACGTCGGGACCATGTTGCCGAGCTGCACGTTGCCAGCCCCCGCGACCGCCGCCTCGGTTCCAGAATAGGTGATCGTTGCGGCGTCGCACTCGATCTCCGGCGCGGTGAACGTCTTCACCAGGATGGAGTTCCGTACGACGACAGATACCGGGGCTGTGCAGCGCAACGCCGCTCCGCCCCCGCCGCCGTCGTCATAGCCGACCATCGTGGTGTACAGCGCCTCGAAGGTGGAGCTGTTCACGGTCACCGCCGAGACATCGGCCATCGCACTGCCGCCGAGGGCGGAGTTCCGCACGCGAGCCGAGCCAGCGCCGCTCAGCAGGATCCCACCACCCGCGTTCCCAAGTACCTCGGTGCGATCGAGGTAGAGACTCGCACCGCTCACCGAGACCCCCGGGAACCCGCTCGCCGTGTTCGCCGTAAGGCGCAGCGACTGCACGTACACCTCCGCCCCGCCTTGCACCCGCAACGTCGCCGCACCACCACCCGTGTTCACCCACTGCGGCACCATCGCCCCGTCGTCCGCAAGCAACGCGTACGCCGTACCCGCACCGCTGATCGTCACCGCCTCGTCATACGAGGCCCCGTCGAAGATCCGCAGCACCACCTCCCCGCCCTGCCCGAGGTCCGCGACCGCATCTCCGATCTCCTCGTACTCCATCCCCTGCCCGACGTCGTGCACGTTCCCGGCATCGAAGCACCCACCCGTCGCGATCCTGCACGCGCTGTCCGGGCACTGCTCGTGAAATGAGCACCCGACGCACGCGCTCGACGCCTCGTCGCACACCGGCGTCGTGCCATCGCATGCGCTGGGATTCGTCGGCGTGCACGCTACGCACTCACCGTCGCCGCGGCACACCGGCGCCGCCGCATCCTTCGCCTCGCACGCTTGATCCGGAAACCCTGCCGCCGTGCACGCCACGCACACCGAGTCCACGCACACCGGACTCTTCGCGTCGGGGCAGTCGCTCGAGTCCATGCACTCGCCACCGCTCGAGTTCGTCTCCGCCGTCTCCGTCTCGCTCTCGCTCCCGCTCATCGACATCGAGCCGGTCCCCGCCGTGCTCGGGTCCCCGGTCGGCTCGCTCGTCACGTCCGCCGTTGCCCCCGTCGCCGACGAGCTCGATCCCTCGGCCACGCCCTCGCAGCTCGGATCATCCTCGACCGACTCCATCCCGCCGCACTTCGCGTAGCAGGCGTTGGTGGCCGGCCTCGCCGCGACGCACCCGTCGTCGGCCTCGAACTCGCACCGCCCGCTCGCGCAGTAGCTCCGCTCCCCACCGTGCTTGCGCTCGCAGTACGCGTCACCGTCCTGGTTCTCGCAGTGCTCCTCGACGAACCCGCTGATTCGGCACGCCTGCGCACCGAGCAGCCCGAGGCCGAAGCCGCACACCTGCACCACCCGTCGTCGTCGTCGATTCGCCATCGTGAGTTCCTTCGCGTCACCGTCCACTCGCACGTCCGCATCCCACCGCATCAGAACCGTCCCCCGAACCCGAGCCCGCCGAATCGACGCCCCACCGCAGGCGCCACCGTGACTCGGCGCCCGTTCTGCTTGGGGCGCGTGAACGCCATGATCGCGCCGGCAATCAGGGCTGCACCGCCGGCGGCCAACAGCACGATGCCCGGCGTTTTCGTGCTGGTCCCTTCGTAGCGCGCGTGATCCTCGGCTTCGCGTTTCGTCTTGTCCGGCAACGCCAGCATCACCGCGCCGCCGACCACGCTCGCCGCCCCCAACCCGAGGAGCGTGTAGCCGGCCACCGCGACCGGGCGCTTCCGCGGCTTGCTGCCATCGTCGCGTGGCCCACTCGGTCCCGTCTCTGGGGCGGTCACCGCGGACGCAGCCGGCGTCGGCGGTGCCTCCTCGGCCGTGTCCGCGAGCGCGTCGAACCTCGCGCCGAGCGCCTCGGTGATCTTCGCGACGGTCATCTCTTCGGTGCACGGAGCGCACGTTCCTCGCTGCGACGTGCGACCGGCATCGGCGTCCCACGGCGTCGTCTCCACCGCGAACTCGAAGGCGGTCCCCTTGCCGCTCGAGTCGGCCACCTCGACCCGGATGCGACCGCGGGTCTGCGGGACCACTACGATGCCGCGCTGCTTCGCGGCGGCACGGATCTCATGCTCCAAGCGGCGATCGAACACCCCGCCGAACTCGCCGAGCTTGCTGGTGTCGATGTCGATCGCGATCGCGCGCGGACCCTCGACGGCCGGAGCATCCGCGCCGGCCTTCGCCGTCGGCGGCGCGGCTGGCCCGCCGAAGAGCAACGTGATCTGGACGAAGGGAATCCATGGGTTCATTCGGGCACCACTCCTCGGAGCGCTTCACACTGACCGACGGCTCGGACGACGACCGGATCGGCGCTCCCACGCCCGGCCGCGATGCAACGATCGAACTGGCGCGCTGCGACCAGCGCCTGCACGAGCTCGCGCTTGTGCTCTCGTGCATCCGCCCAACACGCCTTCTTCGCGAGCTGCGCGAGCTGCTTGTTATACTGGCCGGCGTCACGCGCATCGGCGGCGGCTTGCCGGGTGGCCTTGCAGGCCTCGGTCTCGTGCTCGGGCAACTTCGGCACGACCGAAGGCTTGACGGTGGACGGAGCAGGCTTCGGCACGGGCGTCACCTTCGTCGGGGACGGCGGTGCCTCCGAGGTCGACGCTTCGATCGGGCCCGCAGGCAGCGGGGTCGGCTCGACCGGTCGCGCGGGGCCCTCCGCGGCCACACGCGCCTGGGCGGGGTTCGCCACCGGGCGAGGCTCGGCAGCCGCAGGCTCCTCGCCACCATCGACATCTCCGCCCGCGACGCCTGCGTTCACGCTCGCGCTGGCGGTGGCATCACCCTCGCCATCACCAACAACCCACACGCCCGCGATCGCGACGACGGCGACCGCAACCGCCGCAATCCAGTACGCCTTCTTGCGCCCGCCGGCTGGCGTCTCCTCGACCGCCTTCACCTCGGGCAGCGTCGGGTCACGGCGATGAATCTCCATCAGCAACGAGGCGCGTGTGCGGGTCGGCGCCGCGAGCTCCGGCGCTCGTGCGTGCTCGGCATCGTCGCCGAGTGTCGTCACTTGCCCGAGCATCGCGCCGCCACCCATGCCGCCCGCAGCCGCGAGTTCGTCACTGTGATCCGCGTCGAGCTGCACGGCCTCGAGCTGTTCGATCAGGGCATCGAGCCCGATACGCTTGGACGCATCGCGAACGAGCGCGGACTCCACGAGCAGCGCGAGCGCCTCCGGGACATCCGCGCGCTCGCGGGGAAGCCGATACTCCGGCGCTTCGGGATCCAACTTCCACGCGACCGCCGCTGCCTCGGACTTGCCGCCGTGCGGCGCCTCGCCGACGAGCATCTCGGCCAGGGTCGCCCCGAGCGCCCACACATCCATCGAGACGCGTGCCGCCGCGCCGGCGGCCTGCTCGGGCGCCATGTAGTGCTTCGTGCCCGGCCGCTCGAACACCGCAGTCACGCGGGACGGATCGCGTCCGCCGTCCGCCGCGTTCTCGAGCTGCACCGGCGCCGCCAAGCCCAGGTCGAGCAGCATCGCGCGGTCCGAGAGCACGAGCACGTTCCCCGGCTTCACGTCGCGATGCACGAGGCCATGGCGATGCATGAGCTGCAGCGCGCGGGCGACGTCCCGGGCGATCCGCACCGCGCGACCGGCCGCCAACCTGCGCGTCATCACGAGTTCGTCGGCCAGCGCGGGGGCGCGCACGAACGCGGTTGCGACGTACGGCATCCCGCTCTCGAGCACCCCGCCCCCGAGCGTCTGCACGAGGTTCGGGTGCGTCCCGAGCTGCGCGCCGACCACGGCTTCGTTGCGCATCCGTGGTCGCACGTCGGCCCGCGCCGCGTTCTTTCCGCTGGCCACCTTCAGCGCGACCGCGAGCTCGCGACCGTCGGTCGTATGCGCGAGGTAGACGGTGGTCATCCCACCCTTGCCCAACACATCGTCGATCTCGTACGCGCCATCCGCCACGCGCGCCCCCCGGCGCAACACGCCGACCTCGAGCGCCATCCCGCCCAGCTGACGCGTGTGCAACGATGCACCGAGGTCATCGTCGTAGGGCAGCGGGACGTCGCCGCTGCGACCGTCCTCGTCCTCGCGCGCAGGCTTGGTCATGGCTGCACCACCGCGCTCGAGCTCCACTTCGCGTTCCCTGGGCCGTAGATCGTCAGCATGTAGCGGCGCCCGGGTTCGAGTCGCACGACCGGCACGTCGTACCAGATGGTCGCGCCCTCGGGTCGCCACTTGGCACGCTGGCTGCCGATCGGCAGTTGCACGTCGATCGACTTGCTGCCGATCTTGCGGATCTTGCCCCCGATGAGCACCTCGCACTTCACGAAGGGCGCGAGCCTCACCTCGACCTTGGGCTTGGGAGATGCCGCCTTGGGCTTCGCCTTCGCTGCGACGGGGGCGGGATCCGACGCAACAACTGGAGTCGCCGAGGGCGATGAGGCTGTCGGCACCGCGGTCTCGGGTACAGCATCGGCCGACACGGCCGGTTGCGGATCGGCAGCGGCACCGGGCGCGAGGTCCTGCGCCGGGACTGCTTTCGGCCCCGTGTCCTCGGCGCGCACGGGCTCGTTCACCGTAACGGCCTCGACGGGCAGCAGCACCGGGCCCGCAAGCACATCGGGCGCGGCCGCTCGGATCGCCGCCTCGCCGGGCTCGGGCTCGGCCGACTGGGTGGCACGCGCGCGAGACTCTGCGGCGACGGGCGGGTCGCGTCGCTCGGGCCCCCGCGCGAGCCAGACGAACACCACCGCGGCGCTGAGCAGCACCAGCGCGCCCGCGCTCGCCCACCACCGCCACGAGATGGCGGTACCGATCGCCGTGACGATGCCGGTTGTCTCGGGCTTGGCCTCATCGCCCCACGGTGCCGGGCGCGGGGCGAGCTCGTGTCGACTCGAGCCCGGGCCCGGTGCGCGCATCCTCTCCAGCTCGTCCGCTCCGATGACCGCCGTGCGATCGAGCGGGTCGACGCTCGCAGCACCCGGCGTGAGACTCACGGTGGCGATGCCCTCCGGTGCCGCGACACCGGCGATGGGCGAGACCGGGGGGTGCTCGGTTCCCCGTGGCTCGGCACGGCGCGGCTCCGGTCCTTGGACCGACGGCATGTCGGGCGGTCCCTGCAGCTCGAGCGTCGGCCCGCTCGGCGGTCGACGCGGTGTTCCCCGGCGTCGCATGAACGCGGGCGCATCCGGGTCGCTGCCGGCGTGTGGTCGTGCCTCGATCACACCCGCGGCGCCCGTCGGCCAGTTCTGGGGCTCGTCCGCAGGCACGCCCTCGACCTCTCCGGTCTGCGCGCCCGCGGCCGCGCGAATGTCCTCGATGAGCTCGAGCATGTGCGACGACGGCACCTCGAGCTCGACGTCGGTGTAGCCGGAGTGCGGGCCGCCATCGACTTGCCGCTCGTACAACACCCGGAGGTCGGCGGCGTCGCCGACGACGTCGCGCCACCGCTTGAGGAGGGAGATCGCCTCGTTCACATCGGCGCGCTCGTGGTGGTTGCGCCGCACGCAGCACCGGTAGAACTCGAGCAGATCGGGTGGGAAGCCCGGTATGTCGATGGCCGGGGGCTCCTGCGAGAGCGCAGCGCCGATCATCTCGGCCTGCGTGCCACGGGCCCGGAACTCGAAGCCGGTCACGAGCTCGTAGAAGATGGCCCCGACCGCGAAGACATCGAGCTTCGGCGTGCCGATCGACTGCAGCTGCTCGGGCGACATGTACTTCAACTTGCCGCGGATCAGGCCCTCGGTGATGTCGGCCATGTGCTTGCCGACGCCGAAGTCCATGATCTTCACCTCGCCGGCCGAGCTCACCAGCACGTTCTGCGGGTTGATGTCGCGGTGGATGATGCTGGCCGAGCGCCCCTCCCTGCGGAAGTTGTGCGCATGGGCCAGCCCCTCCAGGATCTGGCGCACGATGTAGACCGCGATCGGCAGCGAGAACGGCCGCCCCACGTTCCGCATCCGGTTCATCATCTGCCCGAGATCGACCCCGTCGATCCGCTCGACCTCCATGTACAGCAGGCCGTTGATGATGCCCGCGTCGAGGCACTGCACGATGTTCGAGTGCGAGAGCTGACAGGCGAGGAGGATCTCGTTCAGCAGCGCCTCGCGGTTGACCTCGTCCATCGCGAGCTGGTCGCGACGCCGCATCGGGATCTTCAGCGCGGAGACCTTCCTCCCGCCACCGGGGAGGTCCCTGCGCACGAGGTATACCGCCGCCATCCCGCCGACGCCGATGGGTCGCACGAGTTCGTACTTGCCGAGTCGCAGCGGCTCGGCGACGGGGCGCTCGCCCGGCGTCGGGGGTCGAGGCCTGTTGCGCGGCGACTTGCTCATCGAGAGTTCCTCCTCGCGTGGCGTCCGTTCGCCGCACCGCGACGCGCGGCGCGTCGATCATAGCCCGCGGCGACGAGCGAACGCCATCGGGGCGCGTCGAGATCGCGGGCTGGCGACGCACGCGAGCTGTCCCGAAGGGTCATCGGCCAAACGGCCAGCGTCCCACGACGCGAGGCGATGGCCCTCATCGAGCCGCTGAGTTGTTCCTCGCCGCACACTCGCGTCGGCGGTTGAGCAAGTCCCGGGCCATGCCGCACATGTCCTCGCGGGACATCGCTCATCGATCGTTGCGCGCACGACGACCGACCGCCGGACTCGGCCGGAGAACCTCGACGTGCACGCGGGTGAACCCCGAGGTGCGTTGCCTCTGCGACGGGCCCCCGCGCGTCCCTACCGTCGACCCGGCATCCGCCCGCGGCTAGACTCGATGCAGCTCTTGGACACGCTCTGGTTGCTCGAGCAGGAGGCGCTCCATGTCCATCACGAACACTCCCGATTCCGCCACCGCGCAACACTTGCTGACCGCGACCCTGAGTCAGCGCCGCGAGGGAGAGGTCTACGAGGAGCGACTCGTCCACGCGACGATCCACGTCCTCGGACCCGAGGACGCGGCGTCGTACGTCCTGCCCTACCCGCGTGCGGTGGGTGGACGATCCGAGCACGCCGACATCCCCCTGATGCACGCGTCGGTCAGCTCCGCCCACTTCGAGCTGACGTTCGGCGAGCACGCGGTGATGCTGCGCGACCTTGGGAGCCGCAATGGCACCTGGGTGGGTCGCGCCCGCGTGCATGACTCCGTCGAGCTGCATGACGGCGCCGAGTTCTTCGCGGGCGGCTGCGCGCTCCGCATCGAGTTCGGCGGCGAGCAGGCCCGCCCCATCGCCGTCGACAGTTCGTTCCATGGCCTGCTCGGTACCAGCAAGAAGATGCGCGAGCTCTTCGCGCTGCTCGCCCGGGTGGCCCCGCTCCCCCTGTCGGTGTTGCTGCTCGGCGAGACCGGTACTGGCAAGGAGGAGGTCGCCCGAGCGCTGCACCTCGCCTCGGGGCGGCCGGGCCCGCTCGAGGTCCTCGACTGCAGCAACATCCCGCGCGAGCTCTCGGAGTCAGTCATCCACGGTTATCGCCGCGGCGCGTTCACGGGCGCGACGACGGATCGGCCCGGCGCGTTCGAACAGGCGGCCGGCGGCACGCTGCTGATCGACGAGATCGGCGAGATGCCCCTCGACCTCCAGCCCAAGCTCCTGCGCGTCCTCGATCGCCGTGAGATCCAGCGCGTCGGCGACACGCAGGTGCGCCCGGTCGACGTGCGCGTGTTGGCGGCCACGAACCGCGACCTCCAGGCAGAGGTCGCGGCGGGCCGCTTCCGGGCCGATCTCTTCCACCGGCTCGCGCAGCTCACGATCGCCCTGCCGCCGCTGAGGGAGCATCCCGAGGACATCGCCGTACTCGCGCGCCACTTCTTGGTGAAGGTCGCTGCCACGACCGGGCAGCCGTTGCAACTCACGGACGAGGCCATCGCGTTGCTGAGTACGGAGCGCTGGCCCGGCAACGTGCGCGAGCTGAAGACCGTGATCGAGCGCAGCGGCTACCTCACGCGCGCCCCGAACATCCGCGTCGGCGACGTGATCCTCGACGCCGAGGGCATGCGAACGGTGCGGGACCACCATCTCCTCGGCCTCCCGCTGAAGGAGGCGCTCGAGCTACTCACGGATCGGTTCGCCCGGGACTACTGTCAGCAGCTGATCGCGCGGCACGGCGGTGACCTCGATGCCGTCGCGACGCAGATGGGGTACTCCCGGAAGGGGCTGCGGGAGTTGATGCGGCGGGTGGGGTTGCGGGATGATTGAGGCCCGACTAGGCGCCTCCCTCGCTAGCCCGCCAACTCCCCGGAGATCTCCAGTCGACGCATCCCCGTGCTCCGTGATCGCTTGGTCCAAGATCCTGTAATCACTCATCCTGGCGGCGCACGCCTCGACCAGCAGCGGTGTTACTACTGACTAAGCTGGATGGATGCAGGACGAACACGATCCCGCCCTCCGGATCCAGAACTTCATCTTCGACCTCGCGCGCGGCGCTGGAGAGCTGCTCCTTCAGGCGCGACAGTGGTGGCTCGCGAACCACGAGACGGTTGTCCGTGACACCCTCCCCGCGTTTGTCGATGTCGCCCAGGGCCTCATGGCCTGGGACGCGAACCTCAAGCGGGAGCCACGGTTCCGCTCGTGGGTTGAGAGACACGGCGACGTGCTCGACGCCAGCTTCCCGGACCTCGACTCAGCGTGGCGCGAATACGTCGAGCATGGAGGGCTACCGCCTGGAGCGCGCGGGGTGGTGCTCGCGCAGGAAGGCCGAGTCCCGGCTTCCCCATGGGCCGATCCAGAGACCGAGGAGCTCGATCGCGCGGCGCCGCCATGGGAGTACGCAAGCGAGCTGGTCGTCTCCGTCTTCCTGGTCGGGCTCGGGCGGCATCGGCTGCGCCACCGTCCGCGGTCTCGACGCGTGACGCAGCGCTGAGTCCTGCGCTCGCTTGCCGTCCCGTTGGGCCCAGAGTGGATTTCCGAGCCGGTGCGCGTCCCGGCGAATTCTGAGCTTGCGGTGCGAGTGACCGCCTGGCACCGACCAGGGTGCTGCCTGCCCGCCATGTTCCTCGCTTGCGACCCGATCGCCCGGCCGATCACCGTGGCAGCTTGAACGCATGGCTGCACACCAGTCGCGGGCCCGCCGACGACGAGAACCACGACGCGCTTGTCCTCGTACTGCTCGACCACTGTGCGGTTGAGGTCATCTCCGAGCCCTCTCTCGTGCAGCGCTACCTCGACGAAGGGTTCATCGAGTACGGCGACGGAAGAACCAGTTTCTACGACCCTCAGACCGACTGCGTCGTCATCCTCGGGGAAAAGGAATAGTTCCCAGCCGGCGAGTGAACCGGCCCTCACCGCCCCCCCAGCCTGCCGTGCCACTGGCACGAGCTAGCGACGAGCGTGGCGCCTACCCACAGGGCTCCGTGCTTGCAACCCGATGGCCGGGCAGATCGCCTCGATCCTTCAGCCGGATCCGACACAGATGTGGGCGTCGATCCCTCGGCGTCGCATCCCCGCGGGCCCGCAGGCCGCCGCGCATGACGTGCCGCGAATCCCCCGGCGCCGCTCAGCTTTCGTCGTCGCACACCGGCGCCTCGAAACAGCCGACGAACGGAACGACCTCCGTGTGCAAGCTGCCGACCACCTTGTCGCTGTCGAACGCAGCGACCGCGATCGGCCCCCGCAGGAATCGGAGCTCGAAGATCGTGTCGGTGCTGCCCGGCCCCCCTGCGGCGATGTACGCGATGGCACGCGCGTCCACGAGCTCGAGCCACGCCGGCGTCTCGAGCTCCATCGGCAGCCGGAACTCGACGCGCGTCTGCGACGCGGGCACGGCCGCCGTCAGCGTCTCGCACGTCGCGGGCCAGCTCTGCACGCGGACACCGAGCGAGGTCGAGCCGTCGTCCAAGCGGGTGCGCCACGCGATGGCGTAGGGCAGGTCGGGGATCGCGTCAGCGTCGCCGCACTCGGCGGGCCACGGTCCGCCCTCGGATTCCCCCGGGCCCCCGGACTCGGTCTCCGCGCCCTCACTCGTCCCGGACGAGGTGGACGTGGACGTGTTGGCTTGGTTCGAGCCTCCTGTCCGCGCGCCGTCGTGGCACGCTGTCGTCAGCGACATGGCCGAGCACAGGACGACTCTCCAGGCCCGCAGCCTTGGCCTCGTCGTTCGACCATCGAGTTCCGAATTCCGGTCATGCATGCGTTCAAGGGTCCTTCGTTCGAACCAACGGCCAGCACATCGGGCGGCACCCGGGACGAGCGCGGCGTCGCGCCGCCCCGTCACGAGCACGGGAGGTCGGACCCGGGGTCGCACTTTTTCTTCGAGGATCCCGTCGGGGAGAGCGCCGTGCGCACCGACTCCCAACTCGTCGGTCTCGTCACAACGCGATGCGTCGCAGCCAGCCGAGCGTCGCGTCGCCGACGGAGTCCTCACCCAGCATGTAGACCGCGTCAGCCCGGGCCGCGAGCTGCGCCCATGCGGGGGAGCTCGTCGGAGACGCCGGCGCCACCGCCGTGATCCCGACCAAGGCTCCGGTGCCATCGTAGCGGCGAAGCTCGAGGGACACCGGCGGACCGAGCCGCATCGTCGCGACCAACGTCCCGTCTGGGATCGCCACCGCATCGATGGGCCATTCATCGCCGGCGAGCGGATCGATCGCGATGGGCCCCGCGAACTCGAGCTCGGCGGTGAGCTCGACGAGCGAGATGCCGCCAGCAGGGCTCCCAAGGACGGTGAACCCCGTCCCACTTGGCACCACACGGCGCGTCGACGGGTCCAGCTGCAGTGACGCGCGCGGCGTCCCCTCCGCGGTCGCGCGAATGAGCGTGACCGGTCCGTCGAGGCTCTCGACCGTCACGTCGAAGGCCCCGCCTTCTCTGGACGCTACCAGCCTCGCCGAGCCTTCGCTCGATCCCGCATCGAAGTCCCACGTCCACGTCCAGGCCAGGCTCCCGTCGGGCGCGAACCCGTCGACCCAGGCGCGATGCACCTCGGCTCCCGTCGGGCGCTCGGTGCCGACCAAGTGCGTCCAACCGTCCGGCGCGCTCCTGACCGGGTCGTTCGGGGTCGAACTCTGTCCTTCGTGCTCTGCGCTCCGGGCCCAGACGGCGCCGAGCCCCTGCGCGTCGACCCGCCGAAGCTCGGTGACGCTGCCGGGGAGATCCACGGCGACCACCGTCGGGCCGCCAGCGGCGATGGCCTGCATTCTCCCCGCCTCCTCGAGCAGGATCTCGGCGAAGGGGATCCCGTCCTCACCGTAGCGGACGATCCGATTGGCCTCTCCGAGCTTCCCCAACACCAAGGCCGGCGCGCCATCGGCCTCGACCGCCATGTCATATGGAAACTCGTCGAGCTCGCGGGTCCACAGCACCTCGCCCGCGCAGTCGTCGAGGCACCCAGCGGGGCCCGTCGTCTCCTCGGAAGTCGTCGCGCCCCCGGTCGCGCCACCGCCCTCGCTTCCTCCACTGCCCCCCGCTGTGCCTTCGGCAGTGGCGCCGAACAGCGTCGGATCGGGCGCGCATCCCAGCGCGATCAGCATTCCCAGTCCCAGTGTGCGTGTCGTCATCGGTGTTCCTGACTGGTTGGGTCTCCACCAACGGACAAGCTGACGAGGCCTTCCGTCACCGTGCGTTCGATCGACGCGCGCACGCTCGCGAGATCGGTCGCGTCGCCGAAGCGCTCGCGGTGCACGTCGAGGTGACGCCGTGCGGTGGCGAGATCGCCGACGACCGCGGCAGCCCGCGCGTCGCGGAGCACGGCGATCTCGGCGTCGCGATCGTCGCTCGTCGACACGACGGCCTGCGGTGCCGGAGCCGGCGCAGGTCGAGCCAGGCGCGATCGCTCGATCGCCGCTGCGGCCGGCATCTCGACGCGCTCGATCGCGGGGAGCTCCGCCGCGGGCGGTCGTTGGGACACGACCCCAGGCACGTCGCTCGGCGCAGCGCCGCTCGCGACGATGATCGGGACCCGGGCTGCGTGCGAAGCAGGATCGACGTCGCCCGTCGCGGCGGCCGCGGAGACGGTGATCACGGCCAACGCGGCGGCGAGCTTCCCGAGCAGTGGCACCGTGGCTGTCACGCCGCTCGACCCGAGCCACGGCAGCAGCGCTGCCCAGGCGCGGGCGGCCGCCTCCCGGGACGGCTCGATCTCCTCACCGCTGCGCGCGATCATCCGCGCGCACCCCCGCTCGTCCCAGGCGGCGAAGTGCGCGTGGAAGCTCCGTCGCGCGACCTGCAATCGCGAGTAGGCCGTGCTCGGGCGAACGCCGAGGGCGAGCGCGAGCTCCGGCCGGGGCAACGCCTCGAGTTCGCCGAGGACGAACGCGTCGCGCTTGTCATCGTCGAGCGTGTCGAGGAACCCGAGCACCGCGCGCCACGCTTCGCGCCGGGCGACCTCGTCGTCCAAGGCGAGCACCGCGGGCTGCGACGTGGCCACCGCGTCGACGCGACGCGCGTGCCGCTCTGCCCCGCGACGATATCGCCACGCGACGCGACGGACGATCCCCGCCAGCCAAGCTCGACGGTGCTCGGGATCCCGGATCGTCGCCCAGCGCCGGTGCGCGGTGACGAAGACCTCCTGCGCCGCGTCCTCGCAGTCGCCCGACGCGACCCCGAGCCGCCAGAGCGTCCGCCACGCGAAGCCGAAGTGCTCGCGATAGAACCCCTCGAACTCGCGGCGCGACGACGGCCGGGCGTCCCGGGATGGCGCGGAGATTCGCACGTCTTAGGGGATTGTCTCCGGATGCGGACGTTCTGACGAACGTGCGGGGACCGGCCGCGACGTTTTTCGGGGCCGAGCGCGACTCAGCGCAGCGGGCCGAGCCGTACGACGATGCCCGCCCAGCCGCGGATGCCGCCGCGACGCGTGTCGGTCGTCGCCCCGGGGTCATCGCGCAGCGCGAAGCTCGGTCGACGCAGGGCCAGCACGAGCTCGGAGCCCACCTCGAGGGCCACCCGAGGGTCGACCCATGCCCGCAGCGAGAACGCACCGATCGCCGCGGCCCACAGCGCGCCGACGTCCTGCGACTCGGACACGTGAACCGGATGGGCCCAGACCGCACCGAGCTCGACGCCACCGCATCCCGACAGCGCGAGGATCCGCCGCGTCATGCCGCCGCATCCGCGCAGCGACACGTTGCCCGCCGCGAGCTCGGCCTCGGCCGGTGCGAGCCCGGCGATCGGGGTGCGACGCGCGAAGATCCAGTCCGCGCGGACCTGCACCGCCACGCGCGGGCGCTCGAGCGCGACCGAGATGCCGGCGCCGCTGTCGATCCCAGGGAGCTGCGCGTAGCCCACCAGGCCGCGGACGCCGAGCGTCGGCACCCAGCGTCGGCGGGCCGTGCGAGGCGTCGGCGACGGTGATGGCGCCTGCTCCGGGGGCTCGGGCGAGGGCGCGCCGGTCATCGTCGGCGTCGGATCCCGTGGTGACGGCGCCGGTGGGATCGCGGTCCGCGTCGCGACCGCGACGGGATCCGCAGCGACCGCGACGATCAGCGCCGTGAGATCCGCAAGCGCCTCGCAGCTCGCGGCGCCGTGCCGCTGCGTCCGGCCCGCGACCTCCAGGTCGACCGCGAAGCCGTCCGCCGACCGGGTGACCACCGCCCGCCCGCGCAGCGCCGTCTCGGGGACGACGGCGAGGCGGTTCGCGCGTGCGACGACATCCTGCTGCACCGGGCACTCGGCCGGCGCGGTCCAATCCAGCGGCGCGGACAATCGCAGCGCGACGCGGAGGATCACGGCGGCGACGCCCGACATTCGGCGCGGAGCGTAGCAGCTCGTCCCTCCCGCGCGAGGCGGGCGTCGGCTCGCGGCGATCGATCCAAGCGGCGATTCGGAGTTCGCTGTCTCGGCCCGCCCCGCGCTCGATCCCTACTGGATCGCCAGCAGCTCCACGTCGAACACCAGCATCCCATGCGGATGCCCGCGCGCCCCCTGGTACGCGAGCTCCTCCGGAATCCACAGCCTCCGCTTCTCGCCGAACACCATCAGCGACAGCCCTTCGGACCACCCCGGGATCACCTCGTCGAGGCGGAAGGTCGTCGGCGCGCCGCGGCGCACCGAGCTGTCGAAGAGCTTGCCGTCGGTGGTCCAGCCCGAGTAGTGCACCGTGACGGTGCTGTTCATGTCGGGGTGCTCGGTGCCGGTGCCGGGCTTCAGCACGCGGGAGGCGAGGCCCGACGCGGTGATCTCGACGCCCGGCGGCACGGCGGCGACGTCAGGCGGCGTGGGCGGCGTGTTGGGCGGATCGCAGGCACCGAGCGCGAGCGCGAGCGCCAGCGCGAGAAAGCGAACGCGGTTCACCGCGGCACTGTAACTCAGGCGCCCGGCCCTCAGCGCCCGCCCACCGGAAACCACAACGCCAGCTCCAACCCCGCGACCAGCTCCAACCCGCCGAGCCGCATCACCGATCGCGTGCGCTCCCCATCCTGTCGCGCGATGTCCACCGTGCGCGCGCCGTACTCCGGCACGAACGAGCCCGCGACCTCCAGCTTCGGGCCCAGCCGCAGGACCAGCGGCCGTGACCTCCGCAGCCGGATCCGCACCGCCGGGGACACGCGGGCGAGGCCGCCGAGCAGCGGTCGTCGCGACGCGCTCGCCGTGCCGAGCATCAGCGTCGCGCGCGAGCCACCTTCACTCAACGCCCACGGCTCGACCGTCACCGCGCCGGCCAGCAACAGCTCGGCGTGCTTCCATCGCCACGCCCAACCACCGCCGAGATCGATCCGCACGCGCAGCAGCGACAGTCCGTGGGTCGAGCGCGCGCCGAAGCGAAGACCGCCGGTGACGAGCGCGCCCCGTCGACGTCGCGCGTCCACACCGATGCGCGCGTAGCCGGCCCCGAGCGCGTCGGCGCCCGTGATCGGCGCGACGCCGATCACCACGCCACCGTCGATCGTCGGCGCGACCTCCCACGGCGGGGGCTCGTCGGGCTTCGGCGCGGGCGCCGGCTTCGGCTTCGGCTTCGGCGCGACCACGACCGGCTCCGGCTCCGGCTCCGGTTCTGGCTCCGGCTCGGGCTCCGGCGGAGGCGGCTGCGGCACGTCGACGCGATCGGGCTGGATCGTGCCGGCCTCGATCGCGAACGTCAGGTTGGCGATCGTCGCCGCGACCGCGCGGATCGACTCGCCGCCGGGCTCTGCCGCGAGCGTGCGATCGTACGCGAGGCCCTCGGCGGTGATGAGCGTGAACGCCAGCGTGCCGTCGTCGGCCGCGGTGATCTCGACGAAGTCGGTGGTCGTCGGCCGCGGCGCCTCGGCCGGCAGCAGCGGACGATCGGGCAATCGCAGCGACAGCGCGCTGCGGAGCTCGGCGGTCGACAGCGCCCCCCGCACCGCGACGACCAGCGGCCCCGGTCCCTGCTCGGGCGGCGGCACGTCGGTCGTCGGCGCAGGCGCAGCGACGCTCGGCGCTGCGCCGTCGACCAGCGGCGCAGCCTCGACCGGCGGCGCAGCCTCGACCGGCGCGGGCGCGGACACGAACGCGAGCCAGACGATGATCGCCCCCCCAGTCATGACGACGGACTCACGCAGACCCCGTCGACGCACGCCTGGCTGGCGTGACACGTCCGCTCACACACCCCGCAGTTGAACGGATCGGTGTCGAGATCGGTGCAGCTGTCCTCGCACGCATCGAGCGCGCCGCACCCGGCCGGATCGCACTCGCTGGCGTTGCAGACGATGTCGTCGCATTCGCGGCCACACATGCCGCAGTGCTTGTCGTCGGTGGCCAGATCGACGCACTCGCCGTCGCACAGGACCAGCCCGTCGCGGCAGACGCACGCCCCGTCGACGCAGGTCTCGGCGTCGCTGTCGCACGACTGCGCGCACACCTGCACGCACGCCCCGTCGACGCACGCGGAGCTCGAGTTGCACCACCGGCCACAGATCCCGCAGTTGGCCGGATCCGTGTCGACGTCGATGCACTGCGCGCCGCAGACCTCGAACGCGCACTCGTCGACGCACTCGCCCGACACGCAGTCCTCGTCCTCGCCGCAC
>LNFB01000178.1 GCA_001464385.1 Deltaproteobacteria bacterium Ga0077550 | reverse complement strand
GCCACCGCTTGGCCTCGGCGACGTGGGCCCCGCCGGGGTGACGGCGAAGATAGTCCGCCCAGCACGTGCGCGCGACGGCGGCATCCTCGGCGCGGCGACACACGCCGCCGCGCGCGTCGTCGGCGAACCGTCCGCGCGGGAATCGCTCGAGGTACGCGCGCCACATCGCGACCTGGCCGGCGGTGCCGCGGCGCTGCCGTGCGATCGAGAACAGATCGCCGTACGCGAGCTCGGCCCGGCTCGAGCGCCCGCTCTTGGCGATGCGGAGCAGGAGGCGCTCGGCCTCGGCCAGATCGCCGGCGCGCCACGCCGTCAGGGCCTCGCGCTCGATCGCGTCGAGGTCCGCCGTGGGTCGGCGCACGGGCACCACCTCGGGCACCGGCACGGGCGCCACCTCGGGCGTCGGGGCGACCACCGATACCCGCGGCACGACCGGCCGCGGCTCGCGGCGCGACCACGGCTCGACGTCCTCGTCCGGCACCACCGTCTGCGCGGCGGAATCGTCCTGACGCGGGGCGGGAGCCAGCTGCGCGAGCACCTGCGGGCCCGCGAACCATGCGACCACCGCAGCGGCCATCAACGCGACGGCCGCGACCACGGCGACGCGACGGCGACGTGGGAGCTGCGGGGCCTCGGGGATCGCCGCGAGCTGACGCTCGTGCAATCCCTGCTCGACCTGCCCGCGCAACGCCGCCGCGAACATCCCCACCATCGGATCGGGCACGTCGTGCAGCAGCGCCCGCTTGCGGGCCAGCGGCACGACGCCGACGTCGTCGCGCACGAGCTCATCCCAGTCCGCCGGCACCGACGCGGGATCCTCGGCCCGCGCCCGCGCGAGCACATCGGCGAGATCCGGCACCGGCGCGTACCGGCTGATGTCGCGCTCGGTCGACGCCGCGGCCGCGGTGCCGAACGTCGCCAGCCACGGGTGCTCCGGATCGTCGACGTCGTCGGCGAGATCGTCCCAGTCGGCCGGCACCGCCGCGGGATCCATCGCGCGGGCCCGCGCGAGCACGTCGGCGAGATCCGGCGTGGGCGCGAACGCCAGGACGTCGCGCTCGGTCGACGCGACCGCAGCGGCGCCGAACGCCGGCAGCCACGCGTGCTCCGGATCCTCGAAGCCGCGGGCGAACTCGTCCCAGTCCGCCGGCACCGCCGTGGGATCCATCGACCGCGCCCGCGCGAGCACATCGGCGAGATCCGGCACCGGCACGAA
>LNFB01000177.1 GCA_001464385.1 Deltaproteobacteria bacterium Ga0077550 | reverse complement strand
TCGACCACGGTGCCCGGCGGGTAGGTCTCGACGACCTTCTCGTACGGGTTCTCCTCGAGCTGCTTCATGCCGAGGCTGATGCGGTTCTGCGACACGTCGATGTCGAGAACGACGGCCTTGACCTCGTCGCCGATCTTGAGGAACTGCTTCGGGTTCTTGACCTGACGCGTCCACGACATCTCGGAGACGTGCACGAGGCCCTCGATGCCCTCTTCGAGCTCGATGAACGCGCCGTAGTCCTTGATGCTGACGACCTTGCCCTGCACGACGGTGCCCGGGATGTACTTGTCCTCGGCGTTGATCCACGGGTCGGGCGTGATCTGCTTGAGGCCCAAGCTGACGCGCTCGCTGTCCGTGTTGAACTTGAGGACCTTGACCTGGACCTTGTCACCGACCTGGAAGAGCTCGGACGGGTGGTTGACCCGGCCCCAGCTCATGTCGGTGATGTGCAGCAGGCCGTCGATGCCGCCGAGGTCGATGAACGCACCGTAGTCGGTGAGGTTCTTGACCACGCCCTCGACGATCTGGCCCTCCTGCAGGCGATTGAGCGTCTCTTCCTTCAACTCGGCGCGCTCTGCTTCCAGCAGCACGCGACGGCTCAGCACGATGTTGCCGCGCTTCTTGTTGAACTTTATAATTTTGAATTGGTACTCCTGGCCGATGAAGGCATCGAGGTTCCGGACCGGGCGCAGGTCGACCTGCGAGCCGGGCAAGAACGCCTTCACTCCGCCCTGGAGCATCACCGAGAGGCCGCCCTTGACGCGGGCCTGGATCGAGCCGCCGACGAGTCCGTCCATGTCGACGGCCTTGCTGATCTCGTCCCAGACCTTGCGCTTGCGCGCCTTCTCCTTGGAGAGAACGACCAGGCCGTTCTGATCCTCGGCGGTCTCGAGCAGGACCTCGACCTCGTCGCCGACCTTGACGCGCGGCGGCGCGTCCTCGGCGTCGTCCTCTTCGCGGAACTCGCGGAGAGGAATCTGGCCCTCGGCCTTGAGGCCGACATCGACCACCGCGAAGTCGCCGATGATGTCGACGACCACACCCTTGACGATCGTACCCTCTTTGATCTCGCCGCCGGCCTCCGTGTGGGCCGCAAACATGTCGGCGAAATTCTCTTCGAACTGAAACTGCTCTGTCATGTTGCTCGTGCTCGGAGTGGATTTCGCGGGGTGCTGCACGGGGCCACGCTCCGAGTGGGCGGGTCCGCGTCGACTCCTCCGGGGATGCACCGCGTTTCGGGGGCGCACACACGGCGAGGCGAGGCCGCGAGGAGCGGGACGGTAGGGTGTTTGTCCGCGCGGGTCAACCGACGCCAGGGGCGAGCAGTCAGGCCCTGGGAGGGCGTCCGCGGGCGATGACGGCCGGCCGTGGGGGCCGGTCCGCCCCGCCCGGATGGCTCGCCTAGGAGGGGCCCGTCGAGGGGTCCGGCGGCGTCGGTCAGACCTGCGGACCGGCGCCGATGTGGGCGAGGATCCGCGCGACCACCTCGTCGAGCGACAGGCCCGACGTGTCGACCTCGATCGCGTCGTCGGCCCGGCGCAGCGGCGCCGCGGCGCGCGAGCTGTCCCGATCGTCGCGCTCGGCGACGTCGCGCTCGACCGCATCGAGGCTCGGCGGCTCGGCGTCCGCGACGGCGAGCTCGGCCCGGCGACGCTCGGCCCGCGTGCGCAGGTCGGCGGTGACGAAGAACTTGAACGGCGCGTCGGGGAACACCACCGTGCCCATGTCGCGCCCCTCGGCGACGCACCCCGCCCCGGCCGCGGCGCGCTGGATCCCGAGCAGCGCCGCGCGGACGCCCGGCACCGCCGAGACCTTCGACGCGCCCTGCGATATCTCGGGCGTGCGGATCGCGGCCGTGACGTCCTCGCCGGCGAAGCGCACGGTCTGCGCCCGCGCGGCCGAGTCGAGCTCGCCGAACGCGATGGGGAAGGCCTCGCACAGCTGCACGAGCGCGGGCTCGTCGTCCCACGCGATGTCGCGGCGCTGGGCGACGAGCGCCAGCGTGCGGTAGATCGCGCCGGTGTCGAGCAACGGCACGCCGAGCGCCGCCGCCACCCGGCGCGCGACCGAGGTCTTGCCGGCCCCGGCGGGGCCGTCGATCACGACGAGCAGCGGGCCGGCGCGGTGGGACATCCGCGGCGCACCATGCCAAAGGCGGGCCCGCTCGACAAGCGACGGTGGCGGGCGGACCCCGCGCGCCCCATCGGCAGGCACGCGTGGGTTGGTTCGGCTTGTCGCGACGGCGCGTTGTCGCTTAGCGTCGGGCAGATGCAGGACGACGACACCACCACCATGGCGCGGTGGACGACCGCCGTGCTCCTCGTGATGTCCACGGGGCTCGGCTCCACGGGCTGCGTGTTGGTGATGCCGCAGGAGCGGCAGTACCTCAGCATGCCCGAGATGACGCCGGCCACCGACACGCTCGAGGACATGTTCCACGCCCACATCGAAGCCGCCCGACGCGCGGCGACCAATGGGCATGGCGGCGGTGGTGGCGGTTGCGGCTGCGGCTGAACCCGGATGGCCCGACGCTCGAGTCTTGATCGTCGCTGCATGCGCGCCGGGATCGGTGCGCCGCCGTCGGCGTGGTTCGACCCGCTGCGGGCGTTCGCCCTGGTGTGCCTCGCGGTGGGCCTCGTGTGGCTCGCGGCCCCGCGCCCGGCCATCGCCGAGAACCGCGCGACGATCCGCGGGAACTACTATCGCGAGGCCTCGACGCGGGTCGTCCAACCGATGGCGCACATCACCGTCGACGCCCCCGATGAGCGGCTCACGCTCGGCGCGACGTACCTGCTCGACGCGATCAGCTCGGCCTCGATCGCCTCGGGCACGCAGGCCGCGACCGGCGGCGACAACGTTTTCCACGAGCTCCGCCACGAGGTCACCGGCACCGCGGGCTCGCGCCTGGGCGAGTGGAACCTCGGCGGGTTCTTCCGCTACTCGACCGAGACCGACTACCTCTCGCGCGCCGGCGGCCTCTCGCTCGCGCGTGACCTGCTGCAGCGGAACATCAACGTGTCGCTGTCGTACTCGTTCGCCGGCGATCGCTGGTACCGAATCCAGAACAACACCGGCGCCAAGCGACCGTGGTGCGGCGGCGACGTGAGCATCGACGAGTGCCGCACGGGGTCCCACGGCGCGAACTCCAACTTCCTGCAGGTCCACAACGTCGCGGCCGGCTACACGCACACCCTGCATCGGACCGTGCTCGCGCTGCTCAACGTCAGCTACTCGCACCTGCGCGGGCCCCTCGACAATCCGTACCGCGAGGGTTTCCTCGGCGGGATCGAGGAGACCCACCCCCACGTTCGCGATCGTGGGGTGATCACGCCGAGCGTGCGGTGGATGATCCCGAAGTGGCGGACGACCTTCGAGCCGTTCTACTCGTTCTATGTCGACAGCTGGGGGCAACGCGGGCACACGCCGGAGATCCGCGTGCACTTCCGGCCCGTGCGCCACATCCGCCTGCGCGCGCGGTACAGCTACTACAAGCAGACCGCCGCGTTCTTCTACCGGGCCGACGGACAGTACGTCGACGGCGACGGCAAGTGCTCCCGTGCTGCGGTCTTCAACTGCGCGACGGCCGACGTGAAGGCCATGCCGTGGGACGCCCACACGCCCGGCATCCAGCTGACCTGGGATTTCGACGGCGTCGCGGCCCGGTACCGCGCCCTGCGCTGGCTCGAGGGCGGGTTCATCGAGCTGACGTACAATCACCTCTTCCAGGACAACCGCTTTGGCAACGCACGCATCGGCTCGATTGCGCTGTCGTTCACCTACTAGCGGGGTGACGCGGCGCGCTCGCCTGGGCATGTCGCTCGCGACGTTCGTGCTGGGGTGCGGTGCCGCCGAGCGCGTGGGTTCTGGCCCGCGCATCGACGGGCTCCCGATCGAGCCCGCGGTCGTCGAGCAGGTCGCGGCACGCGACGGCCTCGACCCCGCGACTGCGCGCCTGCGCGTCATCGAGACGCTCCGCCTCGCCGCCGCAGCGCGGGCCGAGCGGGGCGACGAGCCCGAGCTCGCCGAGGCCCGCCGCGGCCACCTGCGCCGCACCGCGTTGGCGCGGGTCGTCCTGCACGACGACTTCGAGGCGAGCCACGGCATCGACGATCTGCCCGCGGACGATCCGATGCTGGTGCGCGCCCGCACCGAGCCGCGGTTCGTGCACCCGGCGCTGCACCACGTCTGTCAGATCATCGCCGCGCCGCCCGGCAAACTGGACGACGACGCCCTCGCGGCGAAGACCGCCGAACCGCAGTGGCGCGCCCGCGCCCTCGCGCGGATGGAGGCGCTGCGCCGCCACATCGAGGCGACGGTCCCGCTGGGCGACGCCGAGGCCTGCGCGCTCATGCTCCGCAACACCGAGCTCGAGCGAGATCCGAGCGACGACACCCTCGTGCTGCGCGGCGAAGGGGCCGGCGGGTTCGACCTCGACGCGTGCGCCGAGGCGCCCGGGCCCGACGGCCGCTGTGACTCGCCGCGCTTCGCCCCCGAGTGGGTCGACGCGGTGCGCGAGGGGCCGGTGCCCGGCCTGCGCGGCCCGTTCCCCACGCGCTTCGGCGTGCACCTCGCCTTGGTGCGCGAGGTGCTGCCGGCGAGCCGGCCGGAGGACCCTGGCTTCGAAGCCGAGCTGCGCGCGCGCATCCACCCGATGTGGACCGCCGCGGCCCTCGGGCAGTGGCTCGTGTCCCTGCGCACCCGGCACGCCGCGCTGGTCGCCGTCGGGGGCGAGTGACGACGCCGGGCGGGTTCGGGACCGAGTTCGGTCGCGAGCTCGCCGAGCTGGTCGGCGCGGTCGCCGGGGCCCGCGGCGCCGTGCTCCTCGATCGCGAGGGCCACGCCATCGACTTCGCCCACGACGGCGAGGCCATCACCGATCTCGACCTCCAGATCGCGGGCGCGCAGGTCTCGATCGAGCTGCTCGAGACCACCGCGTTCGCCGATCGACGCGGCATGGGCACCCCGCAGCTCCTCGTCGAGGGCCGCACCGGCTGCATCATGGCCGCCGTCGTCGAGCCCACCGACGTGGTCCTGCTCGTGCTCGTGCTGTGGCGGCACGCCAACCTGGGCCTCGCATGGCGTCGCTTCGACCACGCGCAGGGCCGGCTCGCGGCCCTGCTCCGCGCGTGACGATCGCGTCGAGCGTTTCCACACCGGGGTCGCGCTTGACCCCTGGGCGCGCTTGCATAGACTCGGGCGGCCAATGGCAACGCACATCACCGACGAGTGCATCAACTGCGGCGCCTGCGAGCCCGAGTGCCCCAACGAGGCAATCTCGGAGGGCGACGACAAGTACGTGATCGACCCCAACCTCTGCACCGAGTGCGTCGGGTTCCACGACTACGAGGCGTGCCAGGCGGTGTGCCCGGTCGAGTGCTGCCTCCCCGACCCGAACCGCCGCGAGAGCGAGGACGACCTGTACGTCCGCGCCAAGCAGATCCATCCCGAGAAGGCGTGGCCGGCGATCGCCGACCTGCCGGCGGATCAGTCGCGCTTCCGCAAGGCCTGATCGTCGGGGTGCCCGCCGACGCGGGCGACGTCCGTGCGATGGGTGCGGTAGAGTTCGACGATGGCGCTGCCCGAAGCGCGCGCGGTGCCCCCGGCGAGCAGTCCCAGGGTCCCTTGGCTGCGGATCGCCGCCTCGTGTGTGCTCGGGGTCGCCCTCGTCGCGGCGCTGTGGCCGTTGATGGCGGCGGTGCCGGCCGATCCGTGGATCGGGCCCGGCGCGCTGCTGCTCTACGGCGCGACGCTCGTGCCGTATCACCTCATCCGCGCCGGCCGCTGGTGGTTCCTGCTCCGGCAGCTCGGCGCGGTCGGTGCCCGCGAGGCGATCGCGATCGGCCTCGTCGGCTACATGTGGATCGCCCTGCTGCCGCTGCGGCTCGGTGAGCTCGCGCGACCGGTGCTCGTCGCCCACCGCCACCGCATCGCGGTGGGCCGCACGCTCGCAGTCGTCGCGGTCGAGCGCGTCACCGACGGCCTCGTCGTCGTCGGCATGTTCGCGCTGACCCACGACCGCGGCGGCGACGACGAGCTCGGCGGCGCGGTGCGCCTGGGCGCGACCCTGACCGCGGGCTTCTTCGCCGCAGTGCTCCTGGGGCTCGTCGTGCTCGCCCGCTGGCCGCGGGTGTGGTCGACGCTCGCGCGGTGGTTCGGGCGCGGGCCGCTGACACGCCTGGTGGCCGCCGCCGATCGCCTGGTCGTGCAGCTGCGCGAGGGGCTGGTCGAGGTCGCCGCGCGCCGGGCGTGGCCTGGCTTCCTCGTGGGCACCCTCGCCTACTGGGCGTGGAACGTCGTCGGGACCTGGCAGCTCGCGATCGGCTGCGGCCTGCCGATCGACCTCGCCGACGCGGTGCTCGTGACCGCCGTGATGAACCTGGCGATGACGATCCCCGGCGGGCCGGCCCAGCTCGGCGTGTTCCAGGGCGGCGTGGTGGCGGGCGTGATCCTCGTGGCGGGCAAGGACGCGCTGCACGGCCCCGGCGCCGTGTTCGGCTTCTGGTTGTACGCGTGTCAGCTCGCCAGCATCGCGCTCGCCGGGCTCGCCGCCGCGCGCGTGCTCGACGTGCGCTGGGACGTCGCGCTCGGCGGCCTGCGTCGGGGTCCACCCGGCCGCGCGCACGGGGACGCGGCGTGAGCGCCCCGCGGCTGCGGTGGTCGACGATCGTGGCGCGCCTCGCCCTCGGGCTCGCGCTCGTCGGCGCGGTGCTCTGGGTGCTGCTGCACGGCGGCGAGCGACCGGGGTTCACGTTCGTGCCCTGGGCCGCCGGCGTCTGCCTCCTCGGCAGCGCGGCCGCCAACGCAGTGACCGCGCGACGGTGGCAGTTGCTGTCCGAATCGCTGACGGCGACGCGGCTGCCGTACGGCGTGTACTTCCACCACCTCGCGACCACGCGCGTGCTCGGCCAGTTCCTGCCTTCGCTCGTGGTCGATCTCATCGGTCGCAGCGCGGGCCTCCGCTCGGCGGGCAGCGCCGACAGCGTCGGTCGCCTCGTCGTGCCGTTGGTGCTCGAGCGCGTCCTCGATCTCGTGCTGCCGGTGGTGCTCCTCGGTTGGGCGATCGCGGTGCAGCAGGGAGCGCTCGTCGACGGCGCCGCGTGGGCGAGCCTGGTCGGGGTCCTGCTCGGCTTCGGGGTCCTCGCGGTGCCGCTGCTCGGGCCGCTCGCACGCGCGGCGCTGTGGGGTCGCGGCTGGCTGCGCGCACGCCTGCGCCGCGAAACCGAGACCGCCCTCGTGCCGCCGGTCCCCCGCGCCCTCGCGGCCCGCGTCAGCGCGCTGTCCCTCGGCCGCTGGGTCACCGCGATGCTCCAGTACTGGGCGGCCGGGACGGCGCTCGGCGCCGGGTTGTCGCCGCTGGTGGTGAACGCCGCCGCGCCGACCGGTCAGCTCGCCGCGCTGGTCGGCGTCACGCCGGGCGCCCTCGGACTGCAGGAGGGCGGCTGGGCCGGCGCGCTGACCCTGCTCGGCGCAGGCGCCGGCGACATCGCGGTGTTCATCCTGGCGATGCGCGGCGCGATGATCGTGAACTTCGCGATCCTCTCGGCGCTGAGCTGGCGCTGGCGCAGCGCCACACGGTGACCCGCATCAGCTCGGCCGCGACCGCGGGTCGCCGGCGAGGTAGCGATCGACCACGCTGTGCCCGAGGTACACCAGCGGCAGGGTCGCGATCGCGATGAGGAACTTGTACGCGTAGTTCGTGATCGACAGCTCGATCACCGCCGCCGCCGAGATCTTGCCCGGGAGGCCGAAGGCGATCGCGTTGATCACGAACGTGTCGATGAGCTGCGAGATGACCGTCGAGCCCACCGCGCGCGCCCACAGCAGCCGGCCCGAGGTCCGCGCGCGCAGCTGGGTGAACACGATGACGTCGACGAGCTGGCTGGTCGCGAATGCGACGATCGAGCCGACGATGATCCACATCGACTGCCCGAGCACGCGCACGAAGGAGTCCTGGTCGACCGGCGAGATGTCGGCGACCGGCACGGCGATGCACGCGTAGATCACCGCGAACGCGTAGGCGATGAGCCCGATCGTGAGCAGCGTCAGGCGGCGCACCGCCTTGGGCCCGAAGTACTCGTTGACCAGATCGGTCGTGACGAACACCACCGGCCACGGCACGACGCCCACGCTCATGATCCAGTCGTTGACCCGGACCAGCTTGCCGCCGAGGATCTCGCCGAGCAGCGCGTGGGTGATGAAGACGCCCGCGAGCACGAGGAACACCCCGTCGCGCCGCGTGGGCGCCCAGACCGGACCGATGGTGTGCATCTCGGTCACGGTCTCGGCTCGGGTCCTCAGTTGTAGGCCAGCTCGACGGCGCGGCGGATGTTGACGGAGACCAGCTTGGACACGCCGCGCTGTTCCATGGTCACGCCGTAGAGGCGATCGCCGGTCTCCATCGTCACCTTGTTGTGGGTGATGATGACGAACTGGGTGGTCGCCGCGAGCTCGCGGACGAGGTGACAGAACCGGCCGACGTTCACCTCGTCGAGCGGCGCGTCGACCTCGTCGAGGAGGCAGAACGGGCTCGGCTTGATGAGGAAGATCGCGAAGATCAGGCTGACGGCCGTGAGCGCCTTCTCGCCGCCCGACAGCAGGTCGAGGCTGCGCAGCGACTTGCCCGGGGGCATCGCCGCGATCTCGACGCCCGTGTCGAGCATGTCGTCGGGGTTGGTGAGCTTGAGTTCGGCGCGACCACCCGCGAACAGGCGCGGGAAGATCTGCTGGAACTTCTCGTTCACGGCGTTGAACGTGTCGCGGAACATCTGCCGCGTCGTCTTGTCGATGCGGTCGATCGCCTCCTGGAGCTGACCGACCGCGTTCTCGAGGTCCGCGCGCTGGCGCGTGAGGTACTCGAAGCGGACCGAGACCTCCTCGAACTCCTCGATCGCGGTGAGGTTGACCTCACCCATGCGCGAGATGACGCGCTTCAACTCGAGGGCCCGCTCGCGCTCGGCCGCGCCGAACAACGGACGATCGTGGAAGTCGACGAGGACCTCGCGGAGGTCGACGTCGAGCCGCTCGCGGACGTCCTGGTCGAGGTGGCCGCGCTCCAAGGCGTTCTCGCGCAGGCCGAGCTCGACCTCCTGGAGGCGCTCGCGGTGCTCGTCGAACTCCACGCGGAGGTTCTTGACCGATGCCTCGAGTTCGTCCAGTTCGAGGCGGACCGCGTCGTGGCGCTCGCGGGTGACGTGGACATCCGCCGTGGCCGCGCGGCTCTCCTCGACGAGGACCTCGCGCGCCGCGGCGGACTCGGCGAGGGCGAGGGCGAGCTCGGCCGCGCGGGCATCGGCGGCCTCGGCCGCGTACTGCAGGCGCTCGAGCCGGGCGCGCTCGCCCTGCTCCTGGCGGATGAGCCGCTCGACCGCGCTGCCGAGGGCGTCGCTGCGCTGCTGCCAGCGCGCGAGCTCGACGCGGGCCTCGGTGAGGTCGTGGCCGAGGGCGTCGCGCTCGCGCGTCAGCGACTCGACGCGCTCGGCCCCACCCTCGAGGTCGCGCTCGAGCTCGGCGATGCGCGCCTGCAAGGTGACCGTCGACTGCTCGAGGGTCGCGAGCTCGTGGGCCTGTCGCGCCGCGTCGGCCTCGGCCGCGGCGAGCTCCGCCTGCGCGGCGGTGCGGGTCTCGAGCAGGCGGGCGAGCTCGCCGGCCGCGGAGGCGCACTGGGCTTCGTCGGCGGCGACCGACGTCTGCACCGCGAGCAGATCGGCCTCGTTGCGCTCGCGCCGGGTCTCGAGCTCGGCCAGGGCGCCCGCGAGGGCGAGGTGGCGGGCGCGCGTGTGGCCGAAGGCCTCGTCGAGGGACGCGACGATCTCCTGGAGCTCGCGGATCTCCCGCTTCTGCTGCAGCAGCGCGGCATTGAGCGCCGTGGGCGAGCCACCGGTGACGACGCCGCTCGGATCGAGCCGGTCGCCGTCGAGCGTGACCATCGGCACCTCGACCGCCCGCGACGCCCACAGCTCGAGCGCGCGCGGCAGCCCGTCGACGACGATCGTATCGCCGATCAACACCTGCGGCACGGCGCCGAGATCGGAGTCCCAGCGCACGAGATCGACGAGGCGGCCGAGGACGCCCTCCATCGGCGCGGTCGGGGCCGCGGGGGCGCCCGCGTCGACCGGCGCGTCCGCGTCGACCGGCGCGCTCGCGTCGACCCACGCGATCGAGCCCCCGTGGGTGGGCACCGCGGACGGATCGCTCCACCCCAGCAGGCTGCCGCTGGGCGGCGCGGCGGGGACCTGCGGACCGCGGGCCGAGCGGGGTACGAAGGCGAGCCGCCCCTCCTGCGCCCGCTTGAGCACTTCGACGCCGCGCGCGGCGTCGGCCGGGTCGTCGATCATGATGCCCTCGAGGCGATCGCCGAGCACCGCCGACAGGGCCGCCTCGAGGTGCTGCGGCACGTCGAGGTGGTCGGCGACGATGCCGAGCGAGCGGGCCTGGGGCCCGGAGCCCGACGCGGTCTCGAGCCCGCCCGCGCTGGCGCCCGCGCGCAGCGACTCGGCGTGCTCCATCACCACCTGCACGCCGCTGGCGCAGCTGCGGTAGCGCGACTGGATCTCCTCGAGCGACTGCAGGCGGCTGCGCGCGCGGTGGAGCTCGGCGCGACCGGTGTCGAGCTCGACCTCCACGCCGACGATGTGCTCGCGCAGCTGCGTGCGACCGACCTCGATCTCGCCCCGGGTGGCCCGGAGCTCGGCGAGGCGCTCGCGCCCGGCCGCGGCCCGCTCCGCGAGCTCGGACTGCAGCGCCTCGGTCTGCTGCTCGGCCTGCTCGGCGGTGGCCATGCGCTCGGCGAGCGCGGCCTTGCGGACCTGCGAGGCGGCGAGGGACTCGGCGACCGCGATCGCCCGCGCGTCGGCGGCCGTCCGCGCGTTGCGGCGCTCCGCGACCTCGCGGCCCGCCGCGTCACGGCGCGACGTCTCGGTCCACAGCTGGCCCTCGACCTGGGTGAGCGCGGCCTGCAGACGCGCGACCGCCCCGCCGCCCTCGGCGTCGTCGCCCAGCGCCGAGCGCTCGGCCTCGAGCTCCCCGAGCTCGGCGACGTACTGCGCCATCGCCCGCTCGGCGCCCTCGGCCTCGGCGCGGGCCTGGGCCCCCGTCGTCAGCTGGCTCTCGCGCTCGCGGCGACGGTAGTCGTCCTCGGCCTCGCGCAGGCGGATGCGGTTGTCGACGTCGAACACGTGCTGCTGGTGGCCGACGAGCTCGTGCTCGACCTCGGTGATCGCCACGCGCAACCCGGAGATCTGCGCGTCGCGGGCTGAGAGCGACGCGCGGACGTCGTCGATCTGCTGGCCGAGGTGGCCGCGGCGCTGCTCGAGGACGCCGCGGGTGGCGTGCAGCTCGAGCAGGCGCTGAGCGCTCTGCCACAGCTCGAGATCGCGGAGCTCCTGGCGGTACTTCTTGTACCGCTCGGCCTTCTGCGCCTGGCGTCGCAGCGTCCCGAGCCGATCGTCGAGCTCCGCGACCACGTCGCGCACGCGCAGGAGGTTCTGCCGCGTCGCCTCGATCTTGCGGCTCGCGGCGGCCTTCTGGGCCTTGAACCGGGTGATGCCCGCGGCCTCGTCGATGATGGAGCGGCGCTCCTCGGGCTTGCTGCCGACGATCTTGCCGACCTGGCCCTGCTCGATGATGGAGTAGCCCTTGGTGCCGACGCCGGTGCCCGCGAGCAGATCGGTGATGTCCCGCAGGCGCGCCGGGACCTTGTTGATCATGTACTCGCTGGTGCCGTCGGCGAACAGGCGACGGGTCAGGGCGATCTCCGGCATGTCGCCGTACGGCGGTGGGGCCGAGCCGTCGTTCGCGAACGTCAGCGTCACCTCGGCCATGCCCGCCGGCCCCCGCGAGCTGCAGCCGGCGAAGATGACGTCGGCCATGCCCGCCCCGCGCAGGTGCTTGGCGCTCTGCTCCCCCATGCACCACCGGATCGCGTCGACGATGTTCGACTTCCCGCAGCCGTTGGGGCCGATCACGCACGTCACGTGGTCGTCGACGACCACGACCTGGCGATCGGCGAACGACTTGAACCCCAGGACTTCGATCTTCTTGAGTCGCATGCAACGAGCGGCTCGCGCGAAGGCGGAGCGTGTGCTGCGATAGCACCTGTGCGCGCGTGCGGAAAGCCCCCCGTGGCGAAGGAGCGCCGCGCGATCTCCCGACGATCTCGCGGTGATCTCTTCCCGATCAGGTCCTCATCGGGGTCGTCCTCCGGGGAGAGATCGCAGGTTTCGTCGAGATCCGCCCCGCGATCGGCCCGCGATGGCCCGCGACGGAAGAGATCCGCGGACGCCCCCCTGGCGGGCCGGTCAGCGCCGACCTCGACCGCCGCGCGCGGGGATCGCCTCCCTGCACGCGGCGAGATCTCCCGCAGCGGATCTCGATCGGGCCTTGCCGCTTGCAGTCGCGCTCCGCACTGGCGAAGCTCCGGTGCCCTTCCGTGCCGGTCGAACTCGTCATCCTCCTCGTCGCGGTCGCGCTCGTCGTCGGCATCGTCGTGTGGCGGGTCCGGGCCCGACCCGCCGAGCTGCCGGGACGCGACGCGTCGGCCCTGGGCCCGAGCGCCTCGCCGACCGAGTCGGCGGCGGTCGCGACGCCGCGCGCGAAGCCGAGCGAGGTCGAGGCGCCGCCGCCGAGCCGCGCGACGCCCGAGCGCGACGCGGTCCCGCAGCCCGCCGCGCGCCCGTCGACGCGCGTCGAGGCCGAGCGGCACCAGGCCCGCGAAGACGATCGCGAGCGCATCCGTCGTGGCCTCGAGAAGACGCGCGGCGGCTTCGTGGCGAAGCTCGCGCGGATCTTCCGCGGCAAGCCCAAGGTCGACGCCGCGCTCCGCGACGACATCGAAGAGGTGCTCTTCACCGCCGACATCGGCACCGCGGCCGCGACGGCGCTCATGCAGCGCCTCGGCGACGTCCTCGATCGTCAGCAGGTCAGCGACGCCGACGCCGTATGGGCGGTGCTCGAGCAGGCCGCGCTCGACGTCGTGAAGCTGCCCGCGCCGCCGACCGACTTCGCGCCGCCGATCCGGCCCTACGTGCTGTTGATGATCGGCGTGAACGGGGTCGGCAAGACCACGACGCTGGGCAAGCTCGCCGCCCAGCACGTCCGCGCCGGTCGCCGCGTGCTGCTCGTCGCCGGCGACACGTTCCGCGCCGGCGCCACCGAGCAGCTCGAGGTCTGGGCGCAGCGCGTCGGCTGCGACATCCACGTCGGCGACGAGAAGGCAGATCCGTCGTCGGTCGTGTACGAGGGCATCGCCCGTGGACGTCGCGAGGGCCACGACGTCGTGCTGTGCGACACCGCCGGGCGACTGCACACGCGCAAGGAGCTGATGGACGAGCTCGGCAAGGTGCGCCGCGCGGCCGCCAAGGCGATCGCCCACGATCGCCCGCAGGACGAGCGCGACGCGATCACCGGCCCGCACGACACGTACCTCGTGCTCGACGCGACGATCGGCCAGAACGCGCTCGCGCAGGCCAAGCTGTTCAAGGAGACGACCGACTTCACGGGCCTGGTCATCACCAAGCTCGACGGCACGGCCAAGGGCGGCGTGGTGCTCGGCGTCTGCGAGGAGCTGCGCGTGCCCATCCGCTATGTCGGCGTCGGCGAGGGCATCGACGACCTGCGCACCTTCGACGCCGAGGACTTCGTCGCCGCGCTGTTCTCCGACCGCGACCGCGGCGTCGACGGCTCTGCGGCGCCCCCGACCCCAGCGAGCGGGGCGACCGGGTGACCTCGCGTGATCTGCACAGCGCCGCGCCCGTGCGTCGGGCCACGTCCGCGACGACCGAGCCGCGCATCGCACGTGGGCCCGTGCGCGCAGGGACTGAACCGAGGCGCAGCGTCGGGAACCGCCGACGCCGTCGGACGTGCGACGCGAGGGGACCTCGCGTCCCCGTGCACGCCGTTTCACTGCGGCGCGCACGGGGAGCGAGACGATGCACGACGACGGGGCGAATTGCCGCGCAGATGCGGCCTCGAACCCGGCTACGCTCACGGACCGCCGCGAGCCACAGACGAACTCGGGCCGGCAGCGATGGCGCTCCACCCGATCCGACATTCACCGCCGGCGGCGCTGCGACGGCCGGCCTCGCCTCCGATTTCCTCCGCCGACCCGACCCCTACCGAGCCCCTGTCGAGGTGCTCATGTCCATCCCCAACACCCGCCGAACACCCGCCAAGCAGCCGTTCGTACGCGTTCGCTTCCCCGTTGTGACCTATGGATCCCTGTGATACGGTGCGGTCGCCAAAATGCCCCAAGCCCCTTGTCCACGGGCACTTGCCGCACGAACCACCGCACTCCAGGCCGCACCTTAGCGAGCGCGCCACGATTCTTCCTCCGAGTTCCGACACGTGTCTGAGGTGAGCATGCGACGCAACTTGATGGGGCCGCCAATGGCCCTTGCGGTCCTCTGGACCCTCCCCGCCTCGGCGTGGGCCTCTACTTCGATCAGCACCCACGGTGCTGCCGCAGCAGGCCCTGCCGAGGATGAACCAGTCGTCGTCGTCGATGACGAGATGGAAGGCGAGACTCCCCCTGCCGGCGAGAAGCCGGCGGAGGGTGGCGATGCGGGCGGTGACGTCGGGGACCTCCTCGGCGGCGACGAGCCCGTCATGAGCGATGGGACGCCCCCCGCCGACGCGGGCAAGCAAGAGAAGGACTCGGAGGCGAAGCAGATCAAGGCGGAGATCGGACAGATCACCGTCGTGCAGCGCCAACGGATGTTGAAGAAGAAGCGCTTCGAGCTGCAGCCGCAGTTCGGCATCTCCGTCAACGACCCGTACGTCCGGCACTACACCATCGGCCTCGACGTCAACTACTGGTTCCACAACCGCATGGCGGTGGGCCTGACGGGCACGGGCTTCATCGGTGCCCGCACGCCGCGGTACAACAACATCCGGTTCCAGGAGGGCTTGCTGCTCACCGCGAACAAGGTGCTGTGGCAGGCGAGCCTGAACTTCACCTACAACCCGTTCTACGGGAAGATCGCGATCTTCAACCGCGCCCTGCTCCACTGGGAGGGCAGCGTCACCGTCGGCGGTGGCGCGACGCAGACCCAGGTGCTGCCGCGGTACGAGGCGATCCACGATCCGTTCCGCACCCTCACCGGCGGCGGTACGTTCGGCCTCAACGGTCGGTTCTACACGCGTCGCATCAACTGGCTCTCGGTCAACGCCGGCATGCGCACGTGGATCTACGCGGACAAGCAGGAGCCCATCAATCGCGGTCCGGACGACGGCCCAGGTGGTGTCGACGATCCCAACCTCAACTCCGCGAGCGCGGCCAAGTCCGAGGCCGAGTTCAAGGCCGCCTTCAACGTGGTCTTCTACCTCGGGGTGAGCTTCTACTTGCCGCCCAAGTTCGAGTACACCACCCCGCGCTGAGGCCCATGACCATGAAGACCCGCACAATCCTCACCGTCATGGCCGCCTTCACTGCGCTCGGCGTGTGGTCGCCGGGGCAGGCACACGCCCGCAAGAAGGGCGTGCTCGAGGGCGAGCCGATCGTTCGCAAGAAGCTCCAGCTGCGCAAGTTCCGGTTCCAGCTCACGCCGTACATCGGGATGAGCCTCTCGCAGCCGTTCGTGCACATGGGCTACGTCGGCGCGCGCGCCGGTGTCCACTTCGCCGACTGGATCGGCCTGCGCGCCGGCTTCGGCTACGGCGTCATCGGGCTCGACTCCAAGCTGCTCAAGGCGATCAACAACGGCGGTCTGCCCAGCGGCATCGCGCCGGGCGAGACGGACATGTCCGTCGTCAACGGTCCGATGTGCCCGACGGAGCCCAACGGCGGCGCGCCGTGCCGCAAGATCACGGACGACGACAACCCCGCCCCGCTGCGGCACGACTTCCGTGCCGGCGTCACCAAGGCGCAGTGGCAGGCCAGCGTCGACGCCGTGTTCACGCCCTTCTCGGGCAAGCTGGGTCTGTTCTCCGCCATCTTCACCGAGTACGACATCTACGTCTTCGGCGGCCTCGGCCTCGTCGGCTGGAACAAGCGCTACGGCGACAAGAGTACGGCCGAGCAACTCGGCCTCGATCCGGCGACCTGCATCCAGGGCGACGGCACCGAGAACGACGAGTGCACCCTGCACCCGGTCCGCGCAGACACGGGCGTGAAGGTCGGCGGCAGCTTCGGCGCCGGCCTCAACCTGTTCCTGACCGACTGGGTCGCGCTGAACCTCGAGTTCCAGGACATCGTCACCCGCAACAACATCGCGGGCCTCAATACGACGGTCTCGGACATCCCGCCGAAGGTCGACAAGGCCGACAAGGACGTCTTCCACAACGTCACCTTCCAGCTCGGCGCGACCTTCTACATGCCGTTCAAGGCCAAGCGCACCAAGTAGCCGGCCGACCCGGTCCTCGCCACCACGGCGACCCCGACGCCCCTCGAGCCCTGCTCGCGGGGCGTTCGCGTTGGTTCAGTCGCAGCCGAGGACCGCGTGGACCTCGGCGACACCGTCGACCAGGACGATCGCCGCGTGCACGTGGGTGCGATCCGACTCGCGGCCATCGGGCGCCTCGAGCCACAGCTCGAGGCAGTTCGCGGTGAGGTCGATGGTGATTCCCTCGAGCACGAAGGCCTCGGCCGACCCGTCGACCGGGGCCGAGGCCCGCGCGGCGCCGTCGAGATCCTCCACGTGGACCTGCGTGCCGGCGACCAGATCGTCCTCGCCTGGCACGCTGCCCGCGATCTCGACCTCGACCTTGGGGTGGTCCACCAGGCTCGGCGGCGGCAGGGGCACCGAGATGCCGCGGTCGTCGATCAGGACGCCGCGACGGAAGGCCGGCCGGGCCTCGTGGGAGGCGCAGCCCGCCCAGCCCAGGGCGGCGACGAGGCCAACGGCGATGGCGGTACGGATCGACATGGACATCCGAGTCTACCCCAGCGCCGTGAGTCTGCATGAACCGGGCCCAGCGGGAACCCTCGGCACCACGGGGGCGCGGCGCAGCCCGGGCCCCGCGCGGCGCCAACTCGGTTGGCCTGCGCGCCAACCCAGGCGCCGCCGCGTCAGGCGCCGCCCTCCCCGTCGTCGGGCGCGTCCGGGGCGTCGAGCTTGCGGAGCTTCTTCTGCAGCCCGAAGCGCGACAGCCCGAGGAGGTCGGCGGCGCGGGTCTGGTTGCCGCGGGCGCGCTCCAACGCGCGCGCGATGAGGTCCCGCTCGAGGCGGTCGACGCGGGGCCGGATGCGGAGGTCGTCCGGGTCGACCACCGGGTCGGCACCGCGGATCGCCGGCGACAGATCCTCGGGCGCGACGACGCCGTCGCACAGGGCGATCCAGCGCTGGACCTCGTTCTCGAGCTCGCGGACGTTGCCCGGCCACGCGTAGCCCTGCAGCGCCCGCACGGTCGCCGGCAGCACGCGCAGCTTGCCGCCGCGGCGGGCCAGGAAGTGCTGCAGCAGCAGCGCGATGTCGTCGGGCCGCTCGCGCAGCGGCGGCAGGGCCACCCGGACCACGTGGATCCGGTAGTAGAGGTCGCGGCGGAACTTCCCCTGCTCGACCATCTGGTCGAGGTCGCGGTTGCTCGCCGCGATGACGCGCACGTCGATCGGACGCGACGCGTTCTCGCCGACGCGGCGGACCTCGCCCTCCTGCAGCACGCGCAGCAGCTTGGTCTGCATGCCCGGGCTCATCTCGCCGACCTCGTCGAGGAAGATGGTGCCGCCCTGCGCCGCCTCGAACAGACCGATGCGCGCGCGGTCGGCCCCCGTGAAGGCGCCCTTGGCGTGGCCGAAGAGCACGCTCTCGAGCAGGGTCTCGGGGATCGCCCCGCAGTTCTCGGCGACGAACGGCCCCGTGCGCCGGATGCCCCCGCGGTGGATCGCCCGGGCCACGAGCTCCTTGCCGGTGCCGCTCTCGCCGTAGATGACGACGGGCACGTCGGTGTCGGCGAGGCGGTCGACGAGGCGATAGACCTTCTGCATCGCGGGCGTGGAGCCGACGATGCCGTGGCGCTCGCCGCCGTCGCCGGGCTCGTCCTGCACGCGCGCGCGTAACCCGACGACCTCGGCCTCGCGGGCAGCGACGAGCTCGGTCAGCTGGGCGTGCTGCGCCGTGAGCCGCTCGGCCTGCTGGCGGACCTCGTCGAGCGCGCGGGCGTGGGCCACGGCGAGCGCGGCGAGCTCGGCGAACTCCTCGACGTGGGTGAGATCGTCGTCGTCGAAGTTGCCGCGGCGCAGGCGATGATCGACGTAGATCGCCCCGAGCAGCTCGCCGCGGAAGCGCATCGGCACGGCGAGCACCGATCGCAGGTTGAGGTGGCTGATGCTGCGCGAGCCATCGAACCGGTCGTCGGCGGCGGCGTCGACCGACAGCACCGGCTCGGCGGTGGCGAGCACGCGCTCGATGATCGAGTGCGACAGCTGCACGCCCTGCCCTGCGCCCCCCAGCTCGCGCGTGACCTCGCGCCGCTCGCCGGTCGGGCCGACGACGACGACGGCGCCGCGCTCGGCGTCGGTCAGGTCCATGACCGCGTCGATGACCTGCTCGAGCAGCGGATCGAGGCGATCCTCCCGCGCGAGGCGGCGGTGGATCCGGAGCAGCCGCTCGGTGCGCCCCTCCGAGGCCGGCGCTGCGCTCGGCGTCGCCGCGGCGACCGGACGAGCCGACGTCGCGACCGGATCGCCGAGCAGCTCCCGCAGCGCCTCGCGCTCGCCGTCGGCCCACAGGGAGGTGCGCACCGCGGTGCGGTCGGAGCTCGGCGTCTTGTCCATGATGATCTCCTGCACCCTTCGCAGCTGTTGCAGCGCCCGCTGGCGGATCGGGTGCTCGCCCGGCAGCCGAACGCTCGCCGCCCCCCACACCACGCGCGCCACGGCCCACGCCCGCTCGAGCTGGCCCGACCGCACCCAGGCGTCGATCCGATCGAGCTGGGCCGGCTCGCACCAGCGCTGGAGTCGATCGCGATCCCGCCGGGCGATGGCGATCCACGCCTGCTCGATCGCGATGCGCCACGGGTCGTCGTCGCCGGCGCGCGTCGCCTCGAGGCCCGCCGCCGCGAGGTCCACCGCGGCGAGGTCGTGGCGCCCGTGCCGACGGGCGCACGCAGCCGCGCGCACGTGCCCCTCGGCGGCCTCGGCGTGAAGCTCCGCGGCGCCGAGCAGCCGGGCGCTGCGCTCGAAGGCTCGGCGCGCGTCGAGCCACGCGGTCGACGTCGGCGCCGCCGACAGGCACCGCGCCCCGTCGGACTCGGCGAGCACGCGGGCGACGCGGGCCCGCGCGCCTGGGGACGCCCACGGGCCGAGGACCGAGGTGATCGTCTTCGCGAGCACATCGAGCTCGTCGACCTCGCCGTGACGCGCGAGCAGCTGGGCGAGGTTGAGGGCCGCCGTCGCGAGCGCGTCGTACTGCTCGCGTGCGAGCAGCCCGCGGACCGCCGCGCGACCGTGCTCGATGCCCGGGCGCCCCGCGAACGTCACGATCGCGAGGCCGGCCAGCGACCCGCGCAACGCCAGCCCGCCGAGCGGCTCGCCGGCGCGCACGAAGCCGGCCGCCGCGCTGGCCCAGTGCAGCGACGCCGCCTCGAGCTCGCCGCCATCGTGGGCGAGGTTCCCGAGCAGCTGATCGGCGCGCGCCCGGACGCCCGCGGCGCGTGCATCGTCGCGCTCGCCCAGGGCCTGCAGCGCCGCGTCGAGCTCGCGCACCGCCGCGTCGCGCTGACCCACGCCCATGCGCGCGTAGCCGATCCACAGCCGCCAGGTCGCGACGCCGAGGCCGGTCCCGATCGGCGGGGCCGCAGACGCGCCGTCGACGACCTCGCGCGCTCGCCCGAGATCGACGAGCAGGCGGGCCCGCAGCCCCGCGGCCGCCGGAGACTCGACCACCGCCAGCCGATCCAACGCGTCAGCGGGTCGGCCGAGCCGCTGCAGCGCGCGCGCGCCCTCGAGGACGAGCTCCCCATCGAGGTCGGCGTCGCGATCGGCGAGGGCCAGCGCCCGCGTCGGCATGCCGAGGCTGAGCAGCGCGCGGGCGGCCGCCGCGTTGCATCGCCCCGGGAGCCTCGCCCGCTCGGCCCACGCCACCAGGGCCGCCGCCGCCGGCGAGCTCGACTCCGGCTCGGCGGCGTCGAGGGCCGCGAGGGTCGCGGCGACATCCTCGGCGTCGATCGCCACCGCGAGCGGGATCGATCGCGCGGCGGCGCGGAGCTCCGCGAGCCGCCGCGTCGCGAGCCCACGCAGCGTGTCGCCGAGCTCGTGGCGCGCGGTCGCCAGGGACGAGCCGAAGGCCCGCGCACCGTCGTGCAGGTGGGTGGGCACGTCCGCGAGCGCGCCCGGATCCCCCGACCAGTGCGCGGCCAGGATCGCCGCGGCGTGACGCGGACCGAGCGGCGGCGCGGGGGCCAGCGCAGCGTCGCCGAGGCCGATCTGCTCCGGTCGCTCGATGCCCCGCTCGGCGCAGGCCGTCACGGCCCGCACGACGCGACCCGACCACCCACCGGTCTGGGCCACGAGCGCCTCGGCCCAGCCGCGACGATCGCCCTCGAGCACCGGCGCGAGGGCCTCGTCGAGCTCGGGGGCGATCCACGGTCGCATCCGCAGCACCCGGACCTCGGGCCCGCTGCGCTCGAGGGCGTCGCCGAGCTCGGACGGAACCACCACGACCGCCGTCCCGACCGCCAGCCGGGCCGCCGCGGCGAGGGTCGCGGCGCGCTGCTCGGGCGCCTCGCCGCCCAGGACTCGCTCGCCACGCCATCCCCAGCGCTGCCCGACCGGGAGGTCGAGCCACGCCTCGAGCCACGTCCCGGGGGCGGCCTCGTCGAGCAGCCGCGCCGACGTGGGATCCGCGGCCTGCAGGCGCTGCACGATCTCCTCGACGGTGCGCGTGCGACCGCTGTGCGCAGGACCGACGATCGCGAGCAGCCGCGGCGCCTCGGGGCCACGCAGCGCGCCGACGACCTCGCCGAGCGGCGCCCCGCGGTACGGCCACCGCGACGGGAGCTGCCACGCGCTCGGTTGCCGCGCGCCGCCGTCCGAGCGCGCGAGCAGGTGCAGCTGCTCGAGCCGATGGACGATCGCGTCGTCGTCGGCGAGGCGTCGCGTGCGATCCGGATCGAGCAGCGCCAGCACGAGCTCGCGGACCGACGCAGGCACCGAGGACCAGCCGCTGCACGCGGCGATCCGCTCGCCGATCCCCGCGCGATCGAGGGCGAGCAGCGCCTGCGGTCGACGCAGCGGCAGCTCACCGGTGAGCCGTGCGACGACGAGGCAGCCCAACGCGAACCGATCGGCCTCGGGCCCACCACCGCCGGCGAGGACCTCGGGCGCGAGGAAGCCCGGCGTCCCCGTGCCGTGGCGGCCGAGCTCGGCGAGGTCGACCAGCACGCAGGCGCGCGTCGGCGTGCGGATCACGTTGGCGACGCTGACGTCGCCGTGGTGCGTGCCCGCGGCGTGGATCGCCGCGAGGCCCCGGGCGACGCCGAGCGCCTCGCCGAGCACCTGGTCGAGGGGCGCGGGGCCGAGGCCCAGGGGCGCGCCGTCGACCCAATCGGTCACCAGCCACACGCGGCCGGCCGGTGCGACCCATAGCTCCCGGGGCGCGGGCAGGTGCGGCGAGGACACCCGCCGAAGGACGTCGAAGGCGCGTCGGACCGCCGGGAGGGCCGCCGGGTCGACGGGCTTGCAGACAACTCGGGTGCCACCGTGCTCGCGGGCCACGAAGGTCCCCCCCTCGGCGCCCTCGGCCAGGCGCGCGGCCTCCGGGTAGCGAGCCCGCAGCTCGCCTACTTCGTTGGCATCGGACTGGGCGTCGGCGGGCGGCAAGGAGCGATCCGCTGTCCAGGATGGCACCCTTGTTGCGGGGGCGCGAGGGGAAACTCCGGACCGCGGCAACGGCGGTGCACCCCGAGTCAGCTCGAGTGGCCCCGCGTGCACCGGCGGTGGCGCTGCGGTTGGCCCGCGGCGTCAGTCGCCGAGGTAGCGCGCCGGGGTCCAGACCCGGTCGATGGGTCGGCTGGCGCCCCGCTCCCACGCCGGGTCGACCTCGGGCCACACCTCGATGGGCGCCAGGAGGGACTTCTCGGCCAGGTCGCGGGCGATGCCGCGGGCGTCGTCGAGGTCGAGCACGGCGCGGCGCACGAGATCGGCGAGGCGGTGCGCGAGGCGATCGGGCGGGACGTTGCGGTGGATCATCTCCGAGGCCACGTGGGCGATGCCCGACTTGGCGATGCAGCCCAGGCGCCACAGCGTCACCGACATCTGGAACGCGCCGGTGCACGGCACGACACCGGGGGAGAAGTCGAGGAACGCCTCGGGCTCGGCGTGGCGCTCGAGCCGGATGAGCGCCCGACGCACGCCCCGCCCGGGACGCAGCGCCCGGAGGGTGTCGACGATCGAGCGGGCGTCGGTCGGCAACACGCCGTTCAACTCGAGGACCCGCGCCGCGTCGCTCGTCGGGATCCGGCCCGCGAGCAGATCGGCGTAGATGCAGTACGTCAGCGGATCGTGCTCGAGGTCATCGCCGAGCAGATACTCCTCGCCGCCCTCGGGCAGGTCGGCGCGGTTGGTGAGCAGCGCGGTGAGCTTGAAGCCGATCTGCTCGCGCAAGCGATGGAAGCGCATCCTCCCGACGACCTTGCCCCAGTCCTTGAAGGTGGTGCCGTCGAAGCCGATGCCATCGAGCGCCATCTTGCGCTCGATCACCGGTCGGAGCTGTCGCGGGCTGGCGGAGACGAAGTACAGCGGCGTGTCGCGGGTCTGTCCCTCGGGCCCGCTGCGGATCTCGCGGAACAGCCGCGCCATCCCCTCGATGTCCTGCTTGTGCTCGGCGCGCTCGAACGGGATCCGAGCCATGCCGCGCAGGCTCGAGAAGCGCGTCATCAGGTACGTGCGATCGATGTCCGCGACGAAGACCGCGCCGGCGAAGTCGGGGTCGAGCGTGCGGTAGCAGGCGCGGTGGATCGGGAACGTCAAGGCGAGGGACCGTGCGGGCAGAGCATGCCGCGGTTCGGCCCGCGCGGCGGGCCAAAACGACGAAACGCCGCCTCGATCCCAGGATCGAGGCGGCGCCCCGCGCTACGCGGCCGAGGTGGCCGCTGCGTGATCGTTCACAGGTCGTGCGGACGAACGGTGCTGCGGCTGTTGCCCTTGCACCGCGCGATCGCGTCGGTGAGCAGCTCGTGCACCTTGTCGGAGACGGCCTGGACGAGCTCGCCGTCGCTGCGGAGGCCCGCCTCCTTGATCACCTCTTTGATCTTCGAACCGACGACGACGATTTCCTTGGGCTTGGACGATTTTGCCATGACTGTGATCCTCGCTTGATGGGGCTGTTTCGCTGCGTTCGCAGGAAGATTCGGCATCGCGCTGCCGCGAACACGGACAATTGACGCGATGCCAAGCGCGCAGGCACGATAATCCCCCGATGGGGGCCTTGCAAGGCGCTTTTGGCGGGGGCACCCCCACAAAACCCGCCGTTTTCTCGCGAAATCTGGAATTCCGACCGGAGATCTACCCCCGTTTGCCTGTGCGGGCCCGCCCGCGGGGCTTTACCCCCGGCGATCGCCTCAGATGGGCCGTACGGCAGCTTCTGCGGCGAGCGCCAGCGCCCCTGATCCACGCAGCACGACGTCGCGGCGATCCGGGTCGGATCCCGAGGCGCGGGCGAGTTCGATGCGCAGGTGCTGCGCCGGTGGTCGTGTCCACCCCTGCGCCCACTCGACGACCAGCACGGAGGCCTCGTCGCCCGGCTCGGGCCACGCGCCCAGGCCCAACGCCTCGAACGCCGCGGCGCCGACACCCGCGACCTCGTCGTCATCGCCATCGTGATCCGGGCCGAGTGACACGAGCCGGCACAGATCGACGTGGACGAGCGGCCGCGGGCCCGCGTGCTCGAGGCGGACGTTGAACGTCGGGCTGCAGACGCGATCGGGTCGGGTGACGCCGAGGCCCCGGGCGAACGCGCGGGTGAACGTGGTCTTGCCCGCGCCCATCTCGCCGACGAGGAGCACGACGTCACCGGCCCGCGCCGCGGCGCCGAGTCGCTCGGCGAGGCCGCACAGCGCCGCCTCGTCGAGGGCGTCGAGGCGGAGGGACACGGCCGGTTCGGGGTTCGTCTCGCCCACGGCCCGCGCAGTCTAGCAGCCTGTGGCGATCGCCCACGACGTCGGCCCGGCATCGAGCGTGGGTGGACGAGCGTTGCCCACGGGCACCCCGAGGTGGTACGGCTGTCGCGATGCTCCTGCTCCGCGCGCGTCGGTGCCGATGGGCCGCGATCCTGCTCGCGGCCGTCGGCTGTCGCGCCGACGTGCCGCCGGTGCCCGAGCCGGTGCCCGAGCCGACCTCACCGTTGCGCGACGCCGAGGTGGTGGGGCCGATCCCCGCGGCCGCGCGTGTGCTCGACTGGGACATCTCCGCCCGCCTCGACGAGGGGGCCCACCGCATCGACGGGCACGCGCGCATGCGCTGGCGGAACACCAGCCGCGTCGCCGTGGATCGCATGCCGTTCCACCTCTATATGAACGCGTTCCGCGCCGAGGACACGGCGTGGATGGCCGAGAGCCGCGGCGAGCACCGCGGCCACGCGGCCCGTGATCGCGGCGGCTGGGGCTACATCGACGTGGCGAAGGTCTCGCGCCGGCAGGACCTCGGCGACGGCCGCGAGGGCGACGTGGTGGCGCTCGGCTTCCACGAGGGCGCCGATCCGTCGGTGATGGAGGTCGTGCTCGATCGGCCGATCGCCCCGGGCGAGTCGGTCGAGCTCGACCTCGACTTCGTCACCAAGCTGCCCGAGGTCTTCGCGCGCACCGGCCACGCGGGCCGCTTCCACATGGTCGCGCAGTGGTACCCCAAGCCCGGCGTCCTCCACGAGGACGGCACCTGGCGGAACCACGTCTTCACCTTCCACAGCGAGTTCTACGCCGACTTCGGCGACTACGACGTCGAGCTCGACGTGCCGGCCGACATGGTCGTGGGCGCCACCGGCATCCAGACCGGCAGCGTCGTCGACGGCGATCGCGAGCGGCTGACGTGGCGCGCCGAGCTGGTCCACGACTTCGCGTGGGTCGCCGATCCCGACTTCGTCGAGTACACGGGCAGCCACGACGGCATCAAGATCCGACAGCTCCTGCCGCCCGAGTACGCGCCCGACGTCGACGCCCACCTGCAGGCCCAGATCGCGACGCTCGACAGCATGCAGCCGCGCTTCGGCAGCTACCCGTGGAGCACGATCACGATCGTGCACCCGCCGTCGTCGGCCGCGGGCGCCGGCGGCATGGAGTACCCGACGTTGTTCACCACGAGCCCGGTCTACGACCGCGGCGCCCTGCTGGGCCTGCTCGGCGTGCAGGAGCGGGTCAGCGGCGTGTTCACCACCGTGCACGAGTTCGGCCACCAGTACTTCCAGGGCATCCTCGCCTCGGACGAATTCACGCAACCGTGGCTCGACGAGGGCATGAACACGATGAGCAACGTGCTCGTCCTCGAGGACCGCTACGGCCCGGACGCGTGGGCGCTGCGGATCGGCCCGCTCGGCTTCACCGGCGCCGACTTCGTGCGACTGTCGCAGCACGACGCCGCGACGCTGCAGGTGATCGACGCCGACGCCGACGCGTTCTCGCCCGTGGTCGGCGGCTACGGCAGCACCGTGTATCGCAAGACCACGGGCGTGATGATGACGCTGCGCAACCTCGTCGGCGCCGCGGCGTTCGACGCGGCGCTGCGGAGCTACGCGCTCGAGCACCGCTTCGGACACCCCACCGGCGCGGACCTCGAGCGCGCGCTGCGGGACGGCCTGCACGATCGCGTCGCGGTCGGGCACCGTGATCCCGACGATCCCGAGACCGGCACGGTGTTCCTCGACGTCGGCGAGTTCCTCACGCAGGGCCTGCACTCCACCGCCGTCATCGACTTCCGCGTGCACGCGATCGTGAACCGCCGCGCGCAGGGCCACGCGGGCTGGCACCGCAGCGAGGCGGGCGTGCTCATCGGCGGCGATCCGCCGCTCGGCGACGGGGCCGAGGGCGCACCGGGGACCGAGGGCGTGGTGGTGGTCCACCGCGCGGGCGACTTCGTGGTCCCGGTCGAGATCGAGGTCGTGCTCGCCGACGATGCCGTGGTCCACCGGGTGTGGTCGGGCCGGTCGCCGACGCACACGCTGCGATTCAATCAGCCGGTGGCGCGCGTGCGCCTGGATCCCGCGGGCAAGCTGTGGCTCGAGCACCACCGCCTCGACAACCACCGCGTCGCCGCCAGCCTCGTCGGCGAAGACGGCCTCTCCGAGCCGGTCGGCGACGCCTACGAGGGCGCCGCGATCGCCCTGCTCGCGGGGGTCGGACCATGAGCGCGCTGGCGCGAGCGAGCCGGGCGTGGCGCTGGGTCGTCGTGATCTGGCTCGGCGAGCTGGCGATCGCCGCCGCGTCCGCGTTCGGCATCCGCAGCCACGTCGCCGCCGCCATGGACGAGTTCGTGATCCCCGACGATCACCGGCTCTACGCCATCGCGGAGTTCTTGCACCTGCACCCGCAGCTCGTCGTGTCGATGGCCGTCGGCCTCGTCACCTCGGCGCTGCTCGGCTGGGTGATCTGGACCCTCCTCGCGCCGCTGGTGCTGCTGCGGCTGTCGGGCATCGAGGGCGCGGCCGACCTCGGCCGCGCCTGGCTCGGTCGGTTCGGCCCCGCGATCGCGACCTCGGCGTGGCACCTCGCCATGCGCGTCGGCGCGATCGTGCTCGGGGCCCAGCTCGTCGCGGCGCTGCCGGGGATCGCCGCGGCGATCGTCCTGCTGCTCGCGGTCCCCTTCATCACGTGCGCGCTCGATCTCAGCCGCGTCGCGGTGGTCCTGGAGGGGGCGAAGGGCGGCGCCGTGCGCACGGCCCTCGACGGCTACGCTCGGTTGGTCCGCACGCCCCGGCGCACGGCCGCGATGGCCGGCCTCGCGCTGTTGCAGTGGGTCCTGGTGCTCGCAGGCTTCATCGTGCTCGTCCGCAGCGGGCCGGGTGGCCCGGGCACCCTCGCGGTGATGCGGGCGAGCGCGGCGGCGGCGGCGTTCTTCGGCATCTGGCGACTCGCGCTCGCGGCGTCCACAGCGCGCCCCGCCGCGCCCGAATGAGTCGCCGTTCGGGGCCACGCGAAGATTCCCGCGCTGTGCATGCGCGCAGGTCCGAGGGTGATCGCCCGGCACGCGGGCCCGCCCGCGGCTTTGCGTGTAAATTCGCCGCGTGACCGAGCAGGCCGAGCGCCCGCGCCCAGCCGATCCGCTGCGCCTGGCCACACCGCGGATCGACGACGTCGAGGCCCGACGCGCGCGGGCCTCGGTCGCGAGCCGCCTGTTCGGTGGCCCGCGCGAGCCGGTCCGCGTCGGTCGCTACCAGGTGCTCGGCCGCATCGGCACCGGCGGCATGGGTGTCGTGTACCGGGCCCACGATCCGGAGCTCGCCCGCGACGTCGCGGTGAAGCTGATGAACGCCGAGGCGATCGGCGACGACCAGACCGCGACGGCGCGCGCCCGACTCGTGCGCGAGGCCCGGGCGATGGCCCGACTCGCGCACCCCAACGTCATCCACGTCTACGACGTCGGTGCGGTCGAAGACGGCGTCTTCATCGCGATGGAGCTCGTCGAGGGCGAGTCGCTGGCGAGCTGGCTCCGCACCGCCGACGGGGGCGCGCCCCGGGACTGGCGCGAGGTGCTGCGGGTCTACATCGACGCCGGCCGCGGGCTCTCGGCCGCGCACGCTGCGGGCATCGTGCACCGCGACTTCAAGCCGGAGAACGTGCTGGTCGGCAGCGACGGTCGCGTGCGCGTCGGTGACTTCGGCCTCGCTGGCACGCCGACGCTCGGCGACGCCGAATCCGCGGAGGATCACCGCCCCGGCGAGGCCGACCTGGACGACGGGCTCGCCGGCTCGCTGACGCGCACCGGGGCGCTGCTCGGCACGCCGAAGTACATGGCGCCCGAGCAGGAGCACGGCGCGCTGGCGAGCGCGCGCAGCGATCAGTTCAGCTTCTGCGTCGCGCTGTACGAGGGGCTCTACGGTCGCCCGCCCTACGACGGCGACACCGTCGCCCGCTACCGTCGCAACGTGCGGGCCGGTCGCGTCGTCGGCCCCGGCATCGACACCAAGGTCCGCGGCTGGATCTACACCGAGATCGTCCGCGGGCTCGCGGTGGATCCCGCAGCGCGTCACCCCGGCATGGACGCGCTGCTCGATCGGCTCGAGCGCGCGCTGGTCGATCCACGCCTCGCCACGCGATCGTGGGTGCGGCGCGTCGCCGTCAGCGTGCCGCTGCTCGGCGTCGCGGTGGGCATCGGGGCGTGGGTCGGTGCCCAGCGCAGCGAGGACGAGCCCGACGCGCCGCGGGTCTCCGTCGTCGAACCGGCGGCCGACGGCGAGGACGAGACGCCGATCGTCGGCGGCCCGGAAACTCCGACGGCGCCCGCGACGTCCCCTGTCGGCCCGCCCCCCGTGCCGATCCCCGCGCGAACCACCCCCGCCGCGACGCCCAAGTCGGCGTCGACCCCCGCGCAGCCCGGCCGGGAGCCCACCGAGGGGGCGCGGGCGGCCGAGCGGCCCGCCGCCAAGGCGCGGCGCCTGCACTGCTTCTTCCAGGAGGACGACCGCACGAAGATCGCGACGCGCAGCGCCAAGGCGGCGCTCGTCGAGGACGCCCAGGGCCAGTGCCACCGCTGCCGCCCCGAGAAGCGCAAGGCCTTCCTCGAGACGTTGACCGCCGACGAGGACTGCGCGCACAAGTACACCTGCTCGAGGGAGCCCCAGAGTTCGTGCGACGCACCTTCGCCTGGTTGATCGGCTGGCTGCTGTGGACGATCGCCCTGCCCGCGGCAGCGCAGGAGCGCTACGGCGTGGTCACGCTCGATCTCCGCCCGACCTCCGGCGAGATGCCCACGCACCTGTGCGTCGTCAGCGAGACCAAGAGCACCCGCGCTCGCGACCGGCTGTGGGACCTCGTCGTCGACGAGCCCGAGCGCGTCGGCGCGGCTGGGGGCAGCGAGAGCACGCTGTGGCGCGTGCAGCCCAAGGCGTGGTCGGGCGAGCCCAACTCCGCCGAGCAGCAGAAGTGCGCCGACGACACGATCGGCGACTGTCGCCCGCGCGTCGAGCTGCCGCCGGGCCTGACCAAGGCCAACGACTTCTTCGCCGCGTGCACGTACGACACGCTCGCCGACGGCGGCGTGACGGACGACCCGCGCCCGCTGTTCGTGCTGCTCGAGCACCTCGAGGGCTCGCCGCCGCGCATCGAGTCGATCCGCCTGACCGGCGGTGTCGCGACCATCGGCGTCGACGCCGATCTCGATCGCGTCGTCGTCACCGCGCGCAGCCTCGGCGGCGCGTACCTGCCGCACCGCCGCAGCGAGCGGGGCATCCGCGAGCAGGCCTCCGAGACCGGGGCGCCGAGCCGCAGCCGCGACGTCGTGGTCGTGCTGCCGTTGACGCCGCGGTGCCAGATCGTCGAGCTGACCCTGCCGCGTACGACGCTGCAGCCCGAGGACCGCGAGCGCCTCGCCGTGCGCGCCCACGGGGTGCCGCTCGACGTCGACAAGTGCGTGGGCCCGCTGGTCGGCACCGAGGTGCTGCAGGTGCGCCTGCCCCAGGCGCCGCTCGGCGTCGGCACGATCGACGTCGAGCTCGCGGCGCGCCCCGGCCGTCCCGGCGCGCGCTTCGGCGGCCGCTACGACAACGCGTGGCCCCGCGCGCCCTTCGAGCTGCGCTTCAAGCAGATCAGCTTCCGCTGGCGCCGGCCCGCGTGCATCTACCCCGAGTCGAAGTGCCCGAGCGCCACGCTCGACAACGGCACCCTCTGCGACGCGACCCCGACCAAGACCGGCTGCGACTACCTCTGCCCGGGGATCGTCGACGACGGCGCCGTCGACCTCGCGCTGCCGGTCGACCTGACCTTCGAGAAGGAGGCCCCGGTGCAGCGCTGGGAGGACACGCTCGCGCGGGCCGGGCAGACGCTGTCGAGCTAC
>LNFB01000176.1 GCA_001464385.1 Deltaproteobacteria bacterium Ga0077550 | reverse complement strand
CCGGCCCGACTACTCCAGCGCCTCGATCTCGAGCACGTCGATCTGCAGGAACTGGCCGTCGAAGGGGTCGGGCGCCGGTGGGATGCCCTCGACCACGAGGTCGTCGTGGTTGCGGATCTGGAGGCCATCGATCGCGTCGAGCCGCAGCCCGACGGTCGCGCCGGTCTCGACCACGACATCGTGGGTCATGTCGACGGCGACCAGCGTGGAGTTCCCGCTCTCGCCGCTGTTGAGTCGGATGGTCTGGGCAGGCATGCCGGCGGTCTCGGAGATCGACAGCGTGACCTCGTTCCACAGATCGACGTCTCCGGGCTCGCCGTTGGGGTGCCACAGGCCGTCGGGCTCGCCGCCGTCGTAGCTCTTCCGCTCCACGACGCCGCGGACCAAGAGCGTCAACACGTAGCGCGTCGCAGGCTCGCCGATCATCGGCGCCTCCTGGACCGTGCCATCGGTCGAACACGTGTCGAGGACCGTGGTGTTGCACCCCGCCTCGACTCGCAGCATTGCGAGCGAGGGGGTCACGTCGCACGACAACCCGTTGCCCTCGAAGCCCTCGCCGCAGTCGCAGACCGCCACTTCGCCCGACGGATCGGGGGTGCAGGTCGCGTCGGGATCACAGCCCCCGTTGTCGACGGCGCACGGATCGAACGGCGTCCCGGTGGTCGAGTCGTCCGCCGCGACCGTCGTCGTGGTGTCGCTGCCGCCCCCATCGTTGGTACCGTCCGCGGAACCCTGGGTCGTCACGCCGCCCGGACCAGTACCCGTCGCCGCCGCGCTCGTCGTCCCGTCGGCGGACGAGCTGCCGCCCTCGCCCAGGCCCGTGCCCTGACCACCGACACCGCCGGAGTCGAAGCTGCAGGCGGCGAGCACCACGGCCCCCACCATCGCGCGCACGCATGTCCGCTCCACCGCTGGTCTGCCCATCGGTCCCCCCGATGAAAAGGGGTATCACGGCCAGCCTGCCGGCGACAGCGCCCCGACCGCGCGGCGCCCGGTCGGCGTTTGCTGGCCGTCGCAGATGCAGTAGCATCCGAGCGATGCCGATCGAGCCCAGCGACGAAGAAGAACGGTACTTTGCGGCGGTCGAGGCCGAGGCGCGCCGGAAGCTGCGCGAGTCCCTCGACGACAACGCGCGCCACATGGAGGCCAACGCCCACGTCGCCGCCGCGCTGGCGACGGACGACCACACGCTGGCCGATCAGATCCGCAAGCTCGGCTTCGGTGGCGAGAACGCGAAGGTCTTCGACCTGCTGCCCCTGGTCCACGTCGCGTGGGCCGACGGCACCATCCAGCGGGGCGAGCGGGCCGCGATCCTGAAGATCCTCGCCGGTCGCGGCATCGAGCGGGGCAGCGAGGCCTTCCGCACCATCGAGGCGCTCCTCGAGGAGCGGCCGCCCGAGAGCTTCATGCGCCAGTCCCTCGCGCTGCTCCGCAGCGTCGTCGCGAGCCGTGGCGGCGGCGCCGACGAGATCGTCGATCTGTGCATCAAGGTCGCGGCCGCCAGCGGCGGCATCCTCGGCTTCGGCACGCGCATCGGCGACGACGAGAAGCAGCTCATCGCCGCGATCTCGGTCGAGCTCGGCGAGTCCGCGGGCACCGCGGTCAAGCAGCAGCTGACATAGCGGGCCTTCGACCCCGCGTTCGCCGGTTTCTGGCGAACGCGGGCCGACCCGTGCTGTGCTCGATCCCGTGACCCCCGTCGCTGCGAGCGAGCCCGAGCCGGAGACCCACGAGTCCCGCGACGTCAGCGCGCCGCTGCGCCGCCCCATGGATCCGTGGCTCTTCTCGGCGGCCTTCGCCCTGACGGCGATCGGTCTGGTGATGGTCTACAGCGCCAGCACGTGGCTCGGCTTCCACGGCCACAAGGACTGGCAGTTCTACCTGTGGCGGCAGGCGGGCTTCGCTGGCGTCGGGTTCGTCTTGATGCTGGTGCTGAGCCGCATCGACTACCGCATGCTCCGGCGGTTCGCGCCGCACCTCATGTTCGCCGCGATGGCGATGTTGATCCTCGTGCTGTTCGTCGGACAGGAGATCAACGGCGCCAAGCGCTGGATCCGCTACGGCTCGTTCGGCCTGCAGCCCTCCGAGATCGCCAAGATCACGCTGGCGATCTTCCTCGCCGCCACGCTCGCGCGCCAGGGCGAGCGCGTCCGCAGCTTCCGCACCGGCTTCCTGCCGGTGATGGTGGTGTCGTCGCTGACGATGCTGCTCGTGCTCTTCGAGAAGGACCTCGGCACCACGCTGCTGATGGGCGCGCTCACGTTGGTGCTGCTCTTCGTCGCGGGCACGCGCGCGAGCTATGTCGTCGCGGCGGTGATGCTGGCGGCGCCGGTCATCTGGCAGCAGATCCTCGGCGTCGACTACCGCCGCGGCCGCCTGGAAGAGTTCCTGAGCGGCGACAGCTACCAGGTGCAGCAGGGCCTGATCGCGATCGGCTCGGGCGGCACGTGGGGCCTGGGCCTCGGCAACGGGCGGCAGAAGCTCGGCTTCCTGCCCGAGAACCACACCGACTTCATCCTCTCGACCATCGGCGAGGAGCTCGGCTTCGTGGGCGTGCTGCTCGTGGTCGGCCTCATCGTGCTCCTCGTGTGGCGCGGCATCGCCATCGCACGCATGGCCGAGGATCGCTTCGGCACCTACCTCGCCACCGGCATCTCGGCGCTGTTCGGCCTGCAGGCCCTGGTCAACATGGCGGTCGTGCTCGAGGTCATCCCGGCCAAGGGCATCACCCTGCCCTTCCTCAGCTACGGCGGCTCGTCGTTGATGGCGGGCCTGGGCGCCGTCGGCATCCTGCTGTCGATCTCGCGCAGCCCCGATCCGTGGCGATGGAGCGACCAGCGGCGGCGGGACAAGCCACGCAAGCCCGGCGCAGCGCAGCGCAACGCCAAGCCCGACGGCAAGAAGAACATCCGTCGGGTCGAGCCGCAGCTCGCGACGTGACGCGGATCTCCGACGGGGTTGCCGTGCCATCCGAGCTCCCCGTCCTCGACATCGAATACGTCCCCACGCCGGGGCCGGTCGTCGACAAGATGCTCGAGGTCGCGAACCTCGACGAGCGCGACGTGCTCTACGACCTCGGGTGCGGCGACGGGCGGATGGTCATCGAGGCGGCGCGGCAGTACGGCGCGCGGGCGGTCGGCTTCGACCTCGATCCGCAGCGACTGGCCGAGGCCCGCAACAACGTCGCGGCGGCGGGCGTCGACGGCCTCGTGCGCATCGAGCACGCGAACATCTTCACGGTCGACCTGCGCCCCGCCACGGTGGTGACGCTGTACCTGCTGCCGAGCATCAACGTCCGACTGGTGCCGCAGCTGCAGGCCATGGCCGCGGGGGCGCGCATCATCTCGCACGACTACGACATCACCGGCTTCGAGTTCGACGACCTCTGGGTCGTCGTCGCCGAGAACCACCGCAAGCACCCGCGCCTGCGCGAGCACGCCGTGCTCAAGTGGACCACGCCGCTCGAGCGCACACGGCCGGGTGAGCGCGAGATCTAGCCCGCGCAAGCGGCCGCGACCACGCCGAGCGCGTCACCGAGGGTCGCGCCGTAGTCGCCGCACACCGAGCCGACGAAGCCGTACGGCAGCGACTCGGCGAACTGCACGATCGGCGTGCCGTCGTTGTTCTCGTGCCCCGGCCAGCACTGCCGCGGCACCTCGTTGACCAGCGCGACGAACACGACCGCGTCCTCGCTGCCCTTGGCGTCGACCAACGCGCGGCGCCAGGTCTCGGCGTCGCTCTCCGAGCCGCTGCCCTCGGGATCGCCGGGCCCGTCCCACTCGTCGGTCACCACGACGACCACGAGCATGGCCTCGGGCCGCAGGAACCCGGTATTGCACGCGGCCGCCGGTCCGTCGTCGTCGATCGCCTGGCGCATCGCGTCCATCGGTCGCTCGACGTCGGCGCCCTGGGTGCCGACCATGGCGACGCAGGCGAAGCCCGCCGCGAGATCGTCGGCCTCGGTCATGTAGTTCCCAGCCGCGAACGGCCCGCACACCCGCTCGCTCGAGTGGGCGCCGCTGGTCGCGGTGACGAGGCCGCCGAGCACGTGGCACTCGTCGTCTGTCCCGGCGTAGAGGTCGGTCGTGACCACACCGACGTGGAGGTCGGTGCCGCCCGCGACGACCTCCTCGATGCCATCGGTGAACACCGAGACGTTGTCGACGAGGTTGGTGTGGTGGTCGAACATGCTCCCGGAGTCGTCGATGACGAACAGGAAGTCGACCGCGCGGCAGTCGACCGGGGCCGCGTCGGTCGGGTCGTGCTCGGCCGCGTCGTCCGGGTCGCGATCCGCGTCGTCCGCCCCGACCTCGGCGCCGAACCGATCCGCGACCAGGCCGGTGCGGCCGCAGGCGGCGGGGAGCACCGCCACCGCCGCCAGTGCCCACCACCCCACGATCAGCCCAACGCGCCGCCTGCGGCGCCATTACACGCCGCACACGCCTGGCACGGCCGCCCAGGACGGTGCGATGCTCCCGGAGGTGAAGATCGACTCGGTCGCAGGCAACACCCAACGACTCGACGGCGGGGCGATGTTCGGCAACGCCCCGATGGCCGTGTGGCGCAAGTGGTGCCCACCCGACGCGCACAACCGCATCGCGCTGGCGTGCCGAGCGATGCTCGTGCGCGAGGACAGCGGCCGCACCGTGCTGCTGGAGACCGGCATCGGCGCGTTCTTCGAGCCGGCGATGCGCGAGCGCTTCGGCGTCGTCGAGGACCGCCACGTGCTCATCGATTCCCTCGCGGAGCTCGGCGTCACACCGCGGGACATCGACGTCATCGTGCTCTCGCACATGCACTTCGATCACGCCGGCGGCATGCTCGCGCCGTGGCGCGAGGGCGAGGCGCCCACGCTTGCGTTCGAACGCGCCCATGTGGTCGTCGGACGCCGCGCCTGGGAGCGGGCGCTGGCGCCCCACGCCCGCGACCGCGCGTCGTTCATCCCGGCGCTGCAGCCGTTGCTGCTCGCGACCGGCCGGCTCGAGATCGTCGACGGCGAGACCAGCGACGTCCTCGGACCCGGCTACTCGTTCACCACCTCCGACGGTCACACGCCGGGACTGCTGCTCACCCGCGTGCAGACCCCCCACGGCCCGATCACGTTCATGGGTGACCTCATCCCCGGCGCCCCATGGGTGCACCTGCCGATCACGATGGGCTACGACCGATTCCCCGAGCTCCTGATCGACGAGAAGAAGGCGATGCTCGACCGCGTGCGCGCCGAGGACGGCTGGCTGTTCTTCACCCACGACGAGCACGTCGCCGCAGCGAAGGTCGCCGTCGATGAGCGCGGCCGCTACGGCGCCGTCGAGCCCCAGGCCGCCCTGCACCTCGCGTGAGGCGATCGCGGGCGCTCAGGTCTCGTCTTTGATCGGCGGCCGACCGGTCGCCGGGATCGTCTGCCCCGTGCGATCGTCCGCGAAACCGGCGGCGCGCTCCTCGGGCGGGATCACGCGCAGCGGCTGGGTGGCGCGCTTGGGCAGCATGTGCAGGCCCGAGCCGTCGATCTCGCGGCGCTCGAGCGTCGCGTCGCGGAAGTACAGCGCGTACTCGGCCCCCGACGCGTGCACGCGCAGCCACGCCTCGAGGCTGGGCTGGAACCGCGGATCGGCGACGAGCCCGAGGGCCTCGCGGATGCTGATGTAGTCGGCAGGCACCGCGAGGCGGGCCTCGAACACGCCGAGCAGCTCGGGCGCGCGCTCGCGGACGTGACGCAGCAGCACGCGCCACTGCTCGGGCGAGAACTCGACGCAGCCCTCGGCGTGATCCTCGGCGAGGCGGGCGACCGCCGCGAAGTCACCGCCGAGCATCAGCGCACGCAGGTGCGGCTCGAGCAGCGCGAACACCTCGGGGCGGATCGCGACCAGCTCGAACACGGGCTCGGCCCACATCCAGTCGTCGGCCTCCTCGGTGATGACGACCGCGACGAGGTCGCTGTCGACCGGCAGCGCGTCGGCGAGCTCGGCGAGTCCGAACGACACGGGCCGCCAGTGCTCCTGGCGCTTGGGGTCGCGCAGGGCCCGGGCGAACTCCGACAGCTCGTCGGGGCTGACGACCATCCGCGCCAGCCGGCGGCGGATGTCGATGATCTGGTAGTAGTCCGGCAGCTCGGTCATCAGCACGCGCCACTCACCCGACAGCAGCTCGACCTCGAGGTCGTGGTCGCCGAGCAGGTGGCGGAGCTGCGTGAGATCGCCGTCGCGGAGCTGTTCGAGGATTTGGGCCTCGAGCTCACGATAGACTTCCGAAGGGATCTGGTACGCCCGAGCGCGCACTGACCGGCAGAGGCTACCGGAAATGGGCGCGCGCGACTACTCGCATGGTGCTTGCGGGCACTGCGCGAGCGCGCTCGTCCTCCTGGGCGCTCGCGCCCCCGAGACGGCACATCGGCCGCGCGGGCGCCTCGGCGCTCTACTCAGGGTCGGCCGTCGAGCGCCACGCAGGCGACGTGGCCGTTCCCGTCGGGCGTGCACTCGTAGAGCTTGCGCAGCGCCCCGAAGAGGAAGTGGTCCCGGCGTTGGATGTACAGCTTGCCGTTCTTCGGGTGCACGACCATGTCCCCGTACGAGCAACCACCGAGCAACCCCGAGACCAGCCCGACGAGCAGCGAGGCCCGGATCCAAGACGGGGTCCAAGACCGGGTCCAAGACTTGGGCGACGTCATGGCCGTCCCTCCATCGCGATGCAGGTGACGTTGCCCGCCCCGTCGGGGGAGCACTCGTACAGCTTGCGGAGGGCGCCGAACAGGAAGCGGTCCTGACGTGCGACGTAGATCTTGCCGTTGGGATGGACCAGCATGTCCCCGTAGGAGCACCCGGTCGCCGGTGCGACGGCCATGGTGGCGAGCGCGAGCGCGAGCAGCTTCGTCCTCATTCCCAGGGCTATGACAGCCCCGCACACGCGAGCCAAATATCCGGCGCAAAGCCCGGGGCTGGGTCGCGCCGGAGTTGGGCGGCCGCGCCGGGGGGCTGCTAGACTCGGTCCCCGCAGATGATCCAGCTCAGCGACGACCCCGAGGTGGCCGAACAGCAGGTCGAAGCGGTGCTGTTCTACCTGACGACGTGCGGCTACATCGACGACGACTTCGACCTCACCGAGAAGTCGTTCATCCGCCAGATCCTGCGCCGCCTCGTGACCGCGCGCGTCGACGCCCAGGGCCAGCTCGACCCCGAGCTGCGCTTCGAGCAGATCGAGCGCCAGCACGAGCACTACGTCGAGCTGTTCCAGCAGGTCGACTACGAGGTCCGATCGCTCATGGCCGAGGTCGTCGCCGACGGCGAGGACAGCAAGCACTTCGTGCTGACCAAGCTGAAGCTGCGCTGCTTCGAGCTGTTCCGCCAGCTGTCGGTCGAGAACCGCGCGGCCCTGCTGTCGCTGGTCGACGAGTTCATCCACGCCGACGGCGTCGTGCACCCGGCCGAGGTCCAGTTCCGCAACGACCTGGCGTCGCTGCTCGGTCAGCCCGGGATCCCCGAGCCGACGATCGAGGCCGGCGAGCGGGTCGAGATCGGCAAGCCCGTCGACCTCCCGACGGCGAAGGTCGATCACCCGTTCTTCAGCGGCTTCGAGCACAACTACTCCGCGGACCCCGAGGTCACGCGGGCGCAGATCGCCGTCGACGTGGCGGTGCTCGATCAGGCCGAGGCCAAGTGGGAGGAGCAGCGCCGCGCCGGCGCGCACCGCCTCGCGGGCAAGCAGCGGGTGCAAGAGCTCTCGGGCGGCGAGTTCCTCGACGGCCACGTCTACGGCGTGCCCCGCGATGGCCGCGACTACGAGCTCATCGTGCTCGGCGATCTCCACGGCTGCTACAGCTGCCTCAAGGCCGCCGTCATGCAGTCGGGGTTCATGGACAAGGTGAAGGCCTACCGGGCCAACCCCAAGCAGAACCCGGACGTGCGGCTGGTGCTGCTCGGCGACTACATCGATCGGGGTCGGTTCTCGCTGAACGGCGTGCTCCGCGGCGTGCTCAAGCTCTTCCTCGCGGTGCCGGAGCACGTGTTCGTGCTGCGCGGCAATCACGAGTACTACATCGAGTACCAGGGCAAGGTGTACGGCGGCGTGAAGCCATCGGACACCATCAGCTCGCTGCAGCCGATGGTCCCCGACGAGGTCTTCCACCGCTACCTGACGTTCTTCGAGCAGATGCCCAACGTGCTGCTGTACGACAACCTGATGTTCGTGCACGGCGGCATCCCGCGCGACGCACTGATGGCCCAGCGCTGGCGCGACCTGTCGACGCTCAACGATCCGGAGATGCGGTTCCAGATGCTGTGGAGCGACCCGAGCCGCGCCGACACCGTGCCCGACGAGCTGCAGGCCGCGAGCGCCCGGTTCGCCTTCGGCCGGCTGCAGTTCCGCGCGTTCATGGGCCGCATCGGCTGCAACCTGCTCGTGCGCGGCCACGAGAAGGTCAACGCCGGCTTCCGCGATCACTACCCCAAGGACGACATCCGGCTGCTGACCCTGTTCTCCGCCGGCGGCGTCGCCAACGAGGACCTCCCGCCGGACAGCAACTACCGCGATGTGCGCCCGATGGCGCTGACGATCACGCGCACGGGAGGCGAGACCAAGGTCACGCCTTGGGCGATCGACTACCGCGCGTACCAAGGCCCCGAGCGCAACGCGTTCTTCCGCTAGCCGCCGCGCGAACGCGGCCCGCACGCGGCCGCAACGGCGCCGCTCCGCGGTCTGACCGCCGTGGACCTTTGCTCGGCGCCCGAATAGAGTCGCGCTCCAGCAATGCGCATCTTCGTCACCGGGGCAGGCGGGCAAATCGGTTCGGACTTGATCACCACGCTGCGCGAGCGCGGCCACGAGGTCCACGGCAGCGACCTCGGGCCCCGCCCCGAGCGGCTGTCCGCCGACGTCCCGTGGCACCAGCTCGACGTCACCGACGCCGATCGCGTGGCCGGTGTGCTCGGCGAGGTCGCGCCGGCCCGCGTGTTCCACCTCGCGGCGATCCTGAGCGCGCGCGGCGAGCAGATCCCGTTGGTCACCTACGCGGTCAACCAGACCGGCACGTACAACGTGCTCGAGGCCTGCCGCACCAAGGGCATCGAGCAGCTCGTGTTCACCAGCACGATCGCGGTGTTCGGCCCGGGCCTGCCCGAGTACGCCGGCGACGACGTGCCGCTGCGGCCCACGACGATGTACGGCGTCACCAAGGTCGCCGGCGAACTCCTGGGCGAGTACTACCAGCGCCGCTTCGGCCTCGACTTCCGCGGGGTCCGATTCCCCGGCCTCATCAGCGCGACGCTGCCCGGCGGCGGCACCAGCGACTACGCGCTGTTCATGTACGTCGACGGCGTCCGCCGCGGGGCGTACGAGGCGTTCTGTCGCGCCGACTCCCGCATCCCGCTGATGTACATGCCCGATGGGCTGCGCGCGCTGGTCGAGCTCGGCGATGCGCCGCGCGCGAAGCTGCGCCGCTCGATCTACAACATCGCGGCGTTCAGCCCGACGGCGCAGCAGATCGCCGACAGTGTCGCCGGTGCGATCGAGGGCGTGCGCATCACGTTCGCCCCGGACCCCACGCGCCAGGCGATCCTCGACTCGTGGCCGCGCGCGCTCGATGACCGCAACGCCCGCGAGGACTGGGGTTGGAAGGCCGCGTACGACCTCGACGCGATGACGGCCGACCTCGTGCCGCGTGTCCGCGAGTTGCTCGCGCGCACACCGGGCGCGCTCGACGGGCATCACTAGGGCGCGCCGACGCAGACTCTTCGCGACGTTCCGATCGGGGACGCTGGGGCCTGCCGCACCCACGCGCGCCATGCTTCACGGCGCGGACGCGGGGCGGTACGATGGTGACCTCTTGGGAGTCGCAACGATGAAGCGCTTGGCCTTGCTCGCCCTGTCCGCGTCCCTCTCGGTGTCCGTGCTCGCGTCGTGCAAGGACGACGCAGGCGGTGACGGCGAGAGCGGGGCCGACGAGTCGTCGACCGGCCCCGACCCGACGACCGCGTCGGAGACGATGTCGACCACGATGCCGGCGACCACCGACCCCACGACGCCGGGGTGCATCGAGGGCAGTGAGAACTGCGCCTGCCTCGACGGAGAGTGCGTCGGCGAGCTGTCGTGCATCG
>LNFB01000175.1 GCA_001464385.1 Deltaproteobacteria bacterium Ga0077550 | reverse complement strand
AGGGCCGGCAGGATCTCGGGCGAGCGTCGCATCGACAGCTGGCGGATGGCCTCGATGCGCCGCGGGGCGTCGCCCCGCTGCAGCGACCCGAGGTGGACGCCGAGGTTGCGGTAGTAGCCGTCGAGGTCCCGGGTCACGAAGTTCAGCGCGATGCTGGTGACCAGCCCCGCAGTCAGCAGCAGGAACGGGAAGCTCCAGGTGGTCCGCTGCAGCGACACCGCGATGTCGTCGACGTCCTCGTCGCGCTTGGCGAACCCGGGGATCTTGCCGACCAGGTGCGTGCGGCGGAACGCGCCGCGGAAGAGCACCTCGTCGAGGAGCAGGGCGTCGAAGATCGCCGCCAGGGCGATGCCGCCGTAGTACGCGGCCCGCAGCCACTGCTCGGTCGAGTCGGTCTCGGGGACGGCGCGGATCAGCCGCGCCACCCAGACCGCGACCGCCATCGCCGCCGCATTGGCGATGATCGCGAACGAGAAGAGCCTTGCCCACGCCGCGGGGCGCCGGGTCTCGGTCACCTGCAGGGTGTGCGGCGGATCGGACTCCGACACTCGAAGACTCATAACGTGAATCCATGACGCCTGCGCGGCCCGGGAGTTCCGCCGACCCTGGGCCCGCAGTTCGTGGGTTTCTTGCCCGCCGGGCCGGGGGCGGCCTAGGGTCCGGACCAGCCATGGTCGAGATCGCGTTGCGGCAGCGCACCGAGGCGGCCGAACCGGCGCCGCCGGCCCCGTCGCGGGTGCAGCGCTCGCCCGAGGTCGTCGGAGGGGCGCCGTCCCCGTGGCGCGCCCGTGCGGCGCGCGGCGAGTCCATGATGATGGCGGCTGCGCTGGTCGTCGCCGTCGGGGCGGCCGCGGGCGCGTACCGCGACAGCCTCGCGCGCACCGAGGCCATCCCCGGCGTTCGCATCGGCGGCCTGCCCGTGGGGGGCGCCGACCCGGCCACGGCGCTCTTCCTCTCCAGTACCGCGGCCCAGGCCACGCTCGACCGGCCGCTCCGGCTGACCGTCGGCGAGGCCGAGTTCGTCAGCTCGCCCCGGGCCCTCGGGGCCCAGGCCGATCCCCAGCTCGCCGCCGAGCAGCTGCCCGGCCTCGGGCGCAGCGGCAATCCCCTGTCCGACCTGCAGGTGCGCCTGCACGCGCAGCGCGTCGGCATCGAGCTGCCGGTGGGCTACCGCTTCGACGACGCGCGTGCGCTCGCGACCCTCCTCGACATCGCGCCCGCCGTCGATCGTCCGTCGCTGCCGACGCGCCTCGATCTCGAGCGCCGCAAGGTCGAGCCCGCGCGGCTCGGCACCGCGTTGCTGCCCCACGACGCCCTGTCGGCGATCGCGATCGGCCTCGCCTCGGGCGCCACCGCGATCGATCTGCCGGTGCACCACAAGCCGCCGGTCCCGGAGGATCCGCTCGCGGCCTTCGCCGACCTCGACATCGGCACCGTGATCGGATCGTTCGACACGCCGTACTCGCTCGAGGCGAAGGAGGCCGATCGCGCCTTCAACCTCAAGGTCGGCGCGACGAAGCTCGCGGGCTTCGTGCTCCTGCCGGGCGAGACCTTCTCGTTCAACGACGTCGTCGGTCCGCGGACCCCGGAGAACGGCTTCCGCTACGGCGGCGGCATCACCGGCGGCGAGCTCGTCGACGTGCTCGGCGGCGGCATCTGCCAGATCAGCTCGACGCTCTACGGCGCGTCGTTCTTCGCCGGCCTCGAGGTCGTCGAGCACCGCCCGCACAGCCGTCCGAGCAGCTACGTCGACATGGGCCTCGACGCGACCGTCGTGTGGCCCGACGTCGATCTGCGCCTGCGCAACCCGTTCGATTTCCCCGTCGTGTTCCACATGGTCGTGCGCCAGGGCAAGGTCCACGCCGAGGTCCTCGGCGCCCGACGGCCCTGGCAGATCGCCTTCGAGCGGCAGCTCGTCGAGGCGCTCCCACACGGGACAATCTTCAGGAACGACGATGGTTTGCGCGTCGGAACGAAAGTGATTTCTCAGCGCGGGATGCGGGGCTTCAAGGTCAAGCGCACGCGCAAGGTCTACCAGGCCGGCGACCTGCTGCGCGAGGAGTCGCGCGAGCTGACGTATCCGCCGACGACCGAGATCGTCCGGCACGGCACGAGCCCCAACGGCGTCGTGCCGGAGTCGAAGCCGTACACGCCGCTGCGCGATCCGGCGCCGCACCTGCGCATCGTGCAGTGATGCGACGGCGTGATCGCGACGACGCGATCGCGATGGCGTGATCACGGCGCGCGACCGTGCGGCAGCGTCGTCGCATCGACGGGCGCGAGCGACGTCGACGCCACTCTCGTCGTTTTCTTGCGCCGATCGTCCGGGCGCTGCACCTTCGCGACGAGGCTACGAGGTCGACATGCGAGAGATGCACAAGTGGAAGGACAAGGTCGAGCTCTCGCTCGACAATCGCCAGATCTTCTTTCTCTTCTTCGGGCTGTCGGTGGTCGGCTGCTTCGTCTTCGCGCTCGGCGTGATGGTCGGGCGGCGGGTCGACTTCGACACCGTCGCCGAGGCCGACGCCGAGCCGGGTGGCCTCGCGCTGCTCGACGCGCCGACCGACGAGCCGACCAGCTACATGGCCGGTCTGCGGGGCGACGGCGAGCCCGAGTCGGCCGCCGCACCGCTGGCGCTGCCGGCCGCGGCGGACGCCGAGCCTGCGGCGGACGTCGACGACGTGGAGCCGCCCCAGCCGGGAAGCAAGCCGGGCAGCAAGGCCGCCGTGGCCAAGCCGGGCAAGGGACCGGCCGCCAAGCCGACCGCGGCCGGCGTGCCCGGCGACGACGCGACGATGGCGTCGGCCAAGCCCGCGATCGCCGACTCGCGCAAGTTCACGCTGCAGATGAAGGCGTTCGCGAAGCCCGAGGAGGCCGAGGCGTTCGCGGCTCCGCTGCGCGCCAACGGTCACGAGGTGCGCGTCGAGGCCCACGAGATCAAGGGTCGTGTGTGGCACCGCGTGCGCATGGGCGAGTTCGACACCTGGGAAGAGGGCCTCGCGGCCAAGGGCGACTTCGAGAAGAACGAGAAGACGATCGCGTACGTCGTGCGCCTCTAAGCCGCGCCGGGCGAGGGCCCGGGCGCGCAGGCGGCGAGACGTCGCGAGATGCGACGAGGCGAGCGAGGCGGCCGGGTTTCCCGAGCCGCCTCGTCTTGCGTTACAACCGCGCCGTCCCATGCCGGCACCGCACAACTCGGCCGACACGCCGGTGATGCGCCAGTTCCTCGAGGTCAAGGCGCAGCACCCCGATGCGATCGTCATGTTCCGCATGGGCGACTTCTACGAGCTGTTCTTCGAGGACGCCGTCACGGTCGCGCCGGTCCTCGACATCGCGCTGACGAGCCGTGACAAGGGCGCCGAGGATGCGGTGCCGATGTGCGGCGTGCCGTACCACGCGATCGGCGGCTACCTGCGGACGCTGGTCGAGCGCGGGTTCAAGGTCGCAATCTGCGAGCAGCTCGAGAGCCCCGAGGAGGCCAAGCGCCGCAAGGGACCGGGCGCCAAGATCGTGCGACGCGGGGTCGTCCGCGTGGTCACGCCGGGCGCCCTGCTCGACGACGAACACCTGCGCCAGGAGGAGCCCAACTACCTCGCCGCGCTGGTCGCCGACGGCGCGGTGCCGGGGCCGTGCAGCATCGCCTGCTACGACCTGTCGACGTCGGACTTCGTGGTGCTCCGCGCCGCCGAGCCCCACGTGGCGCAGGCCGAGCTGTGCCGCCTCGGGCCCAAGGAGATCCTCGCCGATCCGGCGGCGCACGCGTGGCTCACCCAGGTGATGGCGCCCGAGCAGCCGCGGCTCGAGCCGCTGCACACGCCGCCGGCGTCGGCGATGGCCCGCGTGCGCGAGCTGGCGCGCGAGGGCGGCGGGGCCCTCGAGGACGCGACGCTGCGCGCCGCCGCGGCGGTGCTCGCCTACGCCGAGGCCACGCAGCCGGGCCAGACGCTGCTGGTCCATCGGCTGCGCCGCCACGAGCCGGCCGCGCACCTCGTGCTCGACGAGACGTCGCTGCGCAACCTCGAGGTGTTCCGCACCAACCGCGACGGCGCGCGCCGCGGGAGCCTGCTGTGGGCCCTCGACGCCACGAAGACCGCGATGGGGGCCCGGCTGCTCCGCGCGTGGCTCGGCGCGCCGGTGCGGGACCGTCGGATCATCGCGGCGCGGCAGGACGCGATCGGTGCCCTGGTCGGTGAGCCCAAGGTGCGCGCCAAGCTGCAGTCGCAGCTCCGCGACGTCCGCGATGTCGTCCGGCTCACCGCGCGGGCGCGGCTGGGCACCGCGACGCCGCGCGAGCTCGGGGCGCTGCGGGCCTCGCTGTTCGCGGTGCCCGAGCTGCGCAAGACCCTGGCCGACCTGAAGAAGCGCCGCACGGATCGCGCGCTGCCCGAGGCCATCGACCTCGGCGACGACCTGCTCGAGGATCTCCGCGACGACCTGGCCCGCACGCTCGTCGACGATCCGCCGGCGCACATGCGCGACGTCGGGATGATCCGCGATGGGGCCGACGCCGCGCTCGACGAGCAGCGCCGCCTCGCCGCCGGCGGACGCGACGCCCTGGCCGCGATCGAGACCCGCGAGCGCGAGCGGACCCAGATCCCGACGCTCAAGGTCCAGCACAACCGCGTGTTCGGCTACTACCTCGAGGTCTCGCGCTCGCACCTCTCGAAGGTGCCTGCGGACTGGGTCCGCAAGCAGACCATCGCCGGCGGCGAGCGCTACGTGACCGAAGAACTCGCCGAGCACGAGGCCCGGGTGCTGTCGGCCAACGAGCGCGCGCTGTCCCGCGAGCAGGAGCTGTACCTCGCGCTGCGCGGCCGCGTCAGCGCCGAGGCCGAGCGCCTGGTCGTGCTCGGCGAGCGCGTGGCTGCGATCGACGTGCTCGCCGGCCTCGCCGACATCGCCGCAGCCCACGACTACGTGCGTCCCGAGATCGTCGACGAGCCGGTGCTCGACATCGAGGCCGGCCGCCACCCCGTGGTCGAGCGCATGCTCGAGGTCGGCCGCTTCGTCCCCAACGACACCGCGATCGGGGGCGGGTCCTCCACCGCCGGCGAGCTGGCGCGGCTGTGGGTGATCACCGGCCCGAACATGGGTGGCAAGAGCACGGCGATCCGCCAGGTCGCGCTCATCACCATCCTCGCCCACGCCGGCAGCTGGGTGCCGGCGCGACGCGCCGTGATCGGGCTGTGCGATCGCGTGTTCACCCGCGTGGGCGCAGCCGACGATCTCGGCCGCGGCGAGAGCACGTTCATGGTCGAGATGCGCGAGACGGCGCAGATCCTCGAGCGCGCCAGCGTGCAGAGCCTGGTGCTGCTCGACGAGGTCGGCCGTGGCACCGCGACCTTCGACGGGCTGTCGCTCGCGTGGGCGATCGTCGAGCACCTGCACGATCAGGTCGGCTGTCGCACGCTCTTCGCCACGCACTACCACGAGCTGTGCGCGCTCGAAGGCGTGCTGCCCGGCGTGAAGAACGTGCACGTCGCGGTGCACGAGGATCGCGGGCGCATCGTGTTCCTCCACCAGCTCGTGTCCGGCCCCGCCGGTCGCAGCTACGGCATCGCCGTCGGCCGACTCGCGGGGCTGCCGGCCCGCGTGCTGCGCCGCGCGACGCGGATCCTCGAGCGCCTCGAGGCCGATCCCACCGGCACGCCGCGGCCGCAGCTCGAGCTGTTCGCGCCCACCACTGCGAGCGCGTCGCCGGCCGCGAGCGACCGCGGCGGGCTCGATGATCCGGCGCACGAGCTGGCCGCGGCCCTGGCCGAGCTGGACCTCGACGGCCTGTCGCCCAGGGATGCCCACATGTGGCTGGTCCATTGGGCCGGCCGGATCTCGCGGTAGCCCCAAGGCGATCTGCCGGAGCGCGAATTCGGCGGAATCCCGGCCCTGCGGCGGCTTCCCCGGCCGTTCATGGGGGCCGGCGCCCCTCGGAAATGCCAACTAACGGGGACAGCAGCCCGCCTGTCGCCACGGCGGGTGGAGGAATCATTGCACATTCTTCCGAGCACGAAACCTGCTCATACTCTGGGTCGAACGAGGAGTGACGACGATGCGACGTACGCGAACTCTTGCCCTGTTGGCCGCCGCGCTGTCCGCCCCCGCCTTGACGAGTTGCGGCGGAGAGAATGAAACCCAGGACGAGGGTTTGCGGGTGCTCGCCGCGGGCGGCATCTCCGAGCTCGCGTTCATCTCCCGCCCGAAGCGGACGTCGGTCGGCGACGTGTTCCAGTACACGTCGTTCTCGGTCGACCCGAAGAGCGCGAACATCATGCGCATGCGCACGGTGTCGGGCGGCGGCGAGGCCGAGCCCATCACGCCGTTCGGCACGGGCGAGTGGCCCAACGCCGACATCATGGCGATGGACGTCTCGTTCGACGGGCAGGAGATCGTGTTCTCCGCGCGGCTCGAGACCGACGCGACGTACAACCTCTACCGCATCAAGATCGACGGGACCAACCCGGAGGAGCCGGGCAAGAAGGGCCCAGAGCTCATCCACTCGGGTCCGTACGACTCGGTGTACCCGGTCTACCTGCCCAACGATCGTCTGTTCTTCATGACGAACGAGACGGAGCAGGAGGGCATCAAGCAGTTCCGTGACGAGTACGAGCGCGGGCTGACGGCGCAGGCCGCCACGATCGACAAGCGCGGCGGCAGCCTCCAGTTCGGGCCCCGCAACCTGTCGCACCGCGTCTCGCCGACGCTGGTGAGCCTGCAGGACGGTCGCGGCCAGATCCTCCACACCAACTGGGACCACCTCACCAACGTCAACGAGGGCAACCTCATGGTGATGAACCCGGACATGACGGGGGGCGCCGAGTTCTTCGGCAAGGAGGGCTCGGGCCTCGCCAACAGCTACCTCAAGGCCCGCCAGGTCAACGAGTCCCAGTTCCTCGCCATCGCCACCAGCCGCGATCGCACCTTCCAGTCTGGCGCGATCATCCTCATCGAGCACGGCAAGAACGAGGCGACCTCGACCGCCGAGGCGCTCACGCCGGACGTGCCGCTCGACCGCGAACCTTCGTACGACAAGATCGGCCGCTACTACGACGCGTACCCGGTGACCAACGACGCCGGCAAGCTCACCCACGTGCTCACGTCGTGGGCCAACGGGCCGGTGCAGTCGGACGTCGCCGCGGGCGGCATGAACGAGGAGGGCGTCGACTACGGCGAGGGCGCGGGCCCGCCGGACTTCGGCATCTACGTGCTCGACCCGAAGACCAACGGTCGCCTTCCGGTCTACAACGACGAGGACATGTGGGACGTGCTGCCGATGGCGATCGGTCGCTCGCGCCCGGTGCCGACGGCGCCCGCCGGGGCCACCGCGCAGACGCCCGACGGCACCGCGCTCATCGGCGCCCTCGACGTCCGCCAGAGCAGCCTGGGCGGCGCGCCGGCGGATGGCATCTTCCGCGTCCGCGTCATCGAGGGCTTCTCCGCGGAGGAGGGCATCCCCAACGACTTCGGTCTCAGCGAGGCCGACGGCGCGCTGCTCCTCGGCGAGGCGCCGGTGGTGCACCAGGGCGATCACTCCTTCGCGGCGTTCGTGCCCGAGGGTCGGCCGATCCACCTGCAGACCCTCGACGCCTACGGCATGTCGATGCTCAACGAAGATCGCTGGTTCTCCGCGGCGGCCGGCGAGCAGCGCTTCTGCGGCGGCTGCCACGAGGAGCGCGGCAAGACGGTGACCGTCGATCCGGGCCTCTCGGAGGCGATGGGCAACGGCCCGGCCAACCTCGCGCTCGCGTACGCCGACCGCAAGCTCCCCGACGCCGAGACCGCCGACTGGTCGGGCATGATGGGCAAGCTCATCGACCCGGCGGACCCGACGTTCACCGATGCCCCGCGCGTGCGCGGCATCCCGTGGGACCTCGCGGTGCAGAGCGTCCTCGACGACGCCGGGTGCGCGGCGGGTGGCTGCCACGACGGTGCCCAGAGCGCGGCGAATCCCTGCGTCAGCATCACCAACGACATGCCGGCCGGTGAGCCGCCGGCGGAGCCCATCACGTGGTGCCTCGATCTCCGCGGCGAGAAGATCGACTTCACCTACGGCATGATGACCGGCAACTACACGCGGTCGCACATCTCGATGCTGCTCATGTCCGGCATGACCGGCGAGGAGGACGTGGAGATCGAGAACCTCGATCCGGCGCGCCCGTACCAGGCCTACATGGTGCCGCAGTCGGCCCGCGACTCGATCCTCATCAAGTACGTGCAGCCCGAGCAGGTCTTCCCGACCCGCGATCCGAGCAAGCTGGCGTTCGCCGGCGAGCTCAAGGTCAACGGCGAGGCCTACGCGCCCTCGCACCCGAACGAGTCGACGCCGGGCTTCGACGCCGCCACGCACCGCGCGCTGACGGCCGAAGAGAAGTACCTGCTCATCGTCGCCGCCGACCTCGGCGGTCAGTACTACAGCCTCGAGAACGCCCCGGGCCAGAGCGGCTACGGCAACTGAAGGAGACGGCCATGCAACACCGCAACCGCACCCCCATGGTCCTGGGCCTCGCGCTCGCCCTCGGTGCCCTGCTGCCGCAGGTCGCCGAGGCCGGCAAGGGCTCGAGCTATCAGTCGATCCGCAACGCCATCGGAAGCAACAACCGCGACACGATCCTCGCGGAGATCGAGCGCGCCGAGAAGCTGCCCTGTGGGCCGTGCTTCGAGCTCGTGATGCCGCTGGTCGATCACGCCGATCCGGCCGTGCGGGACGTCGCCGCCTGGTGGATCTCGAAGCGGGCGATCCGGGAGCAGGTCCGCGACGACATGTTCGCCCGGCTGCAGGGCAGCGACTCGGTCGCCGCCCGCAACGCGGCGGAGGTGCTCGGGCGCTTCATGCACCCCGACGCCCTGATGCCGCTCGAGCTGGCGATCCACGACGACGGGCTCTCGGAGGAGGCGCGTGCCGCCGCGGCCACCGCCGTCGGCACGATCGGCGACTTCCGCGGCAAGGACGTGCTCGAGGGCGCGGTCACCTCGGAGTCGGCGGCCGTGCGCGCGGCCGCGGCGAAGTCCTTGCGCGAGATCCGGGGCAACGTCGACGCCGTCGCAGTCGTCGACCTACTCTCCGACGAGGAAGAATCCGTCGTGCGTGAGGCGGTGCTCACGGTGGGCGCGCTGCGCGAGGCGGCCGGCCTCGGCGCGCTGTCGGACGTGGTGCGAGACAACACGCTGTCGGCGAGCGTGCGTCGCGACGCGGCGTGGGCCCTCGGCAAGCTCGGCGACGGTGCGGCGCGTGAGGTGCTCACGACGGTGTCGCGCGAGGACAAGAGCATGCTCGTGCGAGGTGCGGCCCGCGCGGCGCTGCAGACCCTGCGCTAGTCGGCGTCGACCCGGCGCGGAGCGAGAATCGCGTCGCCGCGCACTTGAACCGTGCGCGGCGACGGTCGCTGCATCTCGCGTCGTCGCGCACTTGAACCGTGCGCGACGACGGCGGACAATCATGGTGGGGTGAATCGATGACGTCACGTCGGACTCGAGTGTCGCGCGCGGCGGTGGGCATCGTGGTGTTCGGCGCGTCCGCGTGCGCGGACCCGGAGCTCTCGGAGCAGACGTTCTACTCGCAGCGCATCGCGCCGATCCTGCAAGAGAACTGCGTGCGCGGCACAGCCGATGGCCTGTGCCACACCGAGAGCGAGCAGAAGCCGGGCGAGGCGCTGGGCAACCTCGATCTCAGCAGCTTCGAGGCGATCCATCGCCGGCCCGAGCTGCTCGCCGCGTACGGCAGCTATCCCGAGCCGGTGATGCTGCTGAAGGCGGTGAAGCCGAGCGAGCTGACGCTTCTCTACGCGGGCGAGCCGTTCCCGAGCGAGATCTTCCACGCCGGCGGCGGCATCCTCTCGCTGTCGTCCGAGGCGTTCATCGAGCTGCAGCAGTGGCTGCGCGACGGCGCGACGGAGGACGGCGTCCCGGTCGATCAGACCGCGCCCGCCGGGCACGGGCCGTGCTCGACCGCGCTGCGCCCCGACGTCGAGCCGTTCCTGTCGACCGCGACCGGGCCGGCGTACGACGCCTTCGTCGCCGACGTGCAGCCGATCCTCGCCGAGCGCTGCAGCTTCGGCAGCTGCCACGGCTCGACGCAGAGCGACCTGTACCTCACGTGCGGCGACACGCCCGAGCAGCTGCAGCACAACTTCATCGTCAGCCAGTCGTTCGTCGCCGATCCGACCGACCGCAGCGAGTTCATCCTGCGCCCGCTCGCCGTCACGGCGGGCGGGGTCAACCACTCGGGCGGCGACATCTGGAGCTCGGCCAAGGATCCGGAGTTCGTGGCCCTGCGCGAGTGGAGCGAGCAGGTCGGTCCGCTCACGCTCACCGGCGAGACCCCGGCCTTCGAGTACTACGCGTCGCACGTGATGCCCGTGCTGCTCAAGCGGGGCTGCGCGATGCCGCAGTGCCACAGCCCGCAGGGCTTCAACGACTACCGCCTGCGCGCCGGCTCGCGCGGGTTCTTCAGCCCGCTGGCCCTGCGGCGCAACTACGACACGACGCTGCACGAGTTCGTCAGCCTCGACGCCGCCGATCCCAACCAGTCGCGGATCCTGAAGAAGAACATCTCGACCGAGCGCGGCGGGATCCAGCACCGCGCTGGCGTCACGCTGCTCGATCAGCTCGGTGGCGACGGCGGCGGCGATCCGTCGCTGTGCCCGGCGGGCGACGACGACCAGCCGACGTCGTACTGCACCGTGGTCGAGTGGATCCGCCGCGAGCGGGCCGCAGCCGTCGCCGATGGGCGTGTGACGGCGATGGCCGACGGCGACACCCTGCCGGTGATCTTCGTCGATCGCCCGGCCGACCCGGACCGCGTCATCGACTTCGCGACGTTCCGCGGCGGTGCCCGCTTGATGCGGACCGAGGTCGCGGTCGGCGTCGACGGTCGGCTCTCGGCCGGCACCGGCGCCGCCACCGAGATCGATCTCTCGGACTGCGGCACCTTCGGCGACATCGACGTGCGGCGCCCCGAAATCTCGTACGACGGCACGCGCATGGTCTTCGCGCTGCGCGAAGGCGAGGCCGACGGGCTCGACCTGTTCGAGTCGAACCTCGACGGCTCGGATTGCCAGCAGCTCACCACGGACGGGCAGGGCAGCGCCGACGGGGTGCCCATCCACAACTTCGATCCCGTCTACGTGCCCGACGATCCGCTGCGCGCCCCCGGTGGCGCGGTGGTGTACGCGTCCACGCGTGCGGGCCGCTCCGGCCGGGCCAACGTGTCACCGCGCTACCGCCTCCCCGCCAGCAACCTCTGGCGCATCGCTCCGGACGGCACCGACCTCGGGCAGATGACGTTCCTCAACGGATCCGAGCTGCACCCGGCGGTGATGCACAACGGTCAGATCACGATGACGACCGAGAAGGCGAGCGCGGACTTCTATCAGCTGTCGGGTCGCCGCATCAATTGGGACCTCACCGACTACCACCCGCTGCTCGCCCAGCGCGAGTCGGTCGGCTTCGGGCAGGCGACGTTCGTGCGCGAGGCGCCCGACCGCAACTTCGTCATGATCCTCTCGGATCCCGCGGCGCAGTTCTCCGGCGGCGCGCTCGCGACGTTCAACCGCAGCCTCGGCCCCTTCGAGGCCAACCGCCTGAACGAGCCCGGCTACGCGCCCGCCGTCTCGTTTCTCGATCCCGCCGCGGCGGCGGCGGGGAAGGGGCCCGCCAACGGTGCGTACCGCTCGCCGTACCCCGCGCCCGATGGTCAGGTGCTCGTCAGCTACGCCGCGGGGACGATCGATCTCACCAACGCTTCGGCCGCGGTCGACTACGACCTCGTGCTCTTCGACCCGGTCACGCGCACGCGGACGACGATCGCGGGCGGTGCCGGCTTCCAGGTCGACGGCGTGATCGTCCACGCGCGGGCGCTGCGGCGGGTGTTCGTGAACATCCCGCAGCTCGTCTTCGGCGGCACCAACGTCGGCGACGCCGCCGGGCCCGACGAGGCGTGGGCGCACTTCCCCGACCTGCCCATGCTCGCGACGTTGCTGACCAACAACCACCGCGGCGGTCGAGATCTCGAGGGGCTGCAGGGGGGCGACACCCTGGCCGTGTACCGCGCGGCTGCGCCGACCGCGGGCGGTGCCGGCGAGACGTTCCAGTCGTGGGAGCTCCTCGGGACCCACGCCCTCGCGGCGGATGGCTCGGCGTTCGTGCGCGTGCCCGCGGGCGAGCCCCTGGTCCTCGAGCTGCGCCGCGGCGACACCCCGCTGCTCACGATGACGGAGGAGCACCAGTTCGGCCCGGGCGAGCAGACCAGCCTCGGGATCAGCCGCGAGTTCTTCGACGGGGTGTGCGGCGGGTGCCACGGCTCGATCGAGGGCCCCGAGCTCGACGTGGTCGTCGACCCCGATGCGCTCACCGGCGCCAGCGTGTCGCTGTCCCGGCCCCAGCCCGGCGCCCTCCCGAGCGATTTCTAGGTCGGCTCGCGGTTTACGGGCCCCACCGGCGTTGTGGTAACCTCCGGTCGCCGGAGGTGCGCCCCATGCGGTTCTCATCGTTGTTCGTGTCGCTCGCGCTCGTGTTGTCTTCGTCCGCCTGCAAGAAGGAGAAGGAGACCGAGGACCCCGAATCCGGGCGCGATTCGCTCCTGGGGCCCACCGTCGAGCGCGAGAGCGTGGACGACCTCGTCGGGGGTGACTCCGAGGACGGCGAGGGCGAGGACGCCGAGGCCGAGCTCGACGCCGAGGTCGCCGCCGCCGAGGCGACGGCCAAGACCGAGAAGGCCGTGAAGTGCAAGCAGCCCGCCAAGAGCACCGTGAAGAAGTGCACGGGCAAGGGCAAGAAGAAGGTCTGCAAGGACGTCGACGCCAACCCCGGGGCTTCGGCCAACTTCGGTGTGTGCACCCTGCTCACCCACTTCAAGTGGGGTCAGTCGCCCGACGAGGTCTTCAAGTTCGTCACGGCGGACATCGAGAAGGAGTACGAGGAGCGCCAGGCCAAGTCCAAGGACCCGATCGAGCAGGACAACAACCACAAGTGGCGGCGCGATCGCATCAAGGAGGCCAAGCAGAACCACGTCAAGTTCGCGAAGGCCACCAACCACCGCTGGGGTGTCTCGCTGATCCAGTACGAGTACGAGGACGACAGCAACGAGGAGATGATCTGGACGAAGAACGACAGCGGTCTTCGCAAGTTCTACTTCTTCAAGGACAACGAGCTGTGGAAGATCGTCTACGCGTACTCCACGGACAACTTCCCGGGCAAGACCTACGAGCAGGTCGTCGACGAGAAGTTCAAGAAGTGGTTCGGCCCCTCGCCCGAGGCCAAGGTCAAGCAGGACCCCAAGACCGCGGCGCCCATCGTCCGCTACAACCAGTGGACCGCGAGCAACGGTGAGTCCGTCCGCTCGTTCGACATGACCGCCGTCCACGGTGTCATCGTCCTGGCCGTCGTCGACGGCAAGGCCGAGAAGCGCATCGGCGAGCGCCTCCCCAACGTCGGCAGCGACGACAAGCTCACCGACGTGGTCAGTGACGCCCTCGGCGGCAGCGACGTCTGCTACGACAAGTCCGGCAACATCGCCGAGTGCGCCGCGGCCAAGCCGTAGGCGACCCGGCCGGATGCGTGCCCCCTCGACGGAGCGGGGCACGGCGAGGACGCCCCGACGGTGCCACCACCGAAGGGGCGTTCGCTTTGGTTCGGCGTCAGGTGCCGGAGTGGAAGTACAGCATGGCGTTGCGCATCGCGCCCTCGCCACCCTCCCACTGCACGACCCGCGGACGGATGCCGTCGGGCCGCCGGACTGGGACCATGCGGTGGGGCATGCCCGCGGCGACGCGGCGCATGAAGTCCGTCCACATCGGAGTGGCGGTGGTGTAGCTGGCGTCCTCGTCGCCCAGCGAGCGCTCGTACGTGTCGTCGCCCATCCACGCCGCAGTCACGTAGCGCGAGGTGAAGCCCACGAACCACGTGTCGGTCGTGTACGCGTTCTTCGACGCGGTGCCGCTCTTGCCGCCCGCGGGGATGCCGGCCTTGTTGGCGGTCTTCGCGATGCCGTTGGTGACGACGTCGCGCATCATCTTGGTGATGAGGAAGGCGGTGCCGATGTCGACGACCTGCTTGGGCGGTGCGAGGGCGAGGCGCGCCATCGCGTCCATGCGCCCGCCGACGTCCATCGCCTCGTCGTACGGGTGGCGCTCGTCGATGACGACCTTGCCGTTCTTGTCGGTGGCGCGGCGGACGTAGGTCGGGTCGACCCAGCGCCCCTCGCGGACGAACACGCCGAACGCCCGTGACAGCTCGTCGGTGCGGACGCAGGAGGCGCCCAGCGACAGCGCCTTGTCGGCGATGAGCTCGGTGCTGAAGCCCAGGCGCCGCGCCCAGCGCACGACGTTGTCGGCCCCGAGGCGGTTGAACAGGCGGATCGACGGCAGGTTCAGCGAGAAGATGAACGCGTTGCGCAGCAGCACCTCGCCCGAGAGCGTCCCGTGGATGTTCTGCGGGTTCCACTCCTCGCCGGGCTCGGGCTGGTACGGCCGATCCTCGAGGATCGTGCCCATCGTGAAGTCGCGGGTGTCGAGGGCGAGCGAGTAGTAGATCGCCTTGAACACGGAGCCGGGCTGACGGCAGCCCTGCGTGGTGCGGTTGTACTGCGAGCGATCGTAGTCGTGCCCGCCCTGCATCGCGTAGACGTAGCCCGTCTGGTGATCGAACGAGTAGATGGCCGCCTCGACGCGCGGCGTCTGGCCGAGCTCGACCTCGGGCAGCGTGATGTCCTCGTTGCCGGACTGGGGTCGCTTCGATGGCGGCGCGCGGCGGACCCAGACCACATCGCCGGCCTCGAGCGCGTCGCGCACGTCGTCGATGTGCTTGTCGTTGACGCCGGTGTTCCGGTCGTAGCGCGACGCCCAGTTCATGTGCCGCAGCGGCAGCAGGGCCTCGTAGCCGCCGATGCTGACCCATGCGTTGTACTTGTTGACCTTCTCGACGAGGCCGAGCCGCCAGCGCGGCGTGCAGTCCGGGTGCTCGGGGATCGGCTGCGCCGGCGGGTTGCACTGCGCGCCCTCCTCGTTGGGGCAGTCGAGCTCGATGCGCTCGTCGGGGGCCGCCGGCACGCACTCGTCGGCGGCGAGCGGGTCGGCGCCGTACTCCGCCGTCAGGCGGGCGCGGAGCTCGGCCTGGGCCTCGGGCGCGCCGAGGTGGGCCAGCGGGCCGCGGAAGCCCTGCCGGCGATCCATGTCGCGCAGCGCGTTGTCGACGGCGCGGTCGGCCATCGCCTGGGCCGGGAGCTCGAGCGTGGTCTCGATGCGCAGGCCCGACTGCAGCAGCGCCTCTTCGCCGAGCCGCTCGATGAGATCGCGGCGGACCTGCTCGGCGAAGAACGGCGCGCGCGCGCGGAACACCTCGGGCGTGCTCGCCAGCGCGATGGGTTCGGCGTCGGCGACGTCGCGCTCGGCGGCGGTGATCGCCCCGGCCTCGACCATGTCGTGCAGCACCACGCTGCGGCGGTTCTTCGCCCGGTCGAGGCTGACGAACGGGCTGTCGCGGCCGGGCGTGCGGGCGAGGCCGGCGATGAGCGCACACTCGGCCAGGGTCAGCTCGCCCAGGGACTTGCCGAAGTAGCGGCTCGCGGCCGAGGCGACGCCGTAGGCGTTGTGCCCGAAGAACGTCTTGTTGAGATAGATCTCGAGGATCTTCTCCTTGCTCAGGCGCGACTCGATGCGCACCGACAGGATCGCCTCACGGACCTTCCGGAGCAGGGTCTGCTCGTGGGTCAGGAAGCCCTTGGCGACCTGCTGCGTGATCGTGCTGCCGCCCTGGCTGACGGTGCCCGAGCGGAGGTTGGCGACCACGGCGCGGGCGAGGCCCCGCAGGTCGAGCCCGCCGTGCTCGAAGAAGCGGCGGTCTTCGCTGGCGAGGATCGCCTTCACCAGCGCCGTCGGGATGTCGGCGTAGGCGGCGTAGGCCCGGTGCTCGCGGGCGAGCTCCGCCAGCAGCGAGCCATCCTCGGCGTAGATGTGCGTGACGCCCGGGGCGGACGACGCGTACTCCTCGATGCTGTCGAGGTCGGGCAGGTCGGCCGAGACCTGGCGATAGGCCCAGACGCCGGCGACCACCGCGACCACCAGCGCGACCGCGACGGCGTACAGGTAGTAGCGCAGCAGCCACACCACGAAGTTGGTGCGGGCCGGATTGGTGACCCACAGGCGACGCGAAACGCCTGCCGGTCCGCCCGTGGGCGCGGACTCGGCAGGCCGTGGCGGCAGGGGGCCGTCGCCCGCCTTCGCGACGGGCTTGTCGTCTCCGTCAGGGCTCGGGCTGCGGGTTCGAGCCATCGACGTCGGGGTTGTCGGAGTAGTTGCTCATCGCCTTGATGACGGTGGCCTCGGTCGTCGCGAGCTCGTCGACCGATTCCTTCACGCGCTTCCACATGAAGTCGCGGACCTTGGCGGCGTTCTTCGCCGGCTCGAGGCCGATGGCGTAGTTGTAGATCTGGCCGCTGGGCGCGAGGAACACCGCCTGGTCGGCCCCGGTGCCGCGGACGAGGGTCTTCTCCTCGGCGCCGATCGACTCCTGGACCTTGAAGGCGACGGCCTTGCTCGGATCCTCGCAGGGCTTGAGCGCCGCGAGGTCGGCCGCGCTCTCGCCACACAGGGCGCCGGTGAGGGCCACGAGCTGGGCGCCGTCGGCGGTGAACTTCACCCCGAACGACACCGGGCCGCCGGAGGCCTTGAGCGCGTCGGCGTTCTCGGCGAGGAAGCCGGCGAGCGCCGCGAGCTCGATCTTCACCCGGTTCGACTTCTCGTAGAGCTCGAACGTCTTGGCGATGCCGGTCTTGTGGATCCCGGCGAGCTGCCAGCCGTAGAGGTTCTCGATGCGGGGGAACTTGGCGAAGCTCTCCTGCAGCAGGGCGACGATCGCCGCGGAGCCGGCCGCGGGATCCTCGAGCACGAGCTTGCCGACCTCGGTCTCGAGCTTCACCGCGACGTCCTTGCGGGCGTTGGCGACCTCGTTGACCTCGGCGAGCATCTCCTTGCCCTTGGCCTTCGCCGCCTCGAGCTTCTCGCCGCCGCTCACGATCTTGTGACCGAGCCAGCCGACGCCGAGGCCGATGCCGAGGAAGATGATGCCCGCGAAAGCGATGACGCCGACGTTGCTGCGTCCCGGCACCTCGCCACCGACGTCCGGACCCGAGTCGTACGTCGCGTTGCTCGGGCCCCCGAAGGGATCGTCGCTCGGCGCGTTGAAGCTCGGGGCGGCGACCGGAGGTGCGACCGCGGCGGCACGCTGGACCTCGGCGGGCGCGAACGCAGGCGCCGCGGGCGGCTCATAGGCCTGCGACTCCGGTTCGTAGTGTTGTTGGGCCGGCGCGCCGAAATCGGCGGGCGGTGGGGCCTGATCCGCGGGCGGTGCCTCAGCCGCTGCTGGTGCAGCCGCCTCGTCGCCGTCCTTGGATTTCTTGGCCAGCCGCGCCTTGAGGGCGGCGAGATCGGTTCCCGGTTTCTTCGGAGTGTTCAAGGCCGAATCCCCTTGCTCGACGGCGAGCAAATCGAGCGCAGTGCACCTTGGGTCGCGACGTGCAGAACGGACGCCAGCGATGGTGCTCGGCGGCACAATAGGGACAAGGTCCGGGGTGTGTCAACGTCGGTGCGCACGGTGGCGCGGCTATTCGCGTGCGTGGCCCGGGCCGGGGGCCGCGCCGGGGCGTGCCTCGGGCTCCGCGGCGCGCTCGGGGCGTGCCTCGCCGTCGGTCCTGCGCGCGCGGGCGCGCCGACGTGCCCTGCGGGGCTGCTCGGCGCGCGAACGGGCGACGCCGCCGGTTTCGGAGATCATGTCGGCCCCCGCAGCCGGGGCGAAGTGGCTCGCCTCGGCCGCGCTCGTGACGTCGACGTGGTGCTCGAGTTCCCGCGGAGGCGTCGCAGCACCCGTGATCTCGGACACGCTCGCGACGGCGAGGGCGCGTGGGGATCGGGCCCCGTCGTCGGCGGCGCGCGCGAGGGGACGCGGGGCGGCGGCCGCGGCGAGGCAGCGCAACGCGTCGTCCCCCAGCGCGATCCCCAGCACGTGCGGCGCCGGATCGGAGAGGGGCGCGAGCACGCCGTGGAAGGTCCGCCCGCGCAGCGCGGGTCCGTCGTCGAGGGGCACGAGCACGACCTCGAGGGGAGACGCGAGCGCGACCTCGGCCATCGCGGCGACCAACGCCCGTGCGCCGATGCACACGGTCGAGAACCATAGCGGCGAGGCCTGCGGACCCAGGCGCGTGCCGAGCCGGCGCCAGGCCGCGAGCACATCGAGTCGCGGGGCCTCGAGCGCCGCGTCGCGGGGATCGAGCGCGCGCAGCAGCACGCCATGGGGCGAGCACGACAGACCGGTCATCAGCGCCCAGTGCCCACCGACGCCGACGGCGAAGGTCAGGGGCAGCGGACGGTGGCTCGCGGCGGTGAACCCATCCACGACGGGCTCGGCGTCGCGGCGCCGCGGCCCGCCGCGGCGATCGAGGCACGGCGGCGGGATCGGGCTCGCATCGCGCGGCGCGAGCGAGAGCGGCGGCGGGAGCATCGACGCGGCGAGCAGGGGGCGGACGGCGGCGAGCATGGATCGGGGGTGACACGGCCGCGCCGCGCCTCCAAGAAACCCGCGAGGATCTCGCGGCACGCGACGACGCTGGTCGCCCCCTCGTCGCTCGAGCGCGCCGCGCCAATGACTCGGGGTTTCGCGGCGTTGACCGGGGTCCTATCGTGGAGCGCGTGAACCACCCCCGCGTGCTCGCCGTCTTCGGAGGCGCCTTCGATCCGCCCCACCTCGGGCACGCGCTGCTGCCCGGCTACCTGCGCGCGGTCGCGGGCGTCGAGCGACTGCTCGTCGCGCCGTGTGCCGATCACCCCCTGGGCAAGTCGATGCATCCGTTCGAGTCACGGCTCGCGTGGTGTCGGATCGCGATGGCGGGCTTCGGTCCCTGGGTCGAGGTCACGCCGATCGAGCGCGAGCTCGCGGTCGACCAGCCCGGGCCGAGCTACACGCTGCGCCTGCTCGATGCCGTCGCTGCGCGGCACCCGGACATGACCGTGCGCCTGGTCGTCGGCTCCGACATCGTGCGCTCCGGCGAGACGGCGAGGTGGCACCGCTGGGACGAGATCGAGCGCCGCTACGCGCCGATCGTGGTGCCCCGCGCCGGTTGGTCGGACGGCGCGTGCCCGCTGCCCGAGGTGAGCAGCACCGACGTGCGCGCGTGGATGGCCGAGGGGAGCGAGGCCTCGTGGCGACGGGTGGCCGACGCGGTGCCGGCCGCGGTGGTGCGGATGCTCCGCGGTGGCGCGCCGCCGCTGTGGATCGTCGGCCGCGGACACGTCGCGGCGCACCTCGAGCCGTGGCTCGCGGCCAAGGGGCACCCGGTGACGGTGCTGAGCGGGCACGGGATCGTCGACGGCACGGCCGTGCTGCCCGAGACCCCGCCGGCCGCCGTATGGATCGCCGTGCGCGACCCGGCGATCCCCGCGGTGGCCCAGGCGCTGGTCGGGCGCCTGCCCCCTGCGACCGTCGTCGTGCACGCCGCCGGGGCGCGGCGCAGCGAGGACGTCCTCGCGCCGCTGCGCGCCGCCGGCCACCCGGTCGGCTCGCTGCACCCCGCCGCGAGCATGCGCGGCGCGTGGGTCGATCCGCGGATCCTCGAGGGGGCGGCGTTCGGGATCGAGGGCGACCCCGAGGCGGTCGCGTGGGCGCGGCAGCTCGTCGGTGCCGCCCCCGTGATCGATCTCGGCGGCCTCGATGCCCGCCGTCGCACCGCGTACCACGCCGCGTGCGCGCTGGTGGCCAACCACCTCGCCGTGATCACGCTCGAGGCCGAGGCGGTCTGGCGCTCGCTCGGCGCCGATCCGACCGCGACCGCTGGCTTCGTCGGCAGCCTGCTGCGCAGCGCGGTGACCAACCTCCTCGCCCTCGGCGTCCCCACGGGCATCAGCGGTCCCGCGACGCGGGGCGACGCGGCCGGGATCGCCGCGCACCAGGACGCGCTCCCCGAGGGGGCGGCGGAGCTCTACGGGTTCCTCGGCGGCAAGCTGCTGGCGCTGCTGCGCCGCGGCTGATCAGGATCACGATCACGATCAGGGCGCGACACGGCCGCGATCGGGGCGCGACACGATCACGATCAGCGCGCGACGAGCTGCCCGTGCTCGACGTCGATCGACAGCGCGTCGCCGGCCCGCACGCGGCCGCGCAGGACGGCGTCCGCGACGAGGGGATCGATCTCGCGGGCGACGAGGTGCCGCAGCGGTCGCGCGCCGAGCCCCGGGTCGTTGCCCGCGCGCGCGACGAGGTGCTCGCAGGCGGCGTCCGACAGCGCATAGCGGACGCCCCGCTCGTGCAGGAGGCGATCGCTCGAGGTCTTGGCGATGCGGCGACAGATCTTCCGCAGCTCGTCGGGCGCCAGCGGCTGCATCACCAGCGGCGCCTCGATGCGGTTCCACAGCTCGATGGGGAAGGCGGCGCGCGCGATGTCGAGGACCTCGGCCTCGTTCATGCGCGCGCGGTGACCCACCCGGCGCACGCACTGGGCCCCGAGGTTGGAGGTCATCACGATGGCGGCGTGGCGGAAGTCGACCGTCCGCCCGCGGCCATCGGTGAGGCGCCCCTCGTCGAGGATCTGCAGCAGGAGCTGGTGCACGTCGCGGTGGGCCTTCTCGATCTCGTCGAGCAACACCACGGTGTGCGGGTGACGGAGCAGCGGCTCGGTGAGCGCGCCGCCCTGCTCGTACCCGACGTAGCCCGGCGGGGCGCCGACGATGCGCGCGACGGTGTGCGGCTCGGCGTACTCGCTCATGTCGAGGCGGACCAGCGCGTCCTCGCGCTCGAACAGCGCCCACGCCAGGGCCTTGGCCAGCTCGGTCTTGCCGACGCCGCTGGGCCCGAGGAGCAGGGCGCCGAGCACCGGCCGCGCGCCGCCGAGGCCGGCCCGGTTGCGGCGCACGAGCTGGGCGATCGCGGCGATCGCCTCGACGTGTCCGACCACGCGGGTCGCCAGCCGTGACTCGAGCTCGAGGACGTCCTGATCGCCGCGGGCCGAGATCCGTGCGACGGGGAGCTGCGCGCGCTCGGCCACCAGCTCGTGCAGCGCCGCGCGGGTGATCGTCGCGTCGCCGCGCCGCCGCGCCCGGGCCCCCGCGAGGTCGAGCAGATCGAGGGCGCGCCCGGGCTGCGCCAGGCCGACGAGGAAGCGATCCGCGAGCCGCACGAACTCCGCGGGCCGCAGATCGCCGCCGAGCGCCACGCCGTGACCGGCCAGGACCGAAGGCGCCGCGGCCGTGACCGCGTCACCCAGCGCGGGGCCCTCCAGCGACTCGACCCGCAGCACGTCGGCGATCTCGAGCACGCCGGGGATCCACTGCGCGAGGCGGCCGAGGCCCTCGGCCGAGACGACCGGCAGCACGCGCGGTTGATCGCGGACCCACGCCTGGGTGAGCTCGGCCAGCCACGCAGGCGAGGCCTCGAGCACCACGCGGTCGAAGTCGTCGAAGATCGCCAGGCCGCCGGCGACGTCGACCGCCGCGAGGTCGCGGCGCAGCGCGTGCTCGTCGTCCTCGGCATACGAGAGGGCCGAGAGCACGAAGCACGGCCGATGGACCGAGCCCGCGACGTGCGACGCGAGCAGCGTGCGGCCCGATCCCGCGGGCGCGAGCAGCAGGGCAGGGCGATGGGCGCGGCGGGTCAGGGCGTCGCCGAGCGCGGCGAGCTCCCGCTCGCGGCCGAACAACGCCGGCAAGGTCGCAGGATCGATCGGCCGCAGCTCGGGCCGTGCCGCCGGGCCGGGTCGCGCCGCCTCGGGCTCGGGGGCCGCCACGGTGACCGGCACGACGGCGGCGAGCTGGTTGGCCCGCACCGGCGGACGCGGCTCGGCCACGGCGCGCAGCCGCGGCGATCGACCCGAGGTCGTCGGGGTCGGGAACGGACGGGTGTGGACGGCCCGCGGACGATCGGCCCGGGGGGCGCGGACGGTCGCGGTGCGCGGGCGCCGATCGACGACCTGGCGGCGCAGGCTCGGGCAGTCCACGCCCGCGGCCTCGAGGAGGCGATAGCCGTGGCAGTCCGCGGAGCGGACGATCGCGAGCAGGCGCTGCACCGGGTCGGCGGCGCCCGTGCTGGGCAGGCGACCGCGCCAGTCCCCGGGCTCGGAGTTCAGGCTCGCGTGCTGCTCGGCCCGCGCGGCGGCCAGCGTGCGCGCGTCGACCCCGTGGGACTCGAGCAGCGCGGCGACCTCCGGCGAGCCTGCGATCTCGACCAGGACTTCGCACGAGCACGCATGGGCGTGCCGCGCCGAGGAACGCACGGGATGGTCCATGACCGCCGGACGCTAGCGCCCCGACGCCCGTGGACCAAGAAATCGACGAGCTCAGGGGATGAAGTTCATGCAGCCCTCGGCGACCTTGCCGAGGGCGTCGTCGAAGAACGTGCCGTACGTCGGGCTGCAGACGCTGCCCTCGAAGTGGGTGTCGAACTGGTCGAGGAACTGCTCGAGCCGGGACGACTGCTCGGCGCCCTTACCATTCGCGGACAGCGCCGCGCAGTCCTCGAAGCGCGGCGATCCGCCGATGAGGCCGAGGCCGACGATGTTCGCGGACTTGCCGTTCTTCGCGGCCACCACCGAGGCGTACCAATCGGCGGGCTCGCCGAGCGACCCGCCCTGCGGCGCGGGCATGTCCGTGTTGTCGTCCTCCTCGTCGGTGATCATGAGGAAGACCAGCAGCGCGTCGTCGCGGAGGAACCCCGCGTTGCACGCCCCGTCCTCGCTCGCCGCCGGGTCGACCGCGCCGAGCAGCGCGCCGACCTGCTGCTCGACCGGGTTGCCGTCGGTGCCGACGATGGCCGCGCAGGCGAACTCGTCGGGGAACGACTCGGCGGCGCCCTCCATGAACGGACCGCCGGACGAGAAATTGCAGCTGCTGGTCGGGTCCACCGCCGCCAGCGGCTTGTCGAGGAACGCGCCGAGCGAGTAGTCGCAGCTCGAGCAATCGACGCCTTCGGCGGGGCAGCCGTCGAGGGGATCCTCGGTGCCGAGGCCGGGGTAGGCGTCGGTGTCGACGACGCCGACGCGGAACGACTTGACGGTCGGCAGCGCCGTCCGCATCGAGTCGACGAAGCCCGGGACCGCGTCGACGAGGTTCTGCTGCTCGTCGGCCATGGACGACGAGTTGTCGATCACGAACACGAAATCGATCTTGTCGCAGTTGAGCTGCGTCGGCTCACCCGTGCTCGTATCGGCGCCCGCGGTCGACGTGCTGGCGTCGTCGTCGTTGTTGGTGACGGTGAAGATGCCGTCCATGGTCGCCGCCGTGGTCGACCCTCCGCCCGCGCCCGGGTCGTCCGAGCCGCAGGCGAGCGGGAGCGAGAGCAGCAGCGCCGCTGCGAGGTGAGGAGTAGACATGGTCATCAGAAGTTCTCGTAGACGATGACGACGTTGTCGCCGACCACCGGGATGTTGGCGACGATCGTGAGCGTGCAGCTCGGCGCATCGTACATCCAGTCGGCGCCCGCCATCGGCACACCGTTGACCAGCACGACGATCGTCGCGGGGTTGATGGCGAGGCACTGCCCCGACGGGCTGCCGTCGAGGACGTACGTGTCGTTGGGGATGTTGCTGACGATGTCGCTGGCGAGGCCCGAGAGATCCCAGTCCGCGGCGCAGATGCTCGTCATGGCGTCCTGGGTGTTGGTGAACTCCGAGAGATCCACGTACTGCACCCCGTTGGCGGCCCGCGTGTCGCAGCTGAACTCGTAGGCGTCGTCGGCCCCCGTCAGGGTCGCCGTGCCGGTGCCGCCGATGATCGAGTAGAACGTCCAGTCGTCCACCGGCGCGAGCGCGGGGAACAAATTGACCATGAACGTCTTGAACCCGAAGTAGCCCACGACCACGTCGTTGGCGAGGGACGTGTAGTTGTTGGCCGAGTTCGGATCGTTCCACCGGCAGCGGTTCTGCGACGTGTTGTCGATCAGATCGCCGGCGACGCACTCGGCGTGCTGACCGCCGTTGGCCCCCAGCTGGACCGCGTCCTCGGTGAACGAGGTGTCGTCGCCGTTGTCGTCGGTGGTGACGATGAACGCCACGTGCGAGCCCGCCTGCAGCCGTGGGATCCACGTCGGCGAGTGGTGCATGATGCGGCCCAGCGCGTTGTTGCTGTGCACGAACGGGGCGTTGTTGGTGCCGCCGTTGGTGTCGTACTGGTAGAACTGCGGCGCGTTGTCGGTGCAGTTGTTCCCGCCGAGCGGCGGGTTCACGCAGATCTCGAGGCTCTCGATGCCGCGGTCCGCGAGCAGGTGCAGGCGCGTCGAGCTGCCCGAGCCCGCGAGCGTGGTGGCGAAGTCGTTGATCTCGGTCTCGACCACCGCCATCTCGCTGGTCATCGAGCTCGACGAGTCGACGGCCCAGATGATGTCGATCGGGCGGATGGCGTTGTCGGTGCCGACGAGGAAGGTCTCGACGCAGGCCGGCGCCTCGTTGTCGCAGTTGTTGTCGATGCCGTCGCCGCAGATCTCGTCGCCGCCCGGCAGCGGCACGCAGGTCTCGGGGCCCTGTTCGACGCCGTCGATGCACGTCGGCACCGAGACCTGGCAGTCGAACATGCCGCAGACCCAGTTGCCCTGGTCCTCGTCGACGAGGCCGTCACAGTCGTTGTCGACCGCGTCGCAGGTCTCGTTGGTCGCGCCGTCGAAGGGGTCGCAGACCTGCGGGATGCCGTTGATGCAGGCCGGCAGGGTGTGCTCGCACTGCCCGACGCCGCACGCGAGGTCGTCGATGCCCTCGTCGGTGTCGCCGTCGCAGTCGTTGTCGATGCCGTCGCAGACCTCCTCGGAGGCGCCCTCGAGCGGGTCGCACACCGGCGGATCGCCGTCCTCGCACGCGGTGACCTCGTGCTCGCACGCCCCGAGGCCGCACTCGACGACCTGGTCGCCGAGCCCGTCGTCGATGTCGCCGTCGCAGTCGTCGTCGATGCCGTTGCAGGTCTCCATCATGCCGCCGGCGTCCGGATCACACTCGTGGGGCTCGCCGTCGACGCAGTTGGGCTCGTCGTGGTTGCACACGCCCTCGCCGCAGTTGGTCGAGCCGAGATCCTCGTCGATCTCGCCGTCGCAGTCGTTGTCGAGGCCGTCGCAGACCTCGACCTCGGGGAGCTGCTCGTCCTCGCAGGGGCCCCACTCGCCGAGGTCCAGGTCGATCTGCACGCACTCCTGCACGCCGGGGTGACAGATGCCGATGTTGTAGGTCGTCGGCGCGCCGCTGTAGCACCACTGCTGCAGGCCCGGATCCTCGCACAGGCCCCCGAGCACGCCCGGCGGATCCGTCGGCGGATCTCCGGGTCCGCCGGTGTCGCCGGTGGTGCCGGAATCGGTGCCAGCGGAGTCGGTGCCCGCCGAGGTGCCGGCGGAATCGGTGCCCGCCGAGTCCGTGCCGGCGGAGTCCGTGCCCGCGGAATCCGTCGCCGATGCGGTCGCGGTCCCCGTCGCGGTCGTGTCCGCCGACTCGGAGCCCTGCGAGGCGCTCATGCTCCCGCCCGCGCTGGTGTCGGCGCTGGTCAACGATCCCGCGGTCAGCGAGCCCGCGCTGGTGTCCGCCGAGTCGCTGTCGCTCGCCGACGCCGAGGCGGTCGCGGAGGAATCGCCTCCGCACGCCGCGGCGATGGAAGAGGCGAAGGTCAGGCAAAGGCAGGTTCGTAGTGCGCGGCGATGCATGGCGAGGACCTCGGCTTCGTTCGACCGTTTCGAGGCGGTGATTTTACGGACCCGGTTCGACCCCCCGTCGACCCGAAGGCACGCGTTCATACTATGAAATAAGTGTGATGGATCCTGCAAGGGATTCGTGCGGCCCGCCGGCGCGCTTCCGACCCGTCCCGGGCCGGACCGCGAATTGTGGTTCACAGGGGCTGCGCCGTGGGCGCGCCGCCGAAATGGCCCGAGGATCGGCGCCATGTCCGCGTTGACGTTCGGCTGGAATGTTCGATGAAATATCGGTAATCATGGTCGCGCGGGTTGACCCGCGATCGAGCACACCGGAACGCCCGGGGGGACGTCCATGCGCCGCATAGCCTCGCTTGCCCAACACCACCTGCCCCATGGTCTCGTCCTGTGCCTCGCCCTCGGGGGCGTGGCCTCCTGCGCCGACGAAGTCGTCGAGGCCGTCGACTCGGGATCGAGCGCCGAGGGCGGCATCAACACGCTGTCCGACTCGGACACGGCCGACACCACGATGTCGATGCCGACCGGGGACACCACCGCCGGCTCCTCCGGGAACCCGGACTGCTCCGACACCGTGCAGAACGGCGACGAGACCGACGTCGACTGCGGGGGCAGCTGCGATCCCTGCGTCGACGGTCAGGGCTGCGGCGCGGGCGAGGACTGCCAGTCGCTGGTGTGCAGCGGCGGCGAGTGCCAGTCGCCGACCTGCTACGACGAGGTCCAGAACGGCAACGAGGACGGGGTCGACTGCGGCACCACGTGCCCCAGCCCCTGCGGCACGAGCGGCGATTGCTCCGACGACGACGACTGTCGACCCGGCGAGTACTGCACGCGCGGCGCGACCTGTGATCCGGCCGCCTGCGACAACGGCGTGCAGGAGACCCACGAGACGGACATCGACTGCGGTGGCGTCGACTGCCCGGACTGCGGTCCCGGGGGCGGCTGCAACGTCGACGCCGACTGCGACTCGCACGTCTGCGACGCCGAGACGAACACGTGCGCCGCACCGGCGTGCGACGACGCCGAGCAGAACGGCGACGAGACCGACGAGGACTGCGGCGGATCGTGCCCGGCGTGCCCCAACTCGGGCAGCTGCGAGGTGAACTCCGACTGCATGAGCGGCATCTGCGACGGCGGCAACTGCCAGGCGCCGGGCTGCAACGACGGGGTCCAGAACGGCGACGAGACCGCAGAGGACTGCGGCGGCTCGTGCGGGCCGTGTGACGACGGCGACGGCTGCGTCGCCGCGGACGACTGCAACAGCGGAGTGTGCACGGACATGGTCTGCGCGATGCCGACGTGCAGCGACGCCGTGCAGAACGGCGACGAGACCGACACGGACTGTGGCGGTCTGTGCGGCGCGACGTGCTCGACCGGGGACGATTGCTTCGACGCCGGCGACTGCATCCAGGGCGTCTGCGAGTTCGGGCAGTGCTCCGCGCCCGACTGCCTCGACGGCGTCGAGAACGGCGACGAGACCGACCTCGACTGCGGCGGCGCCTGCGGTGCCACCTGCCAGGAGGGCGAGGACTGCATCGACGCCGGCGACTGCGAGCCGGGCGTCTGCGAGCTCGGCGTGTGCTCGGTGCCGGACTGCTTCGACGGCATCGAGAACGGCGACGAGACGGACGTCGACTGCGGCTCGAGCTGCGGCATGACCTGCGACACCGGCGAGCAGTGCATCGACGACGACGACTGCATCAGCGGCGTGTGCACGGCGAACACGTGCCAGGCACCGACCTGCACGGACGGCGTGGCCAACGGCGACGAAGAGGGCCTCGACTGCGAGGGCAGCTGCCCCGATCCGTGCGACATCGGCGGCGAGATCCAGGTCAACACCTACGAGCTCGACTCGCAGCTCGCCCCGGCGATCGGGGCCGCGCCCGACGGCAGCTACTTCGTGGTCGCGTGGGTGAGCACGCCGATCGTGAACCCCGCCCAGGACGGCAATGGCTCGGGCGTGTACGCCCAGATGTACGACGGCACGGGCGCGCCGATCGGCGCCGAGTTCCTGGTCAACACCACGACCAACGGCGCGCAGGCGAACCCGTCGGTCGCGGTCTGGGACGCCGGGTTCATCGTCACCTGGGAATCGCCCGACGCCGACAGCGGCGGTGTGTACGCCAAGCGCTACGACGACACCGGGGCCGTGACGACCGCGGAGTTCCAGGTCAACAGCAGTGCGGTCGGCCTGCAGCGGCGACCCGACGTCGCCGCCGACAACACCGGCGCGTTCGTCATCTGCTTCGAGCACCGACCGGTGATGACCTACGATGTGCTGTGCCGGCGCTACAACGCCGCCGCGGTCGCGCAGGGCGAGTTCACCGCGAACTCGACCGTCGCCGGTGATCAGCAGCTCCCGTCGGTCGGCCGCGCCTCGAACGGATCCTTCGTCGTGACCTGGCAGGGCGCCAACGATCAGGACGGCAGCGGCATCGGCGTGTACTTCCGGCGCTTCGACGCGGCCGGCGTGCAGCTGACCGCCGAGACGCTCGTGAACGGCACGACCAACGGCAACCAGAGCCAGCCCTCGGTGGCGATGAACGCCAGCGGCGAGTTCGTGATCGGCTGGAGCAGCGACAACGTCGACGGCAATTCCACGGCGGTGGTCGCCCGCCGCTACGACACTGCCGCCGTGGCGCAGGGCGGCGAGTTCCAGGTGAACACGTTCGTCGCGGGCGCCCAGAACAACCCCGCGGTGACGCTCAACGCCGATGGTGACGCGCTCGTCGCGTGGGTCTCGGCCAACCAGGACGGCAACCTCACCGGCGTGTATGCCCAGCGCTACGACCAGGCGGGGGCGGTCTTCGAGGGTGAGTTCCGGATCAACACCGCGGTCACCGGCTTCCAAGAGGAACCCGACCTCGCGATGCTGACGGCGGACGAGCCGGTGGCGGCGTACTCCAGCGGCAGCGCGAGCGATCGCGAGGTCTTCATGCGCCGGTTCACCGCGAACTTCCCGTGAGCCCGTCCGGCCCGGGGCTCGCAGCGATTGCGGGCCTCGGGCGGCCGCGCCCGGGCCGCTCGGGGCCCCGAGCGCCCTCAAGTGCGGACGGCGCCCGCCGATGGTCCTCTTCGAGGGACGGCGGGCACATGAAGCGGTTTCGATTCGGCGGCGTGGTGGTGGCGATGATCCTGGGCCTCGGGCTCGGCGCCCCGGAGGTCCGCGCCGCGGAGTCGAGCGTCGAGGACGTCAGCGCTCGGCTCGTCGCTCTGTACGCCGAGCCCGGCGTCGAGTCGGCCGCGGCGCTGCGCGAGCGCGTCGACGCCGGTGTGCCCCCGGGCGCGCTGCTGGTCCTGCTCGACACCTTCCGTGGGGCGCCTCGCTCGGATCTCGTCGACGTCGTGCGGACGCTGGCGGGCTACCGCGGGCTCGAGGTGCGCGCGCGGGCCCTCGCGGCGTGGGCCTCGCTCGGCGGCAGCGATGCGCTCGACGCGATCTCGCTCGCGGCGAAGGACACTGATCCCCTCGTGCGGCGGCTCGCGGTCGCCCTCGCGGCGCTGTACCCGAGCCCGCCGGCCGACGAGGTCGTCGCGGACCTGCTGCGGCGCGACCCGGAGCTCGCCGCGCAGCTCGCCGCGGAGGCCCAGCCGCTCGTCCCCGAGGATCCGCGATGACACGCCGTGCCCGCTGGCTCGTCTTCGGGGCCGTGACGCTCGCGGCGTGCGGCCACGCGCTGCCGGGCGCGGCGCCATCCCACGGCAGCGTCGTGAGCGACGCCGAAGGCGAGGTCGAGCGGGTCGATCGTCGCGCCGCCCTGGCGCCGGGCCTGGTCGTGCTCGTCGAGCAGGCCCGCGTCCGCGCCATCGATCCGGTCACCGCACGCTCGCACTGGGTCCTGCCCCTCGAGGTGACCGGCCATCCGGTCGCCAACGCGACCACCGTCTACTTCCCCGTCCGCGGGCACCGGCTCGTCGCGGTCGATCGCCTCCGCGGCACCGTTCGCTTCTCGGTCGACCTCCCCGGCGAGGCGCTGACCGGCCTCGACGTGTCCGAGCAGTGGATCGTCGCGAGCGTCGTGGGTGGCCGCAAGGGCGCCCGCGCCGAGCTGGTCGCGATGGCCAGTCACGACGGCCACGTGCGCTGGCGTCACCGCGCCGGGCAGACGCTCGGCATCCCGGCGGTCCACGGCGGAGTTGCGCTGGTGCCCGTCGGCGCCCAGGTCGCGTCGTTCCGCATCGCGACCGGCCGCGAGCTCGCGCGTCAGGACGTGCCCGGCGGCGCGGTGCTCGAGCGCGTCGTCCACCACGGCGACAAGTGGCTGGTCGGCGGCGGCGCGCAGTGGGTCGAGCTCGGTCAGGGCGGGCGCGCGCACGCGATCGCCGGCGCCCACGCGCCGGTGTTCCCAACGGTCGATGGGATCGATCCCGGCCACGACGACGGCGAACGGCTGCGGCTGTGGCTCGGGCTCTCCGAGCACGCGATCGCCCGCGACGCGATGCTGCTGTCGCGGCGGGCCGTGGTCGCGATGCGGCTCGACGCCGACGGCCGCCCGAGCCGCGCGCGTTGGGTGCACGTCGAGGCGCGCGGCGAGTTCGTGGCGATGGAGGTGCTCGGCGACGACGTCGTCCTCGTCCGTGAGGACGGGGCGATCGTGGTGCTGCGGGCGGCCACCGGGCAGGTCGTCGATCGCATCGCGGGCGGCGATCCGGTCCGCGGGGCGCTCGTGCTCGGCGGCGGCGCGTCGACGGCCGCGCGACGGCCCCAGACGCCCGATCCGATCGCGGATCTCCACGCGCTCCTGCTGGATCCCGATCCGCGGCTGCTGCCCGCGCAGGAGCTCGCGGCCGAGCTGCTGTGGCGCGACGACAACGCGGACGTCCGCGCCGCCGTCCTCGCGCTGTCGTCGGGGGCGGTGCGCGCCGAGCAGACCGACGCCGCCGAGGCGCTGCGCGACCACGCGGCCGAGCTCACGGCCGGTCGTTGGGGGCAGGGCAGCGCGGGGGACGTGCAGGCCGTGCTCGTCGCCCTGCGGCGGCGGCCCGGCGCAGGCGTCGACGGCGACGACCTCGCGGGGGCGATCCGCGAGGCGGCGCGCAGCGGCACGCCCGAGGTCGTCGAGGAGCTCACGGCCCTGCTCCTGCACCCCGGCACGCGGCCGGTCGAGCTGGTGGAGATCGTCGAGACGCTGAGCCGGCTGCGCGACCCCGCCGCGGTCGAAGCCCTCGCGACCTTCGTGCGCCGGTACCACGCGGACCAGATCGTCGCGTACGAGTCGACCGCCCTGCGCGCGGCCGCCGAGCTGCTGCTCGTGTACGCGGGCAGCGAGGCGCCGAACGCCCCGGTGGCCGCCCCGGTGGCCGCACAGGCGGCCGCACAGCGTGCGCGCACGGTGCTCGAGGCGGTGGCTGGCGACCCGTTGTGCGAGCCTGCCCTGCGTGCTTTCATCGCGCGCGGCCTGCATCGGTTGGCCGAACAGAGCCCCGATGACCGCGCCACGTCGCTACTGTCTACTCGTCTGTGACGGCCCGAGCTGCGGGGTCACGCACGACAGCGATCGCCTCTTCGAGCTCGCGGGCAAGACCGCCGCCGCCCAGCCGGGCCTGCGGGACAAGGTCGCCGTGCGCAACTACACCTGCTTCGGCCGGTGCGACGACGGGCCCAACACCTTCGTGGTCGAGCTCGCGCCGGGCGACGACCCGAATCGCGATCCGGACTTCGCGGTGCTCGAGAGCCAGCGCGGCTTCTACCCGGGGATGGACGAGGCGAAGATCGTCCGCGTGCTCGAGCAGCACTGCGGCAAGGACGAGGTCGTCGAGGACCTCGTCGACAGCTACTGATCCGTGCCCAGGACGTCAGGCCGCGGGCAGAGCCACGTGGCGCGCGAACGCTGCGGGATCCAGGTTGGCCCCGCACACCAGCGCCACGACGCGCTTGCCCGCGAGCCGGTCCCGCAGCGGCCCGAGCACGGCGGCCGTCGCCGCGGCGCCTGCGGGCTCGACGGCGAGCTTGGCGTCGGCGAACAGCAGCCGCATCGCGTCGCGCAGCATGTCGTCGTCGACGAGCACCAGATCGTCGACGAAGCGCCGGCACAGCGCGAAGCTGTGGGGCGCGGCGTGGGGCGCCCCGAGGCTGTCGGCGATCGTCCGCACGGCCTCGATCCCCTGGGGCGATCCGGCGGCGAAGCTGCGGTGCATCGAGTCGGCGCCCACGGGCTCGACCCCGTAGACGGCCACGTCGGGGCGGCGCTGCTTGATCGCCGCGGCGATCCCGGCACACAGTCCGCCGCCGCCGATCGGGACGACCACGGCGTCGAGCTCGGGGAGGTCCCCGAGGATCTCGAGGCCGAGCGTGGCGGTGCCGAGCGCGACCGTCGGGCCCTCGAAGGGGTGCACGAACACGCGGCCCTCTTCGGCGACGATGCGCTCGACCTCGGCGAAGGCGGTGTGGACGTCGGCCACCAGCACGACCTCACCGCCGAACTCGCGGCATCGGGCGACGCGCCACGGATCGGCGGTGCGCGGCATCACCACCTTCGCGGTGCTCCCCACGGCCCGCGCGGCGTGGGCGAGGGCGATGGCGTGGTTGCCGGCGCTCACACCCGTGAGCCCGCGGGCGCGCGCGTCGGCGTCGAGACCGAGGGCGAAGAGCAGGGCGGCGCGGGCCTTGAAGCTGCCGGTGTGCTGCAGCAGCTCGAGCTTGAGGTGCAGCGTCAGCTCCGGCAGACGCTCCCGCACCCCCGGCGTGCGCCAGTGCCAGGTCGGCGTGTGCGCGATGGCGTCGCCCAGGCGTGCGCGCGCGGCTTCGATCTCGGCGAGGGACGGGGCGACGACGTCGGTCAACGGCACATCGTAGCCGGGCCGCTGGCCCCTCGGGCGCGCCGCCGGAAAACACTGGCGCGCCGCGGGCAATGATGGCATCGCACGGGGGGAGCCTTCCGCTCCTCCCGCGATGCAGCCCGATCGTCCCACGACGCCGCCGTTCTCCGGGGCCGAGCGCTTCTTCACGATCGGCACGACCGGGACCAACGGCAAGACGTCGACCACGTGGATGCACGCGGCGATCCTGCGGGCGTGGGGCAAGCCGACCCTCGTCATCAGCACGCTCGGCTACGCCATCGACGAGACGCCGATCACGGATCTGCCGCGGTCGCTGTCGGGCTTCTACGAGGCGTTCCGCCGCGCGCTGGCCCTTGGCATCGAGCACGCCGCGGTCGAGGTGACGAGCAAGGCCCTCGCCGAAGGGTACGCCAAGCGCTGGCGCTTCGATCTCGGCGTGTTCACCAACCTCTCGCCCGATCACTTCACGACCCACGGATCGTGGGAGCACTACCTCGCCTCCAAGGCGCAGCTGCTGGTCCACCTCGGGCCGGGGCGCACGGGGGTGCTCAACGCGGGCGACGAGCACGCGCTGCTCGTTCACCAGGCGATGCCGCCGGACGTGCGGCGCCGGTGGTTCCACGCGCCGACGCGGGGCGAGGCCCGCATCGCGCCCGATCTCGCGGCGGCGTCGATCGACGTCGATGCCCACGGCACCCGCGTCGTGCTCGCGCCGTCGGCGTTGGCGGAGCGCCTCGGCCCGACGCTGCAGCTGCGCATGGTCGGAGATGTCTTCGCCGAGAATGCCCTGGCCGCGGCGCTGGCTGCCGACGCCGCGGGCGTCCCCGCCGACGCGATCGTCCAGGGGCTCGCGCGATGCCGGCCGGTGCCGGGTCGCTTCGAGGTCCTCGGCACCGATCCCATCGTCGCGGTCGACTATGCGCACTCGGCCGACGCGCTGGCGCGGACGTGCGACGTCGCGGCGCGGCTCGCCACGGGCCGTGTGATCGTCGTGTTCGGAGCCGGCGGCGACAGCACGCCGGGCAAGCGCGAGCCGATGGGCGAGGCCGTGGGCGCGCGGGCCGATCTGGTGTTCATCACCAACGACAACCCGCGTCGCGAGGAACCCAGCGCGATCGCGGAGGCCCTGCGCCGCGGGGTCGAGCGCGGCGGGCGGGCGGTCGCCCACGTCGAGCTCGATCGAGCGCGGGCGATCGACGCGGCGATCGACGCGGCGCGCCCCGGTGATGTCGTCGTCGTCGCCGGCAAGGGCCACGAGACCGGGCAGGTCGTCGGCGACGTCGAGCTCCCGTTCTGCGACGCCGACGAGGTCCTGCGCAGCCTCGGAAGGCCGCGATGACCCCGGCCGAGATCACCCCGGCCGGTCGGGTGGCCGCGGCGATCGCCGAGGTCCGCCGGGCTGCGCTCGCCGAGTTCGGCTGGACCCACGTCGAGCTCGTGGCGACCGACGGCGGGGACGGTCGCGTCCGGTTGCGCGGCGCCGTTGCGGCGCGGGGCCTGCTCGAGCGTGTGCGCCGGGCGTGCGACGGCGTCGCGGAGCTCGACACAGCCGAGGTCGGCGTGCTCACCACCGGTCGCTTCGCCGCCGTACCGCCCGCTGGGATGACGCTGCAGCGGCACGCCTCCGGTCCCCTGGCCACGGAGCTCGACGGGGGCGACGGGCCGGTGGAGGTGCTCGCGGAGCACGACGACGCCGTGCTCGTGCGCGCGGCCGATGGCACCGTCGGGTGGACCCGTGATCCCCTCGGGGCCGCGGTCGATCCGCCGCGGCTGCCCGCGCGCACCGAAGCCGATCTCGCGGCGCTCGAGCGGGCGTGGCCGGCGTGGATCGACGCGCCGTACCGCCTCGGCGGCACGCGCCCCCACGGGGTGGATTGCTCGGGGCTCGTGCAGCGGCTGCTCGGCGCGGCGGGCCTCCGGATGCCGCGGCACTCGAGCGATCAGCTCGCGGTCGGGCCGCATCCCGGGGTGGGCCGCGACGCGGGCGACGTCGTCGCGATCTGGTCCGCGGACGAGGCCCCGTGCCACGTCGGTCTGGTCGTGGCCGGCGATCGTGTGGTCCAGGCCTCGCGCTCGCGATCTCGCGTGGTCGTCGAGCCGATCGCGGAGTTCGTCGCCACGGCGCGTCGGGTGGCCCACGTGCCGCTGCGGGCCGTGCTCGCGCTGCAACGCGACGCGGCCGGCGAGCACGATCTGCTCGCGGTGCTGCGCGGGCGACCGGCGTGACGATGGGCTAAGGCAGGACGCGCACGCGCGGCTTGCCGGCCATGATCTCGCCGATGATCGCGGTCGGCACCCCCGCGGCGTCGAGCGCCGCCATGGCGCGACCCACCGCGCGCGGGGCCACGGCGGCGAGGAGGCCACCGGAGGTCTGCGCGTCCGCGAGCAGGAGCGCCACGCTGGGGTCGGCTTGGAGGTCGCGGTGGAGTCGCACGCGGCGGGCGACCGAGGCGAGGTTCGCCCGCGTGCCGCCGGGGAAGCAGTCCTGCGCCGCGAGTCGGCGCGCCGCGGCGAGGACGGGCACCGCCGACCACCGCAGCGTCGCCCCGACCTCGGAGCCGTCGAGCATCTCGAACAGGTGACCGAGCAGCCCGTAGCCGGTGACGTCGGTGACCGCGTGGATCGATCCGCCCAGCGGCACGAGTGCCTCGGCGGCGGCGCGGTTGAGCGTCGCCATGACCTTCGTCGCGGCGCGGAGATCCGCGGGCCGCACCAGCTTGCGCTTGATCGCCGTGGTGACGACGCCGAGGCCCAGCGGCTTGGTCAGCAGGAGCACGTCGCCCGGTCGCGCCCCGACGTTGCGCCACACTCGCTTGGGGGTCGTCACGCCGATCACGGCGAGTCCGAACTTTGGCTCGGGATCGTCGATCGTGTGGCCGCCACCGACGGTCGCCCCGGCCTCGCGGCAGGCATCGGCGCCGCCGGCGAGGATCCGATCGACGACGCGGCCCGGCAGCACCTTGCCCGGGAACGCCAGCAGGTTCAGCGCGAGGATCGGCCGCGCGCCCATGGCGTAGACGTCGGACAGCGCGTTGGCGGCGGCGATGCGCCCGTAGTCGAACGGGTCGTCGACGACCGGGGAGAAGAAGTCCGCCGTGAACACCAGGGCGCGCGAACCCAATCGGTACACCGCCGCGTCGTCGCGGGTCTGGGTACCGACGAGGAGGTTCGGGTCGAGGGTGGGGGGCAAATGACGCAGGACCTGCGCCAACTCCGAGATTCGGAGCTTGCCCGCTCAACCCCCGGCGCGACTGAGCTCGGTGAGGCGGATCTTCACGGCCCGGAATTACCACGGTCCCCGGGCGACGGGCACGACGGCGCGCCCTCTGGTGGTCGTCCGGGCCCTGGGCTAGCATGGGACCGGCCGCGCTCGCGCGGCGAGGAGCCGCGATGCCGCACGATCTCGACATGATCTTCACCGTGGTGCTCATGGTGGCCGCCGGTGGCTTCGCGCTCGGTGCCCTGATGTGGATCGCGGCGCGCCTCGGCGGTCGCGCGGGCGGTCCCGCCGGGCTCGTGATGATCGCGTCCCTGGTGATCTACCTCGGGGGTGGTGTCGCGGGCGCGGCGGCGCGGGTCGAGATGGGCGCGCCCAAGGGCGACGCGCAATCGGCCGCGCCGACGAAGGCGGACACCAAGGTCGCGGCCGCGCCCGCAAAGGTGGAGCCCTCGCCCGCGGTCGAGCCGACCCCGGCAGCCGCGCCCACGCCCGCACCGACGCCCGCGGTCGAGCCGACGCCGGCGCCCGAGCCCGTGGCCGCGCCGACGCCGACCCCGGCGGCCGCGCCCGAGCCCGCCGTGATCCCCGAGCCCGCCAAGGTGCCCGAGCCCGTCGCGGCGCCCGAGCCCGTGGCCGAGCCGGAGCCCGTCGCGGCGCCGAAGAAGAAGAAAGAGAAGAAGGAAAAGAAGAAGAAGAAGCCCGCCGCCGCGGCCAGCGACGCCGAGCCCACGGAGTCGCCCGCCGAGCCCGCCGCGGAGCCGAAGCCGGCCCCGGAGCCCAAGCCCGAGCCGGCCGCGGAGCCGAAGCCCGAGCCGAAGCCCGAGCCGAAGCCCGAAGAGCCGAAGAAGCCCGAGCTGCTCGAGTAGCGCCGCGCGGAACGTCAGCGGCCTGACGCGACGGCGAGGACGAGCTGCGCGCCGTAGTACGCGGGCAGGCCCCACATCCGGTTCACGAAGGCGCGACGCACGAAGGTGTCGCGCGCGACCGACAGATCCGAGGCGTAGAACGCGGTGGCGCCGACGCGGATCCACCACGTCGCGTCGCCGCCCTCGCAACTCCACGCGCAGGCAACCATCGCGGTGATGATGCCGATGTAGCCGAGCACGGGCACGCGCATGTCGGCGGGCACGTGGGGCCCGAGTACGCGCCACACCACCCAGGCCGGGAGGACGAGCGCGATGCCGACGGGGACCGCGGTGCCGAGCGCCAGGCCGCGCTCGGCGAACGCGAGCGTGTAGCCGAGGTGTCCCAGGGCGAACGCGACGAGGCCCGCGAGGAACCACGCCCTCGCGCGCGACAGCAGGCATGCGTCGCCCACGGCGCAGGCGAGCAGCGCGGCGAACATGGTCCGACCGAAGTCGTGCTCGAGCGCGCCGGCCGCCCACGCGGTCGCGAGGAAGCCCATCGAGGCGGCGACCTTGCTGACCCGCTGCAGGCCAGCACGCTCGCGCTGCTCGGCGAAGAGCAGGATGCCGAGTGCGGCGAGGGTGAACGCGATCGCGACGACCATGCCGGCGCTCGTCCTACGGCTTGGCCGGCGCGGGCCCGTCGGCGGAGAACACGAAGGGGTAGGTGACCGAGACCGTGCCGCCGTCCTCGGGCGGCGGGAACGACAGGCTCAGCATCGACTCCTTCATGCACTCGAGGAGGTCGGGCTGCTGGATCTCGCTGGTGGGATCGGCGTCGGCCTCGTCGACGACGCCGCCGACGCTCGGATCGCCGACGATCGAGAAGTTCATCACCAGCTTGCCGCCCAGCTTGGGATCGTCCTCGAGCGCCGACTCGTAGCACTCCTGGGCGATGGGCACGAGGTCCTCGCGGATCCGGGTCTGGATGTACGCGGCGTCGAGCTTGCCCGCGGGCGCCTCGTCGGCGGTCGGATCAGCCGCGCTCCGCGATCCGCCCGCGCGGTGCAGCGTCCGCAGCTGCTCGCGTAGGCGGCGGGTCTGCTCGCGATCGCGGCGCGTGGTGGTCGTCGCCTCGGCGGCCGCGGACGTCGGGGCGGCGCCCGGCTTCGTCGTGGGGGTCGACGTCGGGGCGGCGGCGCCCCCCGGATCCCGCGACGAACTCGCACCGCCAGGTCGCGCCGCGGGCGGAGTCGAGGGCGCTGCGGCGGCGGGGACGGGTGTGGCCGCGGTGCTGCGCCACAGCCAGTAGGCCGCGATCACGGCGAGCCCCACGACCGGCAGCGCGAACTGCTTCATCGACGACACCCGCGCAGTATGCCGCTGCCCTCGGCGCCCGGCCAGCCGGCACCGTGCCTTCGTCCGCGTGAACGCTCCGCGTTCATCCACGAATCAGCCGCCGTAGCGCGCGCGCAGGGCCGCGAACACGGCCCGCACGCCGAGGATCTCGCCGCCGGCGGGGCGGCCCGGCTTCGACGACACGTTCCACGCCATCGTGTCGATGTGCACGAAGCGTCGGCGCGGACCGACGAACTCGCGCAGGAACAACGCCGCCGTGATCGCGCCGCCCTCGGACACCGAGCCGACGTTGTTGAGGTCGGCGATCGAGCTGTCGAGGTGCTTGCGGTACGGGGCGAACAGCGGCAGGGCCCACAGCGGATCGCCGCACGCCGTGCCCGCGGCGACGAACGCGTCACGCACCGCGTCGTCGGTCGAGAACAGCGCCGGCAGATCGGTGCCGAGCGCCACCCGTGCGGCGCCGGTGAGCGTCGCGAAGTCGATGATGAGATCCGGGTCCTCCGTCTCGGCCTCGGCCAGCGCGTCACACAGGATGAGCCGGCCCTCGGCGTCGGTGTTGCCGATCTCGACGGTGGTGCCCTTGCGGGTGCGGATGACGTCGCCGGGGCGGTACGCGTTGCCGGCGACGCTGTTCTCGACGATCGGCACCAGCACGCGCAGGCGCACCGGGAGCTTCGCGCCCATCACGAGGTGCGCGAGCGAGAGCACCGAGGCCGCGCCGCCCATGTCCTTCTTCATGAGCCGCATGCCCGAGGCCGACTTGAGATCGAGCCCGCCGGAGTCGAAGCACACGCCCTTGCCGACCAACGTCAGTCGCGGCGCCGAGGGGTCGCCCCAGCGCAGATCGACCAGCCGTGGCGCGCGGCTGCTCGCGCGGCCGACCGCGTGGATGGTGGGGTAGTTGTTCGCCAGCAACCCGTCGCCGATGGTGACCTGATGGATCGCGTCGAACTGCTTCGCGAGGTCGATCGCGGCCTGGGCGAGCTCGACGGGGCCCATGTCGGACGCCGGTGTGTTGACGAGATCGCGGCCGGTGCACAGCGCGGCGATCATGCGGCTCGTGGCGGCGACGTCGGCCCCGGCCGGCCACACGAGGATCGCGAGCTTGCGGTTGGCGGCCTTCTTCTCGGCGTTCTTGTAGCGATCGAACGCGTACGAGGCGAGCGCCCAGCCGAGCGCCGCGTCGTTCGCCGAGGCACCCAGGGCGCCTTCGAAGCGGTAGCGCCCCGGCGGCAGCTTGCCCACCGCGGCCGCGAAGTCCCACGCCTCCGGTTGCTCGGGGATCCCGAGGACGACCTCGGCGAGCTTGCCGCTCTTGCCGGGCACGAGCGCGAGCTTGCCCCGCTCGCCGGCGAAGCCGATGGACTCGAGCCAGTTGCGCGTGGCCGCCGGCCGCTTCTTCACCCACTTCGCGAACGCCGAGCGGGTCAGCGCGTGGATCGGGGTCGCGGGGGGCTTGTCGCGCGTCGTGAGGCTATCGAGCATGCGGCGCGCACGTTAGCACGCCGCGCAGGCGTCCATCGCGATGCCGACGCAGATGTCGTCCCAGGCGTCGACGCAACACACGTAGTCCTCGTTGCACACGCACTGTTCGACTTGATCGTCGTCGCAGCCGGGGTTGCCATGGGCCGCGCAACAGTCCCCGCCGCCGCCGATCCCCGGGCACGTGGTGCAGCCGAGCAGGACCGACTGCACCGTGCAGACCACGTCCCACTGCACGTCGCAGCAGAACGGCTCCTCGGCGCAGACGCAGGCCTCGATGCCGGCGTCGCCGCAGCCCGCGACGTCTTGGGCGTCGCAGCAGGCCCCGCCGCCGTTGGTGTCGGACTCGCCGGTCGGATCGACGCCGGAGCTCGACTCGCCCACCGAGGGATCGGTCGTCGTGTCGACGGCGCCCGTGGTCTCGCCGCTGCCCGAGGACCCCGTCGTCGCCGTCGCGTCGGTGGGGTCGCTGGGATCGCTGGGATCGCTCGGGTCGGTCGCGCTCGCGCTCACGTCCGTCGGGTCGGTCGGATCGCTCGAGTTCGTGAACGTCATGCTCCCGAGGCTCGGGTCGCTCGCGCTGTGCCCAAAGGTCGAGGCGGCGGTGCCGGTGACGTCGCCGCTGCTCCCGTCACCGTCGTCGTCACCGGCCTTGCACGCCACCATGGTCGCGGCGAGCAGCAGGGCGCAGGGCAGCAGGCCACAGGGCAGCAGCAGGGGGCGGAGAGGCTCGGTCGGACTCATGACACGGTCTTGCGCTGGGTGACGCCGAGGGCCGAGGCGACCTGCCGCCACAGCCGATCGGCGTCGAACGGCTTGTTGAGCATCGTCGTTCGGCCCGCGGCCATCAACCGCCGCTCACGCTCCGCGTCGGAGTGGCCCGAGGCCACGATCACGTTGAGCTTGGGGTCCCGGGCGCGCATCCGCGCGATGGCCTGCTCCCCGTCGAGGTTGGGCATGTCGAGGTCCACGATCGCGACGTCGAACGAGTCCGTGGCGCTGGCGTGCACCTCGACGGCGTCGAGGCCGTCGACCGCGATGACGACCACCAGGCCGAATCGCTCGAGGATCCGGCGGGTCGTGTTCCGCACCAGCGGCTCGTCGTCGACGAGCAGCACGCGGCCCGACAGGCGCGCGCGCTGAGGGGCCTCGATCGCGACCGGACCGGTCTCGCCGGCCTTCGCCGCCGGGAGGCTGACGATGAGCCGCGTGCCAACGCCGACCTCGCTGGTCAACGTCACGTCGCCGCCGTGCGCCTGGACGATCCGATACGCGGTCGCCAGCCCGAGGCCGGTGCCCTCGCCCTTGGCCTTGGTGGTGAAGAACGGCTGGAACGCCGCCGCGAGCGTCGCGGCGTCCATTCCGATGCCGGTGTCCTCGATGACGATGCGCACCAGCGGACTGCCGTTGGCCGGCGCGGGGACGCGCGACGCCTCGATGCGCAGCACGCCACCGGTGGGCATCGCCTGCTTGGCGTTCACGCAGCCGTTCATCAGGACCTGCAGGAGCTGCGCGGGATCGCCGACCACGGCGAGGTCGGGCGGGACGTTGGTGATGATCTCGAGCGAGCGGGGCACGGTGCGACGCAGCAGACCCACGACCTCGGCGACGAGCCGCTCGAGGACGACCGCCTCGCGGACGCGGCGTTGCGGCCGCGCGAACGACATCAGCTGGCCGGTGAGTTCGGCGGCGCGCCTCGCCGCGGCCTCGATCTCGTCGAGGCAGTCGGCGAGCTCGCTCGCCGGCGCTGGCTTGTCCTTGAGGTAGGTGACGTTGCCGAGCACCGTCACGATGAGGTTGTTGAAGTCGTGGGCGATGCCGCCGGCGAGCTGACCGAGCAGGTGGAGCTTCTGCGCCTGCAGGACCTGCTCCTCGTAGCGGTCGTGCCGCGTGAACAGCAGGATCGTCGTGCTGCCGATCGCGACCTTGTCGCCGGAGTGCAGCGGCGCGGTGCCGATGCGCACGCCGTTGACGAACGTGCCGTTGCGGCTGCCGAGATCCTCGATGATGAACTCACCGCCGGCGTTGCGCCGGATGGCGCTGTGGCGGCGCGAGACGCCGTCGTCCTGGACGATCACGCCGACGTCGGCGTCGCGTCCGATGACGATGTCATCGTGCACGGGGAAGCGATGGCCGGCGTCCGGGCCCACGAGGATCACGAGCTGGGCGGCAGGATCTCCGCCGCCGGCCGCGTTGCCGTGGCCCAGCACGCCCAGCGTCATCGTCGATTCGACCTGTCGATCGTCGTCGGACATGCGCGAGCTGAGTCCATCGTACCTGCCCGCGGGCCGCAGGTGGCGACCAGTCTCGCCACCTGCGTGTCCGAGGTGGGCCACCCGAGGCCCGTGGATCGCGCTCGTGCGGCGCGGGATTCCGCGAACTTGTGGGTCGCCGCGCGGAGGCACGCAGCTTGCGATACCCGGGAGAACCCCCATGCACCACGACGATCCGATGGCCGAAGACGTCCTCACGCAGGCGCTCGGGGTCGAGCGAAGCATCGAAGCGGCCTGGCGCTGGGCGATCGAGCCGGTCGTCGAGGCGAGGACGCTGGGCACCGAGCTCGCGGAGCTCGCAGTGCGGCGGGCCTTGCCGTTGGGGGGCCTGCGCGCGCTGACCCAGCTCGCCCTGGGCGAGCCGGCGCGGCCGGCCGTGGTCGATCGCTGGCTCGAGCGCGACGGGGAGGTGGTGGCGATGCTCGGCCGCGTCGGCGCGGCCTCGCGCAGGCTCGAGGGCCTCGCGTCGCGCACGAGGGTGGCCGCGCGCAACGCGATGGGGCTCGCGCTCGCCGCTCCTCGCCTCGCTCGTCTCGCGGCCGCGGCGGTGTGGCAGCGGGGGCCCGCGCCGGATCGCGACGCGGTCCTCCGCGCGCTCGAGGAGATGCCCTTGGCGGCGAAGCGCCGCGCGGACGAGATCCGCGGCGAGGCGATGCTCGCCGGACCGTGGGCCGAGCGCGCCCGCGAGGGCATCCTCGCCGCGCTCCGACTGCGGGCGCGCACCGCCCTGGTGCGCACCGATCGACTCGTCGCGGTGTAGAGCGCCTCGCCGGGCCTAGAACGCCTCGTCGGGCGTAGAACGCCTCGTCGGGCCTAGAACGCCTCGTCTGGATAGATCAGCACGAAGTGGCACTCGCCCAGGGCGAACACGTCGCCGGGCTCGACGAACGCCGCGCGCCGGATCACCTCGCCGTTGCGGAGCAGCTCGAGCTGGGGCGACGCTGGCCGGATCTGCATCGGTCGATCGGCGCCGCTCCAGTCGACCAGCGCGCCGTGATCGACGCCGACGCCGGGCAGGACCACGTCGCAGCCGGCCGCGGCGCCCAGCGAGCGTCGCCCCGGCGCGAGGGGCACATCGACCGGGCGCTGCCCCTGGATGACCACGCGCACCTGCGCCGCGGGCATCGCGTCGAGATCCTCGCAGAGGATCGTGCCGAGGATGCTCGCCATCTCGCCGGAGGTCTGCGGGCGGTGCTTCGGGTCCTTCGCGAGGGAGCGACGCAGGAGGTCGAGCAGCGCGTCTGGCAGGCCACCGCAGCCGGGGTAGCGCGTGATCGGGACCATGTTGCGCATCGCGTGGGCGTCGAGCCACGCGATCGGGTTGTCACGCAAAGCCTCGACGACCTCCGTGACGTGGCGGTGGGGGAACAGCACCGCATAGCCGCACAGCATCTCGTAGAGGATGGTCGCGAGGCTGTACACGTCGGATGCTGGCGTGAGCTGATCCGTGACGAGCTGCTCGGGCTGGCAGTAGTGCGGCGTGCCGACCACCGTGCGCGCCGCGGTGGCGTTGGTGCCGTAGGCCCACGGCACTCCCCACGCGCGCGCGAGCCCGAAGTCGAGCAGCTTCACCGCGCCGTCGGGCTGGATCCAGATGTTCGCCGGCTTGACGTCGCGGTGCACCACACCCTGGGCGTGGGCCTCGGCGAGGCCCATGCACGCCTGCATGACGATGCGCAGCGCGTCGGCGACCGCCATCGGCTCGTCGAAGTCGTGGAAGTGGTCGAGCTGCTGCCCCTCGACGTAGTCCATCAGCACGTAGAAGTGGTCGGCGCCGATGCTGGAGCCGTGGAGGCGCGCGACATGCTGGTTGCTCAGCGAGCGCAGGACCGCGACCTCGCGGATCGCCCGCTTGATCATGTCGTCGCTCATCCGCGGGTTGGTGGCGACCTTGAGCGCCAAGGGCCGGTCGAAGCCCGGCGCCAGCACCTTGTACACGTGGGCGAACGAGCCCACGCCGACCTCCGCGAGGATCTCGAAGTCGCGGTACATCGTGCCTGGCTGCAGCGGCTCGGACATCACGGGCGGCAGAGGGTAACGCACCGCCCGTCTCGATGCGCCGCGGCCGAGGGCTCGACGCCGCTGCCGTGTCGATGGCAGTCGTGAGTTCGCACCGCGTCGCAGCGTTGTGATCTACAGTCAGCGAGTGACCCTGCCTGCGCGCGCGCGCTGGATCGACCGCGTCCTCGGCATCGCCGTGGGCTCGCTCGTCACCGCGTGGTTCCTGCGGCGAGAGCCAGAGCCGGTCGCGGTGGAGGCAGAGGCCACGGACCCGGTGATGGCGCCGGCCTCGGCCGTCCGGCCAACGACTGCGCCTATCCCGGTCGCGGTCCCGACGACGGGCCCTGTGGAGGCGACGGCGCCGGTGCCCGCGGTCGGGGTGATCGCTCCCGTCGCAGCGCGCGACGCAGCAGACGCGTCGCGCGAGCCCGCCGAGCCGCGCCGCGCGACCGCGGATGCCACCCGTGAGGCCGCGTCGGCGGACCCACCCGGCGACGCGCCCACGCTGCCGTTGCCGCGCATGCCCGGCGACACCCGGCTGTCGAGCTCGGCGCGCTTCGACGCCGCGACCGACGCGTGGATCCTGAAGGCCGCGTTCCGCGTCCACGCGCGTGACCACCACGTGCTGGCGTTCTATCGCAAGGCGCTGGCCGACCAAGGCCTCGCGGTGACCGAGTCCGAGGATCCGCCGACGGCCGACGGCGCGGTGAAGACCTACCTGCACGGCAAGAGCGCGCGGGTGCACGCGCAGGTCGGCATCCTGCCGCGCACCGACGCGCTCGAGACCCGCGTGTGGATCCTGTGGCGCAGCCGAGGCTGAGGGAATACCCCGCGCGATCGGGGCGTCGCCGCGGGATGCCGCGAGCGCCTCGGATCCTGCGCGTCGCGATGGCGTTGGGCCTCGCGTCCGCGTGCGGCGGCGATCCGTCGGTCGTCGAGCCTCCGATCGCGACCGCGCCGGCGTGCCCTCCGGGGCCGATCGCGGAGGCCTTCGCGCCCGGGGCCGATGCGGCGCTCGAGCGCGGCGCGGCGTTCGGCCTCGACACGCCCGGCCCGATCCTCGCCGACGATGCGCGCCTGTCGGCCCACCGCGCGAAGGTCTCGGCGCTGCACGGCGGCGGCGGCGATCCGTGGCGGGCCGCCGTGAGCAGCGATGCGGCGCTCGCCGATGCGCGGCGGCGGCTCGCGTCGTTCGAGGCGGAGCTGCGCCGCGGCGAGATCGTCGAGCAGGATCGCGGGGCGATCGCAGCCGCCATCGAGATCGTCGCGCGGGCAGGGGCCGTCGATCACGCGCGCCTGGTCGTGACGGAGACGCAGCTCTTCTGCGCGCCGGCCGACGGCGGGTTCCTGCGCCTGCCCGAGCGCGACGCGAGCTTCGATCGCAACGCGTGCACCAGCCTCCACCCCGGCGAGCTGCTCCGCGTGCTCGCCCGGGGCGACGGCGGTCGGTGGTGGCTCGTCGACGCCGGCCACACGCAGGGCTGGGTCCGACCCGACGGCCTCGGCGATCGCCTCGCCGAGGACGACCGGATCGCGTGGCGCGGGGCGCCGAAGATCTGGTCGATCGCCGACGACGTGCGCACCGTCGCGGGCGTGCCGATGCGACTCGGCGTCGGCTGGCCGCTGGTGTCGCGCACGCCCGAGGCGATCACGGTGCGCGTGGCGACGGCGAACGGCGTGGTCGACGACGCGTTGCCGGGGGACGCGGCGGTCACCGTCGGCTTCGCGCCGCTGCGCCGCGCCGACGTGCTGCGGGCCGCCTTCGCGCAGATCGGCGCCCCGTACGGCTGGGGCGGTCGCGGTGGCGCCCGCGACTGCTCGCAGTTCCTCCGCGACACCTTCCTGCCGTTCGGCGTCGAGCTCCCCCGTCACTCGAGCGTGCAGGCCCAGGCCGGCTTCACGACGATCGACGTCGCCGGCTGGTCCGCCGCCGACAAGCTCGCCGCGATCGACCGCGCCAGCGCCGACGGCCTCGTGCTCGAGTACCTGCCCGGCCACATCATGCTCGACGTCGGCGCCGCTCGAGGCTGCCGCTGGTCGATCTCGGCGATCGCCGAGTTCCTCGTCCCGTGCCCCGACGGCGGCGAGACCGTGCATCGCCTCGACCGCGTCGCGCTGACCGACCTCGAGCTCGGCCGGGGCAGCAGCCGCGGCGCGTTCATCGATCGCATCACGACGCTCGCAGTGTTCGGGCCGTAGGCGGCCGCTCGATGTTCGCTCCCCCGTCCTGGGGAGCCGCTTGGCGGACTCGAACCGCCGACCTACTGATTACGAATCAGTTGCTCTACCGACTGAGCTAAAGCGGCCTGCAAGGGCCGGGAATGTAGCGGCGTGATCCGGCGGCGTCAACACCGGACGAGGGGCCGCGGCGTCAGGGCTTCCACAGGAAGCCGCGCGGATCGCCGCCGGGGTCCGTGTCGGCGCCGCCGAGGCGGATGAGGACCTCGCCGCGCAGGGCCTCGGGCTCGATCCAGCCCACCGCGCGCGAGTCGCAGCAGCGGCCCTCGTCGCGGTTGTCCGCGAGCACGAGGTAGCCGGGGGCCTCGAAGACCTCGCCGAGGCGCGCCTGTCCGAGGGTGAGGCGCCGCCAGTCGGGCGACGCGGTGCCGCGATCGATGACGAGGTAGCGGCGCTCGCCGCCCTGCTCCCACAGCGCGCGGCGCGGCCCGCCGTCGCCGGAGGTGTCGCGGAGCCGTACGGCGACCGGGCTGCCCTCCTTCTGCTCGATGCGCTGACCGTCGACGACGAGGCCGAGGCCGTCGCGATCGTCGACGAAGCTGACGCGATCCCCGGGCATCGCGAGCACGCGCCCGACGCGGTAGGCCTGCACGGTGCCGATGCCGGCGTCGGCGCGGGCCTGGACCCGCTGCCAGTTCTCGTCGAGGGCGTCGCCGAACTCGTCGGGATCGACGACCGCGGTGTTGCGGAGGTCGCGAGCCGGGGTCCGGCGCGCGTCGGGGAAGTCGTTGCCGTCGTCGCGGCGCGATCGCGGCGCGTCGGGCTCGGGGGGCGTCGCGGTGGCCGGCGAGCTCGCGCTCGGCAGATTGGTCGCGTACACGACGACGTCGCCGCGCTCGATCGACCACCGCCCGCGCACCAGCAGCACGTGCTCGCCGTCGACGAGTGTCGGGGCCATGCCGTCGCCGTGGACCCGGACCACCGTCGCGAACGCGACGCGCAGGCCGACGAGCGTGAGGCCGCCGACCAGCACGCCCCACGCGAGGCGCTTGGACCAGGTCCGACCGCTGGGGGTCGCCTCGGGCTCAGGGGGACGTCGGGCCATGCTTCGCCGTCGGCAGCGCGCCGCGCAGTGCGGCGACATCTTCGGCGATGCGGCGGACGTCACCAAAGAAGCTGCGGATCCCCGCGAGCCCCCAGGCACCGGCCGCGACGCAGGCGACCGCGGACTCGGCATCGATCCCGCCGAGGGCGACGACGCGGGCACCCGGCGCGGCCGCGACCCGCGTCAGCGCGGCGAGCCCCAGGGCGACCGAGGGGCTGGGCTTCGCGGTGTGGGGGGCGAAGATCGGGGCCAGCACGCTGAAGGCGCACACGTCGTGATCGACCGCCGGGCCGTGGATCGAGCGGCCGATCCACGCGTCGGGCCCGAGGCGCGCCCGCGCGTCGCGGAGTGCGGTGGCGTCCGGGTCCCCGCGCAGCACCACGCCGGCCAGGGCGTGCCGCGCGACCGCGTCGGCCGCCGCCTCGAGATCCGCCGCCGCGGCGCCGAGCACCACCGGGACGCCCCGCGTGCGGGCGCGCGCGAGCACGGCGGCGCAGCGCTCGATCACCGCGTCGGGGGCGTCGCCGGGCGTGCGGAGCCACAGCCCGACGTCGCCGAGTGCGGGCGACCACGCGTCGACGGCGTCGACCTCGGGGGTCCCCACGGGCGGCGTGATCGCCCACAGCCGCGGCGGCGCGGCCCCGGACGGCGAGGCGCTCACTCGATCGCGCCGGTCGTCGGGCTCGACGGCGACGCGTACCCACGCACCGGCATCCGCCCCGCGAGGTAGGCGAGGCGACCGGCGGCGACGCCGAGGCGCATGGCCGCGGCCATCTGCACCGGGTGCTTGGCCTCCGCGATCGCGGTGTTCATCAGCACCGCGGTGCAGCCGAGCTCGAGGGCGACCGCGGCATCGCTCGCCGTGCCCACGCCAGCGTCGACGATCACCGGCACCGCGATGCTCTCGGCGATCAGGCGGATGTTGTGCGGGTTGCGAATGCCCATGCCGCTACCGATCGGCGCGGCCAACGGCATCACCGCGGCGCAGCCCATGTCGGCGAGCTTGCGGCACACGATCGGATCGTCCGAGACGTACGGCAGCACCGTGAAGCCCTCGTCGAGGAGGATCTTCGCGGCACGCAGCGTCTCCTCGTTGTCGGGCAGCAGCGTCCGCGGATCGCCGATGACCTCGAGCTTGACGAGATCCGCGATGCCGAGCTCGCGCGCGAGTCGGAGCGTCCGCACCGCGTCCTCGGCGGTGTAGCAGCCCGCGGTGTTCGGCAGCAGCGTGTATCGGTCGCGATCGATCCAGCCGAGGAGGTTGTCCTTGGCCTTCAGATCGACGCGTCGAAGCGCGACCGTCACGATCTCGGCGCCGCTCGCATCGAGGGCGGCCTTGGTCAGGGCGGCGTCCTTGTACTTGCCGGTGCCGACGATCAGGCGTGACCGCCACGTGCGTCCGGCGAGGGTCCAGGTGTCTGCGGCGTGCTCGTCCATCGTCAGCCTCCTCCTACGAACGTGACCACCTCGAGGCGGTCGCCCGTCTCGAGGACGCACGCGGCGTACTCGGAGCGCGGGACGATCTCGAGGTTGCGTTCCACTGCGACCGTCCGCGGGTCGAGGGCCAGCTCGCGCAGGAGATCGGCGAGGGTGGAGCCGCTCGCGATCGCACGGGTCTCGCCGTTGATCACCACGTCGGGCACGGCGCTCTGATACCACGGGGGCTGCCCGCCGGCCCGGGGCGCCGCGCCGCCGCGGCCAGGGCGCCATGCGGCGAAACGCTACGCTCCCCCGTCTGTTGCATCCGCCACTGTGTGGGTTTCGCAACAGCCGATCCCGGGGGCCAACCCCTGGAGCCGGCGGCACTTGTTCAGTGATTCCGGTCTGGTTCGTCCCGGCCGCGGGAGTGTGGCCCATGGCACGCCCCGTGCTCTACCCCCTGGACATGGCGATGACGATCGACTCCCGGCCCCACACGATTCCCCTCGAGCGCATGACCACGGGGGACGTCCTGAGCTGCGTCGAACCGTTCACCGCGGCGCGGCCCCAGGAGATCGAGGTGCTCGCGCAGGCGGCGGTCCGGATCCGCAAGCCCGCGGGCGCCCCGATCCTCGAGGAGGGCCACGCCCCCGACGGCCTCTACATCGTGCTGCGCGGCCGCGTGAACCTGGTGCGCGCGGGCGAAGGCCACCGCGATCTGATCCTGATGAGCGTCGGCCCCGGCGACGTCCTCGGCGAGACCTGTGCGTTCGACCGCACCCTCAACGCCACCGCGGCCCTGGCCGCCGTGCCGGTCGAGGTGCTGCGGATCCCCGCCGACGTCCTCGCCGCCCACCTGCGCCGCGAGCCCGAGACGATGATGCGGCTCATGCAGCTCATGACCGACAAGCTCCGCGACATCGAGAGCGTCGCCTCGTCGCTGGCGCTGTACGACGTCGAGGAGCGCCTGCGTCGCACGCTCGTCCGCCTCGCGCAGCGGCAGGGCCGGCGCTCGTCGACCGCGCCCGGCTCGTCGGGGTGGATCCTCGCCCCGGTGCCGACCCAGTCGGAGTTGGCCCGCATGGTCGGCTCGTGCCGCGAGACCGTGTCGCGGACCCTCTCGGCGATGGCCCGCGACGGCCTGGTCAGCTCGAGCGGCCGGCGCATGATCCTCGACCCGCGCCTGCTCGGCGCCGCCGCCTAGCCGCGGCCGGGCCGGCGCGGGAATGCCCGCTGCGCCCCGGGCGTCCGGGCCCCGTGCGACCCCGTGGTATAAGCCCCGAGTTGAAGCACGACGCGGCCACCGAGCTCGTCGCCCCGGCGGCCCCGCTGACGGTCCGCCCGACCTTCGCGCGCATCGACACCTCCGTCCTGGTCCAGAACCTCGGCGTGGTCGGGGCCCACGTCGGCCCGACGTGCCGCGTCCTCGCAGTGGTCAAGGCCGACGGCTACGGCCACGGCGCGACCGCAGCCGCACACGCGTTCGTGGACGCCGGCGCCTGGGGCCTGGCCGTCAGCCTCGTCGAGGAGGGCGTCGAGCTCCGCGAGGGCGGCATCTTCGCCCCGGTCGTGGTGCTCGGCGGCGTCCCGCCGACGGCCGCCGACGTCATCGTGCACCGCCAGCTCCGGCCCGTGGTCTGGTCGGTCGATCACCTCGAGATGCTCGGCGCCGCCGTCACGCGGGCCGGCGCGCGTCCGCTGCCCGTGCACCTCAAGATCGACACCGGGATGTCGCGGCTCGGGCTCCTGCCGCGGGACCTGGGCGCCGTGCTCGACTGGCTCGCCCGCGACGCCGGGCGCACGATCGATCTCGAGGGCGTCATGACGCACCTCGCGTGCGCCGATGATCCCGACGATCAGCTGTCGAACGCGCGGCAGCTCGCGAGCTTCGCCGATTGCCTCGGCACCATCGCCGGGTCGGGCCAGCAGCCGCGCCTGCGTCATGTGTGCAACTCCGCGGCGCTCGTCCGCTTCGGCGGGGCGCACTACGACATGGTCCGGCCCGGCATCGCGCTGTACGGCGCGGGCTCGGGGGCCGACGTCGAGCTCGGCGGCCTGCAGCTGGCGATGTCGATGCACGCGCGTGTGCTCGGCATCCGCGAGCTGCCCGCGGGCGTGCGCGTCTCCTACGGCGGGCGCGTGCAGCTGACCCGCGACTCCCGCGTCGCGATCGTCCCGGTCGGCTACGGCGACGGCTACCCGCGGGCGATGTCGGGGCGGGCGCAGATGCTGGTCCGCGGCCACCGCTGCAACGTGCTCGGCACGATCACGATGGACGTGTGCATGCTCGACGTGACGGACCTCCCCGACGTGCGCGTCGGCGAGGAGGTCACGCTGCTCGGGCGCCAGGGGCTCGATCGCATCGATCTCTACGAGCTGGCGCAGTGGGCCAACACGGTGCCGTACGAGATCACGTGCGGCTTCTCGAAGCGCGTCCCCCGGCGCTACGCCTGACGCGTCACTTCGGGATCGCGGCGTCTGCGGGCGGAGCTTCGGCCGGCGCCGGCGGCGTGGCGCAGGTCTCGGCGCCGACGTAGTCCGGGTGACACGGGTCGGTGATCTGTTGGGTCTCGCTGCCGTCGGGGCAGGTCTCGGCGCCGACGTAGTCCGGGTCGCACGGGTCGCTGATCTCCTGCTGCGCGACGTCGGGCTGGGCCGTGCCCGCGGCGCCGGCCGCCGTCTTGCGCCAGTCGACCTTCACCTTGCTGAAGGTCATGCCGTTCACCGGATCGAAGTCCCGCGACTCGCCCTCGACCTCCGCGAGGTAGCCCGCGGTGGAGAACAGCGCGGTCGACTTGCCCTCGCTCTCGTTCTTGCGGCTGCCATCCTCGGTGGTGATGGTCTCGTTGCGCTTGAACGAGATGACGAGGCGGACCAGGTCCTCCTTGCGCGCCTCGTCGCGGTACATGCCGTCAACGCGCGTCTCGACCTTGCCGACGACGTAGCGCCCGAGCTTGCCCTCGCGGCCGCGCTTCTCGTCCTCGTTCCAGCTCTCCTTGTCCTTGACCGCATGGCCCGGGACGACGAGGAACGCCTTCTCGAGCCCGCGGAGCACGACGTCGATGAACTGCTTGTCGATGTCCGACAGGTCCTGCGGCGGGGTCGGCATGTAGACGATCTCGCCGTTGGGCTTGACGTTGAACGACACGTTCATGCCCTGCAGGCGGGCGATGGCGTCGCGCGTGAACTCCTCCGGCGACATCGGGGCCGACGGCGGCAGGCCCCACTTGAGGTCGATGTTGGCGAACGTCGCCCGCAGCAGCGTGCCGCCGCGGGTCTTGTCCTCGCCGACGACCGTGAGCTTCACGTCGCACTCGAGGGCCTGGCTGATGTTGCCGCCGTCGATCGCTCTGGTGTTGCCGATGCGCAGGTGGCCCGTGTACGCCGCGCCCGGCACCAGGTCGTAGGTCATCGTCACGCCGCCAGCGGGGACCTCGACCTCGCGCAGACCCTTGGGGCCGCACGATGTGACGGCGGTGAGCAGGCCGAGGGCGAGGGCGATCGTCGAGGCGCGGCGGAGCATCGGGCCGAAGGTTAGGCAGCACCGGCGGCGTCCACAACCGCGCGTGACGGGAGCAGGATCACGCGCCAGGCGTCCCCCGGGGCTGGCGAACCGGCCCGGACCTCACCGCGCGTCGGAAGGCTCGGGCCACAGCGGGTCGTCGCCGGGGAGCACGGTCGCCTCGGCCTCGCGCCGCCGCTCGGCCTGCTCGACGCGGCGCCGCTCGACCTCCGGGTCGGGGGGCCCGATCGGGCGCTCCTGGGTGAACTGCAGGCCGTCGGCGCGGTGACTGTCGCGCACGTGCACGACCGGGGAGCGCTCGAGCGACAGCGGCAGATATCCCGTCCAACCAGCGGGCATACTCGGCCCGACCCAGTCGAACATCCACCGCGCGTCGAGGGGCGCCAGGTTGACGCAGCCGTGCGAGCGGCGGTTGCCGAAGCGGTCGTGCCAGTACGCGCCGTGCAGCGCGTTGTGCCCCTGGAACAGCAGCACCCACGGCACGCCCTGGACCATGTACGGCTTGTCCTCGTAGTCCTGGTTGGCCATGTCCATGCTCGCGACCTTGGCCCAGATCGGGTAGTTGCCCAGGGGCGTCGGCGAGCTGCGCCCCGACGCGATGAGCGTCGCGAACACCGGCACGCCGCCGCGGTAGGCGACCAGCACCTGCTCGCCGACGTCGACGTCGATCCACTGGTCGTTGCCGGTGGTCCGCACGCGCTCGTCGTCGAGGACGCCGGGGGGCGGCTCGACGACGATGACCTCGTTGAGATCGTCGGCCGCGATCCACTCGCCCTCGGCGATCCGCCACCACTGCGGCCGCACCTCGCTCGAGCCCTCGAGCAGCGCGACGCGCTCGCGTCGGCCGAGCGTGCGGACCTTCGCCGCCTCGGCGCGGGCCTCGGCGCGCACGACGGTCTTCTCGTCGGTCGTCCACGCGAACGCCGGCCCGATCGCGAGGCCGTCGAGCGCGACGCCCTGCCACGTCGAGCCCTCGCCCATCCAACCCACGCCCTCGCGGGGGACGAGCGCGCCGTGCTGTGTCTCGATGTACGAGGCGCCGTCGACGTCGACGCTGCGGCGCACGACCATGCTCATGCTCTTGGTCAGCTCGCGGCGGATGATGCCGGCGCGCACGTCGGCGACGCTGGCGTACTCGGCGACGCCGTCACTGCGGACGATCGCGTAGCTGTGCGGCAGGCGGCGGCCCGACAGCGGCGGACCGGCGAGCCCCGGGTCCGGCGGCGACGCGCTGGTCTTGACGTGCTCGGAGCACACGAAGCCGAAGGGGCGGACGGCGTACCAAGGCTTGCCCTTGCAGCCCGAACTGTCGCGGCTCTCGACCGTGCCGCGGACGGCGAGACGGGTCCCGCCGGCGATCGTCGCGATGCGCTTGTGCGGCACCCAGGGGCGCCCACGGATCACCGTCTCGCTGTGGCGGGCCTCGACGAACATGACCTCCGACGGGGTGATCACGACGTCGGGATGCCCCGCGAGCGCCGTCGGCTCGAGTCCGCCGAGCGCGGCGAGGGTCTGCAGGGCGAGGAGCGAGGCGATCCACATGGCGAGGAACTCGTGGCGAGGAGCGTCGCGGGCGTCCGCGGGCGGACGTTAGCACCGCTTCGATGGAGGGACGACGCGCCGCGGACGACGGATTGTTCCGCGGGAACGCGTCAGGCGATGACCGTGAGGCGATCGCGGGGCCCCGCCGCCTTGCCGCGGCGACGCGCCTGGGCGGCCTCGTCGCCGTAGACCCACGGTCGCGACGGGGGTCCCAGCTCGGCGAACGCGCGGACCCAGGCGCGGTAGCTGCCCCCGGCGAGGGTGGCGGCGAGCGCCGCGTGGCCGCCCTCGGCGCCGTGCCGCGCGAGCAACCACTCGACGTGCGCCCACTTCGGCGACTGCGGGCGCATGGTCGCCGCGCCCCGCAGGCCCCGCGCGATCGCAGCGAGGCGGGCCTCGGCCGCGGAGACGCCGACGAAGTCCTGACCGTCCAGCGGCGTGTTGCGCTTGGCGACGAACGTCGAGATGCCGAGGGTGACTCGGGTGATGCGCGACAGCTCGCGGATGAACGCGACGAGCTCGTCGGCGTCGGCGTCGGTCTCGGTCGGCACGCCGATCATCTGGTAGATCTTGAGGCCGCGCAGCCGCCCGTTGTCGCGGACCAGCTCCGCGGCGCGCAGCAGGGACTCCGCGTCGATCTTGCGCACCAACAGCGAGCGCAGCCGCTCGCTGATCCCGTCGGACGCCACCGTGATCTGCCGATAGCCACCGCGGCTGAGCGCGTCGAGCAGCTCCGGCGTGAGTCGATCGGCGCGGAGGCTCGAGACGCCGACGCCGCGTCCGGACTCGACGATCTTCGCCACCATCGGCTCGAGCTCGGGGTGATCGGTCACCGCGGCGCCGACCAGGCCCACGCGCTTGGCGTGCTCGGGGATGAGCCCGAGCGGCAGCGCGGCGTCGAGGATTCGCATGCCGCCGGTGCTCGGGCCCCGCATCACGCAGAAGGTGCAGCGCCGCGAGCAGCCGCGCTCGGGCTCGATGAGGAACATGTCCGAGAGCTCGGTGTGCGGCGTCGTGATCGCCGAGTAGGCCGGCAGCAGCTCGTGCGGTGCCGAGGCGCAGGCGGGCAGGGGCGAGATGCGACCGGGCTCGATCTCGCCGAGCGCGCTGTGGGGCAGGCCGGCGATCCGCGTGAGCGCGTCGTCGCGGTCGACTCCGGCGGCGAGACGACGGATCGCCTCGGGCAGCAACGCCTCGGCCTCGCCGCTGATGAGCACGTCGACGAACGGCAGGAGCGACGCGGGGTTCGTGTCGGTGAGCGGGCCGCCGGCGATGATGATCGGATCGCGGGCGCGTCGCTGCGACGCGAGCAACGGGATGCCGGCCCCGTGGAGCATGCGGATGAGCCCGGCGATCTCGAGCTCGTACGCGACCGACACACCGATGAGCGGATAGTCCGACAGCGGACGCATCGCCTCGTAGCTGAGGATCGGCTCGGGCGGCGGTGGCCACTGCAGCGCGTGCCGATCCCAGCCGTCGGGGAGGAACGCGCGGTGGCAGCCGATGCCCTCCGCCCAGAGGATCCGATAGAGGGTCTGGAACCCGAGGCTCGACATCCCGACCGTGTAGGGGCTCGGGTACGCGAGGCAGAACATCGACGGCTGGTCGATGCCGAGCGTCCCGACCTCGTCGGCGAGGCGGCGCTGGATCGCCGCCCGCACCGCGCTTGCTGGCACCGCCAAGCGGGCCTCAGAAGCGGAGCGTCGCCGAAGCGCCGCCGCCCCGCGGTAGGGCGGCCGGGCCGACGCCGACGAGTCGCACGCGGCGTAGCGCCGCCTCGTTGTCAGCGTTCTTCTTGGCACCCTTCTTCCGCTTCACGCCGATCACCAGCATCGTGATTCCGGCGGCGAGGAACACGGGCGCAGCGACGATGAACGCGACGGACATCGCGTTGTTCCGCGGGAGCTTGTTGCGGTCGAGGTCGAACACCTCGTCGTCGGCGTAGTCACCCTCGGGGAAGCCGGTCGCACCGGGGGAGGCGAGGTCCGCCAGGTCGTTCGCCTTCTTGTTCGCCAACGCGAGGCTGACGCCGAACCCGATGACGGACGCGGCGCCGAGCCCCGTGAGCACCCCTCCAGCAACGATGAGCGGGCTGACCCGCTTCGCGTCCTTGGCGTCACGCTCGCGCTCGATCGTGTCCTCGCGCTCGCTCCGCTTGCTGCTCAGGATCGGCGAGTCCTCCTCGTCGTCCTCGGTCACCGTCGACGTCGTCGGCGTGGTCGTGGTCGTCGTGGGCGCCACGTTGGCGCAGCCGCTGCGATCGATCTCCATGATCTTGACCTGGGCCTCGCCACGGTTCGGATCCTCGGTGACCAGGTCGAGGAGCTGCGCGGGCCTTCACGCAATCGCCGACGCCATAGGCCGCCGTGCCGATGTTGAAGTTGAACTTGTGCCGATCGGGCGTGTAGTTGTTGTAGGCGTCCTCGAACCGGTTGAGGGCGGTGGCGTTGTCCCCCGCCTCGAGGGCCGCGAGGCCCTCGCCGAAGAGCTGCTTGGCGCGCTCGAGTTTCTGCTCGGGGGTCATCGATGCCGGATCCGCACCGGGTGATGCGGGCGGCGGCGCGGCGAGGGCAACCGTCGGGATCGACAGCGTCGTCGCGAGGACGAGGCTCAGGCTCTTCGCAAGGGGCGTGGAACGCATGGAGGGACAACCTCGAGGGGAAATGGGATCAGCCGAACGGGTCGACGGTCTTGGGCTTGCCACCCCCCGCGGGGGGCTTTCCGCCGCCGCCGGAGGGTTTCTTCGGCTTCTTCGGCTTGGGCTTGGCGGCGGGCTTCGGGGCCGCGGCGGCCGGCGGGGCGGCAGCGGGCGTGCCCGCGGTGGGCGTGGTGCCCGGGGCGCCCGGAGTGCCGGGGGCCACGGCGGTCCCGGGAGCTCCGGGCGTGCCGGGGGCAACGGGCGTGCCGGGGGCACCGGCGACCGGAGTGCCGGGGGCACCGGGCGTTCCGGGGGCGACGGGCGTGCCGGGAGCAACCGGGGTTCCCGGGGCCGCGGCGACGCGGGGTCGGGGGCGGCTGCGCGGGGGCGGGCGCGGGCTCGGTCGCCGCCGGTGCGGCCGCGACGGTCGGCGCCGGCGTCGGCTCGGGCCGCAGCATGTACATGCCCGCGACCACGGCACCGAGGATCACGATGCCACCGCCGATGCCCAGCCCGAGCCCGAGACCGCTGCCCGACTTCTGCGGGGCGGCGTCGTAGGCCTGGCCGTGCATGTGCACGCCCGGATCCATCGGTGCGGTCGGCATGGGGCCGATCGTCGTGCCGCCGGGAACCGCGACCGGTTCGGGGACCGGCTCCGGTTCGGGCATCGTCGGCGTCATCGCCAACTCGTCTACGAGTTGGCCGAGCAGGTCGTCGAACGCGTCGGCGTCTCGTCTGGCTTGGTTCACGGGACGTTCGTCCTTTGCTCCCGAACTGGCGCGGGAAGATTAGCCCTTGGGCGTGGCATGGGACAAGGGATCGGGCGCGATCGTGGGGGAGGGTTCGTCACGGGGCCGAGCCGAGGTCGGCTTCGGTTGCACGGACGGGCGGCGGTGAAGTGCCCACGATCGATCGGTCGTCGAGCCCGCGTGTGAGGGCTCGAATCAGACATGATACACGCCGGCGCAGCTCAGCGAAATCGGCCGCGTGTTTTGCTGACGGTGGCAGGGAGGGGTCGTGAGCTTTGCTGGTGTGCGCAGGCGACGTACTCGGGCTACGCGGGTTCGCGGGGCCCGAGGTCGGGGGCACGGACCAGAGGGTCGAGGTGCGCTCGTCCATGTAGAGGCCGCGGCTCACCTCGAGCTGTAACGCGTGCAGACCGTCGGCGGGTCTCCCGAAGCGGTGCACCAGCTCGCCGCCGTGGTACGGATCGTTGAGTCGCACGCGCAGCCGCGGCCGGACCTGGGCCGGGGGCTGCGGCCGCCGCTGCGAACGTCGGTCGTCGTGCTCGACCTCGGGGTGACCGTCGCCGAGCGCATCGAGCGCCAACGCCTCGATGTCGCGGGCGCACGAGGTGTTCGCGAGGGTCCCGAGGACGAGATCCACGCCGACGCTGCACGGCATGCTGTGGGCATCCAGCAGGATGGCGTAGCCGAAGCGACGGCGGCGGCGCTCGAGCAGGATCTCGAGGGCGCGGTAGTACGGCTCGTGGAAGTGATCGATGCGCGCCTGGAACTCGGCGTAGGGCAGGGGCTTGCTGAGCAACGGGACGTTGCCCAGGGCCTGCGCCCACACCACGCCCCGCCCGGGCCGCATCGGATCGCCGGGACCGGGTGCGGCCTCGCCAACGCCCTGGTTGGGGAGGCCGGGCCGGCGACGGGGCCGCGGGGCAGGATGATCGGGGACGATCGCGCTCGAGATGTCGTCGCCCGCGCGGTTGAGGTCGACCAGCAGCCGCGAGTACACGGCCTCGATGCACGCCGCGCCCTGCTCGGCCGCGTCGGCGTAGAGCGACTGCACCTCGTAGTCGGCGTTGCGCGGGAAGTCGGCGGGTGGCGGCGCGCCGAGCTCGGCCGGCCACGCGAGGCCGACGTGGGGAAAGCTGACGACGACGGGGCTCCAGCGCGCCGCGGCGTGGAATCGCCAGGGGAGGGGGCGATCGGGCCCGAGGCCGACGTCGCGCGCGTCGATGCGCTCCGCCGCAGCGTCGTCGCTGATCGGCGGGTCCCGCGGCGCGAGGTGTCGGCGTGGGGGCACGCGCGCGGCAGCATAGCAGCCGCGACCTCGCGCGCGCGCGCGGTCGTCGGCGGGGCGAACACGCCGTCGTCGGTCACTTCCGCGGCGGCGTGTTCGCGGGGTTCCACACCGAACCCCGCGCGAGCCCGAGCTGCAGCCCGAGGCCGAAGCCGAGGATGAACGCCCCGGAATCGACGCCGGTCCGCGCGCCCACCGAGATCTGCGAGCCGCGACGGAACCCGAAGGCGTAGCCGGCGTGCCCGATCGCCCGGTAGCCGATGCGCGCCGGATCCACGCCGTCGGGGAGATCATCCCGGTCGCGGCCGCTGACGCCCCCGCGCACGCCCGCGAACCACTGGCCCGCGTAGTCGTGGAACTTGGTGTGCAGGAATCGGGTGTAGGTCGCGCCCGTGTCGGTGGTGAACCCGCGGATCCCGATCACGTCGTACCAGAGCCGCGTGTCGAGGATGACCTGGCGCTCCAGGCCGAACTGCAGGCCGACGTCGAGCTGGACGAAGGGGGCGCCCACACCGTCACCGCGGCGCAGCACGTCCTTCTGGCCGATGGGCGCGTCGTAGAGGAAGCCCGCGCGAACCCGGACGCCACGCGGTCGATCGACGTACGACGGATCTTCGACGACGCTGCGGAGGCGATGGAGCAGGCGCGCGCCGGCGCGGCGGGCGAGCAGTCCACGGGTGCGCAGCACGGCGAGCACTGCGGAGGTGCGCGGCCACGCGCTGAAGGTGTTGGAGCGGCGATAGATCGCGTCGCGCAGCACCCGGCGATCCTCGGGCGAAGGGTCCTTGGCGAGGATGTTCTCCTGCCGCAGGGCATCGATCACCGCGTCGACCATGAGGTCGCTCCCGCGGTTGAGGTAGCGGCCGTAGCCGAGGCCGCCGGCGGGGACCACGTCCAACGCGAAGCGCGTGTCGGAGAGGTTGCTCTGCTGGCCGCCGCCGAAGTCGTCGACGCCGACGTGCACGAGGCGCTGCGACACGCCGAGCTCGCCGAACGCGTGGACGTCGGTCCGGCCGAAGTACACGTGGGCCTCGCCGGCGCCCTGCAGCGCCTGGCCGACGTAGAGCGTGTTGCCGGTGTCCTCGCCCATCTCGGGGGCGGCGGTCACGTCGCCGTTGCGCACGCGGCCGGAGAGCTCGCCGCGGACGGACCACCCCCAGCGGTGGCGCTCGTCGAGGTAGCGCGCCCGCACGGCGAGGCCGCCGTCCGCGAGCACCGGCTGCTGACTCGACAGCGTGTTCACGCCGAGGTCGAGGCGACCGAGCACGAAGACGAAGTCCCGCTCGCGGGCGCGGAGGTTCGCCGGCAGCGGCTTGTCGCTGCGCGTCGGGTCCTCTTCGTCCTCGGACGCGACGCTGGCCTCGCCCATGGTCCCGAGCTGCGGACCCTGCAGCAGCACGTCGTCGCCGCCGCCCGTGACCGCGGCGCCGCCGAGGCGCGCGTCCTCGCGGGGCTTGGCCCCGAGCGCGCCGAGGGCCAGGCCGGCGTCCCGTCGGACGAACTCGTCGAGGCTGCGATCGGCGTACACCCGCTGGAGCGGCTCGATCGCGCGGGGGTCTCCGATCTTGCCGAGCCCCTCGATCGCGATCGACAGCACCGCGTCGTAGCGCTCGGTCTCGACGATCTCGAGGAGGGCGTCGACGGCGTCCTTGTCCCGCCGCTCGCCGAGATCGGCGGCGATCTCCCGCCGACGCTTGCGCCACTGGTCGTCGTCCATGCCGGTCGGTCGAGCGCGCAGGACCTCGAGATCCGACGGCGCGTCGGCGGCGGGGCCCGCCTTCGCCCACGCGGGGATCAGGCAGGCGGCGGCGAGGATCAGGGGGACGGCGCGGGACGACCGGCGCGCGGGGCTCCGCGATGCCATCAAGGATCCAGTCTCCCGCAGTAGCCGATGACGCCTTCGATGCTCGCGGCGGCCGGGTTGGGATCGTCCATCTGCGTCTGCTCGGGGTCGATCTGCGCGAGGTCGGGACAGCGCGACTCGGCGATGCACGTCAGCACCGTGTCGCCGAGCGAGGCCTCGCTGTTCTCGACCTCGTCGAGGCACAGCTCGAAGGTCGTGGGCGCGTCGGGATCGTCACCCGGCTCGTCCTGGGTGTTGATCACGCCGCAGCTCGCGAGCTTCATGCACGCGTCCCACGACGTGAACTCGTCGATGTCCGGGGCGTCGCAGCCGAGGACGAGTCCCGCCGGATCGGCGCACGGATCGTAGTACCCCTGCTGGGCGCCGCTGCACGCGGCGAGCACGGCGACACACGACGCGAGGACGACAAGGGGGGCGCGCCGTCGAGGCATCAACGTCGACCACGTTAGCGAGGCGGTCGCGCCGCCGTCAAACTGGGCGAGCGACCTCACGTGCGGGGTTGGGCGGCCCCATGGGGAAAGCTCCCACCGATTTTCGCCTCGGGGATGATCGACACGGAAAAGCGGCGGTCCACACCGTCTGAACCGACGGACCGGCAAGACCACGCGTCGACCCGCGCGCCCCCGAGGCCTCGGCCGAGGGTGGGGCGACGAAGGTGGCCTCCCGTCCTCCTCATCGCGTGTGGCGAGCGACCGCTCGGAGATCCCGGGCGGTCGCGTTTTTTCCTGGTTCGAGAAACGAAGAAACCCGCCTCATGGGCGGGTCCTTCGTCTCTTCTCTTGGTGACCCCACCGGGGCTCGAACCCGGGTTTCGGGGATGAGAACCCCGCGTCCTAACCGCTAGACTATGGGGCCAGCGGGTGCAGCGTCTGGTCGCCGCGTGATGAAGTGGTTCGGGGACAAGGATTCGAACCTTGATAGTCGGTACCAGAAACCGAAGTCCTACCGTTAGACGATCCCCGACCGTGTGCTCGTGTGGGTGCGAAAGATGCTCAAGGTGACGCCGGCTGTCAAGCCGTCGTTCGCGTTGTCGAGCGCACGCCGGTAGAGCGCGTCGGAGGCGGGGCTGCGACGTGCGCGGCCCCGCTTCGGGTAGGCTGCGCGCATGTCGTGCGCCGAAATTTCCACGCCGGTCGATCCGCGCCCCCGGTTCGGCCGTGCCCGCGCGGTCGCGCTGCGGGTGCTGATCCCGCTCTGGGCGATCGCCTCGGGGTGCCCGCGTCCCGCGGACCCGTCGGTGGAGCCCGAGGCCACGGCCGCCGACACCTCGGCCCCACCCGCGATCGAGCGGACGCTGCCCGACGCCGGCACCGACCCCGCGGTCGCCGTGGGAGTCCACGGGGCGGTGTCGAGCGCCGAGGCCCACGCGAGCCGCATCGGGCTCGAGGTCCTGCGCCAGGGCGGCAACGCGATCGATGCCGCGGTCGCCGTGGGCTTCGCGCTGGCGGTGACGCACCCCTCGGCCGGCAACATCGGCGGCGGGGGCTTCATGGTCGTGCGTCTCGCCGACGGCACCACCGCGGCGTTCGACTACCGCGAGCGGGCTCCGTCGGCGGCGACGCGCGACATGTTCCTCGACGCCAAGGGCGAGCCCACCGACGAGCGGCTCGTCGGCGCGAAGGCGGCCGGCATCCCTGGCACCGTGGCCGGCCTCGCGATGGCGCACGAGCGCTTCGGCTCGCGCCCCTGGAAGGCGCTGCTCGAGCCAGCGATCGCCCTGGCCCGCGACGGGCACACGCTCGATCGCTGGCACGCCGAGGATCTGACGAACGCCTTCGAGCGCATGTCGAAGAAGCAGCTCGCCGCCGCGGCGGCACACTACGTCGGCGCCGACGGCAAGCCGCTGCCCGAGGGCGCGACGTGGCGTCAGCCCGACCTCGCCGCCACGCTGCAGCGCATCGCCGATGGCGGCGCCAAGGTGTTCTACGAGGGGCCGCTCGCCGAGCAGCTCGCCGCCGAGGTGCGCAAGGCGGGCGGCATCTGGACCGCCGCCGACCTCGCCGACTACCGCGCGGTCGAGCGGGCGCCCATCGTGTTCGACTACCGCGGCCACCAGGTGGTGACGATGCCGCCGCCCTCGGCCGGAGGCGTGGTGCTACGACAGCTGCTCGGCGCCGCCGAGATCCTGCGCCTGCACGAGAAGCCCTGGCGGAGCGTCGACGAGGTCCACCTCTACATCGAGTCGGCGCGCCGCACCTACGCCGATCGCAACATGCTGCTCGGCGATCCCGACTTCGTCGAGCTGCCGATGGCGCGCCTGCTCGACACCTCGTACATCGCGTCGCGAGTCGCCGACATCGATCCGCTCCACGCCACGCCGTCGTCGAAGATCGGCGCGGGCGTGCCGGCGCGCGCCGAGTCCGAGCAGACCACGCACTTCTCCGTGGTCGACGACGCCGGCAACGCCGTGTCGAACACGTACACGCTCAACCTCGGCTTCGGGAGCCTGTTCGTGGTGCCCGGCACGGGCGTGCTGCTCAACAACGAGATGGACGACTTCGCGGTGAAGCCCGGCACCGCCAACGCCTTCGGCCTGGTCCAGGGCGAGCAGAACCGGATCGAGCCCGGCAAGCGCATGCTCTCGTCGATGACGCCGACGCTGCTGGTCAAGGACGGCGAGCTGCGGGCGGTGCTCGGCAGCCCCGGCGGGCCCACGATCACCACGACGGTGTCGCAGCTGGTGCGCGCGCTGGTCGACTACGACCTCACGATCGACGCGGCCGTGGCCGCGCCGCGGCTGCATCATCAGTGGTTGCCCGACATGATCTGGGCCGAGGATCGGATCTCGGCGGAGCTCGAGCAGGGTCTCATCGAGCGCGGGCACCAGATCCGCAAGCGCGGCGCGATGGGCCACGCCAACGTCATCGAGGTCGATCCGAAGACGCACGGGTTCCGTGCCGTCGCCGACGAGTCCCGCGACGGCGGCAAGGCCGTGGCCTGGTGAACCATGCGACCCACGGTCTACCTCTTCGACATCGACGGAACCCTCATCGACGGCGGCGGCTCGGGGCGCCGTGCGATGGAGGGGGCGTTCGCCGAGATCACCGGTGACGACGCGGCCCTACGCGCGATTCGTTTCGCGGGCATGACGGATCCCGCGATCGTTCGCGCGGGCCTGCGCGTCGCCGGCCGCCCCGCGCACGAGGACGCGCCGATCATCGAGGCGGTGATCGAGGCCTACCTCCGGCGGCTGACGGCCGAGATCGCGGCGACGCCCGAGTTCCGCCTCCACGTCGGCGTGCGCGAGCTCCTCGCGGCCCTCGCCGATCGACCGCACGCCGCGATCGGCCTGGGCACGGGCAACGTCGAGCGCGGCGCCCGGCTGAAGCTCGAGCCCCTCGGGGTCGCGGACGCCTTCGCCTTCGGGGGCTACGCGTCGGATCACGAGGACCGCCCGACCCTCATCGGCATCGGCGCCCAGCGGGGGCGGACGCGGCTGGGTCGGGCCCCCGACGAGGTGCGCGTGATCGTGATCGGTGACACGCCCAAGGACGTCCACGCCGCGCAGGCGATCGGCGCCGAGTGCCTCGCGGTCGCGACCAGCTTCTACGACGCCGCCGTGCTGCGCGGCGCCGGTGCGACGCTCGCGGTCGCGGATCTCACCGACCCGGCTGCGCTCGCGTACCTGCGCTAGTCGAGGACGGGGCGGATCCGGGGTCGAAGCGGGCGAGGTCCATGGCCCCAGGATCTCGCAGGCGCGCCGCGTGCCCAGGACCCTGCGCGGTGCGACGTGGCCCGCGTCACGTCGGGGCCCCCCTCGCAGAGGTCCGCGACCGCCCCCACGGGGGCTCGCGCGGCGCGGCTTCGAGCAGTTCGCCCCGTCGTCAGGTCGTTTTGCGATCCTGTGCGTAAGGAGGGCACGCCCATGGAGCGCATCGGCGAATACCTGGTCCGACGTCTGGTCGGCGAGGGCGGCATGGGCAAGGTCTACGAGGCCGAGGAGCGGCTCTCGAAGCGCAAGGTCGCGCTCAAGGTGCTGCGGCCCGAGCTCGCCCGCTCCGAGGAGGGCCGGCGGCTGTTCCTCAACGAGATGACGATCCTCGCCAGCCTCGATCATCCCAACGTGGTGCGCGCCCTGTCGTGCAGCGAGATCGACGGCGAGCTGGTGATGGCGCTCGAGTTCCTGTCGGGCCGCACCCTGCGTGACACGCTGGCCGAGCGCGGTCGGCTCCCGTGGACGGAGGCCGTCGGCATCGCGGCCCAGATCGCCGCGGGCCTCGGCGCGGCCCACAACCAGCAGCCGCCGATCGTCCACCGCGATCTCAAGCCCGAGAACGTGATCGTCCTGCCCGACGGCGCGGTCAAGGTGATGGACTTCGGCATCGCGAAGGTCCTCGAGGCCCTGTCGAAGAACACCACCCACAGCGTCGGCACGCTGCAGTACATGAGCCCGGAGCAGATCGACGCCGCGGGCATCGACGCGCGCTCGGATCTCTACAGCCTCGGGCTCGTGATGTACGAGATGCTGTCCGGTCGGGCGCCGTTCGAGTCGGCGTCACCGCGTGAGCTGCTCAACCTGCAGTGCACCACCGCGCCGCCGCCCTTGCCCGAGGACGCGCGCGCCGGTCTTCCTCGGGGGATCGAGCGGCTGGTGTTCGCGCTGCTCGAGAAGCGTCCCGACGCCCGGCCCGCGAGCGCGGCCGCGGTGCTCGATGTGCTCGACGACTTCCGCAGCGACGCGCCCGGGCGCACCGTCGTGCCGGTCGCCGTGCCGCCCGCGCGGACGGGCGCCACCGAGGTCCCCGGGGTCACCCCCGCCGTCGTGGCCGCGCGACCGAAGGACAGCCGCCCGCGCGTCGCCGACACGATCGGGCTCGTCGAGCGCGTCGCCGGGCCGCGCACCATCGGTACGCTCTGGGCGACGCTGCTCATCGTCGCGCTCACGCTCGCGGCCGGCGTGGCGACGTACTTACTCCGGACACAGGCGGCGTCGTGACCGATCCGGCCCGCGTCGCCGCCGAGCGCAGCGTCACCCCCGAGGGGGTGCGCTGGACGATCCGGGGCGACGGCGAGGGCGTCGTCGCTGCGATCGTGGCGATGGCCGACGCGGGCATCGGCGGGTGGCGCCGAGGCGCTTCGACGGACGGATGGGTGCTCGAGCGGCCGAACGCGCCGAGCCTGGCCGCGTGGCTCGAGGCGGCCGGCGGGGTCGTGGCGTGGCCGGTCGCGTGCGCCCGCGCGATCGAGATCGCCGGCGCGCTGGCGTGGTGCGAGGCGCACGATCGGCTCGCAGGGCCCCTGGGTCCCGACGCCGTGATCGTGCTCGATGGTCGCGCGGTGCTCGTCGCCGACGCGCTGGTCGAGTCGCTGCTCGGCGTCCGCGCGGCCGTGTCGAGCCGCTCGGACGCCGCGCACGCGACCAAGTGGCTCGCGCCCGAACAGGCCGGCGGCGCGGCCTGGGATCACGCCGCCAACCGCTACGTCCTGGGGTTGCTGCTGTATCGGATCCTCGCCGGCACGCACCCGTTCGGTGGTCGGGGTCTGCGACGCGCGCTCGAGGAGCAGAGCAGCCGCGGGGCGCCGCCGCTGCCCGACGCGATCGCCTCGGGCCTTCCGACCGGCTTGCAGAGCTTCGTGCTGCGCCTGCTCGATCCCGACGCGCAGGCCCGGCCGCGACGCGCCGCGGCGATCGCCGAGCGCCTCGGCGAGCTCATGGGTGGCCGCGAGGGATCCACCGCGACCCAGGGCGCGTCGCCGATCGGTGTGTCGCCCATGGGCGCGTCGCCGATCGGTGTGTCGCCCATCGCTGCGCCTTCGATCGCGCCGCCACCGGTCGTGCCTGCGATCGCGGCGAGCCCCGTCGTGCGCGCGGCGGGGCGGCCCGCGGCGCCGCGCAGCGTTGCGCGGTGGCTCTGGGTGCTCGCCGCGGTCCCGGTGTTCGGTGGCGTGGCCCTCGGTCGCCACCTCTCGGCGGATGTCGAGGCGCCGCGCGGGCCAGCGCGCGCGCGCGTGGGCGAGCGCGCGCCGCTGTCGTCGGCGCAGACGCGGCCCGACGACTGCGCCACGTGCCACCCCGATCACACCGCGCAGTGGCACGGCTCCGTGATGGCCCACTCGGTGAAGAGCCCGCTGTTCCAGGGCCTCGAGATCCTGATCCAGGAGCAGGGCGGTCGCGAGGTCGGCTGCGAGTCGGGCGCGGGCCTGCTGCGCCCGAGCGACGGTCGAACCGCGTGCCGCGATCGCAACACGGGCCTCGAGGTCACTGGATCCGGCGGCGCGCTGTGGTGCGCGAACTGTCATGCGCCCGGCTCGAACCTCGGCGACGCGATCCCGCCGTGGAACGGGCTGTCCGCGAGCTCGCCGAGTCGACGGCCGCTCCGCGATCTGCTCGGGCCCGACGCGATGGAGGGCATCTCGTGCGCCTTCTGCCACCAGGTCCACGGCCCGGTGCGCCCCGGCGCGGCGGCCCGCGGCGATTACGAGGGCAACCCCGACTGGATCTCCACGGTGACCGGCGAGCGCTTCGAGGCGCGCCCCGAGGATCGTCAGGGCATCTTCGGCATCGCCAACAGCGGCTACGCCCTCGACCCGCGCGAGCTGCTGCTCGGCGCAGGTGCCCGCGGCGCCGTCGTGAACGAGGCGCACGGCCGTCCGTCCGCGGATGCGCGCGCGTACCTGCAATCGAGCGAGTTCTGCGGGAGCTGCCACGACGTGCGCCTGTTCGGCACCGACGCGATCGCCGGCGTCCGCGGCGAGCACTTCAAGCGGCTGCGCAACGCCTACTCCGAGTGGCGGACGTGGGCCGACGACGAGCGCCGCGCCGGGCGGACCCCGGCGAGCTGCCAGGACTGCCACATGTCGACGTTCCCGGGCGTCTGCGAGCCCGTCGGGGACGCCAGCGCGACGCTCGGTCAGATCGGGGCCGGCGCGACCGCGTTGGCCCGCGCGTGCCCGCCGGGCACCAGCTTCGCGCCGCGGGCCCCTGGCGCCGCCGCGATCGGCAGCGTCGCGGTGGCCTCGGACGCGCCCGGGAGCGTCGCGCCGCACTACTTCACCGGCGTCGACATCCCGCTGTCGCCCGAGTTCCCGCCCGCCCTCGTCGACGATCCCACGCTCGACGCGTTCGGCATCCCGCGCGGCGCGAAGCAGCGCCGCGATCTGCTGCTCGGGCGCACGTTCGAGTTCCAGATCGACGGCGCGGCCCGCCGCGGTGACCGCCTCGAGATCCCGATCGTCCTCGAGAACGTCGGCGCGGGGCACCGCGTGCCGGCCGGCTTCAGTCAGGAGCGCGAGTTCTGGGTGCACCTCGTCGTGCGCGACGCGGACGGTCGCGTGCTCTACGAGGTGGGCCGGGTCGATCGCGACGACGAAGACCTGCGCGACAAGACCTTCGTCCGCGTCAACATCGACGACGGTGACCTCGACCCCGCCGGGCGGCCCCAGGGCCTGTTCGGGGCCGACGTCGTCGACGGCCCCGATCTGCCGCTGTGGGATCCGCCGACGCTGAGCGGCGCGACCTCCATGCGCGGCCGCGGCCTCATCAACCTGCAGAACGGGTTCCTGCGCTGCGTCACCTGCATCGGGGAGATCGACGGCCAGGGTCGGTGCCAGCCGGGCGCCGACCAGGGCCGCCACCGCGCCGATCGGTTCGCTGACGGGGCCTATGATCCCGACACCGGCGAGTGTCAGAGCAACCTCGCGGGCGACGAGCGCTTCTTCGAGACCTACCTGCCCGCCGGCGCCCTCGATGCCGAGCGCGGGGTGTTCAAAGCGGCCGACGCGATCATCGACACGCGCTCGGCGGCGCCGGGTCGACGGGGTCGCGCCGCGGGCCGATCGAGATCGAGGCGCGGCTGTTGTTCCGCGCGTTCCCGCCGTTCCTGGTGCGGGCGTTCGCCGACTACGAGGCGCGGATGGACGCCCGCGGCCTGCGGCCGAGCGGACCGCTGGTGACCCATGCGATGCTGGAGCGGCTCGAGGTCATCGAGCTGCACCGCCTGCGCGTGACGGTCCCGTGAACCAGAGCGGCCCAGCCTCGATCCCGGAGTCCGCGTGGCGCATCCCGCTGCTGCGCGACCTCGACGCGCTCGCGCGCGACAGCGTGACCGCGGCGTCGAGCATCCGCGACGTCGGCACCGGCGCCGTGCTCTGGCAGGAGGGCGAGCGCGGCGACGCGATCGCCGTCGTCCTCGCGGGGAGCCTCGAGCTGCGCGGGACCCGACGCGGCGACGAGTCGGCGAGCCGCCTGCGACTGGCCGCGCCCGGCGACACCGTCGGCGAGGAGGCGCTGCTCGGGTTGCCGCGCCGCACCACCGCTGCGGTCCTCGAGGCGGCCCGCGTGCTCGAGATCCCCGCGGCGTTGTTCCTGCGCGGGTCGGGCCGGAGCCACGGCGGATCGGCCGAGCGCGAGCGTCGGGCCCTCGAGCGCCAGGCGACTGCCGACCTGATCCGACAGCAGGCCCTCGGTCAGACCCTCGGCCCCGACGATCTCGACCTGCTGCTCGATGCGGTGCGGTGGGAGCGATACGAACGCGGCGCGCGGATCTTCGGCGTCGGCGAGCCCGCGGGCGCCGCGTGGCTGCTGTGCGACGGCCTCGTGCAGCTGCAGACCGAGGACGACGAGCGCGTGCACGTCCGCGCGTACCTGACCCGCGGCGACACGTTCGGCGACGAGGAGGCCCTGGCCGGGCGCCCGCGGGACTGCCACGCGATCGCGCTCGGCCCGGTGTCGGCGCTGCGCGTGCCCGCCGACGTGCTGCGGACCCTCGTCGATCGGAACCCCGGGTTGGTCGGCGAGTTCTCGCGGATCGCCACCGCGCGCGGCGAGGCCCAGCGCGCGGTGGTCGGCGCCGCCGCGGCCCACACCACGCAGCACGCCTTTCGCGATCTGTACCGCATGCAGATGGCCCGCTCGATGCTCGTCATCGATCAGGACACCTGCGTGCGCTGTGGCCACTGCGCGTGGACCTGCGCCGCGCTGCACGGGCACAGTCGACTCGTCCGCCGTGGCGACAAGGTGGTCACGCGTCTCCCGGTGCTCGGCGAGGCGCCGCGCAGCCTGCTGCTGCCGAACTCGTGCCAGCACTGCAAGAACCCGGCGTGCATGATCGACTGCCCGACCGGCGCGATCGGTCGCGACCCCCACGGCGAGGTGTTCGTGCGCGCCGAGCTGTGCACCGGCTGCGGCAACTGTGCGAAGGCGTGCCCGTGGGACAACATCCGCATCCAGCCCCGCGATGCGTCGCGTCCCCAGGACGCGGGCGTGGGCGTGGCCGCGCGCCGCGGGGGGCTCCGGCTGTCGCCCGAGGTCGCGGTGAAGTGCGACCTGTGCCGCGATCACGACGGGCCGGGGTGCGTGCAGACCTGCCCGACCGGCGCGATCCTCCGGCTCGATCCGTCGCGGGACGTCGCCGAGGTCGCGCGGGTCCTCGGCGTGTCGGACGGGGCGACGACGCGACGATCGGCGTGGTCGCGGGTCCCGGCGGGCGCGCTGATCACCGGGGTGGTGCTGGCGGCGTCGATCGCCGCGGGCATGGCCGCGCTCGCGCGGCAGTCGGCGCACGCGTGGGTCCCCGAGGCCGGGCCCGGCCTCGTCGCGGGCCTCGTGGCCGCGGTGTCGACCGTCGTCCTCGCGTTGCACGTGGTGGTCAAGCGTGTCGTGCGACTGTGGGTGCGGCCGCGCTCGCGTCGACGCGTGCTCGCAGGGATCGAACAGGGGGCCCCGCGCTCCCGCGTGCGGCCCTTCGTGCGCCTGCACGTGTGGATCGGGCTGCTGGCCCCGGCGGCGGTGCTGGGCCACGCCGGCCTGCGGATGCCCGATGGTCCGAGCGGTGCCCTCGTCGCCGCGTGGTGGGCCACCGCTGCGCTCGGCCTCTTCGGCGGGCTCGCGTACGCGATCGTGCCGAAGCGGCTCACGCGACTCGAGCGCGACGGGGCGCTGCCCGAGGACCTCCGGGCCAGGCGCACGCAGCTGGTCGATCGCCTCTACCGCGCCGGCTCGGGTCGCAGCGACCTGGTCCGCGCGATCGCGGAGAAGATCCTCGTGCCCTACGCCCGCAGCGTCGTCGGCCCGGTGGGCTTGCTGCTCGGCGGGCGCACGCTCGCCGAGGAGGAGGCCCGGGTCCACCGCCGCGTCGACGCGATGCTGCAGGGCCGCGGCGCCGAGCGGCTGGCCGGCATCGACGAGATCGTCCGCATCGTCGTCGAGCTGCGCGCGCTGCCGGTGCGCCGCGGCCTCACCGTGCTGCTCCGCGGGTTCCTGCCCCTGCACGTCGTCGCGTCGGCGCTGGTGCTCGCGCTGCTGGCGATCCACGTCCTGGTGGTGCTCGGCCGATGACCGCGCCCGATCCGCCGCTGTGGTCCTCCCGCGATCGGACGCCCGCCGGTCGCCGCCGCGTCGCGCCGCGGGCGAGCGTCGACAGCGATGTGACGCGCCTGGTCGGCGTCGGGCTCGGCGCCGCGGTGGCGGCGATCGTGGCGGTGCTGTCGGTCGTGCTGGGCAGCGAACCCGCCGAGCTCCGCTCCCCGGGCCCGCTCGCGCTGCCACACCGCGCGGCCGAGCTGCAGTGCGCGGCGTGCCACGGCGACGCCGAGCGGCCCGTCGCCGCGGCGTGCGTCGGGTGCCACGGCCCGCATGCGTCGTCGCGCCGTGGCCACCGCGCCGTGGTCGAGCGCGGCGATCTGCGGTGCACGAGCTGCCACCGGATCCACCGCGACGAGGGCGGCGTCGAGATCGAGGGCTCCACCGCGCGGCGCTTCGGTCCGGGGGCCGAGGTCGCGGTGCCGCTGTCGCCCCCGCCGGCCCCGATGACACGCACGCGGGTGCCGGTGATCCCGCTCGAGGTGTGCACGCAGTGCCACGATCCGAGCCGCGCCCGCGATCCGATCGCGCGGTGCCTCCCGGGCGGTGAGGCGGGGCAGGGCGGCGAGACCCCGACGGTGTGCTTCGACGAGCACCGCACGATCGAGGGCATCACGTTCGGCACCCTCGGATCGGCGCGCGAGCGGATGACCGCGTGGGGGCTGGCGCGCAGGGTGGTGGCGGCGGAGCCCCGGGCCCCGCGCCGCGTCGCCGCGTCGACACCGTGGTGGGCGATCGTGCTGGCGTCGCTCGGCGCCGGGATCGCGGCGATGGTCCTCGCGCGGCTCACCCTCGGCCGACGCCTTCGCCGTCGCGAGCGCACGGCCGTCGATGTCGCGCCGCCCGAGCGGGTACGCCTGCCGCAGATCGCCAGCTCCACCTGCATCGGCTGCTCGGCCTGCGTGGATGCGTGCCCGTACGACGTGCTCGAGCTGCACGACTACGTCGCGCAGGTGGTCCGTCCCGCCGATTGCTGCGGCCTCACGTTGTGCGAGCAGCGGTGCCCGAACGGCTCGCTCGTCGTCGCCGACGTCGCGCCGATGACCGATCGCATCGCCCTCGACGCCGACCTGCAATCGCAGGACGTGCCCGGCCTCTACATCGTGGGCGATCTGACCGGGCTGCCGCTCATCCGCAACGCGATCAACCAGGGCGCCCACGCGATGCGGGCCGCCGCGGCTGCCCTCGCGCGCGAGCGCCCCGAGGCCGCCGCGGGCCCGCACGACGCCGTGGACGTGGTCGTGATCGGGGCCGGCCCGGCGGGCCTGTCGGCGGCGCTCGAGGCCCAGGTCCACGGGTGCAAGGTCCTCGTGCTCGAGCAAGGGAGCGTCGCCGACAGCATCCGCAGCTTCCCCCGCGGCAAGCTGGTGTTCGATCAGCCGCTCGCGATCCCGTTGATCGGTGATCTCTGGCTGCGCGAGTCGACCAAGGAGGAGCTGCTCGGCCACTGGCTCCGCATCGTTCGCCAGCGCGCGCTGCCGATCCGCGAGGGGCACCGCGTCGTCGGGGTCACCCGCCACGGCGCCGGCTTCGTCGTCGACGCGACGCACGAGGGGGCCCCGGTGCGGGTGACCGCGCGGCGGGTCGTGGTCGCGATCGGCAAGCGGGGCACGCCGCGGCGCCTCCCTGTGCCCGTCCCCGACGAGGTCGCCGATCGCGTGCACTACCACCTCGCCGACGCCCGCTCGCTCGCGGGCAGCCGGGTCGTCGTGGTCGGCCTCGGCGACGTCGCGATGGAGGCCGCGATCGCGCTGTGCCACCAGGCGGGGACGACGGTGACGGTCGTGCACCGCGGCGCGGGGTTCTCCCGGGGCAAGGCCCGGAACGTCGCCGAGCTGCGGCGCCTCGTCGAGGCGGGGCGGATCCAGCTCCACACCGCCAGCGAGATCACCCAGGTCACCGGGACGGCCCTCGCGATCGCGGGCCCGTCGGGGCCGTGGTGGCTGCCCTGGGACCGCGTGCTGGTGCTCATCGGTGCGCTCCCGCCGTGGGATACGCTGGCGGCGATGGGCATCGCCCGCATGGCCACCGCGGCCGGGAACCCGGCGCCCGCCGGGGCGTCCCCGTCCCCGTGGATCGGCCCGTAGGGGACGGCCCAGCTCGCGGGGACGGCCCCCCTCGATCGGCCCCCCTAGCTAGACAGATCGGCCCGTCGCCTCGGGCGTTCGACCCCCGCACCCGCCCCGGAGAACCCGCCATGAAGCTCAGCTCCGCCCTCGTGCTCTCCGCGTTCGGTATGGCCCTGTCGAGCGTGTCCGTCTGGGCCCTGGTCCCCGCGGGCGCCCCGAGATCCCCGGCCCCGACCGCGCCGGGGCCGACCAGTCCCGGCAAGCCCGACCCGGGCGCCTCGGTCCTCGCCGACCTCGTCGGGCTCGACGCCACCCCGTCGGAGTTCACGGCGGGCTCGACGCTCATGGTCTCCGGTCGACTCGGCCACCCGACGCTGGCCGCCGGCCGCGAGACCGAGACGTACCTCTTCCTCGACGTCACCGCGCAGACCGAGGCCGGCTCGGGCAACGCGACCCCGGTGAACCTGTCGATCGTGCTCGATCGGTCGGGCTCGATGCAGGGCCAGCGGATGGAGAACGCGATCGCGGCGGCGTCGGGCATGATCCGACGGCTACGCGAGGGCGATACCGTCAGCGTCGTCGGCTACAACACCTCGACCCAGGTGTTCCTGCCGCCCACGCGGATCGACGCCGGCAACCGCGAGGCCGCGCTCGGATCCCTGCGCGGGATCGATGCCCAGGGCAACACCTGTGTGTCGTGCGGCATCGAGACCGCGATGGACCTGCTGGCGCGCGCGCCGGGCAGCGCGACGGGCTCGGTGCAGCGGATCCTCCTGCTCTCCGATGGCGAGGCCAACACCGGCGTGCGGGACGTGGATGGCTTCCGTCGGCTGGGCGACCGCGCCCGCGGCATGGAGACCGCGGTCAGCTCGATCGGCGTCGACGTCGACTACAACGAGCGGGTGCTCTTCGCCCTCTCGCAATCGTCGAACGGGCGCCACTACTTCGTCGATGACCCGTCGGGCCTGCCGCGGATCTTCGACGACGAGCTGCAGAGCCTGGTCACCACGGTCGCGAGCAATGCGTCGGTCGAGATCGATCTCTCGCCCGGCGTGACCGTGCAGCAGGTCTTCGATCGCAGCTTCGAGCAGCGGGGTGATCGCGTCACCGTGCCGTTCGGGGCGTTCTCGGCCGGCGACGAGAAGACCGTGCTCCTGCGCCTGCGGATCCCCGCGGGCGAGGCCGGGCGCCGCCCGATCGCCGAGGTCCACATGCGCTACCAGGACCTCGCGCTGGGCAAGCCCGGCGACTGCGAGGGCGAGCTCGTCGCGGTGCTGTCGAAGAACGCGGCCGACATCTCGCCCCTCGATCCCCTGGTCGAGGCCCGCCTCGCCCGCAGTGAGACCGCCGCGGCCCTCGCCCTCGCGAACGAGCAGTTCGCCCGGGGCGACGTCGTCGCCGCGCGCGGCACCATCGACAGCAACCGCGGTCGCATCCGGAATCGTCGGACCGACGCGTCGTCGCGCGCGCCCTCGCCGTTCAAGGCCAAGCTCGACGCCGACTTCGAGCAGCAGATCAACGCGTTCGACGAGGCCGACGCGGGCTTCGGCAACGCCGCCGCGAACGCACCCGCAGCCGCGCCGGCGGAGGCTGCCGAGAGCCGCGACGGCAAGCGGCAGGTCCGGTCGAACGCCGAGAAGCTGGACGACCTCGGGCTGTGACCTGAAGCGCGCTCGGGTCGCCGGCCTCGCGATCGACCGCGACGACCCGGAACACGCGCTCCCACACCGCCGAGAAACGCCCGCGATCCGCACCATGGCGGCCGGAGCAGCGATGCGGCCCCCCCGCGGGCGCGAAACGACTACGCTCGTGCATTCGCATGGAACTCGGCGTCGGCAAAGACATCTTCGCGGTTTGTGGCAAGTGTGGCGACACCTGGCACGTGATCGTCGCGCTCGAGGGCGCCAAGGTCACCAAGGTGCAGTGCAAGTTCTGCAGCGGGTACCATCGCTTCAAGCGCTCGCCGAACGATCCGTCGCCGATGCCCGCGCCACCGAAGAAGGTCGCCGCGACGCGCACGGCCACCGGCGCGAAGAAGGTTGGCGCGAAGAAGACGACGCGCGCCAACCCGCAGCGCGACGAGCCGCTCATCGAGCCCGACCTCGCGATGCCCGTGCGCGACTACGCGATGAGCGAGACCTACCGGACCGGCGAGCGCATCGAGCACCCGAAGTTCGGCCAGGGCGTCGTCGAGTCGTTCCCGTCGCCCGGCAAGATGAACGTGTTCTTCGAGGACGGCCGCCGCACGTTGGCGTTCGCGAGGCCCGCGGCCTCCGCCACGATGTGAGGCCCTCCAGGGCGCCCCTCGGCGCCCGACAGCTAGCCCTTCGCGCCGCCGCGGCAAGGCGGGCTCGCCGGCACGACCTCGCCGCGGCCCGTCCACTCCGCGGCCGTCCACGCGTGGACCGACAGGGCGTGGATCGCCTGCGTCGCGAGCAGCTCGTCGAGCGCCGCGTGCACGGCCCGGTGACGCGCGAGTGCGGCCTTGCCCCCGAACGCGTCGCTGACGACGACGACCTTGAAGTGGCTCTCGCCGCCCGGTCGCGGGGCGTGCATGTGGCTCTCATCGATCACCTGCAGGGCGACCGGCGAGAAGTGCTCGACCAGCAGGTCGTGGATCCGATCAGCCTTGCGCATCGGCGCTGGCTCCCGCGGCGTTGGGCTCGACCGACGGCGCGACCTTGGGCCGCGGCAGCGAGCGCTCGACGATCTCGGCGATGTCGAGCACCTCGATCTGCTCGTCCTTGTTGAAGTGCTTGATTCCGTCGCTGACCATCGTCTTGCAGAACGGACACGCCACGCCGACCGCCTCGGCCCCGGAGTCGACGATCTCCTTGGCGCGGTTGATGTTCACGCGCTTGCTCGGCTCCTCCTCGTCCCAGAAGCGGGCCCCACCCGCGCCGCAGCAGAAGCCCTGCTCACGGTTGCGCCCGAGTTCCTGAGGTGCGGTGCCGTTGGCCGCCGCGATGTCGCGGCGCGGCTCGTCGTAGACCTGGTTCCAGCGGCCGATGTAGCAGCTGTCGTGGTACGTGAAGCGCTTGCCGAGCGGGGTCTCGACCTTGAGTCGTCCCGAGTCGAGCAGGTGCGCGAGCAGCTTGCTGTGGTGGATGACCTCGTAGTTTCCGCCGAACTGCGGGTACTCGTGGGCGATCGTGTGGAAGCAGTGCGGGCAGCTCGCGACGATCTTGCGGACCTTCAGCGAGTTCCACAGATCGACGTTCTCCTTGGCGAGCATCTGGAACTGCATCTCGCTGCCGCCGCGCCGCAGCGTGTCACCCGTGCACTTCTCCTGCTCGCCGAGCACCGCGAAGCTGACGTTCGCCGCCTGCAGGCAGCGCACGAGGGCGCGCGTGGCCTTCTTGCTGATGTCGCTGTAGCTGCCGGCGCAGCCGACGAACAGCAGGTACTCGGCGTCGGGGTTGTCCTCGATCGTCGGGACCTCGAGGTCCTTGGCCCACGCCATGCGCTGCGACTGCGGCAGGCCCCACGGGTTGCCGGCGGCCTCGATCTTCTGGAACGCGCGCGAGAACCCGGCGGGCACCCGCGTGCCGCCCTCGTCGTTGAGCACGATGTGCGTGCGCATCTGCAGGATCTTGAGCGGGTGATCGATGAACACCGGGCACGCCTGCTGGCACGCGCCGCAGGTGGTGCACGCCCACAGCGTCTCGTCCTTGATCCGACCGCCGACCAACGGCGGCATCTCGGCGAGCTCCTTGCGCAGGGCCTCGATGCGATCGACGACCGGCTTGTGCTCGGGCTTGGCCTTCACCGCCTCGTAGGCGTCCTGCCGGGCCTTGTACTCGTCCCAGCCCGGGAGGCCCTCAGCGGGGTCCATCACGCCGGGCGCGGGCGCGTCGAGCTTCACGCCGACCTTCTTGCCGAGCCCCTCGAGCTCCACGAGCTTGAACCCGCGGGACTTCATCTCGTCCTTGAGGTCGTGGATGAGGTGCATCGGCGACAGCGGCTTGTCGGTCGCGAACGCCGGGCAGTACGTGGTGCACCGCGCACACTCGGTGCACGCGTAGTTGTCGAGCAGGCTCTTCCAGGTGAAGTCCTCGAGCCGGCCCACGCCCCAGTTGTCGAACAGCGGGTTGCCCTCGTCGTCGGTGAGCGCGAGCTTGGGCATGATCATCCGCTGGCCCTGATCGCGCAGCAGGATGTTCGGGCCCGAGCCGAGCACGTGGATGTGCTTCGAGTAGGGCAGGTAGTTGAGGAAGCCCAGGATGATGCCCATGTGGCCCCACCAGTGGACCTCCGAGGCGACGTGGGCCCAGCCGGCGTCGCCGCTGGCCTTGGCCACGGCGCCGGTCACCGTGAAGACGCCGGTGAGCTGGCCGAGGGTCCGCGCGACCGGCTGCATCGGGTCGGCGACGCCGGTCGCCGCCATGTGCCAGACGTGGTGGCCGTAGTGGGTGAGCACCAGCGTGGTGATCGCTCCGAGGATGAGCATCGCGTCGAGGTTGACCGGGATGAACCGCGGCTTGACCAGCAACCGGCGGTAGAACGCGTACATGATCGCGACGAAGACCACGCCGTTCATCACGTCGACCGCCAGGCGGATCCAGCCGTAGAGCGTGGGCCCGAGGATCGTACCGAGCGTGAACCACTCGCCGACCAGCCCCGAGATCAGCATCTCGGTGGTCGCGAGGCTCAGCACCAGGAACCCCCAGTAGATCGCGAGGTGGTGCCAGCTCGAGCGCTCCTCCATGACCTTGCGTTGGCCGAAGAAGAACGTCATCAGGCTGGCGATGCGCTGACCCCACGTCTCCTTCAGGCCGGCGGGACGTCCGTACGTCACGACCTTGGCGAGGCGATAGATGCTGAGCGCGACCAGGACGTGGGCGGCGATCACGAAGAGGGCGAAGGCGAGCTGTTTCATCGGTCAGCCCCCGCGAGCGCGGGTGCTTGGGTGTACCACGCGACGGCGATCCGCGAGGCGGCCGCGGGGGGCGCCCGGGACTGCGCCGGGGCAGGCATCGGCTGCGCCGCCGCAGCGCGTGCCCAGGCGCCCGAACGGGCCCTGGCGACCCGGGCTGCTAGGCTGGACCGAGATCGTGGCGGCCGATCTCCTCCTCATCAGCGATCTGCACCTCGGATCGCACCTGAAGCCCCGCATGCGTGGGGAGGCGGTGCACCTCGCCTCGCGGATCGAGGACATCTTCGGGCGGTTCATCGAGCACTACCAGCGGCAGGGCACCTGGCAGCTGGTGATCAACGGCGACTTCATCGACTTCTGGAACGTCGAGCTCGCCGGATCCGCGAACCTGCCCGCCGAGTCGCTCGCGGTCGCGCGGCTCCACGCCGTGTTCGACGCGCACCCCAACGTCGAGGCCGCGCTGCAGGACTTCCTGCGCGCGGGCAACTCGGTGCTGTTCGTCACCGGCAACCACGACGCGGAGCTGTTGTACCCGCGGGTGCGCGCAGCGATCGTCGCGCGGCTGACCCCGGCCGAGGACGAGGGCAGCAGCCGCACCGATCTCACCAACCTCGCGGCGCTGCAGGCCGGTCGCATCCGCTTCGTGCGGTGGTTCCTGCGGGATCCGGGCGGCGCGTGGATCGAGCACGGGCACACGTTCGATCCGAGCTGCGCGACGCCGGCGTTGCTGTCGCCGACCCGCGGCGGTGAGCTGGTTCAGACCGTGGCCGAGGTCGCGACGCGCAACTTCGCGAACCTCATGCCCGAGATCGACTACGACGCGCCCGACAAGTTCTCGGGCATGGACTACATCCGCTGGGCGCTCGCCCGCGGCTGGCGCTTCGTCATCCGCGTCATCCTGCTGTACCTGCGCACCGCCGGCCGCATCCTCGCGCTGTGGGCCGGACCGGGCCGGGTCGATCGCGAGGGCAAGGAGATGCACGCCGCGCGGCTCGCCAAGGTCGCCGCCAACGCGGGCCTGCAGATGAGCGCCCTGGCGGCTCTCGAGAAGATGGCGCCGCCGCCCACCGCGACCACCGTCGCGGGGCTGCTCGGGATCACGTTCCTCGATCACGTCGTGATGGTCGCGGCGCTCGGCGGCGTCGGGCTGCTGCTCGGGCGGTGGGCCGGGCTCCCCGGCGTCGGCCTCTTGGCCGGCATCGCGGCCGCGGTGGCGGTGCTGGCCCGCAAGCACCGGCGCAAGCGGCCGCGCAACGTCGCGCGGGACATGCTCGAGGTGGCCGCCGGCGTCGGCGAGGTGACCGGCGTGCCGCTGGTCCTCATGGGGCACAGCCATCACGGCTCGCTCGATCGCCTCGGTGAGGTGGTTTACGCAAACAGCGGGAGCTGGCTCGACGGATCGCACCTGGTGGTCCGCCGCGACGCCGCGACGCGACGGTTCGCCGCGGTCGAGCTGCGTCGCTGGCGCAACGGCGGTGTGCTGACCCTGCATCGCATGGCCGTGCCGCAACCGAACACCCCGCTGCCCACCGAGCTCGTCGCGTCCGTCGTCGTCCCCCCGTGACGATGTCGTCGCGCCGTGCGATGCTCCCGACGAAGGCGATCGATGGCGGGAGAAACGATTTTGGTCATCGAGGACGATGCGTCGGTGCGGACGCTCCTCGAGAAGTCGCTCACGGCCAAGGGCTACCGGGTGAAGACCTGCGAGGACGGCCTCGCCGGCCTCACCGCCCTCGAGAGCACCAAGCCCGACCTCATCATCGTCGACATCATGATGCCGCGCCTCGACGGCATGACCTTCGTGAAGGCGATCAAGTCGCTCGGCGACACCAAGCCGATCCCCGTGATTTTCTTGACCGCGAAGAACGACCCGAAGTCGATGATCGCGGGCATCAACCTCGGCGCGAAGTTCTACGTGACCAAGCCGTTCGTGTTCGACGATCTGCTCGGCAAGGTCGTCAAGGCGCTGCAGTAGCGCCCATCACCGCGCGACCGTCACTGGGCCGCGAGCGCGTCGTCCGGGAGCAGCTCGACCGTGGCGCTGTCCTTGCGCGGGCGGCCGCGCTTCTTCGGGGCCAGCTCGGCGCTGGGCCGCTCGGTGCGGGCCCGGACGGCGGCCACGGCGGCCTCGAGCTCGGGCTGCGCGGTGGCGAAGACCCGGGCGTAGGCGAGGGCCCGCGTGCAGCGGTCCGCGAGGGCGGCGTTCGCCTCGAGCGTGCGGCCGCGTGCCTCGTCGAGGGCCCGCTCGAGGGCCTCGGCCTCGAGCTGCGCGCGCCGGACCTCGTCGGCGGCGGCCTCGAGCGTGGCCGACTCGACGTCCGGGAACCGGACCTCGACGAGGGGCCCGGCGAACAGGCCCAGGACGTCGGCGCACCACGGCGCGATCGGGTCGTGCTGGGGCAGGGTGGGGGTTTCGCGGGACTTGGGCGCGGATCGGCTCATCGGCGTGGGCTCCGTGGCGGTGCTGATATTCTGTTCAGTACACCATGGAGGCCGCGCCCGCAAGGCGCCATCGAGTCACCGCGCGCGCAGGCGGAGCACGACGCCGGTCGCCATGATCGCGATGCCGCCGAGCTCGAAGACCCAGTTGAGCCGCACGCCGAGGACCTCGGCGCGGATCAAGAGGTCGACGTGGTGGAACGACGCGGCCCGGATCACGACGTAGCCGACGATCATCGCCAGGCCGACGAGCGTGAGTCGGAAGTCGCGGAGCTGCCCCCGCGTCAGCCACCACAGCAGCGCGAGGCCGAGGAGCCCGAACCCGCCGACCAGCGCGATGAAGATCACCTGGACGACGCGGCGCTCCTCGTACCAGCCGCCCGCATGGGCCGCGGCCTTGCCGAGCTCGGTGACGAGGCTCTGCAGATCGAGCTGCTTGTTCAGGCCGAGGGCGAACATCCCGAGCGCGAGCAACAGCCACAGCGCGGCGCGACGGGCCGGCAGCGGCGGCCGCGGCCAGTGCTTGCGGAGCACGCGGAACAGCGCCGCCAGCGTCGGCAGCAGCGGACGCGGCGGCCCGTGCTTCTCCGCCCGCAGCGCCCGCAGGCACAGCCAACCGGTGACGAGGTACGCGACGACGGTGACCCAGCCCATGACGGACGGGTCGCCGATCGTCGGGCGCCACTGCAGCGGGGGCATGGCCTCAAGCCTTGCTCAGCAGCGACGAGCGCGACAGCGGCGATCGGGCGGGGCTCGCCACGAGGGCCGCAGCGGCCGCCCCCGCCGCGAATTCCCCCTCGAGCCCGAGGCCCGGCAGGCACGCCCGCGAGGCGAAGCTGAGGCCGCGGACGCCCGCGCCGGTGGCGACGAGGCCCACGCCGAGCAGGGGCTCCTCGTCGCTGAAGTACAGCGGCGCCATGGGCAACGTCATCGCGGAGCCCGGGCCGAGCTCCGGGTGCGGCTCGCCGCGGCCGTCCTCGGCCTCGCGCGCGTCGTGGGGCGAGTGGCACAGGCGGATCCACGGCCGCGCGAAGGGCAGCACGCCGCGGACGTCGAGCTCGTCGAGGATCCGCTCGCGCATCGTGCCGAGATCCTCGTCGACCGCGACGATCCGCGTGATCGCGAGCCTCCGCGTGGTCTCCGTCGAGCCAGGCTCCGCGCGCACGTAGATGTGCCCGACGCCGTGGGCCGCGTCGGGCACCCAGTCGGCCGCCGAGCCCTCGGGCGCGCTACCGCTGCGCGCGGGACAGCACAGCGCCATGCCCTCGAACGCCGGCGTGATGCCGCGCTCGTCGATCTCGACGTGCATCACGAAGCGCGACGCCGCCGTCGCGACCGCGCCGATGCTCTGCAGCAGGGAGCGCGGGGCTGCGTCGCCGAGCAGGCCGCGCTCGACGAGCTCTCGCGGATCGGTGGCGATGATCAGGTGGTCGCAGCCGTAGCGATCGCGCTTGCCCAGCAGGCTGACCCCGACGACCTTGCCGCGCTTCATCACCAGCTCGGCGACCCGGAGCTCGCGCTTGACCTCGCCCGAGTGCAGCTCGATGCGCTGCAGCAGCAGCTCGCGCATGCGTCGCTCGCCCGACGGCAGATCCTCGGGCCCGGCGCTCCACAGCCGACCGAGGCGCAGGGCGGCGGCCTTGCCGAGCTGCGCGGGCGTCAGGTGCGAGAGCCAGGGCAGGTGCGCCTCGGCGACGCGACGCAGCGCGTGGTCCTCGACCAGCGGCGCGCACTCGTCGACGTCGCGACCGGGGAGCTGCGCGGCGAGCCGCGACAGGAACCGGCGCCCCCAGAAGCCCTCGGCGCCGAGGGCATTCTCGGAGGCGAGCAGCTCGCCGAGGACGTTCTCGGTCGCGTCGGTCCAGCGCTGGCGAAGCGCCCACGCGCCAGCGGCGTCCTCGTCGGGCCACAGGCGCGCGAGCTCGGCGTCGAGGTTGCGGCCGCCCCGCTCGAGGTCGAGCCGCGCGTCGTCGACGACGTGGTGCTGCAGCCCGTCGATCGGCGCCGCGAGCCGGCGCACCTGTTGGACGAGGCCGAGCTCGGCGAGCACGCGCTCGACCGGCGGCGTGGTCGCGTGGACCAAGGGCGCGGTGTCGAGGGCGAAGGCGCGACCCTGCAGGCGGTAGGCGCCGTCGGGGTTGCCGTGCGGCACTACCAGCACCCGCTTGCCGCGGCGCGCCACGAGGGCGGCGGCGACCAACCCGGCCACGTCGGCGCCGAGCACGATCAGATCGTAGTGGTTGGTCGTGTTGCTCAAGCGCCGGCCTCGGGAGCGGGGGGCGTCACGGCGCGAACCCGCGGATCTGCACCGCGGCCGCATCCGCTTCGCGCGGCACGACCTCGCCCACCACCACCGACGCCTCGCCGACGTCGCCGAGCGCGGCCTGGATCGCGGCGACGCCGGCCGGATCGACGTAGAGCAGCATGCCGACGCCGCAGTTGAACGTGCGCAGCATCTCCTCCTCGTCGACGCCCTGCGCCGCGATGGCGCGCATGACCGCCGGCAGCGGCACGCCCGAGAGATCGAGGCGGAGCGCGAGGTCGTCGGCGTAGGCGCGCGGCGGGTTCTCCAGCAGGCCGCCCCCCGTGATGTGGGCGGCGGCGTGCAGCGGCGCGCCGTCGACGGCCCGCATCGCGGTGAAGGCGTCGGCGTAGATCCGCGTGGGGCGGATCATCGCCTCCCCCACGGTGATCGACGGGTCGAAGGGCAGGGGATCCCCCCACCCGAGGCCGGCGCGCTCCGGATCGAGGAGCGCGCGTCGGGCCAGGGAGTAGCCGTTGCTGTGCAGGCCCGACGACGGCAGCGCGATGGCGACGTCGCCGGCCCGGACCCGCGCGGGGCCCAGCGTCAGCGACCGCTCGACGACGCCGACCGCGAACGCGGCCAGGTCGTAGTGGCCTGGCGCGTACATGCCGGGCAGCTCGGCGGTCTCGCCCCCCAGCAGGGCGGCCTTCGACTGCCGACAGCCCTCGACGATGCCGGAGACCACCGCCTCGATCTGGGCGGGGACCACCTTGGCGCACGCGATGTAGTCGAGCACGAACATCGGCGCGGCGCCGGTGACCAGCAGGTCGTTGACGTTCATCGCCACGAGATCGATGCCGACCGTGTCGTGGCGGTCCAAGGCGATCGCGACCAGCAGCTTGGTGCCGACGCCGTCGGTGCACGACACGAGCACCGGCTCGCGCAGCCCCGAGGGCAGCCCCATCATGCCGGCGAAGCCGCCGATGTCGCTCAGCTGCTCGGGTCGCCGCGTGGACGCGACCATGCGTTTGATGCGCGTGACGGCCTCGTTGCCGGCATCGATGTCGACACCGGCCTCGCGATAGGTCAGTGGGGTGCGTGCGGGGCCGGGCGTCGCGACCATGGCGAATGCCGTATCAAGGGTCGGCCGTCCACGGCAAGCCGCCAGGCCACCCGCGGGTCCCCCTGCGGCCGTGCGTTGGCGCGTACGCGGCCCGCCCGGCGCCCCTGGCGAGCGTGCGCCGCGATGCACGGTGAAATCCGAGCGGGCATGGGGTACAAGGCCCGGGCAATGGCCTGGTGGCGCCGCAAAAAAGACGCGCTCGACAAGGACGCGGCCGCGGGCAAGGTGTCGATTCCCAAGGGCCTGTGGTCCAAGTGCGAGTCGTGCGGCGAGATCACGTACACGGACGAGTTGATCTCGAACCTGCGCGTGTGCCCGGTGTGCGGCCACCACGCCACGATGTCCACCGCCGAGCGCATCGAGGCGATGCTCGACCAGGGCACCTGGGTCGAGCACGACACCGAGTTGCGCTCGGGTGATCCCCTCGGGTTCTTCGACTCGCAGGCCTACCGCGATCGCATCGACAAGGCCGTCCGCTCGAGCGGCTCCACCGAGGCGTTCCGCTCCGGCGTCGGCGAGATGGACGGCGTGCCGGTCTCGGTCGGCTTCTTCGCGTTCGAGTTCATGGGCGGATCCATGGGCTCGGTCGTCGGCGAGAAGGTCACGCGGGTGTTCGAGCGCGCGCTCGAGCTCGATCGTGCCGCGGTCGTGTTCTCGGCGTCCGGCGGCGCGCGCATGCAGGAGGGCGTGCTGTCGCTGATGCAGATGGCCAAGACCTCGGCGGCCCGCGCCCGACTGCGACCGCGCGGCCTGCCGTACATCTCGGTCGTGCTGCACCCGACCACGGGCGGCGTCGCGGCGAGCTTCGCGATGCTCGGCGACCTCATCATCGCCGAGCCCAAGGCCCTCGTCGGCTTCGCCGGGCCCCGCGTCATCCAGCAGACGATCGGCCAGGAGCTGCCCAAGGGCTTCCAGCGGGCCGAGTTCCTGCTCGAGCACGGCATCGTCGATCGCATCATCAGTCGCCACGAGATGCGCGAGCAGATCGGCTGCGTCCTGCGGATGCTGCGGGGCATGCCGGCCAAGCCGAGCTCGAGCGACGCGGGCTCGCCGGCGTGAGTCTCGAGGCGCTGTTCGAGCGCCGCAGCCTGGGCATCCGCCTCGGGCTCGAGGCCGTGACGCGCGCGTGGGAGCAGCTCGGCGCGCCGTGCCGCGGGGTCCCGGCCGTCCACGTCGTCGGCACCAACGGCAAGGGCTCGACCTCGGCGATGGTCGACCACACGCTGCGCCGCTGGGGCCGCCGTGTGGGCCTGTACACGAGCCCGCACCTGCACCGCGTCGGCGAGCGCGTGCGCGTCGACGGCGTCGCGGAATCCGATGACGCGCTCCAGGCCGCGGTCGATCGCGTGCTGGCCCTCGAGCAGTCGGCGACGTCGCTGCCGCGGCCGCTGTCGTTCTTCGAGGTGCTGACGCTCGCGGCGTGGCTGCGCTTCGCCGAGCGCGGCGTGGACGTCATCGTCGCGGAGGCGGGGATGGGCGGCCGCTGGGACGCGACGCGGATCTGCGACGCGCGGGTCGTCGCGATCGCCTCGATCGCGCTGGATCACCAGGCGTTCCTCGGCGACACGCTCGCGGCGATCGCCGGCGAGAAGGTCGCGGTCGCGCGCCGAGGCGTCCCGGTGTTCTCCGTGGCGCAGGCCCCCGAGGTCCTCGCGGTGCTGCGCGCCGAGACCACCGCGATCGGGGCGCCGCTCACGATCGTCCCGCCGCTGCCGCGCGCGCCGGTCGGGCTCCTCGGCGAGCACCAGCGCGACAACGGGGCGCTGGCCCTCGCCGCCGCCGCCGCGATCGAGCCGCGCGTCGTCGCCGGGGACCTCGACGGCGTCGCGTGGCCCGGCCGCTTCGAGCGGATCGCCGTAGGCGCCGGCCACGTGATCCTCGACGTCGGCCACAACCCCGCGGGCATCGCCGCGTTGCTCGGTACGCTGCAGGTCGAGGCGCCCACGGCCGTCGTCGCGGTGGGCTGCGTCGCCGACAAGGACGCCGACTCGATCGTCGCGGCGATGCGGGCGTGGGGCGGGACGTGGGCGTGGGTCGACCTCACCGGCTTCGGCGCCGTGGGGACGGCAGCGGACGCCCCGACGCAGCTCGACGGGCCCGCGCCGCTGTTCGCGTGGATCGACGCCGCGCTCGACGGCGGTGGCACGGTGTGCGTGTGCGGCTCGCACGTGCTCGTCGCCGCCGTGCGAGCGCGGATCCTGGGCCTCGCCCCCGCGGAGCCGGGCGAACGCACCGCCCTGCCTTGAACCTGCGGTGGGCCTGCTATCCTCGCCGCGTATGGCTTGGATGGCGTGGTCGATGCGGTGGGCGTGCGCGTTGGGGTTGGGCGTCGCGGCGGGCGGGTGCCGCAGCGACGACGATCCGGTGTTCACCGCGACCTGCGTGGCGCTGCCCCGATTGCCCACGCCATCGCTCGTGCAGCTCGAGGACGTCTTCTCCGGCGTCGACGTCGAGGGCGGCGTGGCGCTCGTCGAGCATCCGAGCGAGGCGCGGTTCTACCTCGTGGTGAAGTCCGGGCAGGTTTACACGTTCACCGCCGCGGACGCGGACCCCGAGCTCGTCGTCGACATCGCCGACGCGCTCATGATCTCGGGCGAGGCGGGCCTGCTCGACCTCGAGTTCCACCCCGACTTCGCGTCCAACCGCGCGGTGTTCCTCTCTTACAACGCGCCCGGCGGCACGGGGGCGATGCTCTCGCGCGTGTCTCGGTTCACGATGGACGCCGACGACACCATCGATCGCGCCACCGAGTCGGTCGTCCTCGACGTCGACCAGCCGTACACCAACCACAACGGCGGCGACATCGGCTTCGGCCCCGACGGCTTCCTCTACTTCGGCCTCGGAGATGGGGGCAGCGCCGGCGATCCCCAGGGCAACGGCCAGGACACCGACACGGTGCTCGGCGCGATGCTCCGCGTCGACGTCGACGCGCCACCGGCCGGCGAGGCCTACGGCATCCCGGCCGACAACCCGTTCGCGCAGGGCGGCGGCGCGCCGGAGATCTACGCGTGGGGCTTCCGCAACCCGTGGCGCTGGAGCTTCGATCGCACGACCGGCGATCTGTGGGTCGGCGATGTCGGCCAGCACCGCTGGGAGGAGGTCGATCGCGTGGTCCTGGGCGGCAACTACGGCTGGGGCCTCAAGGAGGGGCCGGACTGCATCGGCGTCGACACCTGCGCCGGCGACTTCATCGATCCCGTCGCGGCGTACCGCAACGCGGGCACCGCCTCGGTGGTCGGCGGCGCGGTGCTGCGCGGCGGGAGCATCCCCGCGTTCGAGGGCAGCTACGTGTTCAGCGACTTCTACGACGGCACGATCTGGCGGGTGCCGATCGACGTCGCGACGGCGGACCCGGAGCCGATCGGATCCGCGGCCAACGGCGTCGCCGCGTGGACCCTCGCGCGCGACGGCACGCTCTACGGCACGCGTTACCGCGGCGGCATCGTGCGGCTGGCGGCGGGCGAGCCGACGGCCGAGCCGACGGACGTCGCCTTCCCCCGCAAGCTGTCCGAGACCGGCTGCGTGGACGTCGACGACCCCGCCGCGCTGCTGCCGTGGATCGTGGGGTACGACGTCAACCTCGCGTTCTGGTCGGACGGCGCGGACAAGCAGCGCTTCGTCGCGGTGCCCGAGGGGGCGCGCGGGAGCTTCGACGCCGCGGGCCTGGTGCAGTGGCCCGAGGGCACCGTGCTCGGGAAGTCGTTCTGGATCGGCGAGCGCCCGGTCGAGACCAGGCTGCTGGTGCGCGACGACGCCGGTTGGATCGGCTACGGCTATGCGTGGGACGACGACGGCCGCGATGCGACGCTGGTCGAGGACGAGCGCACGACCGACGGCTGGGTGCTCCCCGGTCTGCGCGGCTGCCCGGCGTGCCACACGGACGCGGCGGGCGGGCCGTTGGGCACGACGCTCGCGCAGCTCGATGGCGAGGTGCCCTTCGACGACGCCACCGCGCCACAGCTCGCGTTGCTCGAGTCGCTCGGCGTCCTGGAGGCCGCGCCCACGGCCACGGATCCGCTCCCGCGACCGGACGAGGACGTCCCGCTCGACGCCCGGGCCCGCGCGTACCTGCACGTGAACTGCTCGCCGTGTCACCGCGAAGAGGGCACCGGCGGCCGCGCCGACCTCGATCTGCGGCGTGACGTCCCCCTGGCGGACACGGGCCTGTGCGACCCGCCGGACGCAGGCGAGCTCGGGCTCATGGATCCCCGCATCGTCGTGCCCGGCGCGCCCGATCGATCGGTCCTGCTCGCGCGGCTCGGGGCCCCCGGAGACGCCCGGATGCCACCGTTGGCCACCGCCGTCCTCGACGACGCGGCGCTCGCCCTGATGCGGGCGTGGATCGAGGTCCTGGACGCGTGCCCGTAGGGGGTTTTGTTGGCGGAGCCCGCGGCGCACGGATATGATCGACCGATGCGCGCACGGATGACGATCTCGGCCCTCGCATTCGGCCTCGCGCTCGCGTCGGTCGCCGCCGCGTCGCCTCCGCCACCGCCGGCGGACACCGCGGGCGCCGCAGCGAGCAAGGCCCCGCCACCGCCCGTGACCGCGCCGCCGTCCGGCGGCGCCCCGACGGCGGGCCCGACCGCGCCCCGGGGCGCAGCGCCTCCGCCCCCGCCAGCCAACCCGGCCCCGACGACGCCGGAGGAGGCCCCGCCGGAGCGCGTCGATCCCGTCGACCTCTCGGGCACGTGGGGCTACTCGCGCTCGGTCGGTCTGCAGCCCCGCGTGGTGCAGACCCGCGACGACGTCGACGCCGCCCCGAACCCCGACGGCTACTACTCGGGCGTCTCGATCGAGGGCAACCACGTGCCGCCGTTCCCGGCCTCGCGCATGGGCACCAAGCCCGCGTCGATGACGTGGACCGGGTTCGAGCGCGTGGGCGAGGGCTCGCGCGTGTTCTTCGAGGTCTCGGCGGACGTCCCGACCAAGCTCGACGTCAAGGCCGGGGTCGTGACGGTGCGCCTGGGCAACACGCGGATCAACGTCCGCAACAACGCGCGCTTCCTCGACCTGCGCTACTTCCGGACCCCGGTGCGCTCGGTGAAGGTGACGCGGCGGGGCAAGGACGCGGTCGCGACCATCGTGCTCAAGCGCGCCGCCGAGCCGAAGCTCTCGTGGATCGCGGGCAAGGCCGGCTATCGGCTGCTGGTCATCGAGTTCGCGGGCGGTGCGGCGAGCGACGCGGCGGCCCAGAGCCCCTGACGTCCGGGGGCGCCGGTCGTCCTACGAGGTGCCGTTCGCGGCGACGCCGTAGTCCTCGCTGCGCAGCAGCCGGAACAGCGCGAGGCCGACCCCGCTGGCGGCTGCCGCGGCGCCGAGCAGCGGGAAGCCGCCCATCAGCCCGACGGCCGCGACGCCGAGGGCGACGCCGCACCAGCGGTACCGCAGGGCGCGGTCGATCCGTGCGCCGCGCTTGACCCCGGCGACGACCACCGCGAGCTGCCGCTCCTCCTCGGGGAGCAGAGGTTTTGCTTCCATTCTCGCGGGCAAGTGCGCGTGATTCTGCCACAAGAGCCGCGTCGCCATCTGATGCAGACGGGCCAGCTCGGCGTCCGGGTTGCCCTCGCACGCCATCAGCACGGGCAGGGGGTGGGTCTTCAGCTTGGGCAGGTAGACCCGCGCGCGGCCGAGCGCGCGCGTGGCTTCGACCAGGAAGGACCGCGCCTGTTCGGCGCGCCGCAGCTTGTCGCCGCGATCGTCGCCGCCGCGGCCTTCGACGGTGATCACCGCGAGGGTGAGCGCGTCGCTGGCGGTGCGCAGCCACTGGCCCAGCTCGGCCCGCGTCGACGCCCCCACGGCCGCGTTGCGGTAGCCGGTGGGCAGGGCGGGGAGCGTGGCGACGCGCATCGGGGGGCAAATTCCAATCTAGTTCACGCGCGCGACCGCGGCCACCCGCATCGTCGCCGCGAGGGATGGATCGTGCGGCGAAGGTGGGCCGCGCGCGAAGGCCCGCCCGCGCTCGCCTAGGTTCGCGCGCCGCCGGATCGCTCCGCGCGCTTCGCGTCGTTCCACAGCGCGTCGAGGCCGGCGAGCCCGACCTCCGCCGGGTCGCGCCCCTGCGCCGCGACGGCCCGCAGCACGTGGCCGAAGCGGCGCTCGAACTTCGCGTTGGTCCGGGCGAGGGCCGCCTCGGCGTCGAGGCCGAGCTTGCCGGCGATGCGCACGAGGACGAACAGCACATCGCCGAGCTCGTCGCGGATCTCCTCGAGGTCGCCGCGGGTGCGGGCCTCGGCGAACTCGCCGAGCTCCTCGTCGAGCTTGGCGAGGGCGCCGCCGACGTCGGGCCAGTCGAACCCCAGCGCCGCGGCCTTGTCCTGGAGGCGGCTGGCGCGGTGCAGCGCGGGCAGGGTGGTGGGCACGCCGAGATCACCGACGTCCCGCTCCGGCCGCGCCTGCTTGCGCGCCTCCCAGCGCCGCGACACCTCGTCGGCGTTCAGCGCCTCGGGCTCGGGCCCGAAGACGTGGGGGTGGCGATCGATCATCTTCTCGCGCAGGCCCGCGATCACGTCGTCGAGATCGAAGGCCCCCTCGCGCTCGCGCAGCGCGGCGTGGAAGACGATCTGGAACAACAGATCCCCGAGCTCCGAGCGGTGCCGCTTCGGATCGTCCATCGCCTCGAGCACCTCGTGGGCCTCCTCGAGCAGATAGGGGCGGAGGCTCTGGAGGGTCTGCGCGCGATCCCACGGGCAGCCGCCCTCGCCGAGGAGGCGGTCCATGAGATCCCGTAGGCCTGGCATCCCGTCGCGCAGACCCAGCGCGCGGTGGCGCGGCGCGCCGGAATCAGAACCCGCCTCGGCATCGACGTCGACCGTCGGCGCCGACACGTCCGAAGATCCGGGTTGCCCTGGGTTTTCGTCGGCGCCTCCCCGTGATACCGTCATGGTCGGCCTGCCTTACCATAGTCTGGCCGCTCGGCCCGCGTGACCGACACCGTCAAGCTGACCTTCGAAGACCAGGCCCCGCTCCAGCTCGTGCTGGACGCGGTGGCGAGGCCCAACGGGCAGGCCGCCCTGCTCGAGCGCGAGACCGGCGTCTCGCTCCACGTCCGTGGCCACGAGGTCACGCTCGAGGGCGACGTCGACGGACTCGTGGAACGCCTGCTGCGGCAGCTCTACGCCCTCGCGCAGGCCGGCCAGCCGATGGATCCCGCCGACGTGCTGCGGGCCCTCGACATCCTGCGGCAGAACCCGCGCGCGGAGCTCCGCGACGTCTTCGAGGACACCATCCTCGAGCGACCGAGCGACGGCAAGGGCATCGTGCCGCGCAGCCTGATGCAGAAGCGCTACATCGCCTGCATCCGCCGCAACGTGTTGACCTTCGGCGTCGGCCCGGCCGGCACCGGCAAGACCTTCCTCGCGATGGCGGTCGCGGTGCGGATGCTGCTCGACAAGCAGGTACGGCGCATCATCGTCTCGCGACCGGCGATCGAGGCCGGCGAGCACCTCGGGTTCCTGCCCGGCACCCTCGAGGAGAAGATCAGCCCGTACCTGCGCCCGCTGTACGACGCGCTGCACGACATGGTCCCCGCCGAGAAGGTCCTGCGCATGCTCGAGCGCGAGACCCTCGAGATCGCGCCGCTGGCCTACATGCGCGGCCGCACCCTCAACGACGCCTTCGTCATCCTCGACGAGGCCCAGAACACCACGCGGGAACAGATGAAGATGTTCTTGACCCGCATGGGGGCCAACTCGCGGGTGGTCGTGACCGGCGATCCCTCGCAGATCGACCTGCCGGGTGGCCAGCGCAGCGGCCTGGTCCACGCGCTGCGGCTGCTGCAGGGGGTCGAGGGCATCGCGATCGTGCCGTTCGGGGTCGAGGACGTGATGCGGCACCCCCTGGTCCAGGTCATCGTCACGGCCTACGACCGCGATGCCCGCCGGCGGGCCGAGGCGCGGGAACGCCCCGAGCCCGCCGCCGATGCGGGGCCTGCGGGGGCCGATGCGGAGACGACGTCGCCGGGTCTGCCGCCTGAGAACGGCGCCTGAACGGCGTTCCGCTGCAGTTCTTGCCGGATTCGGTGCCGCCGGCTATGCCGGTTGTTCGCATGGCTGCCCGCTCGCTGCCGATCCTCGAACCGCTCCCCCGCTCCACCGCACGCGACAGCGTGTTGGAGGTGATGGCGCGGGAGCTGACCCGATCCATGGATGGGCTGCAGGTCCCCGGCAGCCCCAAGCCGTACTTCATGCAGTACACGCTGCGGCGGGCGCACACGCTGCGCCTGAAGGCGGCCTACGGCTCGCTCGTGAAGGCGCGCGAGGCGGTGCAATCGCAGATCTACGCCGACGTCCGGGTCGGCAGCCACAAGTTCGACAACGTCATGGACGGCGGGCTCGACACCCGCGCCGAGGAGCGCGAGAGCTCGGACTGGGTCGATGCCCCCGACGACCTCGACCTCGCGGCGCTGCAGGTGTCGCTGTGGAAGCTGAGCCAGCTCAAGTTCGACGAGGCCCAGCAGGACTACTACGACCATCGCAAGGCGCTGGTGAGCGAGTACCTGCGGGACGAGGTCGACGCCTTCAGCCGCGAGACCCCGCTCGTCCACCGCGAGGAGCTGCGCCACGACCCGTTCCCACGCGCGGCGTGGGAGGGGATGCTCCGCGATCTGTCGCGGCGGTTCCTGCAGCACCCCGAGGTGCACGACCCCGCCATCACGCTGGTCGCCGAGCGCGTCCACCGCTGGCTCGCGACCTCGGAGGGGACCCGCGTCGTCACCGAGGACACCTTCGTCGAGCTGTCGATCGGCGGCTGGATCCTCACCGACGACGGGGTCTACACCGAGGCCTCGCGCGATCTGTACATGCGCTCGGTCGAGGAGGTCCCCAGCCGCGCCACGCTCGAGCGCCTGCTCGACGACGTGATCGTCGAGCTCGGCGAGCTGCAGAAGGCCGAGACCCCCGGCTCGTTCATCGGGCCCGCGCTGCTGGCCGGCCAGGCCGCCAGCACCCTCTTCCACGAGGCGCTGGGCCACCGGCTCGAGGGCGAGCGCCTGGTCGCGCGCGGCGAGACCCGCACGTTCGCGCAGAAGGTCGGCCAGCGGATCCTGCCCAAGGGCCTCGACGTCTTCGACGACCCCACGATCACCCGCCTGGGCGATCGCTCGGTGTACGGCAGCTACCGCGTCGACGATCAGGGCGTGCCGGCGATGCGGGCGACGCTGGTCGAGGACGGCGTGCTGAAGGGCTTCCTGCAGAGCCGCAACCCGACGGCGGTCTCGTCGAAGAGCAACGGCCACGGCCGGCACGACGGCGTGCAGCCGCCGACGGCGCGCATGGCCAACTTCGTGGTCGAGCCGCGGCCCGGCACCGCGCTCACGTGGGAGCAGCTCGAGGCGAAGCTCGTCGAGGTCGCAAAGTCGCAGGGGCGGCGCCACGCGCTCATCATCCACCGCGTCCGCGCGGGCGAGACGCAGACCCAGGCCTACGACTTCCAGGTGTTCAAGGGCGAGCCGGCCGAGGTGTGGCTGCTCGACGTCGAGACGGGGAAGCGCCGGCGCGTGCGCGACATCGAGCTGATCGGCACGCCGCTGTCGGCGCTGCAGCGCATCGTCGCGTTCGGAGGCGATCCCGATCTCGATCAGGGCTACTGCTACGCCGAGAGCGGATCGATCCCGGTCAGCGGCATCGCACCGGCGATCCTCCTGTCCGAGGTCGAGATGCAGCAGGGCAGCACCACGGGCTTCCACGAGCCGTTGCTGCCGCCGCCGTTCGCCGACGACGGCTCGCACGGCCGCACCTCGGCGCTGCGTCGGCGCGGCCGTCGTCGCCGCGAGACCCGCTGACCATCGGGACAACCCCGAGGGCGCGACGGACCGTCGTAGGCCAGGCGCGCGTCGCTTCGGCCCACGATCGTGCGGGCACCGACCGCAGGCCGATACGACAGCCAACCTGATGATCGACGGCCGGAAACCCGACGCACCGCCCGCGACCTGGGCTGCGCTGCGCGACGCGAGCGCGACGGTGCAGATGGCGGTGCAGATGCTGGCGGGTCCGCTGGCGCCGTGGAGCGATCCGCCGCCCGAGCCCGAGCGCGTGCGCGAGGTGATGGCGATGCTGGTCACCGCGACGCGGCAGCTCGGCGGACTGATCACGGCGCTGCGAGGCGACGCGGAGGCGAGGCCGCTCGGCGCCACGACGGCACCGTCGGTCCCTGCGACGTCGGCACCGTCGGTCCCGGCGACGACGGCACCCTCGGCCGCGACGACGACCGGCGCTCCCGCGAGGTCGCCCCGCGGCACGAAGTCGCCCCGCGCCGAGAAGGCGGCACGCGGCGGCGAGGAGATCGTGTTTGCGCCGCCGCCCGTGTTCTCGGTCGCCGCGCTCCTGCGCGAGGTCGAGATCGCCGTGCTCACGGCGACCGGACACCACGTCGCGATGCACGCGTCGGCGGGCCTCGAGGCGCCGGGGGAGGGTGCCGCGCTCCTGCCCGTGCTCGTCGCGATGGTGATGGATGCCGCGGCGATGGGCCCGGCCGACCCGGTCGTGGAGGTCCGCGCGTTCGCCGATCTCGGCGACGTCCTCGGCGACGAGATCGAGGTGGTGTTCGAGGTGCGGCCCGACCCCCGCGTGCCGCACGGCGGAGCGTTCCGGCCGAACTCCGCCGGCTTGCCCGCAGGCGCCCGGCTCGAGCTGCACCGCGCCGGAGGCCGTCCGCGGGCCAGCTTGCGCGTCGCGGCGCCGCCCGGTGCCCGTATACTCGCGGCGTGAGCGGACGCCCTCTGGCCGACTGGGCCCAGGTTCGCGCCCACGTGCTGGGGCGCGCGGGCACGTGGGGCCGCGTCGACGTGCTCGCCGACGGCAGCCTGTCGATCACCCACAAGCGCGCGCACGTGGTCGTCCTCGACGCGCGCACGTCGTGGCCCCCCGAGGAGTACGACGTGCTGCTCGCGGTCGCGCCGACAGAGGAGCTGTCCGTGGCGCTCGCCCGCCTGCGGACGCCGCGGGTGCACGTGCTGCCGCTGCCCGCGAGCACCCTGATGGTCGAGCGCACCGTCGGCGAGGCCCTGCGCGCCGCGGCCGACTACGATCAAGCGCGCAAGGCCGATCGCCTCATCACGCTGGGGACCGCGCTGAACGCCGAGCGCGACCCGGCCCGGCTGCTCGCGATGATCCTCGAGTATGCCCGCGAGTTCACCCACGCCGACGCCGGCACCATCTACCTCGTCGAGGGCGACCGCGAGCGGCTGGTCTTCAAGGTCTCGCACAACGACTCCGTCGCCGCGGACCTCTCGGAGTTCTCGTTCCCGGTGACGGCGCAATCGATCGTCGGCAGCGCCGTGCTGCGGGCCCGGACCGTCCGCGTCGACGATCTCTACGCGGACAACGACCCGGCCGCGACGATGCCGCCGTGGAACCACGATCGCAGCTTCGATCAGCGCTTCGGCTACCAGACGCGATCGATGCTCACGGTGCCGATGATCACGCCCGACGGCCGGGTCCTGGGCGTCATCCAGCTGATCAACGCGCGCCGCGATCGCGCGCCGCTCAAGACCCCCGAGGACTTCGCGCGGCGCGTCGAGGCATTCGCGAACGAGGACGAGGTCGTGTGCAACGCGCTGGCCTCGCAGGGGGCGGTGGCGCTGGAGAACGCCCGCCTCTACGCCGAGATCCAGGCGCTGTTCGAGGGCTTCGTCCGCGCCAGCGTCCACGCCATCGAGCAGCGCGATCCAACGACGAGCGGCCACAGTCAGCGGGTCGCCGATCTCACCGTTGCCCTGGCCAAGGCCGCCGACGCGGCGCCATCGGGCCCGTTCCGCGACGTGCAGTACTCCCGCGAGCAGCTCCGCGAGGTCGAGTACGCGGGACTGCTGCACGACTTCGGCAAGGTCGGCGTGCGCGAGGAGGTCCTCGTCAAGGCCAAGAAGCTGTTCCCGACCCAGGCCGAGCTGCTCCACGCCCGGTTCGCGCACATGCGGACGGCGCTCCGCGTCCGGCTGCTCGAGCAGCAGCTCCTTCGCCTGCGGCAGGGCCGGGACGACACGGACCTCGTGGTGGCGCACGCCGCCGAGCTCGCGCAGCTCGAGGAGGCGATCGCCACCGTCCGTGCCGCGAACGAGCCGACGATCCTGCCCCAGGCGGTGAGCTCGAAGCTCGTCGAGATCGCGAACCTGTCGTTCGTCGACGACGTCGGCGCCGTCGTCAAGCCCATCGGCCACGACGATCTCCTCGCGCTCACCGTGCGCCGCGGGAGCCTCACCGCGTCGGAGCGCGACGAGATCCAGCAGCACGTCACGCACACGTACAACTTCCTGGTGCGGATCCCCTGGGGCCGCGATCTGCAGGGCGTGCCCGACATCGCGGGCAAGCACCACGAATACCTCGATGGATCCGGCTATCCTTCGCGGGTCGCCGCGGGGGGCATCCCGCTGCAGGCCCGCATGATGACGGTCGCCGACATCTTCGACGCGCTCACCGCCTCCGATCGCCCGTACAAGCGCGCGGTCCCGATGCCGCAGGCGCTCGAGATCCTCCGCGGCGAGGCGAGCGCGGGCAAGGTCGACCGCGACGTGCTCGATCTGTTCATCGGCGCCCGCGTGTTCGACTGCCTCGGGGTGCCACAGGCATGATCGTGCGCGTGCAGGTCGATCGCGACGTCCAGGCGGCGGTCGATCGCGACACGCGACGTCGGCTCGCCGAGGTCGCCACGCGGGCGGGCCGTCGCCTCGGGCTCTCGACGGCGTCGCTGCGGACGCTGGGCCTGCGGATCGTCGGCGACGCGACGATGATCGAGCTGCACCGCCGCCACCTCGGCACCGCGCACGCGACCGATGTCCTCTCGTTCCCGGGCGACGAGGACGCGGGGCTCGGCCTCGGCGACATCGCGATCGACTGGGATCAGGTGCGCCGGCAGGCGGCCGTGGCCAGCGCGCAGGGCTGGGCCGACGAGGCCGTGCAGCTGGTCGTGCACGGCGTCTCGCACCTGATCGGCCACGACCACGGCCGGCGCCCCGACGCGCGGCGGATGTTGCGTGCAGAGCTCCGCGCGGCCCGCAGCGCCTCGATCGCGGCGCCCGTGCGGCCCTACGGAGGCCGGTCGTGATCCCCACGATCCTCGTGCACGGCGGCGCGGGTCGCATCGCCGCCGAGAACCTCGCGGCGGCGCGCGCCGGGGTCGAGCGCGCCGTCGCGGCGGGGCGACGCGCGCTGCAGGGCGGCGATGTGCTCGACGCGGTGGTCGCCGCGGTGCGCGTGATGGAGGACGACCCGGTGTTCAACGCCGGCCGCGGCGCGTGCCTCGACGCCGACGGCATCGTCGAGGTCGACGCGGGGCTCATGCGCGGCCGCGATCTCGCCGTCGGGGCGATCGCGGCGGTGCCCGAGCTCGGCGACGCGATCAACGTGGCGCGCGCGGTGCTCGAGCGATCCGGCCACTGCATGCTCGCGGCCGACGGCGCCGTGCGGTTCGCCCGGGCCCAAGGGGTCGGCCAGTTCGGCCGCGACGCGGTGTGGACGGCGAAGGCCCAGGCGCGCTGGGAGGCCGCGCGCGCCGGGATCGCGGACGCCAACGGCCAGGCCGACACCGTCGGCGCGATCGCGATCGATGCCGACGGCCACGTCGCCGCGGCGTGCTCCACCGGCGGGGTGCTGCTCAAGACGCCGGGCCGCGTCGGCGACTCGCCGATCCCCGGCGCCGGCTACTACGCCGCCGATGGCCTCGGCGCGGCCTGTGCGACCGGCGTGGGCGAGGCGATCCTGCGCCGCGTCGCCTGCTACGACGCGCTGCTCCGGATCCGCGCGGGCCTCTCGGCGACGGCGGCGGCCCAGGCCGTCTGCGACGCGGTCGTCGGCGACGACGCGTCGATCACCTGCGGCCTCATCCTGCTCGACGCCCACGGCGGCGTCGGCGTCGCGCATCGCAGCGCGCACATGAGCCACGCGTACGCGCGGGGCGACGGCCCGATCCACGTCGGCCACGTCGCGGGCGAGACGACCGAGGTGATCCGGTGATGCGCGGGGCGTGGCTGGGCGGGCTCGTGCTCGCGTCGACGCTGTCGACCGCGGCCGTCGCGAGCGCCGCGCCCCGCGAGCCACGGGCGGCCGGCGAGCATCGACTCGAGGCGAGCGACGGCACGCCGGTCGCGACCTTCGTGGTGCGTCCAGGGGCCCCGACGTCGATCGGCGCGCCGGCGGGGGACTACGTCGTCGTCGGCCCCGATGGACGCCGCACGCCGGTGCACCTCGGCGAGGGCGAGCGGCTCGAGCTCGGCCCACCCGAGGGCGTCGCCGAGGCAACCCCCGAGGCAGCGCCCGTCGCCACCCTGCCACCGCCGCCGGGTCGCGCCAGGCCCCCGTCTCGCCGTGGCCCCGTGCGCCACCCGTGGGTCGCCCCGCTCGCGGGTGCCTTCGTCCCGGGCGCCGGCTATGCCGTCGCGCGCCGGCCGGGCGCCGCGTTCGGCACGTTCGCCGCCGCGGCGGGGCTGGGCTTCGGCGCGATCGCCCTCGGCCTGGCGGCGCCGCGCGACGAGGGCACCGCGCTCGGTGACCCCGGTCGCTCGGCGGCCCGCGAGGCCCTGCGCCACGGCGCCTTCGTCGTCACCACCGACGCCCTCGCGCTGCTGTGGATCGGGCAGGCCGCCGATGCCTGGCGCCGCGCGAAGGGCAAGCCACTGCAGCCACGGGTCGGCCACGCGGTCGCGCTCTCGCTCCAGCGGGCGAGCACCGTGGGCCTGCGACCCGGCGAGCCCGCGATGGCGCGCTACGAGGATCTCACGCTCGCGGTCATGGGCCAGGTCGCGCCGCGGCTGTCGATCGGCGTCGCCGACCTCGGCGTCCACGCTCGATCCGGCGGACGCGTGACGCTCCAGGCGGGCCTGCGCGTCGCCGGCCGCGTGCTGCAGCGCGATCGCGTGTGGCTCGTCGTCGCCGGGGGCGTGATCTTCCAGGGCACCAGCGGCCGCCCGACGCTCCCCGCGCCCGCCGACCCCGACGCCGAGGCGCCCAGCGAGCACGGCCGTTTCGGCGCGATCGTCTACGCGCAGCTCGAGACCCGCGTCTTCGTCCTCGATCGCCTCTCCCTCGACGTCGGGCCGCGGCTCTCGGTGCCGCTGGCGACCCGTTACTACGGCGGCGGCAAGGCGCTGCCGCGGTGGGCCCCAACCCTCGAGCTGGTCGCCGGACCGCAGGTGTACTTCTGATGCGGAGCCCCGGTCGCCACGCCCTCGGCCTCGCGCTCCTCGTCGCCGGCGCCTGCGTGTTCGCGTGGCGCGGCGAGGCCGAGCTCGTCGGCGATCACGATCTCGCGGGCGTCGTCGCGGTGCGCATCGATCTGCCGAGCACGCCGATGTCGGTCGCGACCTGCGAGCCCGCGGCCCCGGGCGCGTGCCCCGAGCGCCTGCGCTACGCGGGCCGCGTCCTCGCCACGGGCGGCAGCGAGGCCGACGCGAAGGCCCACGCCCAGCAGCCCGCCCTCGTCTTCGAGCGCGACGACGGCCTCGGTCGCCTCATGGTCGACGTGCCGCTGGCCGTGCGCGGGCTGGTCGACTTCGAGCTGGCGGCGGTCGAGCTGCCGGCCGATCGCGACCTCGAGCTGCACACCGACCGCGGCGACATCGACGTGTTCGGACTGCGGGGCGCCTTGACGATCGACGTCGGCCGCGGTGACGTCGTGGTCGACGGCGGCGACGCGGGTGTGGCGATCGCGGTCGAGGTGGGCGACATCGACGTGCGCACCGCCGGCGACGCCGACCTCCAGACCGACTCGGGTCGCGTGGACCTCGTCCAGGACGCCGGCCCACGCCGGGTGTTCGTCGACGCCGAGGGCGACGTCGAGATCGAGCTGGCCGGCAGCGCCGATCTCGACCTCGACCTCGAGGCCGCCGATGGGATCTCGATCCGGACGCAGGCGGTCGTGGCCCTCGCGGATCGCACGCTGCGGCGGCGCGTGGGCGCGGGGACGGTGCTGGTCCAGGTCCGGGCCGGCGGGTCGATCACCATCACCGAGCGGCCCTGACGTCGCGGTCGCCGCGCGACTACGCAGAACCACGCAGCGGCGGAACGCGGACGTGGGAACCTGAGCGCGTCGCTGCGAACCTCCGTAGGGTGAGGATCCGCGAGCCCGCGTGCGGATGGTTGCTGCTGGCGGCGTGCACCGACGCCGGCACGCACCGGGGGGCGCCCCCGTTCCAGCCCAGCGCGGGCGACGACGACGGCGCGCACACCTCCCTCGACGTCGATCCCCTCGGCAGCTCGAGCGACGCGCTGCCCGAGGAGGGGGACGGCGAGGGCGAGGGCGACGAGGGGTTCAGCTGCGACCCCGAGGAGGTCCAGGCGTGCCCGTGCCCCGATGGCCCCGGCATGGGCATCCAGTCCTGCCTCGAGGGCATGTGGGGCCCGTGCCTCTGCGACGCCGGGACCGGCGGCAGCGAGGGCGGCGGCGAGACGGCGGCCGAGTCGGAGGCCGAGTCGGAGGGCGGCGGCGAGGCGGGCACCGGCGGCGACGGGCCCGCGCCGGCGACCGAGGTCTGCTTCCCCGGCGCCGACAACCAGTACACCACGTGCCTGGACGTCCACGCCTTCGATCCCGACGCCCCGCCCGAGGGCTATGCGTACCCCGAGGCGCTCGGCGGGGATCCGAACTACCGGCCCCCGATCGCGCTGCTCGATCTCGAGGCCGAGGATCCCGATCTGTCGCTCGCGCCGAACTTCACGCTCGGCGAGTTCGCCCAGGCCTACAAGGGCCGCTGGGCCATCGTTCAGCCCCACGCGGTGGCGTCGGTGCAGGCGCTGCGCGACGCCGTCGGGCCGATCAACGTCAACTCCGGCTATCGATCGCCGGACTACAACGCCGAGATCGGCGGCGCGGGCTACTCGCGGCACATGTACGGCGACGGCTTCGATCTCGATCCCCTCGAGGTCTCGATCGCGACCCTGCAGGCCGAGTGCGAGGCGGGCGGCGGCATGCTCGTCGAGTACGAGACCCACGTGCACTGCGATTGGCGCTTCGACGACGTCGACGAGGCGTTCTTCGGCCCGGCCGTCGCGGCGATGGGGCAGGGGCCGACGCTCGCCGGCGAGCTGCACCACCGCGGACGCGTGTGGTGGGCGACCGCCTCGGGGTTCGACGAGGGCATGCCCGTGTTGCGCTGGATCGCCTGGGATCGCGAGGGTCGCGAGGTCGCCCGCGTCCGCGCGCCGATGTTCGTGGCGCCCGCCACGGCGGTCCGCGTCGCGGTCGACATCGGGGCCGCCGTCCACCGCGAGTCGTTCGACGCGCGGTGAGACGGGGCTTCTCGGTACCAGAGGTCGGACTCGAACCGACACGGGGGGTTACCCCGGCGGATTTTGAGTCCGCTGCGTCTACCGATTTCGCCACTCTGGCAAGTGGGGCCGTTTGCGTACCACGGCGCCGCGGCGGTTTTCAAGTGCCCCGCCCGGCGTAGGAGCGGTGGCGACCCGCGCCTCTCGTTCCCGCCGTGGGCAGGGGCGCGGCGGCCCGCGACGGTCCATACTCGAAGCGCATGGACGGAGCCTCCAGCAGCCTCGTGCACCAGTTGCTGTGCGCCGTCCCGCAGCTCGACGACGACAACTTCAAGCGTCGCGTCGTGTTCATGCTCGACCACGACGAGCGCGGCGCCCTCGGCCTCGTGCTCAACCACCTCGGCGGCAACACCATCGCCGAGATCGCCGACGGTCTCGGGCTGCGGTGGCGCGGCAACCCTCGGCAGCGCGTGCGCACCGGCGGTCCGGTCGAGCCGTCGCGCGGCTGGATCCTCCACGACGATCCCGCCTGGGACCCCGCGGCGCAGCGGGTCATCGATGGCCTGTGGTTGACGACGTCCCTCGACCACGTGACGCGGGCCGGGCACCACGACACCGGCCTCGCCCCGACGCGGCTGATGTTCGCCCTCGGCTACGCGGGCTGGGGTCCCGAGCAGCTCGAGCAGGAGATCGCCGCGGGCACCTGGCTGCCGGTGCCGGTCGGCGGTGGCAAGCTGCCGGTGTCGTGGATGTTCGACGCCGACCCGGACGCGATGTGGTCCGAGGCGCTCGAGGCCGCGGGTCTGTCGCCGGGCCGCATCGTCGGGCTCGCGGCGGGTCGCGTCGGCCTCGCGTGAGCCCGTCGAGGGGGCAGTCGTTTGCCGCAGTACGCCGCGCTCCCGCCTCGAAGCGCCAGGAATCTGCGACTAGACGGCAGTGTGGGGTGTCGCTAGCCTGGCGCCGCCTACGGGACGATTTCCCCGTCCCGTGCGGCTGCCCCATGCGCCGAAGCCTGTTCCCGTCCCTCCTCGTCCTCGCGTCCCCCTCGCTCGCGTCCGCCGCAGGCGCGCCGATCTCCCCGGCCGCGCCCTGGGCCCGTGCCGTCGACGACGAGCTCACGCGGCCCGTGATCGAACGGCTGACCGGCAAGTCGGCCGCCGAGATCGCGGCGATCGGCTCGCACTGGGAGGGCGACATGCTCTTCACGCCGGACGGTCTCGGCGCCGACGCCCTCGCGGCGATGGGCAAGGAGCCCCTGCACGCGATGGCCTACGACCCGGCGCCAGGCGTGCTCTTCGTCGAGATGGGCGGCGTGACCCTGACGCCGACCTGCGGGAACGGGGACAACGCGAATGCGGCGCTCAACTGCTCGCCGCTGGTGGACAGCCAGACCGACTTCCCCAGCTACGGCGACGGCATGGCCCAGGCGTCGATGTTCCAGGAGCTGCAGAACTACTACGAGCCGTTCAACATCATCATGTCGTCGCAGCGGCCGCCGGACTACCTGCCGTACACGATGGCGGTGATCGGCGGCGCTTCGAACCAGGGGCAGGGCGTCTGCGGCGTGGCGAACGTCGCGTGTGACGGCCTCAAGCGCAACCACGTCTCGCTCACCTTCCCGCAGAGCTGCAACGGCGTCGCCGAGGTCGCCGCCCAGGAGACCTCGCACAACTGGGGTCTCGAGCACACCGACGACACGCAGGACCTCATGTACCCGTTCAACAACGGGGGGTTCAAGACCTACGTCGACACGTGCAACACGATCAGCCATGCGACCGGCAGCGGCGTCACGCAGTGCGGCTACATCCACGAGCTGTACTGCCCCGACGGCGGCGGTGAGGAGCAGAACAGCTACCAGGAGCTGATGGGCGTGTTCGGTCCGCGCGAGGTCGATGACGTTGCGCCGGTGATCGTCAGCACCACGCCCGAGGACGGCGCGGTGATCAGCACGAGCGACAGCGTCCTCATCACCGCGCAGATCGAGGAGAACTCGACCCTCGTCGGCGTGAAGTGGACGTGGGTCGACGGTCTGCCCGACGACGTCGAGGAGTACACGCGCTGCACCAACAACGTGTGCGTCGAGGACTACGCCCTGACCCCGGGCACCGATCCGAACGAGGTCGCCTGGGATTTCGTGAACCTCGCCCAGCCGCCGGTGGGCACCTACACGTTCCAGCTCGAGGTCATCGACGGGTACGGCAACTACGACTCGAAGGAGATCACGATCGAGGTCACCGAGGACGGCAACACCGGGTCGAACCCGGACACCGGATCCGACTCGGCCTCGGGCACCGACGGCGACTCGGGCACCGACGGCACCGATCCCGACGGCGACGGGACGGCGGCCGACGCCGGTGACGCGACCGGCGCGACCGTGCCCGGCGTCGACGACGGCGGCACCAAGCAGGGGTGCGCCTGCGCGGCCGCGGAGCCGACGACCCCGCGCCTCGCCTGGTTGATCCCCCTCGCGTTGCTCGGGCTCCGCACGCGCCGTCGCTAGCGTCCCGACCGCGGCGCGGCCCAAGTCCGGCCGCGTGCCGGCTCGACTTCTGCGTCGGCGACCGCACGAGGAGCGGTAGGTGTCCGACGCGATGCATCCATCGCCCGTGCCGTGGCTCGCCGTCGAGGCGGTGCTGCTCGGGCTCTCGCGCACGCAGCCCGCCAGCCTCCAGTTCACTCGGGATCCAGGTGACCGCATCACCCGGCACCTGCGCGATCCGGTGGCCGGAGAGGCGCTGCCGCGCATCCTCGACGCCGCGGATCCTGGACGCGCCTCGTGCTGCGTGTGGATCGGCGACGGCGTGACCCCGACCGCCGAGGCCCGCGTCGAGGTCGTCGCCCGCGCGGCCCGCTGCGACCACGAGCTGCTGCTGTGCGAGCCGGTCGTCCCGGGCTGCGGCATCGGCTTGCACATGCTGCGCGCGATCGACCCCCACGCGATCGAGATCGTGACCGACGAGATCGGCGACGGCCCCGACCGCACCCGCGAGCGTCGCCCCTGGGAGCCCCAGGCCCGCTGGATCGTGGCGATGGCCGCGGCGTGGCGCTTCGCCGATCACGCCGAGCTCGCCCGCGACGGCTTCCTCGCGCGACGCGGACGCATGGCCCCGGCGCAGATGGTCCTCGCGGTTCGTCGCATCCTCGCGCGCTTCCCCAACGCGCACGAGCTGCTCCTGCTCGCGATCGACGAGCTGTGCAGCCGCCAGGACGAGGCCGGCGCGCGTCTGCTGTGGAACGAGCTGCTCCTGCACGGCGCGGACGCGGGATCGGTCCGTCACCGCGCCCGCGCGTGCATCCTCGACGCGTTCATCCCCGACTGGGCCGAGCCCGTCCGCCGCACGGGCTGACGGGGCCGGGCGGCGCGGAACGTCAGCTCACCGCGCCCATGTTCGCGGTGCCGTGCCGCGTCGAGGTGTGCTCGCCCGGCGTGAGCCGGCGGTGCAGCACGAGCGGTCGCCCGCAGAACCGCACGCCGATCATGTCGTCCTCGCCGCTGCGGACGACCTCGACCGGCAGATCGATCCGCACCGCCCAGTCGCTCGGCAGCAGGCTCACGACCACGCGGTCGCCGGTCCGCATGCGCAGACGCCCGTCGTTGCGCAGCTGCAGGCCACCGGCGCCGATGTCGACGACGGTCGCCGGCGCCTGGACATCCGCGTCGCGGGCCGCCGCGGGCATCTGCACCGCGAGCCGGCGGTGCCGTCGTCGCTCCCACGCGCCCCCATCCGTGCCGTCGTTGCGCGGCGTCGACAGGACCGCCTCGAGCGTCGCGAGGTCGTCCTTCGCCGGCGGGGTCTCGCCGTGCACGAGGGTGACGTAGCGCAGCACCGCGGAGATGAACGCATGCTCGATGGCCATCGCGTGCCCATCGTCGTGGCCGCCGCCGGGGTTGACCCTGCGACTCAGCTCGGGCCGTCGGCGACGCGGAGCGGACCGTCTCGACGCCCGGTCACGACCCCCGCGACCGCGGCGGTCGCAGGCCGGCGATCGCGAGCGCGACCCAGCCCACCAGCAGACACGTGCCACCCAGCGGGGTGATCGCGCCGAACCACCGCGGCGCGCCGAGGGCCATCGCATCGAGCGTGCCGGCGAAGATCACGACGCCCACGCCGAGGCTCACCAGTGCGGTCCGCAGCCAGCGCGATCGCGGGGGCGGACAGGCGAGGGCGACCGCGACCATCAGCACCGCGTGGATCTGCGCGTACTGGGCCGCCGTCCGCCACCAGTCGAGCGCCTGGGCGTCGAGCCGCCCCTTCAGCGCGTGGGCACCCATCGCCCCGGTGGCCACGCCCAGGAAGCCGAGCAGGCCGCCGACGACGAGCGCCGCATCGAACCGCCGCGGCGTCGTCATGGTGCGCCGCCCTTGGCGATCTGGACCCGTCGGTTCTCGAGCTGCGCGAGCAACCAGCCGCGGAACTCCTCCTCGCTGCCGTCCTCGTGGATGACGCGGTACGGCGCCATGCTCGAGAACGCATCCGAGGCGATCTCGCCGATGAAGGTGTCGAGATCGCGGACATCCGCCCCGAGGAACTCCCACTTCTTGCGCAGCATCTCGGCGAACTCGGCCGCGTCGTACTCCTTGCGCTTGCCCTTGGTCTTCCCGTTGGGGAGCGTGCGCGCGGGCGCGACGAAGCGCTTGTTGCTGCGCTCGACGATCGTCAGCGCGTCGAGGATGCCGACGGTCGCGGGGACGTGGGCCTCGCGGTCCGTCTTGGCGGACCGGATCGGGCGTGCCACGCCCTCGATCTCCTCGACGCGCGCGATGTACCAGTCGCGCCCGTCGAGAACCGTGCCGTCGGCCAATCGCACGCGCGGCGTCGGGCCCTTGTCCTTCGTCGCGCGGGTGATGTTCTCGACGAACTGTCGCGCGGTGGCGACCGCCATCCGCGGCACGCGGTGATCGAGCTCCGCCGCCGCGGCCTTGCCGTCGAGCTCGACGTCGCCCAGGACGAAGGTCGCGTCGCTGGCGCGGACCTTCTCGATCAGCAGGCGGATCTTGTCGGCCTCGGACAGATCATCGTGCTGCCGTTCGGGGACGATCGCCTCGATGTTGTCGCTCGGCTTCACGCGGGGGTTGGGGCTGCCGCACGCGAGCACGAGGCCCGCGCCGAGTGTCGCCGCGAGCCTCACCGCGCGACCCGCCGCAAAACTGGGCGCGAGGCGGGGGCGCCGGTGGCGTACACTCCGCTGCGCCGCGACGCGGCCCCTGCCGACCCCAGGCACCGCTCCAGGCTAGCACGCATGGCACCGCGCGCCCCCAACCTGTTCGATCGCGACGGCACCGCGGCGGCGGACGAGCCGGCGCCCGCCGTGTTTGCGCCGTTGGCCGAGCGCATGCGGCCGCGCACCCTCGACGAGTTCGTCGGCCAGGCGCACCTGCTCGGGCCCGGCCGCCTGCTCCGCCGCGCGATCGAGGCGGGCCGCCTGCCGAGCATGATCCTGTGGGGCCCGCCGGGCACCGGCAAGACCACACTGGCGCGTCTGCTCGCCCATGTGGGCGGCGCCGCGTTCGAGACGTTGTCCGCGGTGGGTGCAGGCGTGAAGGACATCCGCGAGGTGATCGAGCGCGCCCGCGGCCGACTCCGCGCAGCGGGCCAGCCGACGTTGCTGTTCGTCGACGAGATCCACCGCTTCAATCGCGCCCAGCAGGACGCGTTGTTACCCCACGTCGAATCGGGCATCTGCCGCCTCGTCGGCGCGACGACGGAGAACCCGAGCTTCGAGGTCAACGCCGCCCTCCTCAGTCGCGCCCGCGTGTTCGCGCTGCGCGAGCTGACGATCGACGACCTCGCCGGCCTGCTCCAGCGCGCGCTCGCCGACACCGAGCGGGGCCTCGGCGAGCGCGCCATCGAGGTCGAGCCGCGGCTGCTCCGCGGCATCGCGGCCGCGGCCCAGGGCGACGCCCGGCGTGCCCTCGGCGATCTCGAGGCCTGCGTCGATCTGATCCCCGACGGCGTCCGCACCCTCGAGGTCGAGATCGTCGCCGCGGCCCTGGGTCGCCGCGCGATCCGCTACGACAAGGCCGGCGAGGAGCACTACAACGTCGTCTCGGCGTTCATCAAGAGCATGCGCGGCGGCGATGCGGACGCCGCGGTGTACTGGCTGGTGCGCATGCTCGAGGGCGGCGAGGATCCGATGTTCGTCGCGCGTCGGCTCGTCATCTTCGCCAGCGAGGACGTCGGCAACGCCGACCCGCAGGGCCTCGTCGTGGCCCAGGCCGCCGCATCGGCGACGCATCTCGTCGGCATGCCCGAGGCCGCGCTGCACCTGACACAGGCGACGCTCTACTTGTCGCTGGCGCCCAAGTCGAACAGCGCGCTGGCGAGCTACGCTGCCGCGCGCAAAGAGGTGCAGCGCTCCGGCGCGCTGCCGGTGCCGATGGCCGTGCGCAACGCCGTCACCACGATGATGAAGGCCGCCGGCTACGGCGCGGGCTACCGCTATCCGCACGACTTCCCGGGCTCGGTCGATCCGCGTCCGACCAGCCTGCTACCCGAGTCGCTCGCGGCCACGAATGCCCGCTTCGCCGAGCTCGGGGAGGTTGGTTGGGAGGCCGAGGCCGCGCGCGCACTGGCAGCGCGCCGTGCTGCACGCGACGACGACGGTGACGCCCGATCCTGAGGGGACCGGGACGGCGCCTACTTCTTCTTCGGCGGCGGCGCGGTCTTGCGGCGCTTGATGCGGGCCTTCAGCTTGCGCTGACGGGCGCGTTGACGTTTCTTGGGGGTGCGTCGGTTGTCTCCGCGTGCCATTTGCGCTCGGGTTGTCCCCCAGGCCGGGTCCCGTCGTCAAGCGCTGGCCCGCACGGCCTCTCGGCGGCCGGCTATCATCGCGCCGGGCTCGTCCCCGGATTCCAGATGGTGCGGCTGTCGGTCAACGTCAACAAGGTCGCGACCCTGCGGAACTCGCGGACGCGGCAACCCGCGGGCCGCTCGGCGGGCCTGCCCAGTGTGCTCCACGCGGCGCAGACGTGCATCGACGCCGGGGCCCCCGGCATCACGGTGCACCCGCGGCCCGATGCGCGGCACATCACCGAGGCCGATGTCCGCGAGCTCGCCGAGCTGCTCGCGCCCCACCGCGCGCGGGTCGAATACAACATCGAGGGCGACGCACGCAGCGACCTCGTCGCGCTCGTCGAGGAGGTGCGCCCGCACCAGT
>LNFB01000174.1 GCA_001464385.1 Deltaproteobacteria bacterium Ga0077550 | reverse complement strand
CATCGCCGCGGTACGCCGTGACCAGCCGGGGCGGCGGAATCGGGTCGTCGATGAGGCCGATGAGGCTCTCCCCCTGCCATGCCTGGGGCGCAGGCACCCCGAGCAGGTCGGCGAGGGTCGGCGCGAGGTCGAGGAGGTCGACCGGCGCGGTGATGCGGCCGGTGGCGACCAGGTCGGGCGCGCGGATCGACAGCGGCACGCGCAGGCTCTCCTCGTACAGCGTCACCCCGTGCCCCGCGCCCCCGTGCTCCGCGAACTCCTCGCCATGGACGCCGAGCATCACCACGATGGCGTCGTCGAGGCGACGCTCGCGCCGCAGGAACTCGAGGAACTCGCCGACCGCGCTCGACACCATCTGCAGCTCGCCGCGGTACAGACGGCGCACGTAGGCGACCTCGCGCGCGTCGGGCACGACCTTGCCGTGGCGAACGCGCTCGACCCAGACATGGGTGAGGTGCGCGAGCGGTGCGCGGGCCGGCGGTATCAGCTCGCCGAGGAACTCGCGCGGCGGCTCGTAGGGCGCCTGCGGATCGGTGAAGTCGACGAGGAGGAACCATCGACCGGCGCGACCGGTGAGCCGGGCCATCGCGCCCTCCACGACGGCCCGTGCGTGCTCGTCGGGCCCCGCGTCGCCGACGTGCGTGAGGTCGTCGATGCCCTGCGCAAAGCCGCGGTCGCCCGAGAGATCGTTGTTGGCGCCGATCATCACGCGGTAGTGGCCAAGCCGCTCGAGGGTCTCCGGGACCATCGTCTGCGCGTCGGCGACGAACGTGCCGCTCACGGTGAGGTGGACCGGCGGCGCGACCGAGCTCATCCACGCCGCGTGACTCGGCACCGCCACCGGCGACACCGCGTACGCCCGCTCGAACACCAGCGAGTCGTTGAGCAGCGCCTCGAGCTCGGGCAACGGAGGTCGCCCGCCGAGCTCGACCTCGTCGGCGCGCGCGCCCTCGATCGCCAGGACGATGACGTCCCGGGAACCGCGCTCGCGCCGATCGAGCGGGCGAGCGCGCTTCACGGTCACCTGCGCGCCGCCGAGCCGGGCGTGCGCCGCGGCGTCGCGATCGCTGCGCGCCCGCAGCTCCATGCGGATCGGGATCCCTCCCCACGCGCTCAGATCGATGCTGCGGTGCTCGCCGGTGTCGCGCAGCGGCTCCTGCGAGATGATCGTCGGCACCCGACCCGCGCGGTGATCGTCGGTCGTGCTGACCAGCACCTCGAACGCGCCGCGCCCGGAGACGTCGAGCTCGAGGCGAGCGCGCCGCGGCGGCTGCAGGTAGAACGCGAGCCCCGTCCCCGGCGCCATGTCGAGCGCCCCGACGCCGCGATCGTCGAGCACCGCCGTGCGAGGTGATGGCGGCGTGCGTGCCGACCTCGATCCGCTCGACGGCGGCTGCCCCCAGAGCGCCTCCTGCAGCGCCGGCAGCGAGGGCGGCCGCGGGAGTGCGCCGGAAGTGCAGTCGCAGGCGATTGTCGCCGTGGCGGATCAGGTCCGCGGGCAACGAGAACGTGCGCCGCTCCCACGCCGACGACACCGTGAGGTTGGCGAGGACGCGATCGTTGAGCGAGACGGTGACGACCTGTTCGGGCAGGAGCGCGCGCAGCGTCATCGCGAGCGCCAAGCCAGGGTGGCCGTCGACGTCCGGGTGCAGCGCGGGCGCGAGGTCACCGTCGAGTGGCAGGTCGACGGCGGCGGACTTGCCGACGATCACACCGGCGCGCCGCCCCTCGACGTCCTGCGCCAGGCTCCACGCCGACTGCTGCGCGAGCGCGAGGTGCTTGAGCGCGGCCTGGGTCCCGAGGTCGACGATCATCCGTCCGTCGCGCAGGACCACGGCGCTCGGGCGCTGGTGCAGCAGATCGATCCAGTCGTCGTGGGTCTGCACGCGCGGCGTCGGGGCGTTCGTCGGTGCGGCCACAGGCGCCGCGATCGGAGTCGGGCTCGCCATGCCCGAGTCGACGCCGCCGTCGCATGCGGGCGCCGTCGCCATCGCGAGCGTCGCGAGCGTCGCGAGCGTCGCGAGCGTCGGATGTCGCCGCGTCATGCGTCGACTCGCCCCGCCATCGCTCTGCGCGTGCCCAGCACGGAGAACCCCACCGCGCCGAGCAACGACAGCGCCCCGGAGGGCGTCGTCATCCAGGCCCCGCACGACACCCGCAGCGCCGCTTCGACCCACACCAGCGCCGCGATCGCGATCGCGAGCCCCGCGAGCGGCACCGGACGATCGGGGCTGCGGCGGTGATCGAACCACGCCAGCACCAAGCACAGCGCGATCACGCCGCCGGCGATCGCGACCCCGCCCTCATCGAGCTCCGTCGCGAGCTGCAGCAGCGGGCGGATCGCGGGCGACGACCGTAGCTCGTCGGCGGGCGTCGGCGTGGGCAGCCCGCTCGGCCACGGCCACGCGAAGCTGAGCGCTTGGGCGGCGATCGCCGCCGCTGCAGCGATCCACGCCGGCCGACGCCAGCGGCGATGGGCCAACAGCGCGAGCAGCAGCGGCGCCCACGCGAGGGCCGGCAGCAGGCGCCGAGCGGTGGGTGCCGGAGCCCGCACCGCCCAGCCGCGCCGCTCGAGCGACCAGCGCGCCGCCGCAGCGTGCCCGTCGAGCACGAACTCACCGAGGAGGCGATGGGGCCCCTGACCGACCGCGTAGCCGGCGTCCGCCACGACCGCGGCGAGGGCGGCCGACTGCACCCACGGCGGTCCCTCGACCTCGACGCGCACTGGGACGGGCTCGACCCGCACGGTGCCGTCGGCGTCTCGGATGCCCGCGGCGCGATCGAGCGCCGCGAGCTCCGAACCGAACAGCCCCGGCGCCACGCGCTCGGCGAGCGACTCGGGCGACGCGAACCACAGCGCCGCGGCGGCGAACGCCCACAGCACGAGCGCAGCGCGGCGCGGCGAGTTCACCGAGCCCCCACCGCATCGCGGAGCCAGAGCGCGTCGTCGAGGGACATCGCGAACAACAGGTGCAGCAACACCTGATCGTCCTCGACGACCGTCACCGCCGCGCCGCCGTCGAGCGCCGCCGGTCGCTCGAGGAGCAGGCGCTCGAGCACCGCGCGCGACTTCGGGGTCGCCATCGCCAGCAACGCCTCGGCGCCGCGGGCTCGCAGCGCAGCGCTGCCGGTCGTCGCCAGCCCGACCGCCATCCGTCGACGCAGTCCCCAGTCGCGCGCGTGCTCGGCGAGCGCCGCCCGCAGCGGCGCCATCCGGCGCACGTCCGCGAAGACCTCCGTCGCGGCAGGCACGGCCGCCAAGCGACGCTCCGCCGCCGCCTCGGCGAGGCCACCCGGACTCCACATCGGGTCCCCTTGTCCTCGAGCAGTCGACGCCGAGGCGAGCGCCGTGCGCCCGATGACCTCCATGACCGCAGCGTCGTCGTCGAGCCGTTCGATCGCGTCGATCACCGCCTGGCGCTCGGCCCAGCGCTGCGATGGATGCAGGCGAGCGAGGTGCTCGTCGACGGTGGCCACCACCGATTCCCGCCCCGCGGGCGTGTCCCTCGCGCCCCACGCCCGCGCCCCGTCGACGACCGTGCGCGCGACCAGCTCGCGGCGCACCATCTGGTCGGCGTAGTCGGGCGTCTGCAGCAGCAGCTCGCGTAGCGACAGCACCTCGAGGTCGCGCGCGTCGAGCCGCCGCGCGAACCGGGCCAGCTCTCGCCATGCGGCGCGCGGATCCCCGGCAGCCGCCGCCGCGATCGCGAAGTGCTCCGCGCGCGTCGACTGTCGCCCGAGCAGCGCGAGCGTGGCCTGCACCGTCAACGCTGGCCCCACGTCGAGCGCCGGTCCGTGCGAGAGGAAGTCCGACAGGCGCGCGGCGGACACCGCCGCGTCGCGCCCCACCAGCAGCGGCATCGCGAGGCGAGCCGCACAGACGAGGCTGGGATCGGCCTCGATCGCCGCCACCAACACGCGCGCCAGTCCGACCTCGTCGCCCGTGCGCGCGCGGTCCAACGCGATTGCCAGCGGAGACTCGGCCTGGGGCGCGAGCACCTCGTCCAGCGCGGGGCAGGCCCCGGCCGGCGGCCGCGATCGTGGGCGCCCGAACGCGAGATCACGCAGCGCGGCCCGCTGGCCGTCGACCCACGCCTCGCCGAGCACCCGACCGATCGCAGCGACGTCGGCGGCGTCGGCCTCGCACGGCCCCTCGCACGACGCCTCGGCCAGGAGGATCCCCGAGGCCGCTGCGCGCCGCCACGGCTCGAGGTCCGCGGTGGTGCCGACCTCGGCGAGCGCCAGCGCGATCCATGGTCGCCCCCAACCGAGGGCGGCGTCGATCTCGTCTCGCAGGGCCGCCGTGGCGCCGTCGATCCCCGCGACCGCAGCGGCGCGCAGCACCTCGCGGCGCAGCTCGAGCCCGAGGTCGCGATCCTCGGCGGCGTCGCGCAGCCGCGCGAACGTCAGGAGTTCGCGATGGTTCGCCGCCGTGACCTCGGCACGCAGCGCCCAGTGCCGCGGCGATCGGACGATCTCGAGGCCGCTGCCGGCCGGCTCCGCGGTTGGTTTGCCCCGCCAGCGCGCGACGAGGTCATGCTCCGCCGAGGTGAGCTCGCCGGCGTACGCGAGCAGCCGCCAGCGCACCGCGCCCTCGACCACGCTCGCGCGATCCAGCCACAGCGCGCGCTGACTCGGCGTCGCGGGGCCGCCGTCGGGGGCGCGCCCGAGCACCCGCTCGATCCGCAGCCGCACATAGGACCCCTCCGGGATCGGCAGTGCGCGCACCAACGCAGAGAGCGCCTCGACATCGACGTCCCCGAGCCACGCGCGGAGCTCGTCGTCATCCACGAGTCGTACGCCGGCCTGGCCACGGATGTCGGCCAGCAGCAGCGCGAGCACATCGTCGGGGGGCAGCACGATCCGCTCGCGCATCGCGAGGGTCCGCAGCGCCGCGGGGCCCTCGGCGCGGGCCCGCTCGATCGCCGGCTCGAGCGCCGACGCCGGCGTCGGTGCGCTGCAATCCCCGCTGCAGGTCGGCGGACGGCGGGCCCGCTCGAGGCGGGCGGCCAGCTGCGCCGATGCGCGACGCCGCAGGCCCGGATCGTCGCGGCCGCACAGGCCGACCACCATGTCGAGGTCGTCGAGCGCGGCCGCCCCCTCCGCGAGGGCGACCCACGCGGCGGCGCGGGTGTCGAGCAGCGTGCAGACGTCGCGGCGGCCGGCGAGCACGCCGCGATCGAGGGCGGCGACCCGGGCGTAGTGGGACGCGGCGACGCCATCGCGGCCCATCGCGCGCTCGAGGTCCGCGAGCTGCACCAGGGACGCGAGCTGGCCACCGCGTCGGTAGTCGCCGAGCAGCACGTCACGCGCCCGCTCCGGATCGCCGGTGGCGACCAGGGCCGAAGCCAGGGCGCGCGCGCCCCCGCGACGCGGCGGCCGGGCGCGCTCGGACGCCCGAGCGATGACCTCGTCGTGGGCGTTGCGCTCCTCGAGCCGGACCAGCGCGAGGTTGCAGCCGACCGCGAGCAGGGCCGTGGTGATCGCGAGGCGCTCGAACACCCTGGTCCTCCGGTCAGTGCGCGGGGCAGCCGAGGCCGGCGGCCCCACCTGCGTCCTGCACGAGCTTGTCGAGCAGCGTCTGCTCGTCGCCGCGGAGCTCCGCGCGGGCCGGCAGGCTCGCGCAGAGATGGGGCTTCGCCGCATCGTCGTCGCCGAGGTGGAGATACGCCTGCGCCAGACGCAGGCGGTAGCGCGGCGCGGAGGGCTGCGCTTCGACCAACCCCTCGAGCATCTCGAGCCCGGTCTCCGAGTCCCCGTGCTCGAGCAGTCGCGCCGGCGCCATCACATACAGCGAGCCGAGCATCTGGGTCGCGGCGCCGTCGCGGTACTTGGCGTCGCGCTCGAGGCTCTTGCGCGCCCACCCCTCGGCCTCGGTGACCAGGCGACCGGCGTTGGCGCCCCGCAGCTCGGCGACGCGCCCGTTGAGCGCCGCGCGGACGAACGCATAGCCCGCGGTGCCGTCGTCGGCAGCGCGCTCGACCTGCGCGAGGGCGTCGACCCGCTCCTGCTCGGAGTCGGTCGCCGCCGCGATCTCGGTCTCGAGCGCGTCGTAGACGGCCACGGGATCCACGGGGGCCGCGTCGGGGGTCGTCACGTTCGCCGATGGTTTCGGCGTGCAGGCGACGCAGAGCACGAGGAGGAGAAGCGAGCGCACGGCGCACGTTATCACGCCGCGCCGCTCGGCGGAGGCGCGGCTACTTCGCCGACCAGGCGTCGATCACGACCTGGTACGGGGCGGCGTCGGACTCGTGCAGCGCCTTGATTCCGGCGGCAGCACACGCCTTGGCCCCCTCGCCGGCGCACACCGCCCCGAGGGCCGCCTTGAAGGACTTGATGCCCTCGGCGGGTGCGTTGCCGAAGGCGACGATCGGCATCGGCGGCATGATGGCCGAGAGCCAGACCGAGTGGACCGCCGCGCCGCCCTCGAGGTTGCCGAGCTCCGCGAGCTGGGCATCGTCGATGAGCGCGCACTCGGCCTCGCCCGAGATGACCTTCTTCAGCGTCTGCACCGGCCGCGTCGTGGTGACGACGGTGAAATCGGCGAGCGTGAAGGCGCCGCGGGCGATGACCTTCTCGACGAACGGCTTGTCGCCGGCGTGGTTGGTCGCCAGCGTCTTGCCCTTGCAGCTCGACACGTCCGCGTGGTTCTTGCTGACCACGTAGTACTGGATGCCGCCGCCGCCCTCGACGTCGGCCTCGCCCACCACCTGCAGCTTGTACTCGGCGCGCAGGGCCAGGAAGGCACCGAGCGAGAGGATCCCGTACTGCGGCGAGACCGCGGCGATGTGCTCCTTGGCGGCGGCGCGCTTGGTCTGGTAGCTGCCCTTCGCCGCGCTCCAGCCGTTGGCCCGCGCGAGGTGGACGACGCGGAGCCGACCCCCTGCTCCTTCAGGATCAGCACCTGGACCTCGTCACCGGCGCCTGCGGTGCCTTCGCCCGCGACGATCGAGGTGGTTGCGACTGCAGCGACGAGGCACAGGGAGCGGAGGCGGTTGTGCATGGGGAGGGGCCCGTAGTGACGGGGGCTCGCGGGGGAGTATGCATCCGGCCGCGACCGACGGCTCGCCCCGTCAATCCGCCGCGTCGACATAGGTGAAAAGCTCACCCGAGGCGTCACGGAACACCCTGCGCGGCCCCTCGTGCGAGACGGCCCGATCGGGCACCAGTGTGACCTTGCCCCCACCACCCGGCAGGTCGACCGCGTACTGCGGGATCGCGAGGCCGCTCACGCGTCCCCGGAGCTGATCCAGGATCTGCAGCCCGGTCCGGATCGGCGTGCGCAGGTGCCCGGTCCCCTGCACCGGGTCGCACTGGAACATGTAGTACGGCCGGCAGCGGTGGCGCAGGAGCCACCGCCCGAGGGTCGCCACCGTGTCGGCGTCGTCGTTGACCCCGCGCAGCAGCACCATCTGGTTGCCGAGCACCAGCCCGCCGTCGGCGAGCAGGCCCAGCGCGCGCGCGGCCTCGGGGGTGCACTCGGTCGGGTGGTTGAAGTGCGTGTGGACGAACAGCGGCGCGAACGGCCGCAGCGCCTCGACCAGCGCCGGCGTGATGCGCTGCGGCAGCGTGACCGGATTGCGCGTGCACAGCCGGATGATCTCGACGCTGTCGATCGCGCGCAGCTGCGCGACGATGTCGACCAGCCGCGCGTCCGACAGGCTCAACGGATCGCCGCCGGACACCAGCACGTCGCGCACGGCGGGGGTCCGGCGCAGGTAGTCGTACGCCGCCTCGAACTCGGACCGCGCCGGCGCGCTCGCCTCGTCACCGACCTTGCGCGAGCGCGTGCAGTGCCTGCAGTACACCGGGCAATTGTGCGTGACGTACAGCAACGCGCGGTCGGGGTAGCGATGCGTCAGGATCGAGACCGGGCGATGCTCGTCCTCGGCGAGGGGGTCGCGCATGTCGCCCGGCGCCGCGCGCAGCTCGTCCTCGAGCGGGATCGCCTGCCGCCGCACGGGGCAGTCGGGCCCGCCGATGAGCGAGAAGTAGTACGGCGTGACGGCGAACGAGAAGTCGTGGCGCCCGGTGATGCCGCGACGCTCGGCGTCGGTGACGTCGATCAAGGACTCGAGCTGGGCGAGCGTCGTGACGCGGTTGCGCAGCTGCCAGCGCCAGTCGTTCCACGACGCGTCGTCGACGTCGGCCCACGCGGGATGCCGCGGGCTGCGGGCCGAACCGTCGGGGCTCATGCGCGCTCAGTATGGGGCCGCGCCGCGAGGAACGCGACCACGAGCAGCCCCAGCGGCAGCGCGACGGCCCCCGCCCACGGGAGCGACTCGTCGTCCGCGCGCTCGACCAAATCCGACAGCGCGCCGGTCGCCCCGGCCATCGCGGCGCTCTGCTCGTCGCCGAGCGCCGCGTACCCGACGATCGCCGCGCAGCCATAGGCCGCGATGAGGACGGCGAGGCGGCGCGAAGGCGAGAGGGTCGCGCCGACGGGCTGCTCCGGCAGGGCCCCGAGCACGCGCGCGGTGAAGAACGGATCGACGCCGACGTCCGCCCCACGCGAGAGATCGCGATCGAGGCCGTCGGGGTTCACACATCCCCCTCGGTCTCGAGCTCGATCTCCTCCGCGCCGCGGTCGAGCCTCGCGTCCGCGCCGTCGAGCCGCGTCCGCAGCAGCCGCTTCGCGCGGTGCAGGTGCGTCTTCACGGTACCGAGCGGCAGCTCGAGGATCTCGGCGATCTCCGGATACGAGAGGTCCTGCAGGTAGTAGAGGACGACCACGCCGCGGTAGCGCTCGGGCAGCTGCGCGACGGCGCCCTCGAGGTCGCGCCGCAGATCCGCCCGCGGCGCGCTCAGGGCATCCTCAGGCGCGGCGGTCGCGGTGTCGTAACCCTCGGGCAGCGAGGAGAACTTCCGCACGCGCGTATTGTGGTTGAGGTACGCGTTGTAGCTGATGCGATACAGCCACGTGCCGAAGCTCGCGCGCCCCTCGAAGCCGCAGAGGCCCCGATAGGCCCGGAGGAACACCTCTTGGGCGAGATCGTCGGCGAGGGTTCGATCGCCGCACAGCCGCAGCAGCAGCCCGCGGACCTTGCCCTGGTGACGCCGCACGAGCTCCGCGAACGCCGGTCGGGCCCCAGCCGCCGCGCGCCGGACCAACGCGACGTCGTCCTCGACGTCGGCGACAGCGTCGGCGACGACGAGCCCCGGGAGCGTGCGAACGCCCGCGCTCATGACCGCCCCCGCGCCCCGATGGCGATGCGGAAGCTGACGAGGTAGCCGCCGCCGATGAACGCGGGCACGAGCCCGCCCGCTGCGAGGCCGCGATCCCCGAGCACCATGCCGGCGACGACGAGGCCGAGCCCGGCGAAGCCGAGCACGAGGCCGCGACGCAGATCGTTGCGCGCCGGCGCGGCGAGCAGATCCTGCGGAGGCTCGAGGCCCTGCTCGATGAGGCGCCGCGCCAGATCGAGGCGCTTGTGCTCCGCGGTGAGGCGCATGCGCCCCAGGGCGATGACGACGATCGCGGCGAGGGCGAGGACGACGATGCCCATGCCCCGCGACGTCCCCTGCACCTCCGGCTCGGCGCCGACCTGCAGCTCGACCCATGCGCCGGCGGCTTGGACCCGATCGGCGCAGCCGAGGCCGAACTCGATGACCTCGAAGGTCTGGTCCCAGGCATCCATCATGAGCGAGGGCGCGGCCGCGTGGGCGCGGGGTGCCAGCGCGAACATGCCCAGCGCGAAGGCCAGCATGGGCACCAGGCCACCGAGGAGACGATGCAAGGGTCCGCGTGGGGTCATGGGGAAGCTCGGGGCGGGGACGGCTCGGGCGGGCTCGCAGGGACATCGACCCCGAGCGGCCGCGGACGGTTTCGGCGGCGCCACGCGACCGCCGCAGCCCCGAGCATGGCGCAGGCCTCGAGGGCCAGCAGCACCACGAGGGGGTCATACGGCGTGCGCAGACGCACATCTCCGAAGTAGAGCGCGGCGACGATGAACGCGGCCCAGAGATGGACGGCAACGAGCGCCAGGCGCGGGTGGGCCCGGGGCCAGAACACGACCAGCATGCCGAGGAACGCCGGGATCGCGAAGACCGAGCTGTGGATCGTCCCCCACTTGCTCGCGAGGCCCTGCCACTGGCCCTTGCCGGAGTCGGGCCACAGCACGTTGTAGCGCCACAGCATCAGGACGTGGACGAGGGCGTACTCGGCCTGCCTCAGCAGCCCGCCCTCGGCGACGCACTCGTCCATGTACGCGCGGTGCTGCACGGCGTCGCCGATGTAGCCGAAGTAATAGAAGTGCGTGCCCTTCACGGGGTCGAGCTGCGGCCACTCGCCCGGGGCGGTCTCCGATCGCTTCGCGAGCTGCAGGAGCGGCGGCGGCCCGAACACGGTGCGCGAGCGCGTCGGAGCGTCGGGCAGCGCGATGATCTTGGTGACGTGGCAGCGGCCGAACACCGCGTTGAAGCTGCCGTTCTCCGAGATCAGGCCCCAGCGGCCCGTGTGGTAGTGCAGCCGCCACGCCGAGAAGCCGAGCACCAGCACGATGGGGACCGCGGCGCGGCACAGCATCGCGAAGCCGAGCTTGGGCCACAGCTTGCGGCCGAAGATCCACAACACGCCGAGCAGCGCGACACTCACGAGGATCTGCGGCCGCATCACCAGCGCGAACGCGATCGCGATCCCGGCGAGGTAGGCGTCGCCAGGGCGGCCGCGATCGACGACGCGCAGCAGCGCCCAGGTGCCGACCATCAGGCCGAGCCCGAACGGCGTCTCGCTGAGGAAGTACCCGCCCAGCGAGATCATCGGGTAGTCGAACACGAGGATGAGGCCGACCAGCGGGCCGATCGGGGGGAATCGCGTGACCCGCCGCGCGATCAGCATGCCGAACATCGCCGACGCCGCGCCCATGATCGCGAACGCGACCCCGACCGCGCCGAGGTTGCCCTTCCCGAACACCTTCTCGATGCCGAACATCAAGACGTGCGTGCCCCAGGGATAGAAGCCGGAGTACTCGCGCTTGCCCCACAGATCCTGGAACAGCGACGCGGCGCGCCCGACGTAGCCGTTCATGTCGGAGTACACGTAGTCGGCCGGCGGGTGGACCCGCAGGTTCCAGTGCAGGCGGACCGCGAGCGCCGCGACGAAGATCGCCAGCGGCCACCGGTTGCGGAGCAACCACGCGCCGATCGACGCGAACATCCGACGTGCAGGAGCCGATGCGTCGCTCATCGCTGCCCCCGTCGCTGCCACAGCGTCGCGAACGACAGCCGCTCGGGCTCACGCGTGTACTCGGCCGCCCACGCGAGCAGCCACCCGACGCGATCGTAGGCGCTCGCGATCATGGCGTCGCACTCGCCCGCATGGGCCGCCGCGAGTCGCGGCAGCGCGGACCAGAACGCGTCGGGGTCGTCGTCCATCCCGTAGAACACCGGCTGGATCCCCAGCTGCTCGTCGAACCAACCATCCACCCGCACCCAATCGGCGCCGTCCGTCGGCGCGCCCAGAAGATACGCGCAACTGACGACGCATGCTGCGACTTCGTCCCAGAGCACCGTCCGCCCGGCCGCGCGGCCGAGATCGTACGGGATCGCCTGGTAGTCGATGCCGTGGTCGTCGGCGAGGCGGCCCGCGAGGGCGACGTGGACGAGCTCGTGCAGGAGGTTGGGGAGGCCGCACGCCTCGACCACCGCCACCGCGGGTCCCGCAGGCGTCGCGGGGGGCCAGGCGTGGGTCCACGCGCGCGGTCCCCGCGCGGCGAACGCCGGGGCTGGCCGCACGGCCCGCACACAGTTCTCGCCGTCGGCGCGGATCCGCACTTCCGCACCGAGACAGCGGAGTGTTTTGGAACACGCCGTCAGCAAAAGATTATCGGCATCGCCGCCAGGGTCGGGTATCGTCGAGATTGGCATCCCGCTTCGCGCCGCGCGGGCGCATCGTAAGGGAAGCCGCCCCCGGACCGCCACCCCCTCGTCCCATGGCCCCCGCCCACGACACACGACGCGCTCCCCTGCGGCTCGGCCGCTATGAGCTCGTGGGTCGACTCGGACAGGGCGCGACGTCGACGGTGTACCTCGCGCGCGCCGCCGGTGAGGCGGGCTTCTCCCGCGAGTTCGCGATCAAGGTGCTCCACCCGCACCTCGATCCGGCGCTGCGGACCCGCTTCCTCGACGAGGCGCGGCTGTCGGCGCGCGTGCGCCATCCGAACATCGTTTCCACGGTCGACCTCGGCGCCGATCGAGGCCTCGACTTCCTCGTGCTCGAGCTCGTCGACGGGATCGATCTGCGTCGCCTGTTGCTCGGGCGGACCGTGCCGCTGCGACCGAGCCAGGCCGCGTACGTGATCGCGATGGTCGCCCGCGGCGTGCATGCGCTGCACACCGCCACGGATGCCCAGGGCCGGCCCCTGCAGGCCGTCCACCGCGATCTCTCGCCGCACAACATCATGATCGATCGCGAGGGTCGAGCGGTGCTCATCGACCTCGGGCTCGCGAAGATGCGAGAGCGCGTCGAGGTCACGCAGCTCGGCGTGCTGTGCGGCCGCCTCCCGTACATGAGCCCCGAGCAGGCGCTGCTCCAGGCCGTCGACGCGCGCAGCGACGTGTTCTCCCTCGGCACCGTGCTGTTCGAGCTGCTGACCGGTGGACTGCCCTTCGGCGACGACGACACGCGCAGCACCCACGAACGCGTCACGAGCTGCGACGTCGCGCAACCGATGGCCGTGCTCGCCGAGCGGCTGACCCCGCCGACGGCGTTGGGCTCGGGCCTCGTCGAGATCATCGCCACCTGCCTGCAGCGCGAGCCCGAGGCGCGCTTCGACTCGGCGGCGGCGCTCGCCGATGCGCTCGAGCAGCTCCTCGCGCACGCTGGCTGCGACCTCGCGGCGCTGCAGCGAGAGATCGCCGACATCGCCACGCCGATGCGCGACGGGGCGAGCACCCTGCCGCGGGCGGTGCTGCCCCGCGCCCCGGCGCCGCGCCGGACCTGGCGCGCCACGGCGCTGTTCGCCACGGCGGCCGTCCTCGCGCTCGGGGCCTGGACCCTCGCGTCGCGCACCGAGCTGCTGCCGGCGTCGCGCGACGCCGGCGCGCTGGCCAGCGACGGCGCACCCCGTCGCGCACCAGCCCTCGCCACACCCGCGATCCCACCCGCGCCGGCGCAGGTCGCCGTCGCGACCCCAGTGACGGTGCCGCTGCCCATTGCGACGCCGATCCTCACGCCGATCCCGACGCCCACGGTCGTCGCCGCCGACGAGCCCGCCGCACCGCGTGCGACCTCGCGGCATCGGCGACGCAACCGGGCGCTCAAGCCGAATCCCTACGCCGGCAAGTGACGCGCGCCCGAGTCATCACGGGCTGGGCGATCGCGATGGCCCTGGCCGGCCCCGTCCCCCCGGCCACCGCGTCGCCGTACGCCCTGGGCGCGCAGGCCCGGCGCGGTGGGCCCGGCGACCAGGGAGCCCTCCGCCCGGCCGACGGCGCCGAGGAGACCTCCGCAGACGCGACGCGGCGCGAAGCCGCCGCAGCATTCGCCGACGCCGAGGCGGCGTTCGAGCGTGGTGACTATGCCGTCGCCGCGACCCGCTTCGAGCACGCGCATCGACTCTCGCCACACCAGTGGACGCTCTACAACCTCGCGCTGTCGCGGGCGCGCGCCGGCGATCCGCTCGGCGCGTGGCGGGCGTTCGACGAGCTCGGCGCGCGCGCCGACGATGACGCCGAGCGCCGCGAAGCCGAGCGCGAACGAGACGCGCTGTTGCCCATGCTCGCAGTGCTGGTCGTGCGCGGCCCCGCGGGCGCGCGCGCCTGCGTCGACGACACGCCCGTGGTGGTGACCGGTGAGGCGACGCGGCACGTCGTCGTGCCCGGCGTGCACCGGATCACGACGCTGCGTCGCGACGAAGACGTCGTGCTCGCGGCCGGCTCGTCCACCGAGGTCGAGGCCGCGGCGTCGAGGGCCGCACGCGATCGGGTGCGGCCGTGGCTGATCGGCGCCGCGGTCGGCACCTCCCTCGCGACCGCAGCCGGTGCCGCGGGGGCCGCGACCGCGGACCGCACCTCGTCCGCGGGCCTCTCGGGGGCGGCCGCGGCGGCCAGCGCCGTCACCCTCGGCCTGGTGATCGGGGCGCTCGTGAAGCGCTCCCGCGAGCAACGCAGCCGCCCGACGCCGTGGCGCTGCGGCGCGTCGACCTCGGGCACCGCGGGCGGGCCTCAGAAACGGCCCACGACCACCACGCCACCGCCGTGACGACCGAGCTCGGGGCCCACAGCGAGGCTCCGCTGCAGGCGACGGCGATGCGACAGGCCGAGCCCGAGCAGCGTCGCGCCGGCGGCGAGGATCGCTGCACCGGGGATCCCCATCGTGAGCGCTGCACGCCGACTCGCCCCCGCCTGGCATCCGTTGCCGGTGAGTCGTAGGCAGGGGTCGACGGTCCCGATGATCACCGCGCCGAGCACGAGCACGCTGCCGCCCGCGGTCAATAGGATCCCGCCGCGCAGCCGCTTCGCGGCCACCTCCCCCTCGGGCTCGTCGCGCCAGTCCCGTGGCCCGACGGCGAAGTCATCGCCGGCGTCGGCGGCCCCGGGGTCGTCGTCGGGACCGACCGCATCGCCGGCGAGGGCGTCCGCGTCCGCCTCGGGATCGACGGCCTCGAGCTGCGGCGCCGTCCCGCCCTCGACGGCCTCGAGCTGCCGCGGCCCCTCGTACGGCCGGAGATCGTCGGCCGACGCCGGCGCCGCGATCGACCACGCGCACGCGCATGCGATCACCGAGCGGCCGAGATCGACGACACAACGCAACTGCACGGCGCGACCATACCACGCACGATGCACAGGACAACGCCCCGGGCGCGTGTCACCCTCGTCCGAGATCGATGTCCGCGCTGCTGCTCGCCGCCGTCCTCGCCGCCCCCGCCGCTGCCCCGCGGCAGTGCCCCGATCGCGCGGTGGCCACGCTCGAGCTGGGCCGGGACGACGCCCCGACGCGCCTGCACGCCTTCTTCGACCCGGCCGCCGGCGGGGCCCTGGGCATCTTCGCCGAGCTGCGCCGCATGGTCGCCGAGCGCCCCGACGAGCTCGGTATCTCGGTGTGGCTGGTGCGTCCGCTCGCGGCCTTCGATCCCCGCATGGATCGCGTGCGTCGCTTCGCCTGGGCGGCGGCGCGGACCGACCGACTCGACGACGCGCTGACCGTCATCGCCCGCCTCGGCGCCGATCAGATCGCCGCGACACTGCTCGACGGCGACCGCACCCGCGCGCTCGCGCCGTCGCTCCACCTCGCGCCGGCGGTCCTCGCCGACGCGCTCGCGGAGGGCTGCGACCGCACCCGCCTCGATCTCGCCTCGGCCCAGGTCGCCCGCCTCGGTCGCGGCGCGACGCTGGGCCTGGTGCGCCTGCCCGCGTTCGCGATCGGCGGGTTCGTGTTCGACGACACTCCGGGGCTCGAGCGCGTGCGCCCCGAACTCGGCCGCGAGCCGGTGCGACGATCGTTGCGGTGGCGCGCCGCGATGAGCCCCGCCGCGCCCGCGCCCGTCCGCGTCGACCGCATGCGCACGCCCCCGCCGGGCGGCCTCGTGCTCGGTGGCCTCGGCCTGCCGCACCACCTCGCGGTGATGGGACAGGGCGAGGACGATCCGACGCTGTTCCTCAGCCTGCCGCGCGCCCTGCAGTACCGCAGCGAGCACCCCGGCCGTCTCGCGGTCCACATCCTGGCGCGCGGCAATGGCTTCGGCGCCAACGTCCTGCGGGCGCGGCTGTGCGCGGCGGCCCGCCTCGGTCGAGAACTCGACTATGCGCGGCTGCTCGCGGGTCCACCCGACGCGCGCCGCGATCCCGACGCCGCCACGATCGAGCTGCTCAAGCTGCTCGACGCCGAGGCCGACGCGCGCTGCGGGGACACCGGACAACCCGAGGGCGAGGTGTTGCCCGAGGGCGCATGGCTCGACGGCGTCCCCCGCTCGCCCACCGAGCTCGACGATCTGTCCAATCTGCTGCGTCCAGCCGCCGCTGGCACACGTCCGCTCGACGGCTTTCTCCGCCCCGGCGCGGCCGAGCCGTGAGCGAAGCTGATATGCTCCGGCCTTCCCCATGGAAGTCCGCTACTTCGCGGCGACAGACATCGGACGCAAGCGCGCGGCCAACGAGGACAATTTCCTCGTCGACCACGATCTGCACCTCTTCGTCGTCGCCGATGGCATGGGAGGCCACGCCTCCGGGGAGATCGCGAGCGCGCTGGCCGTCCACGCCGTCCGCGACGTGATCCACCGCGAACGCGACCTGCTGGCCGCCTACGACGACGAGGATCCGCGCAGCCACGTCGAGGTGTGCACCCTGCTCGAGTACGCGGTGCACTGCGCGGGCGAGCGGATCCACGAGCGCGCCCAGAAGGAGCCCGAGAAGCGCGGCATGGGCACGACCATCGTCGTGCTCCTGCTCATCGGCGCCCGCGGCTTCATCGCGTACGTGGGCGACAGCCGCATCTACCTCGTCCGCGGCGGCATCGTCTACCAGCTCACCGAGGACCACAGCCTCAAGAACGAGCTCATCCGCCTGGGCAAGATCCGCGCGGACGAGTTCGAGGAGAGCCCGTACGCCGGGCTGAAGAACGCGATGACGCGGGCGGTCGGCGTCTACCCGATGGTCGAGGTCGACACCCTCGACTTCGACATCATCCCCGGCGACGCGTTCCTGCTGTGCAGCGACGGGCTGTACGAGTACCTCGACGACAACGACATCGGTCGCACGCTCGCGCTGCCGGAGATCCGCGAGGTCCCGGGGCGATTGGTCGAGCTCGCGAACACCCGCGGCGGCAAGGACAACATCACCGCGGTCGCGGTGCAGATCGCTGGCGAGGCCAGCGACCACGACCGCGCCAGCGAGATCAACTTCACCCTCGACCGCCTGAAGGGCGTGCCGCTCTTCCGCCAGCTCAGCTACCAGCAGCTGGTGCGGATCATGAACATCGCCCGGAGCCGCACGGTCGACGTCGGCCAGGCGATCTTCCGCGAGGGCGACGAGGGCAACGAGCTGCACGTCCTGCTGCGCGGCAGCGTCGAGCTCTCCCGCGGCGGCGTCCGCATCGCGGAGCTCCCCGCGGGGACGCACCTGGGCGAGATGGCGCTGATCGACGCCAGCCCGCACACCGTCACCGCGACCGCGTCGACGCCGAGCAAGGTCCTCGGCATCGCCCGCCACGACTTCTACGAGATCCTGCGCAAGGAGCCCGCGCTCGCGGTGAAGCTGCTCTGGAGCTTCGTCCGCGTGCTCGCCGAGCGCCTGCGGGCGACCACCGCCGAGCTCACCCACGCCCGCGCGCCCGAGCTCGAGGCCGACGAGTCCACCGACCCAGCCGAGGATCCGTTCTCGCCGTGACCGACACACCGAACGACCCCGCATCCCTCGAGGCCCTCGTCGCGGCGGCCTGGACCGCCCGCGAGGGCGCGCTGTGCACCTACTCGGGCTTCGCGGTCGGCGCGGCGCTGCGCGACGAGCACGGCCGCGTCTGGACCGGCGCGAACGTCGAGAACGCGAGCTACACCCTGGGCCTGTGCGCCGAGCGGGTCGCCATTTTTGCGGCGCTCACCCACGGCGGCCGCGGCTTCACGCACGTCGTCGTCGTCACCGACACGCCGCAGCCGACGTCGCCGTGCGGCGCGTGCCGACAGATCCTCTGGGAGTTCGCGCGCCACGCCACGGTCGTCATGGTCGCCGCGGGCGGCGTCACGGCGACGGCGAGCGTCGCCGAGCTGGTGCCGATGGGCTTCGACGACGCGGCCCTCGGCCCTCGTGCATCGTCGGGCACAACCGCGGGTCGCCCGTAGCGCGCGAGCCCGTCCCGCTGCGCGCTGCACCCCTGCCCGGTGACGCCGTCTGGGGTACCCTCGGGGCGTGAACCCGCGAATCCTCGTCGCCCTCGCGCTCGTCGGCACCGCCTGCTCCGGGGAGGACCACCTCTACAAGGCGTCGATCCGCTGGACGTCGTGGGGCATCCCCCACATCGAGGCCCAGGACATCCCCAGCGCCGCGTATGCCCAGGCCTACGCGTTCGCCCGCGACGGCGCCTGCATCCTCGCCGATCAGATCGTGAAGGTCCGCAGCGAGCGCGCCCGGTTCTTCGGGCCCGGCGAGGCGAACGCCAACCTCGACAGCGACTTCACCCACCTGACGCTCGACGTCTACGGCCGCGCCGAGGCCGGCTTCGACGCCCAGCCGCAGGACATCAAGGATCTGATCGTCGCGTACGTCGCCGGCTACAACGACTTCGTCTCGACCGAGGGTGACACCCTGCCCTGCGCCGGCGAGCCATGGCTGCGACCGATCGACGAGATCGATCTCTTCGCCCACTACGTCGAGCTCGGCACGCTCGCCAGCTCGCGCGCCCTCGCCGACTACATCGCGACCGCGGCCCCACCCGGCTCGATGATCCGCGGCTCGGCCGATCCGGCGCCGCTGTCCCGGCTGGCCCGCAGCAAGCCCGGCAGCAACGGCTGGGGCATCGGCGCCCAGCGCTCGACCGAGGGCCGCGGCATGCTCCTGGCCAACCCGCACTTCCCGTGGCAGGGCGAGCTCAAGCTGTGGGAGAGCCACCTGCGCGTCCCCGGTGAGCTCGACGTCTATGGCGTCGGCCTGCTCGGCGTCGTCGGCGTGCTCATCGGCTTCAACGAGCACGTCGCGTGGACGCACACCGTGTCCGACGGCCAGCGCTTCACGTTCTACAAGCTCACCCTCGATCCGGCGAACCCGACCCGCTACCTCTACGACGGCGCGTACCGGGACATGGAGTCCCAGACGTTCACGATCGACGTGCTGCAGGACGACGGCTCGATCACCCAGACCAACCGCACGATGTGGCACAGCCACTACGGGCCGCTCCTCAACCTCTCGCCGTTCGGGTGGAGCAACGAGGTCGCGTTCACCTACCGCGACGCGAACATCGACAACATCAAGCTCATCGCCCAGTTCCACGGCATGAACCGCGCGACCAGCATGGACGAACTGCAGGAGGTCCACGCCCGCGAGCAGGGCATCCCGTGGGTCAACACCATGGCCACGAGCGCCCTGGGCGAGACCTGGTACGCCGACACGACGCCGACGCCGAACCTGAGTGCCGCCGCGCTCGCGGCGTGGGACGAGGCGCGCAAGAGCGAGTTCTTCACCCAGGCGCTCGCGGCCAACGACGCGGTGCTCCTCGACGGCTCCAACTCCCTGTTCGAGTGGGTCGACGACCCCGACGCCCGCGACCCCGGCCTCATCGCGTTCGCCAACGTGCCGCAGCTCGAGCGCGACGACTTCATCTACAACGCCAACGACAGCCACTGGCTCAGCAACCCCGCCGAGCCGCTGGTCGGGTACTCGCCGATGCACGGCTTCGAGCGGACGCCCCGGACGCCGCGCACGCGCATGAACATGCGCACGCTGACCGAGATGGGGCCGGGCACCGCGTCGGGGACCGACGGCAAGTTCGACCTCGCCGAGCTCCAGGCCGCGGCGCTGTCGAATCGCGGCATGATCGCCGAGCTCGTGCGCGACGACCTCGTGGCGCGCTGTCAGGGCGTCGACACCGTCGCGTACCTCAACCCCGACACCAACGTCACCGAGCACGTCGCGATCTCGGCGATCTGCGACGCCATCGCCGGCTGGGACCTGCGCCTCGACCTCGACAGCCCCGGCGCGGTCGCCTTCCGCGAGTTCATCGGCGAGTACCCGTACCGCGAGCTGTTCGACGCCGGCGTGATGTTCAGCGAGCCGTTCGATCCCGAGGATCCGATCGAGACGCCGAACACCCTGGCCGCGCCCGCGGGCGAGGAGACCGACTTCGCGCTCGAGGCCCTCGCCGGCGCCAGCCTACGCCTGGCCAAGGCCGGCATCGCCGTCGACGCCACCCTGGGGCAGACGCAGTACACGAAGAAGGGCGACCGACGGATCCCGATCCACGGTGGCGGCCGGCCCGAGGGCGTCACCAACCTCATCGACTACGACGTCCTGATGACGTACCTCGAGGCGCCGATGAGCCGCGGCGAGGTGATCAACGAGCTCACCGGTCTCACGACCGAGGGCTACGTCGTCAACTACGGCACCAGCTTCATCATGACGCTGCAGTACACCGACGACGGGCCCAACGCGACCGCGTTCCTGACGTACTCGCAGTCGAGCAATCCCGAGTCGACGCACTACGCCGATCAGACCGCGGAGTTCAGCGGCAAGCGCTGGCGCCCGATCCTGTGGACCGACGAGGACATCCGCGCCGACGAGCAGGAATTCCGGTTCCTGGTCGTCGACTGACGGCGAGGGTGGCCGGCCGCCTCGACGGCCGGCGGCGTGGGCGGACTACCAGACCTCGCAGGTGTCGGTCGGGCGCATCGGCGTCCCGGCCTCGCACGCGAACGCGGCACCGAACTCGGGCAGGTTCGCCAGCGGCCCGTTCACGCGGTAGCGCGGGTGGCTGTGCGAGTCGGTCATCGCCATGACCTGGTCGGTCTCCGGCGTGCTCTTGCTGCACCAGATCTGGCTGAACGCGACGAAGAACAGCTGCTCGTGGGTCAGGCCGTCCATCGCCTGCGCGTGCGGGTCGACGCCGTTGTCCGCGGCCCACTGCAGGAAGGCGCGGTGTGAGTCCTTGATGCCGCCGAGGTCTGCGATGTTCTCGCCCAGGGTGAGCTTGCCGGACAGGTGCACGCCGGGCTGGACCTCGTAGCCGGAGTAGAGCTCCTCGACGCACGCGGCGCGCTCCTCGAAGCGCTTGCCGACCTCGGGCGCCCACCACTCGCGCAGCGTGCCGTCGCCGTCGAACTTGCGGCCCTGGTCGTCGAAGCCGTGGGTCAGCTCGTGGCCCATGACCATGCCGATGCCGCCGAAGTTCATCGCCATCGGCCACTCGTGGTGGAAGAACGGCGGCTGGAGGATCCCCGCCGGGAACACCATCTCGTTGCCGCTCGGGTTGTAGTACGCGTTGACCGTCGGCGGCGTCATCTCCCAGCGCTTGGAATCGACGGGACCGTCGATGTCGGCGATGCGCCGCGCGGCGTCGAACTCGGACGCGGCCACGACGTTGGCGAGGTGGTCGTCACCGACGGCGAGCTTCGAGTAGTCGCGCCACTGCTCGGGGTAGCCGATCTTGTTGACGATCGCCCGCATCTTGCCCTCGGCCGCCGTGCGCGTCGCAGCGTCCATCCACGACAGCTGCGGCAGGCCGACCGCGAAGGCGGACTCGACCTGCTGGATCATCGCCACGGCGACGTCGCGGCTCTTGGCGCCGAAGTGCTCGGCGACGAACTCGCGGCCGATGGTCTCGCCCATGGCGCGGTCGGATTCCTCGACGCACCGCTTCCACCGCGGTGCGAGCTCGGCCTGACCGCGCAGGGTCTTGCCGTAGAACTCGAAGTCCGCCTGCACGAACGCCGCCGGCAGGCGCTGCGCGGCGTCGTGCAGGATGTGCCAGCGCAGGTAGTGGCGCAGGGTCGCCGGCGGTGCCTTTGCGACGACCGCGGCCAGGCCGGTGAAGTACGACGCGGGCGCGAGGCTGACGGCCTTCACGTCGGGTCGGCCGAGCGCGGCGAAGTACGCCGTCCACGGCAGCGCCGCGTGGGCGTCGAGGCCGGCGCGATCGAGCTTGTGGTAGCGCGTCTCGGGCTCGCGCAGGTCCTCGCGCGGCAGGGCGATCTCGGCGAGCTGCTGCTCGAACGCGAAGACGTCGCCGGCCGCGGCCGTCGCAGCCGCGGGCGCCATGCCCGAGAGCTCGAACATCCGCGCCACGTGGGCGAGGTAGCCCTCGCGCATCGCCACCAGGCGCGCGTCCGTGCCGCGGTAGAACTCGCGATCGGGCAGGCCGAGCCCGCCCTGGCTCAGGAACGCGAGGTTGACGTCGGGCGCCTTGTAGTCGGGCTCGACGTCGAGATCGAAGAGCACCCGCTGCTCGCGGCGGTGCAGCGCACCGATCAGGGCGAACAGCGAGGCCGCGTCCGAGACCTCGTCGACGCGCGCGAGCGTCGGGGCGAGCGTCGCGAGCCCGCGCGACTCGATCGCGGACTCGTCCATGCAGCTGCGCCAGAACTGGCCGAGCTTGTCGTCGGGCCGCGTGGCGGCGCGCTCGAGGATGCCCTTCAGCACGAGGTTGTTTCGCTCGCGCAGCGCCTGGAACCGGCCGTAGCGGGGCTGATCGGGCGGCAGCGGGGTCGCGTCGATCCAGCCACCGCAGGCGAAGCGGTAGAAGTCGTCGCAGGGATCGGTCGCGCGGTCCATCGCGGCGGTGACCTCGGCCGAGGTCGCCTCGTTCGCGACGTGGGCGCCGGGGGCGTCGCTGCGCGGGGTCTTGCAGGCGGCGAGCAGCGTCGCGACGGCGAGGAGGATGGATCGATCCATGGCGGACGCGGAGCGTGCCATGGCGACGGGAGCGGTGGAGATGACCTCGCGCACGGGCTCCCGACCCCGATCCGGTCGCCGCGGTTTCGTCGGCGGCGAGTGCGTTCAGTCCGACGTGGACAGGCCGTGCGCGCCGAGGAAGTCCTGCAGCGGCGGCCACGATCGCGCCAGCCGCCGCAGCGCCGCGCGCGTGGGCTCGTCCTCGAGCAGCGCGCTCAGATCCGGCGTCGCCGCCGGTGCGCGATAGTCCGGCCGCTCCTCGAGGCGCTCGGCCCACGCCGCGAGGACCCGGACACAGCCGACCTTCGACGCGGCGAGGAGCTGGCGCGCACGGGACAGATCCTCGACGACCCGCGCACGCGCGTCCCGGGGTCGGCCCGCGCGCAGCAGCACGACGACGTCGGCGAGCAGCAGGCTGCCGCGGCGCGCGACTGGCAGCAGCGCGTGGGCCCGCTCCAGCTCGGCGAGCGCCGTGTCGACGTCGCCGCGGTGCGCGTAGGCGAGGGCGAGCCGCGCGTGCAGGACCGGGCGCTGTCCGCCGAGCATCCCCCGCGGGCCGATCCACCCCGAGTTGCGCACCGCCTCGAGGCGCTCGAGGGCGATGGACGACTCACCCGCGTCGAGCTCCGTGCCCGCGAGGCCCAGGGAGAACAGCGCGTGCAGGGCGGGCATCGTGCGCGCGCGCGCGACGAGCTCGGCGAAGGTCGAGCGCGCCCGCTCGATCTCCCCGACCGCGACGAGGTGCACCGCGTCGTCGTGATCGCGGAGCATCGCGATCACGCGACGACGACGGGTCAGCGTCCACCCGAGCACGCCGGCGAGGACGGCCCACATCACCAGCGGCGAGACGTGGACCGCGGCGATGCCCGCCGAGGCCCCGAGGACCACGGCGACCGGCAAGGCGCGCGCGTACCAGCCGGCCCTCGACAGCGTCCGCTCGGCCGGGAGCAGCCGATGGGGCTCGGAACGTTCCAGCGCCGCGGACATCGTGGCCCCTCGCTGGATCCTCGGGGCGCGCCGCAGCGACGGCGCGCCACCGCGTGCGATCAGCCGGCCTTGGCCTCGGCCTGCGCGCGGACGATCTGCTCGGCGAGCTCGGGGACGACCTCCCACGCGACGGCCTCGAGGACCTCGCGGCTGAGCGCGACGATCGCCGCGGCCACCTTGGGATCGAGCCCGGCCGCCGCCGCTCCGCCCTGCGCCTTGAGGCGCGCGAGGATGCCGGGGGTCGGATCCGAGGCCGCGGTGAACGGGATCGGGATCGCGATCGGGATCGGGGCGTCGGCCGCGGCACCGGGGGCCGCGACGGCGATCGGCGTCGGTGCGGGGCGGGCCGCGGGCTGCAGCCGCGCCGGGCCGGGGGCCGTCGGACCGCTGCGGACCTCTGCCGCGGGCGCGGGCACCGGGGTCACCGGCGGGCGGACGGCGCCCGGGGTCGGGGCACCGACCAGGGGCACGGTCTTCGCCGAGGGCGGCGGGGCGACGGCGACCCGCGGAGGCGCCACGGCGGGCGCGGCCACGGGCTGCGCGGCCACCGGGGCCGGGGCAGCGGCGGCCACCGGCGGTGCAGCGGCCACCGGCGGTGCAACCACCGGCGCTGCGACGGCAACGGCCGGGGCGCTGACCGCCACGGCCGGGGCGCTCGCGCCTCGCCCGAGGATCTCGGCGACCTTGTCGATCAGCTCCTGGGTCTCGAACGGCTTGGCGATGAACCCGTCGGCGCCGCACCGCTTGAGGCGCGCCGCGTCGACGCCCCCCTGGTTCGACACCAGCAGCAGCACGGGGATCCTCGCCGTCTCGGCGTCGGCCTTCAGCTGCTCGCACACGTCGTAGCCGCTGGGCTCCCCCGCGGCGAGGTTGGCGTCGACGAGGACGACGTCCGCCCCGAGCTGCTTGGCGCGGGCGATGGCTTCGGAGCCCTTGCTGACCGCCGTCACCTCCGCGTCTTCGGCGGCGAAGGTGATCTTGATCGCCAGTCGCATGGTCTTGCTGTCATCGATCGCGAGGATCTTGGTCGGCATCGCGCGCTCCGGGCAGGTCAAAGGCGTACCATGGCGGCCGTGAGCGGGTCAACGAAGCCAAGCGGCGACGTGACGACGCGCGATGGCAACGACGGCCGGTCCGACGCCCCGGCGCTCATCCTCGACCCGAGCGCCTTGCCGCGGGCCCTGCACGACACGTCGGCCAGTGGCCTGGCCCTCGAGGCGCTGTGTGACCGCCTGGCCGGCGAGATCATCCTGCGGCACGCGGTGGGCCGATCGACGCTGGACCTCGGCCACGGGTCACCGCGGGTCGCCCAGTGGGTCCGCCCGCGCGCGTCGTCCCTCACCGTCGTCGATGCGGTCGACCTCGGCCGCGGCGCCGCGATCCGGCTGCCCTGGCGCGACGACAGCTTCGAGTGCGTCTACAGCCTCCGCACGCTCCCTCACCTCGGCCACGACGGCCCGAGCTCGGACGCCGCCGCGCGTTCGATCCTCGTCGAGCTGTCCCGCGTGCTCAAGCCCGGCGGCGTGGCCGTGTGTCAGATCGACAATCCCCGCAGCCTCTGGGGCGCCTACCACGGCATCCGCCACCCCAAGAACGTCATCGAACGCGGGCCGCTGGTCGTGGAGTCCGAGCGCGGCGTGACGCGGTTCGACACCCTGCCCCGCCTGCTGGAGATGTTGCCGACCTCGCTCGCGCCCTCCGACCTCCACGGGCTCCGCGTCTTCACCGCGTGGCCGCGCGTCCTCGCGATGCCCATCCTCGGTCGGATGCTCTCACGTCTCGACTGGTTCGCGCGCGACCGCGCGATGCTCCGCGGCTTCGGGGCCCATCTGCTGGTCGTGCTCCGGCGCACGCGGTGACGGCAGCGCTGCGGCCCACGCGATCGGTCGCGATTTGCCGGCGGTCGCGATCCCGGCAACACTCATCGGCGTGTCGACCGAACCTCGCCGCGCGCGGATCCTCGTCGTGGACGACGAACGCAGCATGCGCGAGTTCCTCACGATCTGTCTGGGGCGCGCCGGCCACGAGGTCGAGGCGGTCGGCGGCGGCGCCGAGGCGATGGCCCGGATCAGCGCCGAGCGCTTCGATCTCGTCATCACCGATCTCACGATGCCGCAGGTCGGCGGCATGGACGTGCTGCGCCACGTGATGCGCCAGGAGGCCCCGCCGCCGGTGCTCATGATCACCGCGTTCGCGACCGCCGAGACCGCGATCGAGGCGCTCAAGCTCGGCGCCTACGACTACCTGAACAAGCCGTTCAAGGTCGAAGAGATCCAGGTGGTCGTCGGCCGGGCGCTCGAGCGCTCGCGGCTCGCCCACGAGAATCGCCGCCTCCGCGACGAGCTCCGCGGCGTCGGCACCCTCGATCACATGGTCGGCCGCTCGCTGGCGATGCAGCGGGTGTTCGAGCTGGTCCGCAAGGTCGCGCCGACCCGCACGAACGTGCTCATCCGCGGCGAATCCGGCACCGGCAAGGAGCTGGTCGCCCGCGCGCTGCACAACCTCTCGGACCGCTCCACGCGGCCCTTCGTGGCGGTCAACTGCGGAGCGATCCCCGAGAACCTCATGGAGTCCGAGCTGTTCGGGCACGTGAAGGGCTCGTTCACCGGCGCGACCTCCGGGCGCGAGGGCGTGTTCACGGCGGCGAGCGGCGGCACGCTCTTCCTCGACGAGATCGGCGAGCTGTCCCTCGCCATGCAGGTCAAGCTGCTGCGCGTGCTGCAGGAGCGGCGCGTCCGGCCGGTCGGCGGCGACCGGGAGGTCGAGGTCGACGTCCGCGTCGTCGCGGCGACCAACCGCGATCTCGAGGCGGCGATCGCCGCGGGCGAGTTCCGCAACGACCTCTACTTCCGTCTCGACGTGGTCCAGGTCGTGCTGCCGCCGCTGCGCCACCGCGCCGAGGACATCCCGCTGCTCGTCGAGCGGTTCTTCGAGCGGATCACCCGCGAGTTCGGCCGCCCGTTGCGGGGCATCGGCCCCGACGCGATGGACTGGTTCCTCGGGCACGACTACCCGGGCAACGTCCGCGAGCTCGAGAACCTGGTCGAGCGTGCGGTCGCCCTGGAGACCGGCGACATCCTCACGGCCCAGCACCTTCCGGCGCAGCGCGGCCGCTCCCGGGCGGCCGAGAACGCCGAGTTCGCCGACGGCAAGGTCGACCTCGATCAGGCCGTGGCGGATCTCGAGCGACGCCTCATCGGCGAGGCGCTGCGGCGCACCGGCGGGGTCCGCAAGGAGGCCGCGCGCCTGCTCCACATCAGCTTCCGTTCGCTGCGCTACCGCCTGCAGAAGCTCGGAATCGAAGTGGGGCGCGGCGACGACGAGGCGTAGCGTTTCGCCCCCACCACGCTGGCCGGCGGTGACGCGGCGTGTCCCCGTGCGGTGACGTTTTTTGGCGAACCTGCCGAGAATTGTCCGCCGATCGCGGCCGCCGACGGGCCAGGTGCACCGGCCCGCGGACCGCGGCCGTGCACTGCACCCGACTTCCTTCGGCGACCGCGGCTTGGCACGGGTCGTGCTCTTGGCTGCGTCCGCGTGCCGACCTTCCGCCAGCCGTCCTCGCGATCCACGCGGGGCTTCACGCTCATCGAGCTGATGACGGTCGTCGTCATCCTCGCCGTGCTCGCGGTCGTGGCGATCGGCGCCTACTCGAAGCACATCCGCAACGCCCACAAGA
>LNFB01000173.1 GCA_001464385.1 Deltaproteobacteria bacterium Ga0077550 | reverse complement strand
GGATCCCGCGGCCGCCGGCTACACCGCCGCGGGTGCCGCCGGGGCCGGGTTCCGCGGCGGCGACGCGGTCCACGGGTTCGACGCCCTTCAGTTCATGCCCGAGGGCGGCGATTCGTGGTGCGGCTACGCCACGATCTCCGGCTGGGGCACGACCGCGCCCGCCGGCAGCGACGACGTCCCGGGCGACATCGGCGGCGCCGTCCTGCTCGCCCAGGAATTCCCCGACGCTGCCCCTCAGTTCTTCGACCGCGATTGGTTCTTCAGCTACGCGCTGTGTGACTTCGACTTCGATGGCACGTACTGGGCGTTCACCACGACCCATTACGCCGCCAACGTGACCATGACCACCGACGCTACCGCGACCTATCTGGAAAACGAGTAGCGCGCCCAACCTTGCCGCGCCCGTCGGGGCGCCCAACCGCCCCAACGTTCGCCCCCATAGAAAGGACCCCACCCATGTTCCTCGACATCCAGCGCCTCAAGAAATCCCGTGGCTTCACGCTCATCGAAATCATGATCGTGGTCGCGATCCTCGGCATCCTCGCCGCGATTGCGATTCCCGCGCTCACCAAGTACATGCGGCGCAGCAAGACCAGCGAGGCCCGCGTGCAGCTGGCCAAGATGTTCGACTCGGCGTCGGCGTTCTTCAACGAGGAGCACGTCGATCGCGGCCAGGTCGCCCTCATCGGCGCCGGCGCGGCGATCGCCAACCTCGCGCCGCACCGCTGCCCGCACCCGCAGGACACCCCCGCGGGCGGCGAAGCGACCGTGACCCCGGCCCTCGCCCTCGACTGCAACACCGGCCCCGGCGGCCGCTGCGTCCCGTCGGTCGGCGGTGGCGGGGCGGGCTACTACGAGATGTCGGACTGGGGGAACAACGCGGTGTGGAACGGCCTGAACTTCCAGATGGAGCAGGCGCACTACTTCCACTACAACTTCGTCGCCGTGAACAGCAACACCGGGTTCGGCAACTGCCAGTTCACCGCGCAGGCCTTCGGTGACCTCGACGCCGACACGGTGATGTCGACCTACGAGCGCTCCGGCGCCGCCGACAACCAAGGTGTCAACGGCGCAGCGGGTCTCTACATCGACCAAGAAGTCGAGTGATCGAACGCGGGCCCCTGCAAGCCCGCGCCATCGCCCACGGCGGCCCGGATCCTCAGATCCCGGCCGCCGTTCTCGTTTGCTACGCTCGCCCTGCCCGTGTCGCGCCTCGCCCCGTGGATCCTCGCTGCCGGCTTCGCCGCGCTCGCGCACCTCGTGCACGGCCGCGTGCTCGAGCGCCAGGCCGAGGCGCCGCCCGAGTTCGACGTGCTCTACGTGCCGCCCGCCGAGCACCTCGTGCCGATGGCGATGGGCTACCGCGAGGCGCTCGCCGATCTCATCTGGGTGCGCGCGCTCATCTACTCCGGCGAGAACCTCGGCGACGCGCAGATCGAGGCCACCGGCCGCTACGTCGACGCGATCGTCGGGCTCGCGCCCCGGTTCCGCCGCGCGTACCTCTGGGGCGGGATCACGGCGGTGTACAGCGGCCAGGCCACGATCGATCGCCCGATGGTCGATCGCGCGATCGACATCTACCGACGCGGCGTCGCGCAGTTCCCCGAGAGCCACGAGCTGCTGTACCCGTTCGGGATGCTCCTGGTGACGCAGGTCCCCTCGACGCCGGGCTACGACGCGGCCGAGCGTGAGGTGCTCCGCCAGGAGGGCATCGAGGCCATCCGCCGCGCGGCGGCGTTCGGGGCCGATCCGCTGGTGCGCCAGTACGCCGCGACGCTCATCGCCGAGCACGGCGAGCGCGAGCTCGCGATCCAGTTCCTCGAGAGCCAGCTCGCCCAGGCCGAGGACGAGGACCACCGACGCATGCTCCGCTCGAAGCTCTCGGCGCTCGGCGGCAAGGGTGCCGCCGACTCCGTGGATCGGGTGCGCCGCGACTTCTCGCGGGAGCACCAGGTGCGCGCGCCCTACCTCCCCGAGGCCCTGTACGCCGTCGTCCGCGACGAGGCTGCGGCCCCGGTGCCCGCGGAGACCAGCGGCACTACCCGGCCTTGATGACCTTCGACTCGCCGTCGGCGACGTCGACGGACATCGTGACCTCGCGCCCGTCGGTCCACTTCCACTTCACCTTGTGCTTGCCCGGCGTGACCTTGAGGTTGCCGATCGGCGTGGTGCCGGCGAGCTTGCCATCGACGAACACCTGCGCCGGGGCGACGCCCGCGTTGGCGCCGATGCGGAGCATCGCCGTCTTCGCGGCCGCCGGCGGCGGCGTCGGTTTGGGCGGCTTGGGCTGCTTCGGCGGCTTCGGCTTGCTGACCGGATCAGGGGTCGCGGGCGTGGGCGTCGGTGTGGCCGGCGTCGGCGTCACGGCGTCGCCCCGCGGATCCACCGGCGTCGTCGGGGTGACCGGCGGGGCGACCGGCGTCGTCGGAGCGACCGCGATGCCGGCGTTGTTGTCCCGCGCGAGGGTGAGCTTCACCTTCTCCGCGGGCTCACCGGAGAAGCCGAGCTTGATGCGCGTGGTCAGGTAGCCCGCCGCGCTCGCCTCGACCTCGTAGGTCGCTGCGGGCTCGCGCGTGAGCTCGAACTGGGCACCGCCGGTGCCCATCGGGTAGGCCTGGCCTCCGACGACGAGGCTCATCGCCGCGCCGGGCGGATCGCTCTCGAGCAAGAGCGTCACCTTGCGGTGGGCGAGCGAGACCGGGAGATTGAGCCCCGTCGCGCCGACGTCGACCTCGTGCTCGAAGGGCAGGAACCCCTCGCGGGACACTCGGACGCGGTGCTTGCCGGACTGCAGGTCGGAGATCACGAAGGGCGAGCTGCCGGCGATGGGCTTGCCGTCGACCTCGAGCTGCACGTCCGGGGGAGTCGTCTGGACGGTGAGTGCCGAGCGCGGCGCCGTGGTCGCCTCGGTTGTCCCCGCGGCGGTGGTCGTCGTCGCGGCGTTGCGCTGCGAATAGAAGTAGACCGCCGCGAAACCGGTGCCGACGAGGACCACCGCGGCCGCGAGGATCCCGACCACGAGACCGGCGCCGCTGCGACGTGGGCGGTCGTCGAAGTCGTAGGGCTGGGGCTGCATCGCCCCGGGGCCCATCGGCGCCATCGAGTGGGGGGCCTGGGGCATCTGGCCGGGCATTTGGCCGGGCATGTGGCCCGGCATTTGGCCCGGCATGGGCCCGGGCATCGGCGCCTGCGGCATCGCCATGACCGGCATCGGCATCGTCGCGCTCGACGGCACCATCGTCAGGCCCGCCTGCGGGTACGGGTTGTGCGTCGGCGGCACGAAGACCTGGGGCGCCACCGGGGTCGGGGGCGCCATCGGGACGACGGTGCGGCTCGGCGGCACGACCGTGACGCTCGGCGCGGCGAGGGTCGGCGGCTCGGAGAGATCGATGTCGATGGCCGCGTCGAGCTCGCCGCCCACCTGGCCCGGCCGGTCTGCGACCCGCGGCGGCGCCGGCGGGAGATCGGGGAGCGGCTCGGCGTCGTTGTCCCCGAACAGCCGCGTCTCGAGCTCGTCGTCGTCCCAGTCGAGGTCGCCGTTGGGCGCCGCACCGGTGGTCGCGTAGCTCTGCGTGGGCTTGGGTCGCGCGCCGTTGGGCCGGGGCACCGGCGCCGAGATCGGAACGGTGGGGGCCTCGGTGGGCACCGGGCGCGGCGGCGGTAGGCTCGGCGCCGCGGCGGCGACCGCTGGGGCCGCGCCCGAGGGCGTCGCTGCAGCGGGGGCCGCCGGGGCCGGGCGCGGACGCGGCTTGGGCGGTCCTCCGCCCGGCGGCGGCGGCAGGTTCGGCCGCGCCGTCGTCATCACCATCGTCTTGCGCTTCACCGCGCGACGCGGGCGGAGATCCGAGTCCTCGGTCGGCTCGGTGGGCGTGGCCGCGGCGACCGGTGGCGCCGGAGGTCGCGGGGGTTCGGCGGCCGGGGTCGGCGCGCGGGGTGGCGGCGGCGGCCCACCACTCGGCGTCCCTGCCCCCGGCGGCGGCGGCGGCTTGCGTCCCGCGGGCGGCGGCGGCGGCGGCCCCCCGCCGGTGGACGGCATCATCATCGTCTTGCGACGCCCCGCGTCGGCGGGCGGCGGCACCGAGGCCGCGGCCTTCTCCTTCTCGAGCTCGATCTCCCGCGCGTACTGCTGACGCATCCACGCCGCGAGATCCTTGCGGCTGTAGAACAGGCCCTGCGCGAACATGAAGGCCTGCAGCTCGTCGTGGAGCTCGATCGCCGACTGGTACCGCTGCTCGGGCTCCCGCGCGAGCGCCTTGTAGATGATGTTCTCGAGCGGCTTGGGGATCTCGGGGTTCAGCGAGCTCGGCCGCGGCACATCCACCGCGCGCACCTTCTCGAGGGTGGCGAAGTCGGTCTCGGCCTGGAAGAGGCGGTTGCCGGTGAGGATCTCGAACAGCACCACACCGACGGAGAACACGTCGCTGCGGCGATCGAGCGGCATGCCGCGGACCTGCTCGGGCGACATGTACCCGAACTTGCCCTTGAGGATGCCGGCCTGCGTCCGCGAGGCGCGCCCCGCCGCCTTGGCGACGCCGAAGTCGATGAGCTTCACCTCGCCCTCGAACGAGACGAGGATGTTCGGCGGGCTCACGTCGCGGTGCACGATGTGCAGCTCGCGGTTGTACTTGTCCTTCTTGTTGTGCGCGTAGTCGAGGCCCTCGCAGATCTTCATGATCACGTAGCAGGCCTGCGCCACCGGCATCGGGCGCGACTGCTGCTGACACTTCTGGAAGATGGCGCGGAGGTCTCGACCGTTGATGTACTCGAGCGCGATGTAAAAGCTGTCTTGCTCGTTACCCAGATTGTAGATCTGGGCGATGTTCCCGTGGTTCAGCTGGACGGCGATCATCGCCTCGTCCTTGAACATCGCGATGAACTCGTCGTCCTCGGCGACATGCGGGAGGATGCGCTTCACGGCGACGGTGCGCTCGAAGCCCTCCACGCCGTACTCCTTGGCCTTGTAGACCTCCGCCATGCCGCCGACGCTGATGCGTTCGAGCAGGAGATAAGGGCCGAACTGCGTGGGCAGGTTCAAAGCGACGCTCCGGGCACGGTCATGAGTCGCCCCGCACGCACGCGGGTGCGCGACTCGCACCGACGGGCGACATTATAGCGGGATTTGTCGGCGGCGAGTCGAATGCCTCGAACGCGCGGGGGGCCGATCGGATCGGGGCCCCGTGGGCCAGGCACACGCCAACGCCGTGCAACGACACGGGCCCCCGGCCGATGCTAGTCTCCAAGGAGCCGCGCCATGGCAGGAAACGACGACGATCCCCTCAGAATCGGGGGAATCACCCGGCCCGCCGGGGCGACCGCGGTGGACGGCCCCGCGGCGACCGAGGGCGCGGATGCGATCGCAGGGGTCGCTGCGGCGGAGATCGACGCGATCGCCGGGGTGACGGCTGCCCTGGATGCGGGCGCGATCGACGGGGACACGGCCCTACGAGCCCTGATCGACGCGACCACGGCCGCGGTCCTCGGCCCCGGAGCCGATCCGGCCGCGGTGGAGGCCATCCGAGCCGAGGTCGCGACCCTGCTCGCGGGGGATCCGACGCTCGCGACGCTCCTGCGCCCGTGATCCCGCGCCGCTGCGACTCGCCCGCGTCAGGCGGCCGTCGGCCGGACCAGCAGGTGCCGAACCGGCGCGCCCATCTCGATCGTCGAGACGTCGAAGCGGCGCAGCGCGTCCGCCAAGATGGTGACCCGCTCGGGCGCGCGGAGCTTCTTGTCGATGATGATCCGGTACTCGCCGCGGACGCGGCACAGCCCGCCGGTGCCCTGCACGAGCCCGGACATGGGCTCGTAGCAGACCTTCACCGCGAGCGCCTGCGCCACGCGTTCGAGTTCTGTCAGCTGCTGATGGGCATTCATCGTCACACCGACGCGACTCGCACTTTGCCGACGACCGCCCGCCCACGCAAGGCGCCTTTGGCCCCGCGAGGCCGCCAAAGCGGCTCTGCACCCGGGAAAACGCCCGCGCAGCGGATCGCCTGAGATCGCAAGCCGCAGATCTCGGGCCGCCGCACCTCAGCCCGGGTTCGCGTGCACCGACGCGATCGGCACCGTCACGTGCATCTCGGTGCCGACGCCGACGGTGCTCTCGGCCCACGCCTCACCGCCGTGCGCGCGCAGGATGTTGCGGACGATCGACAGCCCGAGGCCAGCGCCACCGTGGCGACGCGTCGGGCCCGAATCCACCTGATAGAAGGCCTCGAAGACCCGCAGCAGCTGATCCGGCGCGATCCCGATCCCGCGGTCGCTGACCGTGATCCGCACCGCGTCGTGGGCCTCTTCACCGAAGAGCGTCTCCTCGACGAAGGGGCGGCGGATCGGGGCCGCGCTCGCGCGCACCACCACGGTCGATCCCCGCGGCGAGAACTTGATCGCGTTGCCCACGAGGTTCACGAGCACGCGGTGCATCTTCTCGGGGTCGACGAGGACGGGCGGGAGCTCGGAGATCTCGGCCTGCAGTTCGATCTCCGCCTGCTCGGCCTGGAGCCGCACCGCGTCGAGCGCGTGGGCGACCAGCTCGCGCACGCTCCGGGCCGACAGCTCCAGCCGCACGGCCCCGGCCTCGAGCTGCGACATCTCGAGCACGTGGGTGATGAGCGACAACAGCTCCTCGCCGCGCGAGAGGATCGTCCGCACGTACTCGGCCTGCTCGGGGTTGAGCTCGCCGGCGACCCCCTCGACGAGCATCTCCGAGAAGCCGATGACCGACGTCAGCGGCGTGCGCAGCTCGTGCGAGACGGTCGCGAGGAAGTTGCTCTTCAGCTCGTCGAGCTGGCGCAGGTGCTCGACGGCGCGCTGCAGCTCGGCGTTCTGCTGCGACAGCGCCCGCCACGAGCTCGCCGAGGTCTGCAGGTGCAGCTGCGAGGTGACCCACGTGGCGTAGGCGGAGTGCAGCACCTGCGCGAGCACGGCGACGATCGCCGGGCCGATGCCCCCGTCGGGGTCGCTCGCGCGACGGCACACGACGAGCGCGCCGACGTGATCGCTGCCGGCCAGAAGCCCCGAGGCTTCGCACACGTGGTCCGCCACGCCGAACGGCGGCGACTCGGCGCGGTGCAACGCGGCGGCGGCCTCGGGCGGGAGCTGATCCCAGAGGCGAACCGGGGACCCCTCGGTCGACACGCGGGCGTGCGACTGACCCGACGCATCGAAGACCGCGATGCCGTCGACGCCGTGCACGAGCAGCGGTCGCAGGCACCGCTCGAGCTCCGCGGGCGTCACGAGCTCGCCCAGCGGCGGCGCGCGGTCGATCGGCGCCGGGGCCTGGACGGTCACGGGCCACCCGGACGGACGAGCGCCCGCAGGCGGTCCATGAACTGCTCGTGCGACACGCCGAACCGCCGATCGAGCTCGTAGCGCCGATCGAGCTTGGTCCACGTCGAGGACGCGAGCCCCTCGAAGGTATCGGCGACGCCGACCCCGTCGATGGCCACGGCCGAGTAGACCGGCTCGCTGCCCTTCGCGGCGATGCGCGTGATCTCCTCGTCCGTGCGGATGCCGGGCAGGTCGCGCTTGTTGAACTGGATCACCACCGCGATGTCCTCGAACGCGATCGCGTTGTCGGCGAGGTTCTGGCGGAGGTCCGCGAAGCTCTCGTTGTTGGCCCGCGTCTCGCTGATGCGACTGTCGGCGACGAACACCACCCCGTCGGCGCCCTGCAGCACGATGCGCCGCGTCGCCGCGTGGTAGACCTGACCGGGGACGGTGAACAGCTTGATCTTGATCGACAGCCCGCCGGCCGTGGTCATCTGCAGCGGGAGCAGGTCGAAGAACAGCGTGCGGTCGTCCCGGGTGTTCAGGGTCATCAACCGAGTGCCCGTGCCCTCGCCGATCATCCCGTGCAGCTGCTGCAGGTTGGTGGTCTTCCCGCTCAACGCCGGTCCGTAATAAACGAGCTTGAGCGTCACCTCCCGGTGCTGGATGTCGATGAACACCATGGGCGCGCCGGTCGGACCTCGATCCCAGCTTAGCGGGTTTGCCCGCCGTTGCCGCCGGCCCCGGGCGCCCGCGCCGTGCCGCCGCGCTCCTCGGCCCGGCGTGGATAGGCGCCGGCCTCGACACACGCCTGCTCGAGCGCCTCGAGGGCCGCGCGGACGTGCCCGCCCCCATCGCTCGACAGCACCGGGGTCTCGATGACCACACCGACGAGCTGATCGCCGCGCGCCGGGGTCCCGCGCCGCGGATCGGTCCGCGGCACGCCCTTGCCGCGCAGCCGCAGCCGCGTGCCGGTGCGGACGCCCGCCGGGATGTCGAGGTCGACGTTGCCGTCGACGGTCGGCACCGACACCCGCGCGCCCAGGGCAGCCTCCGCGACGCTGATGTGCACGTCGCAGCGGATGTCGTCCTCGTCGCGCTGCAGCCGCGGGTGCGGTCGCACGTTGACGGTGACGCGGAGGTCCCCGGCGTCGCCGCCGAAGCGCCCCGGCTCGCCGAGACCGGGCAGCAACCGCTCGGCGCCGGCGACAGTGCCCGCCGGCAGCTTCACGTCGAACGCGCGCGGCTGTCGACGCGCGCCCGAGCCGCGACACCCCGCGCAGGGCTCGACCTGCACGAGGCCGGTGCCGTCGCAGCGCCCGCAGCGGGTGCGTCGCGCGAACAGGCCCTCGCCCTTCACCTCGCCACGACCGCCGCAGACGTCGCAGCCCTCGGGCGGCCGCCCGCCGGGCGCGGTGCCCGATCCGCCGCACTGCGAGCACGGGCCCGGGGCCTCGAACTCGATCGTGTGTCGACAGCCGAGCACCGCCTCGACGAAGTCGACGCTCAGCGTGTACCGGAGGTCCCGCCCCTTGCGGCGCTGGTTCCGACGGCTGCCGAAGACGTCGCCGAACATGTTGCCGAGGAGGTCGCGGGCGGTCTGCCCGTCGAAGCCCTTGCTGAGATCGAGCTGGCCGAGCCGGCGCTGCGTGTCGTAGCGCGAGCGCTTGGCCGCGTCCGACAGCGTGTCGTACGCCATGTTGATCTGCCGGTAGCGCGCCTCGATCTGCGCGTCGTCGGGGTGCCGATCCGGGTGGAACTCGAGCGTGAGCCGACGGAACGCCCGCTTGATCTCGTCCGCGCTGGCCGCCGCGTCGACCCCGAGGATCGCGTAGTAGTCGAGCTCGGCCACGGCGGATCCGCGTCACTCCGGCTCGGGGACGACCCCGGAGAGCATCGCTTCGTAGATGAGGTGGGAGGAGTTCTCGAGCGACGCCAGCGCGTCGCGCAGGGCGGGCGCGGAGGCGCTGCCGGTCAGCAGCGCCTCGAGTCGGGCCGTGTCGCGCTCGATGTCGGCGCGGTCCTCGGGCCGCAGCGACTGGCCGTAGGCCTCGAGCGAGCGCTTGCAGGTGTAGATGAGCGTCTCGGCCCGGTTGCGCAGATCGGCGGCGTCACGCTTGCTGACGTCGTCGGCGCGCTTGGCCTCGGCCTCGCGGGCGATGTCGACGAGCTGCTGCTCGGAGAGCCCCGACGCCGGCGTGACCCGCACCTTCGACTCGCGGCCGGTGCCGAGGTCCTTCGCCGAGACACCGAGGATGCCGTCGGCGTCGATGTCGAACGTCACCTGGATCTGCGGCACGCCGCGCGGTGCGGGCGGGATGTCGGCGAGCTGGAACCGCGCGAGGCTCTGGTTGTCGTCCGCCATCTCGCGCAGGCCCTGCAGCACGTGCACGTTGACGATGGGCTGGTTGTCGACCGTCGTGCTGAAGACCTCGGACTTGCGCGTGGGGATGGTGGTGTTCTTCGGGATGAGCACCGAGAACACGCCGCCTTGGGTCTCGACGCCGATGTGCAGCGGCACGACGTCGAGCAGCAGCACGCCGTCGACAGCGCCCTCGAGCACCGCGCCCTGGATGGCCGCGCCCGCGGCGACGACCTCGTCGGGGTTGACGCCCTTGTTGGGCTCGCGGCCGAAGAACTCCTTCACGCGGGCCTGGACCAGGGGCATGCGGGTCTGGCCGCCGACGAGCAGCACCTCGTCGATGTCGCCCACCGTGAGACCGGCGTCGGCGAGCACCTGTCGGCACGGATCCAGCGTGCGCTCGACGAAGCCCTTGGTCAGCTCCTCGAGCTGCCGTCGACTGAGCGTCGTCGAGAAGTGCAGCGGCGCTCCGCCCTTGGCGGCGACGAACGGCAGGTTGATCTCGGTCTCGAGCGTGAAGCTGAGCTCCTGCTTGGCCTTCTCCGCGGCCTCCTTGAGGCGCTGGGTGGCGAGCTTCTCGGTGCGGAGGTCGATGCCGTTGTCGGCGGCGAAGCGCTCGGCGCACCAGTTGAGGATCGCGTTGTCGAAGTCCTCGCCGCCGAGGAAGGTGTCGCCGGCCGTCGCGAGGACCTCGAAGACGCCGCCGCGCAGCTCGAGCAGCGAGATGTCGAACGTGCCGCCGCCGAGGTCGTACACCGCGACGACGCGGTTGTCGTTGCGACGGTGCAGGCCGTAGGCCAGCGTGGCCGCCGTCGGCTCGTTGATGATGCGCTCGACCTCGAGCCCGGCGATGCGGCCGGCGTCCTTGGTCGCCTGGCGCTGCGCGTCGTTGAAGTACGCCGGCACCGTGATGATCGCCCGCGTCACCGGCTCGCCGAGGTAGGCCTCCGCGGACTCCTTCATCTTGGCCAGCACCGCCGCGCCGATCTCGGCCGGCGAGTGGTGGCGATCCCAGACGCTGATCCACGCGTCGCCGTTGGTGGCCGGAACCAGCTTGTACGGGAGGACCTTCTGCAGGGCGGTGAGCGCCGGCTCGTCGTGCTTGTGGCCGATGAGGCGCTTGGCCGCGTAGATGGTGTTCGTCGGGTTCGTCAGCGCCTGGCGCTTGGCGATCTGGCCGACCATGCGCTCGCCGTCCTGCGAGAACGCCACGACGCTCGGCGTCGTGCGGCTGCCCTCGGCATTCGGGATCACCTTGACCTCGTCGCCCTCCATGACGGCGACGCACGAGTTGGTCGTGCCCAGATCGATGCCGACGATCCTCGACTTGCCCATCCGCTAGGCCCCCTTCGCGCCCTCACCCGGCGCCGCCGCCGAGCCGGTCGAACCCGGCCCGGCGATGATCACCCGCGCGGGGCGGATCAACCGCTCGCCCATGCGATAGCCCCGCTCGAACTCGCGGACGACGACGCCGGGCGCGTGGTCGGGGGAGTCGACCTGCTGCAGCGCGTCGTGGATCGACGGATCGAACGGCGTGCCCACGCTCGGCACCGGCTCGATGCCGTGCTTGCGCAGCGCCGCCATGAAGTCGTCACGCACCATCTGGATGCCGCGCGCGAGCTGGTCGACGCTGGCGCCGGGGCCCGACACCTCGAGCGCGCGCTCGAGGTTGTCCATCGTGGGCAAGAACGCCGGCAGGAGCCGCTGCACCGACGACAGCGTGGCCTCGTCGATCTCGCGCTTGACCCGCTTCTTGTAGTTCTCGAGGTCGGCGACGGCGCGCAGCCAGCGGTCCTTGGTCGTCTGCAGCTCGGCCTCGAGCTCGACCACCGCGGCGGCGAGCCCGGACGCCGACGCCGCGGCCGCCGCCCCCTTGTCGTCCTCGTCATCGGAATCGAGGGCCGAGACGGCGGCCTCGGCCTCGTCCATCGCCTGCTGGATCTCGTCGGACAGGTCGGCGTGGGAGTTCGCAGAATCGGTCTGTTTCGTCATTCGACGCCTCGAATGGGGCGGGCGGGCCGGCCGTCTGGCCGAGATCCGTGGGGGGCCGTGGGACGCGAGAGCCGCGGAGGCCGCCGTCAACTGCGGGCAGCCAGGGCACGGGCCGCATACTCTACCAGAGGAATCACGCTGGCGTAGTCCATCCGGTCCGGGCCGAGGACCGCGATCGCGCCGACGCGCGGCGACGCGTCCGATCGCGCGGGCAGCCGACATCCGACGAGGGCCAAGCGCAGCGCGCCGGGCTCGGACGGCTCGGCATGACCCGCGTCGCGATCCAGCAGCGCGGCGCCGCCGAGGACCACCTGCGCGTGGGGATCCTGGGCGCACTGCGCCTCCGGCAGCAGCTGACACAGGATCTCGGCGAGCCGCCGATCGTCCTCGAGCCGCGCGAGCACATCGCCGAGACCGTCGAGGTTGGCCGTGCCCAGGCCACGGGCGAGGCCCGCCTGGCCGGTCACGGTGAGCCACAGCGGATCGAGCTCGGCGCCGGCGCAGAACGACAGGCCGAGGCGCACGACCTCGGCGAGCCGGCGATCGACCCGCGAGCGCAGCTCGTCGCGCACGCGCGCGAGCTCGGCGTGCGCCTCGAACAGCGTCCGACCGAGGCAGAACTCGCGCAAGCGGGCCTGCAGCCCCACCGATTCCGCGGTGAGGTGCTCGATGCTCGGCGAGTCGTCGAAGCCCACCGGCTGCATCGTCGTGCCGCCGCCCTCGAAACCAACCACGACGAGCAGTCGCGTCGCCGACAGCGGCACGAGCTCGAGCTCCGTCACGCGGCGGCGTCCGGGATCGGCGACGAACGACACCGCGACGCAACCCCCGACCTCGGCGAGGACGCGGACGGTCGCCCGGAGATCCTGCTCGACCGAGCCCGAGCTGCTGGCCAGCGAGCGCTCCATGGCCCGCGCCGCGCCGACCGGCGGATCCCCGGCGTGCGGGTGCGTGCGCACGTAGTGCTCGAGGCCCGCGCGCGTCGGTCGACATCCCGCGGAACGATGCGCCCGATCGACGAGCCCGGCCCGCTCGAGCGCGGCGAGCTCGCTGCGGATCGTCGCCGGCGACCAGTCGTACTCGCGGGCCAACGCCGCCGACGGGACGTCGTCACCGCCGAGGAGATAGGCGCGGCAGACCGCGCGCAGCAGCTCGGCCTGCCTCGGACGCAGTGCCTGATCGTCCATCGCGCGGGCAGTCTAGCACGGCCGCGCGCCGGGCTACCGCGGGGCCGCGTCGGGCGCGGCGAGGACGTCGGCCGCGATGCCGTCGAGCACCATCCACCGGCCCGGCGCCGTCGCCAGCTGCCCGTCGACCCAGCGCAGATCCCCTCGCTCGACGCGCCGCGCGACGCGCCCGTGCACCCACGCGGCGTCGACGGCGGGGTCGACGCCGGCCGCCGTCCGCAGCGCGAGCCACAGACCCTCCGCGGCGGCCTCGATCCCGCCGAGGCCCTCGATCTCCGGGGCAGCGCCGCGGGACCAAGCCTCGAGGCCGCGCGGGTTGGTGCGACGCGTCACCGACCCGTCGCGCGCGTAGCGGGCCGAGGCGGCCGAAGGCCCGATCCCGACGTAATCCCGCCACGACCAGTACGCGCCGTTGTGGCGGGCGTGACGACCCGGACGCGCATAGCTGGCGATCTCGTAGTGATCGAAGCCCGCCTCGACGAGCCGCGCGTGGGTCCGCTCGAGCGCCGCAGCCTGCCCCTCGTCGTCGGGCAGCACCCGCAACCCACGGCGGACGAGCTTGGGCCAGCTCGTGCCCGCCTCGATCGTCAGCGCGTAGACCGACACGTGACCGACGCCGAGCTCGAGGACGCGATCGAGATCGCGATCGAGCGCGGCGGCGTCCTGCCCCGGCCAGCCGACGATGAGATCCACGCTCGTCGACAAGCCCGCGGCGAGGCAGGCCCGCACCGCCGCGATCGCGCGGGCTGGATCGTGGGCGCGTCCGAGCTGCTGCAGCGCCGCGGGTTCGAAGCTCTGCACGCCCAGGGAGACGCGACCGGCCCCGATGGTGGCGAGCGCGGCCAACAGCGCGGCGTCGACGTGCTCCGGGTTGAGCTCGACGGTGAACTCCGCGAGCGCGTCGCGACGGATCCACGGGGCCAGCAGCGCGCCGGCGGCGAGGAGCCCGGCAGGCCCGAGCAGGCTCGGCGTGCCGCCGCCGAAGTAGATCGTCCGCAGCGGCGTCGCGAGCTCGTCGCGCCGCGCCTCGAGCTCCGCGGCGATCCCCGCGAGCCACGCCTGCGTCTTCGGCGTCCGACCGACGACGAAGTCGAAGTCGCAGTACGTGCAGCGCCGCGCGCAGAACGGGACGTGGACGTAGAGGGCGTCGCAGCCCGTCACCGCCGTCACTCGGGGACCAGATCGCCGAACGCCTCGCCGTGGGGCAGATCGTCGTAGACCCGCAGCGCCCCGGCCGCGTCGACGTGCGCCGCGACGCCGCGCCACCACCACGCCGGCAGCGTGTCCATGTCGATGCCGTGGCCACGCAGCAGGCTCGTCTGCTCCTCGAGCGTCTCGACCATCGACGGGTGGAACGCCTGGCCGCGGCCGCGCAGCTGGGCGCCGAGCCACAACGCGCTGCGCAGCGGTGTGTTGTCCTCGACGTCCTCGACCAGCGCGCCGAGGGCACGGCGGACGACGGTCACGTCGGGGAGCTCGAAGACGCGGGCCTGCAGCGACATCTCGCGGCCGCACAGCAGCGACACACGCGAGGCATAGGCGCTCACGAGCTGGGCGCTGATCGCCATCGTCGCGCCGGCGGCGGTGGTCCGCTCGGGGCGCAGCACGACCATCGCCTGCTCCGCGTTGGCGTACACGAACTCGGCGAGGGGGCCGCGCAGTAGACCGAGGCCGGCGCGCATGGTCGCGCGGGCGAGGTCCGGATCGAGCGACGCGCTGTCGGTCGCGCGGTGCTCGAGGGCGTCGGTGAGCGCCGCCTGCGTCGGGCCGACCGCGATCACCAGGCGGAAGCCCGGCATCGGTGCGTAGTCCCCGAACACCTCGAACGCGCCGATGCGCGACCACGCGGGGAGGTTCCAGGCACCGGGGTTGTGGATGCCGTTCTTCATCCGCGAGACGTCGCCCTTTTTACCATCACTTCGTGGTCAAGAGCGCGTAGGCGACGTAGCCCAGACCGGAGACCACGATCAGGCCGATGAGCCAGGCCCACGCCCCGCCGCCGCGCTTGGACTCGTCGCTCACGACCGAGTGTCCGAACGTCCGCCCGCTCGCGGCATCGGGCGCGATCGCGGCGAGCGGCCCGGTCGGCACGATGGCCTGGCGGCCGGTGCCGGGGGTCGGGTTGCGCGTCTGCCGGACCGCGGGCCGGGAGGCCGTCGGCAACCGCCGACGTCGCGGGGCATCGGCCTCGCCGTCCTGGATCGCGCGGTGCAATCCGGATCGGGTCGGATCGGGGGGGCGCTCCTCGGGCGGGGGCGCGGCGGCGGGCTGCGGCGGACGGGCCGGCGGCGACTGGGTCGGCGGCGCGGCGCGGGCGACCGGGTTCGGCCCGGACTCGTCGAAGCTCCCCTGCGAGACCAGGGCCTCGAGGTTGCCGATGGTCATCGCCTTCTTGCGCGGCTCGGGCGTGCCACTACCGGCCTCGAGATTGCGCGCCCAGTCGGGCACCTCGTCGGCGGCGGACTCGGGGACGTTCTCGAACGCGGCGAAGTCGAGCGCGTTGTCGAGGTCGTCGTACTCGTCGTTGTAGTCGACCTGCGCCGGGGCGCCGGCGCCGAACAGCGTCGACATCAGCGCGCTCACCTTGCGCGGCGTCCACGAGAGGCCGGCCTCGGTGCAGAACGCCTCGAGATCGCGGAACAGGTGATCGCAGTTCTGGTAGCGATCCGCGGGATCGACCTCGAGCGTCCGCATGATGATCGCCTCGAGGGCGGGCGGGAACTTCGGGTCGATCATCGTCGGCGCGGGCACGTCGCCCTCGAGCACGCGACGGGTGACCTCTTCCCGCGCGCCGCGGAACAGTCGCCGCCCGAGGCAGAGCTCGTAGAGCACGACGCCGAGGGGGAAGATGTCCGCGCGCTGGTCGATCGCGTGGCCGAGCAGCTGCTCGGGCGCCATGTACGAGAGCTTGCCCGCGACCTGGCCCTTCTTCGCCACCGCCGAGGCGCGGGTCGCCGCGATGCCGAAGTCGAGGATCTTGCAGACGCCGTCGTAGCCGACGTGGATGTTCGTCGGGTTGATGTCGCGGTGGACCAACCCGAGGGGCGTGCCGTCCTCGGCCTTGCGCGAGTGCACGTAGTGCAAGCCCTCGCACGACTGCATGATGACGCCGATCGCGAGATCCAGCGGCAAGTGCCCGCCGTCGGTCGCCGCGGCGCGGCGCATCACGTTGACGAGCTCCTCGCCCTTCAGCAGCTCCATCGCGATGAAGTACTCACCGCCGAGCTCGCCGAGGTCGTACGTGTGCACGACGTTGTTGTGGGTCAGCGTCGCGGCGACGCGGGCCTCGTCGAGGAACATCCCCACGACCTCGGGTCGCGCGGCGAACTCCTCGCGCAACGTCTTGACGACGAGCTCCTTCGCGAAGCCCTCGATGCCCGCGTACTGGGCACGATAGATCTCGGCCATGCCCCCCGTCGCGATGTGCTCGACGAGCAGGTACTTGTCACCGAAGGGCGTGGGCTCGATGTTGCTCAACGTTGCACCGAGCCTACCGGAATCGGGCATTGCCCGCCAAGCGCGGGCGTCACGGCTACCACTCGCGCTCCGCCTTGAGCGCACGGCCCATCAGACGGTCCACCGCATCGGTGACGGCCAAGCCGCCGTAGAGGATCGCGTGCATCGTGGCGACCAGCGGCATGTCGACGCCCTCGCGCTCGGCGAGCCGATGGGCCGACAGCGTGTTCTTGACCCCCTCGGCCACCATCCCCATCTCCTTCAAGATGTCCTCGAGCGCTCGACCCTCCCCGAGGGCGATCCCGACGCGGCGGTTGCGGGACAGGCCGCCCGTGCAGGTCAGGACGAGATCCCCCATCCCGGCGAGGCCTGCGAGCGTGGCCGGGTGGGCGCCGAGCTTGATCGCCAGGCGGCTGATCTCCGCGAGGCCGCGGGTGATGAGGCCCGCGCGCGCGTTGAGGCCGAGCCCCGCGCCATCACCGACGCCAGCCGCGAGCGCGATGACGTTCTTCAGGACGCCGCCGAGCTCGACACCGACGACGTCGTCGGTGACGTACGCGCGCACGCCCGCGCCCGAGAGCATCTTCTGGACCGCGAGTCGGACGCCCTCGTCGGGCGCCGCGACCACGACCATCGTCGGCAGGCCCGCGGCGACCTCGGCCGCGAAGCTCGGGCCGCCGAGCACCGCCACGCGATCGCGGTGCACCGGCGGCAGCTCGGCGTGGAGCACGTCGTGCATGTTCGCCAGCGTGTCGACCTCGATGCCCTTGGCCGCGATGAGGTACGTCGGCGCGGGCCCGTCGCCGAGCAGCTGCGCGACCTGACGGATCGTCTCGCGCATGCCGTGGCTGGGGATCGCACAGATGACCAGCTCGGGATCGGCCAGCGCGGCCCGTAGATCGGCGGTCGGCTTCAAGCGAGACGGGAACGACGCGTCGGGCAGGTACCGTCGGTTGCAGCCGTCGGCGATCATCTGTTCGACGTGATCGGCGGAGCGCGCCCAGAGCTTCGTGTCGTAGCCGCGGCGCGCCATGTGGATCGCGAGCGCGGTGCCCCAGCTGCCCGCACCCAGGACCGTGACTCGACCCGTCGCCTCGCCCATCGCTGCCATTGCCTCCCCCGGGTTGTATCAACGCGTGCCAGGGTCGGCGACCCCGCCGGCGGTGGCCCTCGACCAGCGGCCAGGGCGCGACGCGCGAGCATCCGTGAGGAATGGGCGTTTTCTGTAGAAAGCCAGTTCCGTTTCGGCCTACCGTCGTGACGGAGTTCCCCCCATGCGCCGCACCGCCCTGGTCCTCGTCCCTGCCCTCTTCCTTACTGGTGTCCTCGCGTCGGGCTGCGGCTCGAAGGCCGAGGGCGCCGACGACGCGACCGCGAAGGACGAGAGCTCGAGCACGGGGGGCGGCACCGACGCGTCGGCCACCGACGGCGACCCGAGCGCAGCGAGTGCGTCCGCATCGATGAGCTCGTCGGCCAGCGCGACCGCCTCGATGACCGATCCTGGGACGGACGACACCAACGCGGACACGATGGGCTTCATCGGCGATCCCGACAACGGCGTCATCGAGGCCCAGTGCGATCCCGGGCAACAGGACTGTCCCAAGGGCCAGAAGTGCACCTCGTTCGTCACGACGCCCGGCGGCGAGACGGTCGACAGCACCCACTGCGTCGACGTCATCGGCGACGATCTCTTCGGCGAGTCGTGCGAGCGCATGGTCGACAACGACACCTGCGCGGCGGGGTTCTTCTGCATGACCGACGTCAGCGGCCACACGGGCATGGGCGTGTGCCTCGAGTACTGCATCGTCAACGAGCCGTGCGAGTACGGCGGCGAGTGCTTCGCGTTCAACGACGGCACGCTGCCGGTGTGCCAGCAGCTGTGCGATCCGCTGCTGCAGGACTGCCCCGGCGAGCAGGGCTGCTACGCCGCCTTCGACAGCTTCGTGTGCGCGATGCCCGGACCCGTCGACGGCATGGGCGACGACGGAGCGACCTGCGCGACGATCCAGGGCTGCAACCCCGGGCTGCTCTGCCGCCAGGGCACCGACGGCTGCCCGTCCGACACGGGCTGCTGCACGCCGGTCTGCGAGGTGAGCGGCGCGGCCGATCAGTGCACCACGCCCGAGGAGTGCATCCAGGCCCTCGAGGACCCGCCGCCGATGCTGCAGGACGTCGGCTACTGCGGAATCCCGCAGTAATCCGCCCGCGCGGTGTGCTACCGTCCGACCGTGGCCCAAGACGGCCGAGACGACAGCACGCTGCTCCACGCCTGGCGCGACGGAGATGCCCACGCCGGCAACGAGTTGCTGCGGCGGCACTTCGTCGCGGTGTACCGGTTCTTCTCTGCGAACCTCTCGCAGGCCGGTCGCGACGTGGATCCCGAGGACCTCACGCAGCGGACGTTCGAGGCCTGCATCACCCGCCGCGACGCGGTGCAGACCGACTTCCGCGCCTACGTGTTCGGTGTGGCCCGGCGCCTGCTCTACCTCGAGTGGAAGCGGCGCAAGGGCGTGGGCGACGTGGTCTCGCCGTCGGTCGCCGAGATCCGCGACCTGCGGACCTCGCCGTCCCTGGCGATCGCGCGGCTCGACGAGCAGAAGCTCTTCCTCAAGGCGCTCGAGCGGCTGCCCGCGGAGTTCCGCGCGGTGCTCGAGCGCTTCTACTGGGAGGAGCGACCGATCGCCGAGATCGCGGAGGAGCTCGGCGTCGCCCTCGGCACCGTGAAGAGCCGGCTGTTCCGCGGCAAGGCCATGCTCCGCGACGAGCTCATGAATTCGAAGGCACCCGCGGCGCTGCTGCAGACCGCGGTGCTGCGCCTCGACGCGCGAGAGATCGACGTCGGTCCCGCAGACGAGTGACGCGCGCGCGCCTCACCACATGCACAGGCTGATCGTCGGGGCCTGCCCCGGGATCGACGTGCACGCCATGCCGTTCGGACACGTGCCGAAGTCGGTGCCGTCGTACTCGCACACGAGCGCGCAGTTGGTCGGGTCGACCGCGTCGTCGGCCACGAGCGCACAGAACGGCGTCGCGTCGCCGCTGTCCGGGAGCGGACAGTCGTCGTCGGTCACGCACGCCGGCGCGCAGTAGGCATCGTTGGCGTCGAGGCCGGTGACGGTGATGCAGTCGCTGCCGGGCTCGCACGTCGCGGCCTCACAGCTCTCCCACGGGCCGACCGACGGCGGTGGATCCGGCGGCGGCTCGACGCCGCCATCGGAGCTGCTGCCCGCGCTCGGATCGGTCGCACCGCCGTCGGAGCTGCTGCCCGCGCTCGGATCGGTCGCACCGCTCGAGCTGCTGTCCTGCGGCCCCGACTCCGGCGCGCCCGACGAGCTCGCCGCATCGGGGCCCGACGAGTCGCCCTCGGCCCCCCCGGCGGTGGTGCCGGTGCTGGTCTCCGCGTCCTCGTCCCCGCCGGACTCGGACGGAGTGGGCTGGGTCGTCGACACCGGCGCGCCGAACCCCGGGTTCGCCAGGGATCCCTCGGCGCACGCGGCGACGAGGGCGAGGAGCAGCGCAGGTCGGCGGTCCATCCCACCACGCTAGGCAAAGCCCGCGCCCGGGTCAATCCCGAGGCCGCGGGCTCGGAACATCAGTGGTGGTGATCGTGGCCGTCGTGCACGTGGCCGTGCAGCAGCTCCTCGGCCGACGCATCGCGGACCTCGACGACCTCGACCGTGAAGTGCAGCGTCTCGCCGGCCAGCGGGTGATCGGTGTCGACGATGACGTGGTCCGCGTGGACCTCCATCACGCGCAGCGGCATCTGCTCGCCGTCGTCGTCTTCGACGACGAACGTCATCCCGGGCTTGACCTCGATGCCCTCGAACGCCGACAGCGGGATCGACTGGGCGCCGGGCCCGCTCTTCTCGCCGTAGCCGTCCTTGGGCTCGACGACCGCGACGAGCTTGTCGCCGGCGACCTTGCCCTCGAGCTGGGCCTCGAGGCCGGGGACGATGTTGCCCGCGCCGTGGAGGTACGACAGCGGCGCGCCGCCGTCCGAGCTGTCGAGGACCTCGCCGGCGTCGTTGCGGAGCGTGTAGTGGATCGTGACGACCTTGTTGCTGCTGATCATGGGGTTCGCTCGCCCGTCGACGAAGACGGAGCAACGTAGCCGAGGGAGGCCCCCCCTTCAATCGGCGGTCGTGCGACGATCGGGGCCGGCGGCGATCGTTTCCGCACTGCGGATCGCGGGCGCGAAGGCGGCGCGCGGGTCCATTCGGGGGGTGCGTGCGTGGGCGAGCCGGGCGCGACGCACCGCCTGCAGCAGGCGCGCGGGGCGGGTCGGGTCGACGGGCGGCGCGGCGGCGAACAGGCCCGCGACGACCAGGGGATACGCGATCGCGGGCCGACAGGGCACGAACATCCCGTGGCGCACGACGCCGCGGAGCTCCCACAGCGCCGCGGGTCCCTCGGGCTCGCGGCGCACGTCGACCTCGCCGCCGTATGGCAGGCACGCGCCGCCGATGCGATCGCGGATCCACGCGGGCCCGCCGTCGGTCGGCCAGATCTCGAACAGCCCGACCCACGCGTCCGCCACCTCGCGCCACGCCGGATCGCGATCGAGCGTCGACGCGCCCTGGCCCATGTCGAGGAGGATCCAGTCGGTGCGCGCCGTGGCCCAGGCCTCGAACTCCGGGTCGTCGCCCCGGACCTCGCCGACCTCGTCGCGCCAGCGCTGCAGCCACGGGGCGAGCCGCACCGCCGCGTCGTCACCGGAGAACGTGGCCGCGGCCCAGGCATCGAGCAGCGCGGCGCCTGGGGCGGCCGCGTCGATCACGACACCGGGCGCGCCGCGTAGCCGCGCACCGCGGCGAGGAAATCGTCGAACAGCCCCGACGCGTCGTGGGGGCCGGGCGAGGCCTCGGGGTGGTACTGCACGCCGAAGAGCGGCCGATCGTTCAGGCGCAACCCCGCGACCGTATCGTCGAAGAGGTTGACGTGGGTGACCCGCGCGCCACCGGCCCCGTCGAGCGAGCGCGCGTCGACGGCGAAGCCGTGGTTCTGCGAGGTGATCCGCACCGCGCGGTGCATGTCGTCGCGCACCGGGTGGTTGCCGCCGTGGTGGCCGAACGGGAGCTTGTACGTGCGTCCCCCGAGGGCGAGGCTCAACAGCTGGTGCCCGAGGCAGATGCCGAACACCGGCAGCGTCACCGCGCGGCCGAGCAGCGCCGCGACGTTGGCGATGACGTCGTGCAGCGCGGCCGGATCGCCGGGGCCGTTGGACAGCAGCACGCCATCGGGGCGCAGCGCCAGGATCGCGTCCGCGTCGGTGGTCGACGGCACGACGGTCACGCGAGCGCCCCGATCCGCGAGGTGGCGCAGGATGTTGAGCTTGACCCCGAAGTCGACGACCACCACGTGGACGTCCGCGGGCGCGGCCGTCGTGTGCCACGTCGGCTCGGACCACGCGTACGACTCGCGCGTGCTCACCTCGTGGGCGAGCCCGCGGCCCTCCATCGAACCGGCGGCCTTCGCCCGCGCGACCAGGGCCTCGGGCTCGGTGCCGTCGGTCGACAGCGCGCCCATGACGGCGCCCTGCTCGCGGAGGTGGCGGGTCAGCGCGCGGGTGTCGATCTCGGCGATGCCCGGCACGCCGCGGCTCGACAGCATCTCGGACAGCGACGTGGTCGCGCGCCAATTGGAGACGACCGGCGAGAGTGCCCGAACGATCAGGCCCTCGGCGCCGAAGCGGATCGACTCGCGATCCTCGGGGTTGCAGCCGACATTGCCGACCTCGGGCACGGTGAGGCACACGAGCTGCCCGCGGTACGAGGGATCGGTGACGATCTCCTGGTAGCCGGCCATCGCGGTGTTGAAGACGACCTCGCCGACCACGGTGGTCCGCGCGCCGAAGGCCTGGCCCCGGAACACGCGACCGTCGGCCAGGGCCAAGATCGCGGGTGCGTCCCCCGCCTCGCGCGTCGTGGTCACGGCGGGTTTTTCCCGCGCGGACCCCGGGACGTCAAGCCGCGGCGAACATCTGCCTGCTACGATGGCGTGCGCGCATGATGGACGACGAAACCAAGACGGCGTGCGTGCTCCTCATCGGCGACGAGCTGTTGACCGGGAAGGTGCGCGACGAGAACGGCCACTTCCTCGCCGTGTCCCTGCGCCGCCGCGGCATCCGCCTGCTCGAGATCTGCACGATCGGGGACCGACCCGAGGAGATCGGCGACGCGCTGCTGCGGCTGTGCGCCCGCGCGCCGCTCGTGTTCACCTCCGGCGGCGTCGGCCCCACCCACGACGACCGCACCCTGGAGTCGATCGCGCGGGCCACGGGTCGTCCGCTGCGTCGCGACGCGGCGCTCGAGGCCCAGCTGCGCGCGCACTACGGCCCCCGGATCACCGACGCCGCGCTGCGCATGGCCGATCTGCCCGAGGGCACGGCGCTGCGGGCGATGCCCGGGTGGCCGGTGTTCCGCCTCGACCTCGAGGCGACCGCCGCCCACGGCCCCGCGCGGGTCTACATCCTGCCCGGCGTGCCGAGCCTGCTGCGCGCCAAGTTCGAGCACCTCGAGGCGATCGACGGCGAGCTGCCCTCGACGCCGGGCTGGCACCTCGAGGTCGTCTACACCGACCTCGACGAGAGCCAGCTCGCCGCCCACTTGGACGCGGTGGTCGCGGCCCATCCGGGGGTCGACGTCGGCTCGTACCCGCGGTGGAGCCGCGGCGAGGGCGGCAAGATCCACATGCACGTGCGCGTGACGCTCGAGGGACCGGCGAGCGCGCGCGAGGGTGTCCTCGCCGCCCGTGCGCAGCTCCACGCCGCCCTGGCACCCGATCACGTGCTGGATCACGAGCCCCCGGCCTGACGCGGGGCCCGACGCGGGGCCCGACGCGAGGACGACGCGTCGACCCCGTGCGCCGGCCCCGTCCCGCCGTGGACAAACGGCCGACAAGTGATAGTTTTAGCGACCATGCGCGCCCCCCGGTGCTCGCTCCCGTTCCGCCTCGGCGGCGCGTCCTCGCTCCTGGTGGCCCTCGGCTTGGGCGTGCTCGGCACCGTCGCGTGCGACACGAACAAGCACGACGATCCGAAGTTCCTGGCCCCGCCCAAGTCCTTCGACCCCAAGGGGGCTGACCTCTCGTTCAACGAGAAGAGCCTCGAGGCCTTCAACTCGATGTCGACCGACGAGCGCGCCGCCCACCTCGAGAAGCTGAAGGCGACCAAGGGCAGCCTCAAGGGCCAGGCCACGTTCCAGCGCGACGAGGAGCTCACCGAGAAGATCGACGACCGCAAGTACGGCAAGTACGTGGTGTGGGCGACGGTGCCGGCCCCGGTATGGCTCGAGGTCAAGGTCGAGTACCAGCTCTTCTCCGACACGCAGCTGCTGACGGGCGTCGCCCCCAACACGCACATCGAGTTCACGGGGACGTTGGTGGACCTCATCTACCAAGACTCCGCCAAACCGCGCAGCCTCGAGATCAAGCTCCAGGCCGACTCCATCTCCCCTTTGAAGGACTAGACGCTTGCTCGGCATCGCCACCCTCGGCTCCCCCCTCGCATGGGGGGCGTTCCTCGCAGGCGTCCTCTTTCTGCTGCTGCTCGACCTCGGCGTCTTCCACCGGAAGTCGCACGTGGTGTCGACCCGCGAGGCGCTCGTCTGGTCGATCGTCTGGGTCTGCCTCAGCCTGACGTTCAACGCGTTCATCTACTACCACTACGGTCGCGACGCGGGCCTCGAGTTCCTGTCGGCCTACGTGCTCGAGAAGGCGCTGTCGGTCGACAACCTCTTCGTCTTCATCGTCATCTTCCGGTACATGGACGTGCGGCCCCAGGTGATGCACCGGGTGCTGTTCGCCGGCATCGTGGGCGCCCTCCTGCTGCGCGGCCTGTTCATCGTCCTCGGGCTCGAGCTCATCGAGCACTTCGAGTGGCTGCTCTACCTCTTCGGCGGGTTCCTGCTGCTGACGGGCGTGAAGCTCCTGTTCGCCGGCGAGGAGCAGGTCGACCCCAGCGGCAACCTCGCCTACCGCATGGCGAAGAAGATCCTGCCGCTCACGCGACGCTACGTGGGCTCGTCGTTCTTCGTCCGCCAGGACGGCAAGTGGCACGCGACCCCGCTGTTCATCGTGCTGCTGATGATCGAGACCTCGGACGTGGTCTTCGCGCTCGACTCGATCCCCGCCTGCTTCGGCGTGGTCAAGAGCCGCGACCCGTTCATCGTCTTCACCAGCAACGTGTGCGCGGTGCTCGGCCTGCGCGCGATGTTCTTCCTGCTGCAGCACTTCCTCGACCGCTTCGCGTACCTCAAGTACGGGCTCGGGCTCGTGCTGGCGTTCATCGGCGCCAAGATGATCGTGGCCGAGGGCATCCCGTACCTGTCGGATCCGATCGACGTGCCGATCGGCCTGTCCCTGGGCGTGGTCGCAGGCCTCATCGGCGCCTCGGTGCTCGTCAGCTTGATCATGCCGCCGACGCCCGATCGCGAGGAGGTCCTCGAGCACACCGAGGCCGCGTCGCTGATCGCCGACATCGACCCGCACGCCTCCGTCACCGCCTCGGTCGACGGCTCGGCCCTGCCCTCGCGCCCCGCGGACGAGTCCCAGGTCACCGCCCTGCCCGGCGCGCCGCCCAAGCCGACGCCGCCGGCCTGATGCCGCGGCGGCGGGCTACTGCCGCCTGGGCCCGAGCTCGATCTTGAGCCCCGCCGTCCCCGGATCCTGCTTGGGTGCCGGCGGCGTCGCGGGCCGCTCGGACGCGGACGGAGCCTCGGCGCCGTCGTCGGGTGACGGCCCGAGGTCGACCCCGTCGGTGTCGGCGATCCGATCGGTGTCGACGATCGGGATCGCGGGCTCGTCGTCGTCGTCGTCGCCCCGCACCTCGGCCTGCTTGGCCGCGCGCAGGGCCTCCTCCTCGAGCTCGATGAGGTGGAGCCACTGCTCGTCCTTCACCGTGACGGCGCCCTCGTTGTCGACGTCGACCTCGATCGTCGCGACGACGGGCCGCACGAACGCGTCGCCCTGTGGCGCGAGCCGGAGGTCGCGCAGCGCCTGCGAGAGACACGCCCGGACCTCGCCGTCGAGCGCGGGCGCGTCGACGCGGTTGATCATCGTGTTGCCGTCGCGATCCACGAGGTTGAGCCCGTCGATGCGGTAGTGCCCGGGCGGGACGCGACTGCGCAGGCACGGCCGGCCGCGCACCCCTGCGGCCGTCTGTTCGCGCCGCAGCTGGTCGCGGTAGCCCTCGGTGTGCACGTCGGACTGCAGCCCGAGGCTCACCCAGTAGACGATGTCGACGTAGTGCGCGACGCCGCCCTTGTTCTGCGGGAAGGTCTGCTTCTCGATCGCCTTGCTCACGCACTCGGGCATGTGCGCGTCGGTGAAGCCCGACTCCAGCACCTCGGTGCTGAGCACCTCGCCCGACGGGGCGATGCGCGTGCGGATCTTGACCTGGCCCTCGGGCACCTTCACGAAGCCGCGTTCGTCCGCGACGGGCTCCATCGTCTCGATCGCGCGGAGCAGGAAGCACGCCGCGGCGGGCTCGCGCAGCGCGTGCGCGATCTCGGTGAGCCGCGGCAGCTCGTACACGCGCTCGGCCTTCGACGACGGCAGCAGGATGACGCCCTCGTTCGACGAGCGGATGGCCTTCTGCAGGTAGCGGTCGGTGCCCATCTTCGACAGCGGTCCGCCGGGGCCCTGGGTCTGGCCGCGCGTGCCGCAGCCGAGCGCCGTCGCGGCGGCGAGCACGAACATGACGCGCCGCACGCCGCGGGGCGCGGCGGATCGAGCGCGAGCAGGACGGATGCCGGGCGGCATGCAGGACGTCTTAGCACCGCCCCGCGGCCTCGCCCATGCCCGCGCCCAAGCCGTGGGACCGTCGACGGGTCGGCTTGCGCGGCCGCCCGGGCTTGCCCCATAGTCGCGTCGCCCATGTCCGAGACCCTCGCGCACACGCCCTTGCACGATGCCCACGTCGAACTCGGAGCGAAGATGGTCGCGTTCGGGGGCTGGCACATGCCGATCCAGTACAGCGCCGGGATCCTGGCCGAGCACCGGGCCGTCCGCGAGAAGTGCGGCATCTTCGACGTCTCGCACATGGGCGAGATCGACTTCCGCGGGCCCGGGGCGATCGCCTGCGTGCAGAAGCTCGTCACCAACGACATCGGCAAGCTGACCGACGGTCGCGCCGCGTACACCGTCACCTGCCACGAGCACGGCGGCATCGTCGACGACTGCATCGTCTATCGCTTCGGGCCCGAGTACCTCCGCATCGTCGTCAACGCGGCGAACATCGCGAAGGACTTCGCCCACTTCCGCCGCTACGGCGAGGGTGCCGACTGCACGATCGAGGACGTGTCGCCCCAGTGGGCGCTCATCGCCGTGCAGGGGCCGACCGCCGTCGCCCTGGTCGCCGGGCTCGCCGGCGCCGCGCTCGGCGACGTGCCGAGCTTCGGCTTCGGGTCCGGCCAGATCCGCGGCGTCGACATCGTCGCCGCCCGCACCGGCTACACCGGCGAGGACGGCTTCGAGCTGTTCGTCCCGGCAGCCGACGCCGTCACCGTGTGGCGCGCGTTGCTCGAGGCCGGCGCGCCGCCGATCGGCCTGGGCGCCCGCGACACCCTGCGCCTCGAGGCCCGGCTGTCGCTGTACGGCAACGACATCGACGACACCACGGACCCGATCTCCGCGGGCCTCGGCTGGGTCGTGAAGCTCGACAAGGGCATCGCCTGCATCGGCCACGACGCGCTGGCCGCGGTGAAGCTGAACGGCCCCACCCGCAAGCTCGTCGGCTTCCGCGTGCTCGATCGCAGCGTCGTCCGCGACGGCGCCGACATCCTCGGGGACGACGACGCGGTCGTCGGCCGCGTCAGCTCCGGTGGCGTCGCCCCGACCGTCGGCGGCTCCGTCGGCATGGCCTGGGTCCCCACCGCGATGGCCAAGACCGGCGCGCCGCTGCGGGTGTCGCAGCGCGGCAGGGTCATCGCCGCCGAGCAGGTCGCCGGCCCGTTCTACCGTCGCGCCAAGTGAGCCGCAGCTTCCATTTCCGCATGCACAACCCCGACGCCTCGAGGATCCGATGAGCAGCAACGTCCCCGCCGATCTCCGTTACACCAAGGACCACGAATGGGCGCGCCGCGAGGGCGACGTCGTCGTCGTGGGCATCACCTCGCACGCGGTCGAGCAGCTCGGTGACATCACGCTCGTCACGCTGCCCGACGCCGGCACCAAGGTGACGGCCGGCGAGCGGTTCGGCGACGTCGACTCGGTGAAGGCGGTCTCGGAGCTGTACGCCCCGCTCAGCGGTGAGATCGTGGAGAAGAACGGCGAGCTCGACGCCAACCCCGAGCGCGTCAACGACGACCCGTACACGGCGGGCTGGATGATCAAGATCCGTCCGGCGAACGCCGCGGATTTCGACGCCCTGCTCGACGCGGCGGCGTACGAGAAGCTCGTGTGAGGCTCGGCCCGCCGACCTGGTGTGCGGCGATCCTCGCGGCCTGCCTGCTCGGCCGGTCCGCGGGCGCCGAGCCGCCGCACCAGGTGCAGGACGAGCTCGGCACGCCGCTGCCCCCCGGCGGCCGCGTGTCCCCTCCACCGCCGCGGGCCCTGCCCGCTGGCACCGGCCTCGTCCCGCTGGCCGAGCAGGATCGCGTCCACGGCCTCGGCCTGGTCCGCCAGGCCGATGGCACCTTCGGCTACGAGGATCCGGGCCACCGCTTCCGCGCGCTGGTCCGACGCGATGGCAGCGTGCTGTTCGCCGATCGGTGGCGACGCCTCGATCACCGCGAGCACCTGCGCGGCCGCGGCCTCGCGTTGCCGACCGAGCGCGCGCGGGCGCTGAACCCCTTCGTGGGCCTGCGCGTGCGCGGGCCCAGCGAGTGGGCCCTGGCGATGTCCGGCAGCGATCCGTCGGCGGCGGCCAAGGCCGGCTTCCTCGCCCGCACCGCGCCGTTCCGCCAGCGGCTCGCGACGGGCTTCGCGGCGCTGCAGTTCCGCGAGGGCCTGCGGGCCCTGCCGGGACAGCTGCTCGCGATCTGGACCGATCGCTCGATTCCCGCCGCGACGCGGCGACGCCTGATCTTCCAGCGCTGGGACGACTGCCAGGAGCCGCTGGCGATCCCGACCGCGGTGCCCGACGCGGCCGCCTCGATCGACGATGCCCGGGCGCAGACCGCCGCCGTCGCCCGCGAGACCATCGAGGGCTTCGTCCGCCGTCACCTCGGGCCGACCAGCAAGGACGCCTTCACCCAAGACGAGCTGCGGCGGTTCAACCGCGCGCGCCGCAGCCGGACCCCCTTCGCCCCCTACGAGACGAGCCCACCATGACCACCCCGCGAATCGATCCCGAGCTGGCGCGCTGGCGCGACGAGTACCCGATCCTGTCGCGCACGCGCTACCTCAACAGCAACAGCATGGGCGCGATGCACCGCGGCACGAAGGCCGCGCTCGCGGAGTACGCCGAGCTGTGGGAACGCGAGGGCGTCGAGGCCTGGGAGCACTGGCCCGACGTCGTGGACGCCACGGCCGACAGCGCCGCGCGGCTGTTCGGCGGGGTGCCCGGCCACACTGCGCTCAACCAGAACGTCGCCTACTTCCAGGCGGCGGTCGCGAGCACGATCGACTTCTCGAGCACGCGCAACCGCGTCGTCGTCGAGGCCCTGCAGTTCCCGAACGTCATCTACGTGTGGGAGCGCTTCCGGGCGCTGGGCGCCGAGCTGGTGCTGGTGCCGAGCGACGACGGCATGACCGTGCCGACCGAGCGCATGCTCGAGGCCATCGACGAGCGCACCGCGATCGTGCCGTCGTCCCACGCGATCTACGTCTCCGGCGCGCTGCAGGACATCGGCGCGATCTGTGCCCGCGCCCGCGAGGTCGGGGCGCTGAGCATGATCGACGTGTACCAGACGCTCGGCTCGGTCCCGATCGACGTGAACGCCTGGGGCGCGGACATGATCGTCGGCGGCAGCCACAAGTGGCTGTGCGGTGGTCCGGGTACCGCGTTCCTGTACGCGCGCCCGGGCGTGCGCGACCAGCTGAAGCCGCGCCTCACCGGATGGTTCGCCCACGCCGATCCGTTCGCCTTCGAGCCGGCGCCGATCCGCTACGCCGACAACGCGTGGCGCCTGATGGCGGGCACGCCGTCGATGCCGGCGTACTACGTCGCGCGCAAGGCCTACGAGCCGCTGCACGAGATCGGCATCGATCGCATCCGCGCCCACAACATCGCGCTGTGCCAGCGCATCATCGATCGGGCCCAGGCCGCGGGGCTCGAGATCCACTCGCCGCTCGATCACGCGTCGCGCACGGGCTTCGTCGCGGTCGACTTCCCCGACAGCGAGCGGGCCAGCAAGCAGCTCGTCGCCGAGGGCTACAAGCACGACTGGCGGCCCAACTGTGGGCTGCGCCTCGGCCCGCACTTCTACAACACCGAGGACGACGTCGAGCAGTTCATGGACCGCGTCGTCGCCCTCGCACGGCCGCAATGATCGCGGCGGAGCAGTGGTGGTCGCGGGGAACGTGCTGGGGATCACAACCCGCGGCCGGGGGCGCGCGATAGTGGAGTCCGGGCGCCCTGCTGTGCCCGCTTCCCTTGGCTTGGAGACGATCATGACCGCGACCATCCGCACCGCCCTACTCACGCTCGCCGCCCTCGCGCCCCTGCCGACCGGGTGCACGACCGACGATCCCGCCTCCGACGGGTCGACCGCCGGTTCCACCGGCAATGCAGCCGGCACCAGCTCCGGCTCCGGCTCCGGCTCCGACCCGACCGTCGCGGACTCCTCGGGCGCCAGTGGGGCCGACACCACCGGCGGCACCGCCGACCCGACGGCGACCGCCGAGTTCTTCGCCCGCTGGCCGGGCCTGTGGGTCGGCCCGGTCGACTCGATGACGTCGGCCGGCGACTTCCCGACCATGAACATGGACGTGCGCCCCGCCGACGGGCACACGCTCTTCTCACGCACCGATCTCGACGGCGGCAACTCGCTGCGCATGGCGATGGTCGTCGAGCAGCACGACGGCGAGGACGTGCTGGTGTTCCGCAACGGCGGCTACTTCCTCGGCATCCTCCGCGACAGCCGCACGCGCCTGGTCGAGGCCGACCTCGAGGCCGAGCGCTGGCGCTTCTGCTCGATCGACGCCGGCTGCGAGTACGTCGACGCGGTGTTCGACTTCGAAGGTCCGGACGCCCTCGACATGCACGTCGACGTCCGCGGCACCACCCACTTCGACTGGCCAGCGACGCGCGCCGAGCTGCGCGAGATCGACGGGCCGTTCCCGGTCGACGACACCCCCCAGCCCGGTGACGCGCCGTTCCCCGAGATGCCGACGCTCGAGGTGACGCTGACGTGGACGACCCCGCTCGCCGAGGCGAGCGACGCGTGGGTGATCCTGTCCACGACCGCCTGCAACCTCGGCGGCGGCTGCACGCCCAGCCGCTTCATCCGCGGGCACGCCGACGCAGGCGCGACCTCGCTGGTGCTGACGCTCGAGCAGATCCACGCCGACGACTACAAGGCCAACGCGATCCTCGATCGCAACGGCAACCTCGCCGGGACGTTCCTGCCCGACGCAGGCGACACGGTCAGCATCCCCAACTCGAACGTCAGCGTCGACGCGACCGGCACGACCGAGGTCTCGCTGCCCCTGCTCGTCGATCTGTGACGCGGGGGCGTCAGCGGGACCGAGCGGCCGCCGCGAAGTACGGCAGGCCGCTCGCGCCGCGGAATGCCTCGGGGGTCGGCTCGAGCTCGTCGACGCGGGACAGGTCACCCGAGGCCTCGAGCACGAACAACCCCCGCGGCACCTCCTCGTTGTCGTCCGGGTCGTAGCTGTACAGCAGCGCGTTGCCGCCGTCGTCGATGCCGAGCGGCGCCATCGCGAGGCCGTCGTAGCGCTCGAGGCCCAGCGACGAGATGCGCACGGTCGTCGCGAGGGCGACATCGAGGTCGACGGCCGACTCCATCGGCACCTCGCCCTCGCACGTCATCAGGATCCACTCGCCGCCGGGGCTCGACTGCGGCGTGCCACGGACGTTGCAGCCGATCCGCTCGGCGCTGACCACCCGCAGGCCGTCGGCGTCGGCGCGGATGACCGCGCCGGTGACCGAGACGAGGTTCATCGTGCGGCCGCCGTCGGCCGGGAGCATGAAGATCTGCCGGCCCGCGCCGAGCTTCGGCACCGCGGTCCAGAGGTCGCGATCGAGGTCGGCGAGGTAGATGCGCTCGTCGTCGTCGAGCAGGACGTGACTCGCGTCGAGCGCCGCGAGCAGGTGGGGCTCGCTGGGCGCACCGCAGCCCAAGGGGAGCGTGATCTTCCGCGCCGGTCGACTCTCGCCGTCGCTGCCCTTGCGCGCCCACTCGAAGCGCAGCAGGTCGCACACGGTGGGGCTGATGCCGATCGCGGCGTCACCGTCGGGCGTGACGCAGAAGCCGCCGAGGCACCACGCGCTGTTGCTGCCGATCCGGTTGGGAAAGGCGCTCTCGTCGATGGCGCGCGTGTGCATGCGCGTGCCGCCGAGCTCGACGAGCGACGTCAGCGGCGTGCGGCGATCGTCGGCGGGGTACTCGAACGCGACGACCGTCCCGTCCACGGACTGCACGCCGCCGTTGGCGTCGGCGCCCGGGAGCTCGGCCCAGTACACGATCGGGGCCGCCGACGCGCTGCGGATCAGCACCCGCGATCCGGGGTGCTCGAGCTCTGGCCCATGCACCCACAGCGGGGTCGTCTGCGCGGTCGAGATCGGCATCAACACCGCGCCGGGATCGATCTCGTCGACGGTCGAGCGCAGGATGGCGCGGCCCGATCGCGAGAAGGCGAAGTCGGCGGCGAGCTCACCCCAGGGGCCCAGGGCGATCTGGCCGCGGGTGCCGCGATCGAGATCGATCCACACGGTGCCGCCCTTGACCGACGAGACCGCGAAGCCGCCGCCCCCGGGCGCGACACCGAGGCCGATCTGACCGGTGTCGCTGCCTGCGATCGTCGGGCGGAGCTCCACGCTGCGGCGCTCGCCGGCGTCGTAGATCTGGATCGCGCGCGCGCCGTCGTCCTGCACGGCGGCGTCGACCCAGATCGCGAGCACGTCGGCGGCCGGACCCTGGCACGCCGTCGCGGCGAGCGCGACGCACCCGAGGACCCGGGCGTTCGTCGCCGCCATACGCCGTGAGCGAACCACCATCGCGTGGCCGCCAGCGTATCACCGCGGCCGTCCGGCGCCGCGGCGTTCGCGGAGGACCGCCCTCGTTGCGCGGGCACCACCCGAGCCGACGCGGCCCGTCTGGTGCGCGGCTGGCCACGCGCTCGGACGGCGTCCCAGCGGTTGCGCCCCGTCGGCCGCTGCGGCACGCTTCGCGCCGATGCCGCCCGCCGACGACGACAAGCCCAACGACCAGCCGCAAGGCAACGCTCCCGATCTGGCTCCGGATCAGGACGACGGCGACGACGACGGCGACGACCAACTCGTGATGGGCGAGGACGACGAGGACGACGACGGCGACGAGGACGACGACGGCGACGAGGAATCGGTCGCCGCCGCGGCCGCCTCGATCGAGCTCGTCGTGCTGCCGATCGCCTGCACCAACGACGGCAAGGGAGCGCCGCTGTGCATGGGTGTGCAGCGGTGGTGGGCCCAGGAGCTCGCGACCCGCGGCGCCAAGGCAGCGGCCCCGGTGTTCACCGCGATGGCGCAGCAGGGCAAGCGGCAGGTGCCGGCGCTGATGGTCTTCCGCGAGCCGTGGACCGACGCGCGGGCGCTCGACGGCATCGCCCGGTTCCCCAACGCCAAGCGCGGGCTCATCACCAACATGCGGGTCGACGACGACTCGGTCGGCTGCGAGCTCAAGCTCGTCCGCGTCGAGACGATCCCCGAGGCCGAGCGCGTCGCTCCGCCGCCGGCCGCCGAGGGCGAGGCCCCGGCCGAGGCGCCGACGCAGCGCCTCGTCGAGCTCGAGAAGTGGTCGTGGTCGTCGACCGGCGCCGAGCTGCCCGAGCGCCTGTTCGACGTCCTCGGCAAGCTCGCGGGTCACTGCGGCGTGACGATCGAGGAGACCGACTGGAAGGCCGCGTTCGGCACGTCGAACAACGCCGCGTTGACGTCGTTCCTCGTCGGCCTCGGCAACCTCAGTGCGCTGCAGGGGCGCTGCGTGCCGACGACGCCCGACCAGCTCCTCGCGGCGCTCGTCGACGCCATCAACCGCGATCCCTCGATGGACGCGGCGATGCAGGCGCTGCACATCATGACCGACATCCTGGTCAACAACCCGATCGACCAGTCGGCGATCCCGCTGTCGCTGCAGGCGCTCAACGTCGCCGCGTCGAAGCGACAGAAGGACCAGAGCGCGTTCCACCACCTCGCGGCGCTGCTGCGGCGCCTGGGCGACATCGGCTCGAGCGTGCAGGCGTTCAACCAGGCGTTCAACCTCGACCCCACGCACGAGGGCGTCGCGGTGCAGTTCATCGACACGCTGCGCAACGCCGGCGACAAGGCCAATGCGTTCAAGGTCGCGCAGTTCGCCGCCGAGCGCGGCAACGAGTCGCCCAAGGTGCTCGCGCGCCTCGGGTCGCTGATGCTCGAGCACGATCAGTTCGACGAGGCCGAGCCGTTCCTGCGCCGCGCGATCGAGGAGGGCAAGGTCCCGGCCGCGTACGGCGACCTCGCCAACGTGCTGTGGGATCGCGACGGCGGCGAGGGCGGCGGCGAGGACCGCGAAGAGGCGGTCGCGCTGCTCGAGGCCGCCGTCGAGCTGCCGACCCTGGCCAAGAGCGCGCTCGACATGCTCCTCGACCTCCACGAGGAGGAGAAGAACGAGAAGGCGACGATGCTGCTGCTTCGCGCCGCCGAGCGTCACCCGACCGACGCGACGGTGCTGCGCTACGTCTCGACGATGTACCTCGAGGGCGACGATCCACCGAAGGCGCGCGACTACCTCGACAAGCTCCTCGCCCTGCCCCGCCGCACGCTCGACGACGACGCCTTCGCGCGCCGCGGCCAGCTGACGCTCGACGTCGAGGACTTCGAGGAGCGCTACGACGCCGCCATCGAGCAGGTGCGCTCGGGCGACGCCAAGCAGCAGGTCGAGGCCGCGAAGTTCCTGCGCGAGATCATCGCCCGCGACCCCCGGTTCTGGCAGCCGCACCTCATGCTCGCGCTCGCGGTGCGGGAGTCCGAGGGCGACGACGCAGCGCTGGCCCACCTCGGCAACGCCGTGCGCCTGCGCCCGAACGACGTCGAGATCCGCAACCTGCTGGTCGCGATCCTGCGCAAGCAAGGCCGGCCCCGGGACGCTGTCGAGCACCTGCGGGCGGTCGTCGCGCTCAACCCCCGCGAGGTCGAGCCGGTCATCCTGCTCGCCGCGACGCTGCGCGACGCGAACATGTTCGACGAGGCCCGCCAGGTCTGCCGCGCCGCGCTGCAGATGCTCCCCAACCACCCCGAGTTCAAGCGGATCCTCGACGGGCTCCCGGCGCCGGCGCCGGGCCAAGAGGATGACGACGAGGACGAGGGCTAGGGCGTCGCCCCTCCCCCCGCCTCGACGCTGTTCGGGATGGGCCGACGGGCCCCGCGGGGGCGAGCCTGTATACTGTGGGTCACGCCCCGATGCGTGACGAGTCCCCACGTGCCGTCATGCTGGTCGCCGTCATCGTGGCGTCGGCCCTGATGCACGTCGCGCTCTGGCCCCTGGGCAACGAGGTCCTCGGCTGGGCGTGGGGCGGGCGCACGCTGCCCAAGACCGACCGCATCATGGAGGTCGCCCTGCTCGAGGCGGACGAGGAGCCTCCGGAGGAGGACAACCCGGCGCAGCCGCCGGGCAAGCTGGTGCAGCTCGATCGCGTGCAGGACGAGCGAGCCCCCGAGCGCGAGACGCCGTACGTGTCCGAGTTCGACAACCGCACGGATCGGCCGACGCGGGCGCCGAACGTGCAGCCGAAGCCGGGGGCGACCGCGACGCCGCGGGGCAACGAGGGGCGCGACGGCAAGGCCACCGAGGCGCCGCCGAACCCGGCCGAGCCCCAGGCGCTGCCGCTCTTGCCGAGCACGCCGAGCAACGACGCGGGGGCCGACGACGATCCGATCGACCCCGACGATCGCGGCGAGCTGCCGAATCGGCGCGGCCATGTGCCGCCGCCGTCGCCGTCGGGATCGCCCGGCACGCGCAAGGCCCTGCTCGATGCGATCGGCAACCCCGGCTCGCACGACGACATCGACGACGGAGCGATCCAGGACGACGAGACCAACGTCGACTCGAAGCGGTGGAAGTTCGCCTCGTTCTTCAACCGCGTGCGCAACGGCATCTCCCAGCACTGGCACCCCGAGGTCGTCCACGCCGCGAACGATCCGGACGGTCGCCGCTACGGCACGCGCACCCGCAAGACGCGGCTCATCATCTCGCTGAACCCGGATGGCAGCCTGAACCGCGTGCGCCTCGATGGTTCGTCGGACATCGACTACCTCGACGAGGAGGCGATCCACGCGGTGCGCACGGCCGCCCCGTTCGCGAACCCGCCGCCGGGGTTGGTGGACGCGCGGACGGGGCTGATCGAGTTCAGCTTCGGGTTCATCTTCGAGTTCAACGGGTCGAGCCGGATCTTTCGGTATCAGCGGTAGGGTGCGGGCGTCGCGTCGCGGGTCGCGACGATGTTCTGCGCGGCGATGGTCACGGCACGGTGACAAGTGACGTCGACGCGAGAATCGGCCGTTGGGTCGATTCTGCGTTCTTCGGCCTCCGGCGGAGGGTTTCGGTGATGCGAGTGTTCCACGAGAGGGTGACCATGTCCCTCGGGGACAGATTGACCGGAAACCACTCCCCGGGAGGCCCGCATCTCAACTTTGAGCGTGGCCGCACTCTGCAGAAGCCGAATGGCCGAGAGAGCTTCCGAAGCAGCGACAACCGACACATCTTCCTGCCAGAGGAGAGATAATGAAGAAGACCACAGACATTCTGCTTCAGGCGATTGCAGCACTCGACGGGCTTGAGAACGAGAGCATCGTCGACGGAAAATCGCTACTCTTTCTCGAGATCGAGAAGGCACCAGCGCCGTCTTCGGAGGAGCTACGAATCAACGGCAACGTCCACGGACTGGTCTACTTCGCCACCATGATTCTCAAGACCGCAGCCCGAGGGACGCTCGGCGCCCACGTCCACTTCGACGGCTCCAGTGACATCGAACGCTGCGACATGCCAATCGTTGTCTGCCTCAAGTCAGCGCCGTGGGAGGACGCAAGTGAGACTCGCGCGCGGGGAGAAGTGAACGAGTGACATCGACGACCGATGTCGCTCGCCTCCCCCAAGTGAGATGAAACGAAAGTTCGGCCACGGGCGGCCGGCGGAGCGACGCGAGGCCCCCATGACCCCCATGACCATCCCCCATCCCACGGTCCAAGGTTCACCAATGACTCGCCGACTGCTCATCCTCCCGCTCCTCCTCCTCCCCGCGTGCCGTGAGTACGCCGTCGAGGACATGCTCGCCGCCTACGACGACTACCTCCACGACCACTACGTCGCGCTCGCCGACGAGTACGAGCGCCAGGACATGCCCCGCCCCACTCGCGAATGGTTCGACGACAGCGCGAACTGGCCGTGGGAGGCAGGCACCGAGCGTCGCGACTGTCTCGTCGACGCCGGCGAGAGCAAGCGCTACCGCGACCACCCGTTCTGGGCGTGCGAGCAGGAGGTCTACGAGTCCGAGGAACCGGGCTCACTGCGGGACCAGCTGCCCACGGTGGTCGAGCGCCTCGGCTTCCTCGACGCCCCGGAGGCGCAGGTGGACGCGTGCGCCCGCGTCGGCGACGACATCGAGCGCTTCTTCGACTGGCGCAGCTGCCGGAACCTCGACCCCGACGATTGACCGTCGGCCCATCCCAGAGACGCCCGCCATGTCCCGAACCCGCCTCGGTCTCCACCTACGAGCCCCCTGCACCGCCCTGCTCCTCGCCGCGTGCGGCGACCGCCCCGTCGACGCCATGCTCGCGGCGTACGACAGCGAAGTCGACGAGCACTTCGCCCGCCTCGTTCGCAGGGCCGAGCGCAAGGACATGCCGACGCCGACGCGCGAGTGGTTCGATGCCGATCGCCCGTGGGTCTTCGGCGAGGGCACGCGCTCGCGCGACTGCTTCGAGGAGCTCGGGAACCGCCGGAAGTATCGCGACGCGGACTTCTGGCCGTGCCTGCAGGACTACGTCGAAGACGAGGACGGCCTCTACGCGCACATGCATGCCGCGGAGCTGAACTTCCACACCGCCGACGTCCCCAGCGGGATCGTGCACGGCTGCTCCATGCAGGACCCGCCGGGGCACGACGTGCCGTGGGACGACTGTTTCCCCGAGGACAGCGACTAGACCCCGTTCGCCGCCGGCTCGAACGCCAGCAGCTCGATGTCGAAGATCAACATCCCTGCCGGCATCCCGACCTTCCCCTCGTACGCGAGCGCCTCGGGGATCCACACGCGTCGGCGCTCGCCCACGACCATCGCGCCGACGATCTCGCCCCAGCCCTCGATCACGTGCTCGGCCTGGAACTCGATCGGCTCGCCGCGATCGTAGCTGTTGTCGAACATCGCGAGGTCGGAGGCGGTCCAGCCGATGTAGTGGGCGCGGATGCGTGCGCCGCGGGCGGGGTGCTCGGTCCCCGTGCCCGGCACGAGGACGATCGATGCGAGGCCGCTCGTGGTCCGCTCGGCGTCCTGCGGCGGGGTGCGGGGCGGCGTCTCGCCAGCGGCGTGGCGCGGGCCCTCGGCGGCGACGGCGGCGCGCTGCGAGCTCGCGGGGCCGGGCGCGCTCGTCGTCGGCGCCGCGGGGCCGCGCGCGCACGCGGGCACGAAGGCGAGGGCGAGGATGAATCGGGAGCGTTGGGTCGGCATCGTCGCCGCGGATGTCTCGGCCGGGGCGGTTCCTTGCGACCGCGGGAATTCGTCCGATGCGGGGCCCCGGGCGGGCCGCTCGATGCGTTCGTCGCCGACGAGGTGACGCCGCGGCCCGAGCCCCGCGCGCTCGCTCGGCTCGCGCCGTGACAGACTCGCTGGGATGCCCCGCCCCACCCCGCTGTCCGCCGCCGCGATCGAGCAGATCCTCCCCCTCCTCCCCGGCTGGACCCACGGCGAGGGCCGCCTGCACCGCACGTTCGAGTTCCCCAGCTTCGTCGACGCGTTCGCGTTCATGACCAAGGTCGCCTTCGCGGCCGAGCGACTCGACCACCACCCGAACTGGACCAACGTGTGGGCGAAGGTCGACGTCACGCTGTGGACGCATGACGTCGGCGGTGTGACCGAGCTCGACCTCGAGCTCGCGAAGGCGATGAACCGCGCGGCGTGACGCGGTGCCCCGCTAGCGATCGCCCGGCGCCGCGAGCTCGGCGTCCGCGAGGATCGCCGCGTGCAGGTTCGGCGTGCGCGAGAGCGCCTCGGGCGGCGCGGCCACCCACGCGATCGCGTGCCCGCCGTCGACGGACCGCTGCACCACCAACGCCACGTCCTCGCCGTTGCGCCGCAGGTGGTACGCCCGCAGCCGCTCGAGGTCGCCGCCGTGCGCGACGTAGCGCCGGGCGAACGCCGCGGGGACGTCCGTCGGCACGGCGTCGAGCTGGTGGTGCAGCGTCGGATCGAGCGCGAGCGGCAGGGGCTCGCTGCCGGCGAGCGGACCCATCTGCAGCGCGATCAGATCGCCGACCCGCAGCGCGAGCGCATCGACGAACCCGGCGGCGATTGGCACCGCGAGGTGGGGTTCGCGGCGGGCCTCGGTCGCGACCACGGAGGACGGCAGCCGCACGCGGAACCCCGCGTGCTCGGCCTCGACCCGGCGCGCGACGAGGAACGCCTCGGCGTCCTCGCGCACGAGCTGCAAGGTGCCCAGGCCCACCGGCACCAGCATCGCGACGCCGAGCCACGCAACGAGCGTCGCGACCTTGCCCGAGGTCGGGACGATGCCGACCAGCAGCACGCCCCACAGCGCCGCGCACCAGAGGCCGACGAGCGGCACATCGAGGGCGAAGACGCCGGCCTGCGCGCCGCCGATCTGGACCGCGAGCACGATCGCCAGCGGCACCAGGAGGCTGCGGCGGAAGCTCGCCGACATGCCGGGCGTGCGCGCGCGCGGCAGGAGCATCAGCGCGCCGGTGGCGACCGCGACCGCGAGCAACGAGGCCCCCGACGCCGGGCCGTCCCCACCGGGCAGCAGCACCGCGACCAGCATCGCCAGCACTCCGCCACCCAGCGCGACCGCGAGGAGCCGGCCGCGACCGAGGATGCGCTCGATCAATCGACCGCCGACCCACAGCGCGTACGCGTCGAGGATCGCCGCGAGCGGCTGGCCCGCGAGCATCGTCGCGACCGCGACGCGGCCCCATGATCCCGCCTGCCACAGCTCTGCGGTGACGGCCCCGAGATCCAGCAGCCCGACGCCGCCGCGGCCGAGGCCGTTGCGGCACAGCTCGACCACGAGGATCACCGTCGCCATCGTCGGCGCGAGCCAGACGTTGCCCCCCGGGCGCAGGCGCGGCGCCGCCTGCAGGAACGCCTCGAGGCGGCGCGCGACGATGTCGGCGTAGCGCGCGATCTCGGGGCCGAGCGCCACCGGCTCGGCCTGGCTCGCCATCGCGCTGCGGCTGGCCTCGACGACGCGATTGTCGGACGCGCCGGCGACATCGGCGACGCGCAGCAGCTCGCGGCGCGCGGCCTCGGGCTGGCCGGCGCGGCCGAGCGCGATGCCCCGCAGCAGGGCCGAGCTCGCGGGCGAGAGGCCCAGCGCGCGACGACGTGGCTCGGTCAACGCGTCCTGCACCGGCCCCGCGACCCCGGCGTAGGCGAGGAACGTCAGTCGAGCCTGGGACACGAAGCCGATCGCGGCCGGATCGCTGCCGACCGGCCCCTCCTCGAGGGCACGCAGCAGGCCGGCGGCGTGCTCGAGGCGACCCGACTCCCCGTACGCCCGCAAGAGGCCCAGGGCCAGCACCGGTCGCAGCGCCGCGTAGCGCGGGTGGAACTGCGCCTCGTAGTGCGCGATGCCGTCGGCCCAGCGCTGCCCGTAGAAGAGCATCGCCACGATCTGCTCGTGGATCACGAGGGACTCGCCGCCCTCGGCGTCGCTCACCAGTTCGCGGAAGTGGGCCAGCGCCCGATCGACGCCGTGCAGCTCGAGCAGCGCGAGGCCGCGGAGGATCTCCTGTTGGCGGCCCAGCCCGGCGCCCGGCATCAGCATCGCGCGCGCGCCGAACAGCGACACCGCGAGCCCGAGCCGGCCGGCGCCGAAGGCCCAACGCGCGACGATCTCGAGGCCGAGCGGCACCACCAGCGCCGCGATCGACAGCCCGATCGCGACCACGCCGAGGAACCGGGACGGCTGCACCAGCGCCGCGACGGCGATGCCGAGCAGGCCCAGCAGGCAGGCCGCGTAGCCGCGGCCCTCGCGGCGACGCAACGTCCGGACCAGGGCGAAGCCCAGGCAGACCGCGCAGACCGTGAGCACGTGTTCGAACACGGGGGACCTCGAGGGACCGGGCTCGCGCGGCCCGCTCAGGACGACGGGGCGCGCTCGAGGTGACCGATGCGCCGGAACTTCTCGTAGCGGGCCTCGAGCAGCGCGTCGATCGGCATCGCGCAGAGCTCCTCGATGTGGCGACGCAGCGCCTCGCCGAGGCTCGCGGCCGTCTGCGTGAGGCCGCGGTGCGCCCCGCCGGGCGACTCGGGCACGACCTCGTCGCAGATGCCCAGGCGCAGCAGATCGGGGGCGGTCAGCTTGAGCTGGGTCGCCGCGGCCTGCTCGGCCTCGGCGTCCTTCCACAGGATCGACGCGCAGCCGCGCGGCGAGATCACCGAGTACACCGCGTGCTCGAGCATCAGGATGCGATCGGTCAGCCCGATCGCCAGCGCGCCGCCCGAACCGCCCTCGCCGATGACGACGGAGATCGTCGGCGTGCGCAGACGCGAGAGCATCTCGAGGCACGTCGCGATCGCCTCGGACTGGCCGCGCTCCTCCGCGCCGAGGCCTGGGTACGCGCCCGCGGTGTCGATGAAGCACACCAGCGGCCGCGAGAACTGCTCCGCCATGCGGAACAACCGCTGCGACTTGCGGTAGCCCTCGGGCCGGGCCATCCCGAAGTTGCGGTAGAGGTTCTCCTTGGTGTTGCGGCCCTTCTGGTGACCGAGGGCGATCACGGCGCGGCCGTCGATGCGGCACGGGCCACCGACGATCGCGGGGTCGTCGGAGTAGCTGCGGTCGCCGTGGATCTCCATGAACTCCGTGGAGAGCTCTCCGAGGTAGTCGAGCGTGAACGGCCGGTCGGGGTGCTTGGCCAGCTGGACCTGCTCCCACGGCGTCAGCGCGGCGAAGCGCTCGCGCTGGAGCTGGCGGGCCTTCTCCTCGAGCCGCTCGATCTCCTCGGCCATCTCGCCGCTGCTGGAGGACAACAGCTTGAGCTCGCGGATCTTGCCCTCGAGCTCGACGATGGGTCGCTCGAACTCGAGCACCTTGCTGGTCATCACGGGACTCCTTCGTCGCCAGCGAGTTCGTCGCCGGCATCGCCGGCGAACGCCTCGATGGCGTCCCACGGACATGCGCTCGGCGTGGCGATCGTGTGCACGGTCGCGCCGGGGAACTGGTGGCGGAAATACGTGCGCTGCCGTCGGGCGTACCGGCGCGTCGCGGCGATGATCTCGGCGCGCACCGAGGCGAGGTCGGCCCGACCTTCGACCAACTCCAGCATCTGGCGGTAGCCGAGGCTCTGCATCGCTTTGTGCCCGGCATGATAGCCGGCCGCCCGCAGCATCTCTACCTCGCGGCGCCAGCCGGCCGCGAGCATCGCGTCGACACGCCGTTCGATGCGCTCCGCGAGCCGATCCGGGCCGGGATCGAGGACCACGAGGAGCAGCGAGAGTCGCGGCGTCGGCGGGTCGATCGCGCGGATCGCCGAGATGGGCGCGCCGTGACGCTCGCACAGCCACAGCGCGCGCAGGCACCGGGCGAGGTTGGCGGGGTGGATGCCCGCGGCGGTGTGGGCGTCGACCCGCTCGAGCGCGCGCCAGATCACGCCGGCCTCGGCGGCCTCGCGCGCGCGCCAGCTCGCCTCGAACTCGATCCGCAGCGCGTCCCCGGGCGGCGCATCGGCGTGGGCCGTCTCACGGCCGTCACCGGGCAGGCTCGGCGCGCTCTGCGTCCACGCGGTGGCGCGGAGGTAGAACCCGGTGCCGCCGACGAAGACGCCCGGGACCTCGGTCAGCGTCGACCATGCCGCGCGTGCGTAGTCCCCCGCGGAGAAGTCGGCGTCGGGGTCGACGAGGTCGACGAGGTGGTGCGGGATCGCGGCGCGCACCTCGGCGCTCGGCTTGCCGCTGCCGATGTCGAGTCCGCGGAACACCTTCACGGAGTCGCACACGAAGACCGCGCGGCCGAGTCGGCGCGCGACCTCGCGGCCGAGCTCGCCCTTGCCCGCCGCGGTGGGACCGACGATGGCGATCGCCCGGCGCATGGTCATCGTCCTTCGACCAGCTCGTCGGCCCGCCAGCGGCGGATCCCGGGGATGTCGTCGATGGCGAGGCCCTCGTCCATCGCCTCGCGCACGAACCGGCGGGCGAAGCGGGCCGCGACCGTGCTGCCGGCACACGCCGCGAGGACGTTCGCGGCGTCGGCGGGCCCGAGCGCGTCGCGGCGTCGCGCGCGGAGGTACGGCAGCACACGCGCGAGCACGGCCGCCGCGTCGATGTCGTCGACGCAGCGGCGCAGCTCCGCCGGGATCGTGCGCACGACGACCGCGTCGTCGCCGAAGCGATCGACCACCAGGCCGAGGTTCTGGAGCTCGGCCTGGGCCTCCTCGACCAGCGCGACCTCCTCGGCGCCGAGCTGCACGACCGCGGGGATCAGCAGGGCCTGCCCCGCGAGCGCACCTCCGCCGAGCTCGGCGAGGAGCCGACGCCGCAGCAGGTGCGTGCGCAGGACCCGGAGATCCACCGCGAGGAGGTCGTCCTGCCAGCGCATCAGCGCGACGGGCCCCGGCAAGCAATCGATGAGCTCCGGCTCGGGCGCGGCGACCTCGGGCTCGCGGACCGCGGGCGCCAGTGCCTCGGCAGCGCGCGGCCCCTCGGCGCGCGCCGAGGTCAGCGTCGCGAGGGCCCGCGCCTCGGCGTGCAGGCGATCACGGGCCGCGGCGTAGTCGGCCTCGGTGGCCCGCGTGCGCAGCACGTACGCCGTGGGCGGGGACGATGACGGCGGCGCGTCGTCGGCCCGCGTCTCGAGCGGGAGGCTCAGCGTGCCCGCCACCACCGCGATCGACGGCGACGGCTCGGGGCGCGGCGCGAGCTCGGAGATCGCGAGCGGCGTGCGATCCAGCGTCGCCATCGCGCGCCGCACCGCGGCGTAGACCCGCTGCGGTTCGGCGAAGCGGACCTCCGACTTCTGCGGGTGCACGTTCACGTCGACGGTCCCGTGCGGCGGCTCGACGACGAGGCAGGCGCACGGCGATCGGGCGCCGAGCCAGGCCTCGCGGACGATCTGCGCGATGGCCCGCTCGCGGATCACCCGGCGGCGGACGACCACCAACACGTCCGCACGCTCGGCGTCGCCGTCCCCCACCCACGCGCGCACGCCGATGCCCTCGAACTCGCCGACGAAGCGGCGCAGGTCGGTTGCGCCCCTTCGGCCGAGGACACCAGCGACGCGGGCGTCCTCGTCCCCGCGCGCGACGTCGAAGACGATGCGCCCCTCGTGGCGCAGGCGCACGCCGACGTGGGGATGGACGAGCGCGACGCGGGTCACGGTCTCGACGCAGTGCGAGAGCTCGGTCGCGGCCGAGCGGAGGAACTTGCGCCGCGCCGGCACGTTCGCGAACAGGCTCGAGATCTCGATGCGGGTGCCGCCCGGGTGCGCGCACGTCACCATGGCCGGCGGCAGACCGGGGTGGCTGGTCAGGCGCGTGCCCGCGCCCGCGCCCGCGGTCCGGCTCTCGATCACGACGTGCGCGACCGCGGCGATGCTCGCGAGCGCCTCGCCGCGGAAGCCCAGGCACGGCGGCTCGATCAGCTCCGCGGCACCGACGAGCTTGCTGGTGGCGTGGCGCGTGATCGCGAGCTGCAGATCGCCGGGCTCGATGCCGCCGCCGTCGTCGACCACGACGATCTTCGCGGTGCCGCCAGCGACGAGCTCGAGGTCGATGCGCGTGGCCCCGGCGTCGATCGCGTTGTCGAGCAGCTCCTTCAGGATCGACGCCGGCCGCTCGACGACCTCGCCGGCGGCGATCTGATCGGCGAGCTCGGGCGGCAGCACGCGGATGCGCCGCGGCCCCTCGGCGTCGCCCACGGCGGGCCCGCTGGCGACCGCGTCGACCATCACGCCTCGACCGCCGCGGCGGTCAGCCCTCGCTCGCGACGACGCGGTTGCGACCGCCCTGTTTCGCGCGATACAGCCGGGCGTCGGCCTTCTTGATGAGGTCGTCCGCGTTGGCGATGCCCGGCTCGAGGTCCGCGACGCCGACCGAGATGGCCAGCGGGATGCGCCGGCCCTCGAACACGAACTCCTCTTCCTCGACCATGCGCCGCAGGCTCTCGCCGAACTGCGCGGCGCCGGCGAGGTCGATCTCGGGCAGCACGACCGCGAACTCCTCGCCGCCGTAGCGGGCGATGACGTCGACCTTGCGCGAGCGCTGCCGCACCAGATCGGCCATGTGCCGCAGCACGTGGTCGCCGGCGCGGTGGCCGTACGTGTCGTTGCACTTCTTGAAGTGATCGATGTCGAACATCATCAGCGCCAGCGGCCGGTCGTACCGGCGGGCGCGGCTGAGCTCGCGCTCGAGGGTCTCGACGAAGTAGCGCTTGTTGAAGATCTGCGTGAGGCCGTCGACGGTCGAGAGCCGGTAGATCTCCTCGTGGTACGAGCTCTCGATGTTGTCGCCGGTCAGGAACTTGAAGATCGACCGGCCGACTTTGATGAGGTCGCCGTCCTTGAGGTAGACCTCGTGGATCTTGTGGTCGTTGACGTACGTGCCGTTGGTCGACACGTTGTCGCGGATCTTCACGCCGTGCTCGTCGACGAGGATCGTCGCGTGCGTGCGGGAGACCGAGTCCTGGCTGACGCAGATGTCGTTCACGGTCGCGCGACCGATCGTCATCTCTCGATTTTCGATCGCATACTTCCGTCCCAGCTCGGCGCCATAGATGACGACGATGCAGGCGTCCTTCTTTCGCCGCTGAAGGCCGGTGTCCTCCACTTTGTGGATGACGGTGACGATCGTTTCGTCGCGCATGATCCCGAGAGTCGGGGCGAAGCTCTTGTCCGTAGACTAGCAGAGGCGGGGCCCCAGGCGGCAACGGGACGGACATGCGGTGATCAGCCCGCCCACACTGTGGTTGCACCGCGCTCTCGGGGAGGGTTGGGATCGGGCCCGCCTCGCGCGGTCTCGGCCCGGAACGCCGTCACGGGGGCGCACCGTGGGCGCGGACCGGGTGCGATCGCGCGTTCACCCCGGGACGCGGTCCGGTTTTTGACCGCGGCGCCCGCAGTTGCTATAGGCGGGCGTCGTGTCCAGCGGGCGAACTACGCGAGGGGGACTGGGCGGGCTAGGCGCGCTCTTCTTCTTGGGGACGTTGGGCGCGATCGCGGTCTACGTCCAGCGCCAGGCGGCGCCCGAGGATTTCGAGCTGCCCCGCACCGCCGCGACCGCGGCCGCGGAGGCGCCCGAGCCGACCGCACCGCCGCCGCTCCCGTGGCTGGATCGCCTGGATCTCGGCGCGGCGAAGTTCAGCGCGTACCTCTCCTCGGCCGCTGCACCGCCGCCCTCGGGCAAGGCCCCGCCGGCCGCCGATGGGCGCCTGGTCCAGGAGCTCAACGACGGCCATCGCATCCTGCTCACGATCGACCCGGCGCTGCAGGACGCCGCGCTGCAGATCTTCCGCAACCGCGAGGTGCCCTACGCGGCGGCGGTGATGCTCGACGTGCGCGACAACTCGGTGCTGGTGATGGCCGGCCACTCGAGCATGGACCCGCAGGTCGACCCGATGGAGGTCGTCGCGTCGGCGTGGGCGCCCGCGGCCTCGGTGTTCAAGCTCGTCACCTCGGCGGCGCTGCTCGAGACCGGCAACGTCAACGCGGGCACCCAGGTGTGCTTCTCCGGCGGTCTGCACGGCATCTCCGACGACGAGCTGCGGGACGATCCAGCCCGCGACACCCAGTGCGAGAGCCTCTCGTCGGCGGTGGCCCACAGCTACAACCTCGTCATCGGCAAGCTGGCGTTGGCGCACCTCGGCCAGGATCAGCTCGCACAGGTGGCCAAGACGTTCCTGTTCGAGACCGACATCCCCTTCGAGTTCAACGTCGAGCGCTCGCCGGCGCACATCCCCAGCGATCCGAAGGAGCGGGCCAAGGTCGCCGCCGGGTTCTGGAACATCGACATGAGCCCGATCCACGGGGCGCTGCTCGCCAGCATCTTCGCCCGCGGCGGGATGGTCCAACCGCCGCACGTCATCGCCCAGGTCCTCGGGCCCGACGGCACCGACCTCACGCCCGCCCTCGCCAAGCCCGAGCGCGTCATCTCCCGCGAGATCTCGGATGCGATCGGCGCGATGATGGAGGCGACGACGACCAACGGCACGGCGCGGATCAGCTTCCGCGACGGCCAGGGCAACGACTACATCCAAGGCGTGCGCGTCGCCGGCAAGACCGGCAGCCTCACCGGCAAGCGGGCCCCGTCGCTGAACTACAACTGGTTCATCGGCTTCGCCCCGGCCGACCGCCCCGAGATCGCGTTCGCGGTGCTCCTCGCGAACGAGCCGGCGTGGCGGATCAAGGCCCACTACGCGGCGCGCCGCCTCGTGCAGCTGTACCTCGAGCGCCGCGATGCGATCGCCCGGGCCCGCGATGCCCGACTGACCGCCACCGGCGTGGTGCTCCCCGAGCGCGACGGATCGGGTGCGCTGGTCTCGAGCACACCGACGACGCCGACCAAGGCACCCGAGGCCGGCAAGGCCGCGAGCACCGACGCGAAGGCCGACCCGGGCAAGGCCGCCGCGGCTGCGCCGGACCCGACGCCGTCGGCCGCCCCCGCGATGGCCGATCTGCCGCCGCCGCCCGGCGCCGCCGAGCTGCCCCCGGTGCCGGGCTCCCTGCCCAAGCTCGAGGCGACGCCCCTCGGTGGTTGAAGCGACGCGCCGCACTCGCAACACTGGTGCCGCGTTGCGCCCGCTCCCGAGATCCCCGTTCGCGTCGCTCGTCGTGGCGCTCGTCGTGTCGCTCGCCAGCGGCGTCAGCGAGGCGAAGCCCCGTAGCGAGGCCGACATCGCGGTGAGGCGGGCCAAGGCCGCCGCGGGCAAGGGCGACTACGTCGGCGCGCTCGCGGAGTTCGAGCGGGCGCTCGCGCTGGCGCCCACGCCACAGCTCCACTTCAACATCGCGGTGTGTCACCACGCGCTGATGCTCGCCGCCGCGTCGGGCGACGCCGCGGCGATCGAGCACCGCGACGCTGCGATCACCGCGTACCGGGCCTACCTCGACGCGGCCCCCGACGCGGAGGACCGCGCCGACGTCGAGCGCATCGTCGCGGAGCTGACGCCCCCGGCCCCGGAGGATCCGCCTCCGGCCGTGGACGCGCCCCCGCCGGGTCCCCCGCCCGCGCTGCGCGAGGCGGTCACGCGCATCGATCCGACCGACGAACCCGAGCCCGAGCCCGAGCCCGAGCCCACCCCTGCGCCCGCACCGATCGTCTCGACGCGCAGCCCCGCGCGCGTCGGTCCGTTCCTGCCGGTCGTGCTCGCGCACATGGGCCGGCTGCGCGACACCGACCTCGTCGAGCGTTTGCCGTTGCTCGGCCTCGGCATCCGCGGCGGCGCATTCCTCGGGACGCGCGAGCGCGTGAACCTCGGGGCCGAGTTCGCGGTGTACGGCCAGCCCAGCGACGCGAAGGCCCGCCACCGCCTGATCGACGCCCACCTCGCGATCACCACCGACTTCGGGATCGCGCTGGGCCGCGGCCGCCGCTTCGAGCTCGGCGTCGGCGGGTTGCTCGGCGTCCTGTACGAGGGTCTCTCGCGCGACGGCACCTCGGAGCTGACGTGCCCGACGTCGCGCGACGGGCGGGTCGCGCAGCGCGGCGGCCTGCTGCTCGGACCACGCCTCTCGGCGCTGCTGCTGCTCGGGCGGCGGCGCAACCACGAGCTCGGCCTGAGGATCACGCCGGCGCTCGCCGTCATGGGCAACGGCGACGCGGGGGATCCCCCCGAAGGCGCCGACGGCTGCGGCCAGACGCCCTTCGCCGAGGCCGGATTGCCCGGCGGCGCGGCGCTGGTGACGACCGTCGATCTTGGATACGCTCCGCGCTTCTGAGGCCCAAAGCCTCGCGGACGGCCATGTCGGAAGGTCACTTCTACGCGCGCCTCTTCGAAGCGGTGGAGCGATCTGGGGCGCCGAGATCGGTCTACAGCCAGGACACGACGCTCAGCCGCCGCGGCCTGCTGACGCGGGCCGAGCGGCGGGCCAAGGAGCTCGCGGGCCTCGGCATCGGCGCCCGCGATCTGGTCGCGCTGTCGATGGGCAACGTCGCCGAATTCCTGATCCTGCTGGTCGCGCTGTCGAAGATGGACGCGATCGCGATGCCCGTGGATCCGGCCAATGGCGATCGCACGCTCCTGGACGCCTGCCGGCGGCTGCCCGTACGCGCGGTCATCCGCCGCCCGCGGGGCCTCGACACCGCGGCGCTCGACTACCCCGAGGGGTACACGGTGCGCTCGCGCAAGCGCCTCGCGAGCTCCCTGCTCACCGTCGACGTGCTCGAGCCGGGCCCCGACGCGGTGACGCTCCCCGCCGGCGTCGAGCTGGTGATGGAGGCGCGGGGCATCGGCGGAGTCGCCCGCGACACGCTGCGCACCGGGGCGCACCTCCGCGAGATCGGCCGCGCCGCGCTGTCGACCCTCCAGCTCGACGCAGGCGCGCGGATCCTGTGCGCGCAGCCCTTCACCGTGCCGCGGTTCTTCGATCCCGTCGTGCTCGGCTGGCTCGAGTCCGAGGCCCAGCTCGTGATGGCCGAGGGCCCCGCGCTCGACACCGTGGTCCCGATCGCGCGGACGACCGAGAACCTCATCGTCGTCGACGCGGTGCGGCAGATCCTCGAGCTCGCCCGCGCCGTGCGGACCAACGGCACGACCCTGCCGATCATCCCCGTGATTCCCCAGGCGACCGTGCCGCTCGAGAACGGCCGGATGATCCGCCAGGCGTTCGGCACCGCGCTGCGGCAGCTCCTGCTGCTCGAGGAGGTCGGCGTGCTCGCGTCGCGCGTGATGGAGCGCAGCGAGACGTTCGTGCCCGCGGCGGGCGTCGAGCTCGCGGCCGGCGGCGCGATGCAGGCCGGCGGCAACGAGGTCCTCGTCCGCACCCCCCAGGCCGCGACGACGATCCCGACGGTGCCCGAGGGCCAGCCCGGCGCCGCGTCCGACGACGGCTTCGTCCACACCGGCTACGCCGGGCGATTCCGTGGCGGTGTGCTCTCCGAGATCCTCGGCCGCGACGACGGCCTGGTGAACCTCGAAGGTCGGCGCGCGTGCCTCGACAGCATCGAAGAGGCGATGCTCGAGCACCGACGACTGACGTGGGTGCGCGCGAACCTCGTGCACGCCGCCGACGGCGATCCGCAGGTGCAGCTCGAGTTCGAGGCGACCGGCGAGACCGACGTCGACGACATCGAGGAGCACGCCGTGGGGCACCTGCCGCCGTTCATGGTGCCGCGGGGGTTCTCGCGGGTGGTCCGCTAGGGATCCTCGAGCAGCTCCGCCTCGACCCGGATCGTCGGCGCGCTGCCGTCGACCTCGATCGTGCGCTGCACGGGGAACCGCCCCGGCTTGCGGACCTCGACGCGGTGCTTCCCCGGCGCGAGCGCGAGGGGTGCAGCGGCGCGGCCGAGATCGCCGACGCGGCCGATGTAGTTGCCGTCGACCCAGACGTCGGCGTCGGCGTCCGGCGCCACGGTGACGACCTGCAGCGTCGCGCCGCGGCCCGGGGCGGGGCGGCACGCGACCAGCGACCCCGCACCCAGGGTGAGCAGCAGCAACGACTCAACGCAGCTCGATCGCCAAGACATCCGGACCCTCGATCGCGGTGACCGAGGCCTGGACCCCGGGGGATTGCAGCGACGACAACGCCTGCGCCAGCGCGGGCGCATCGGCGACGCCGAGCACGGAGAACACGACCACGCCGCGCTCGTCGAGGCTCGCGAGCTCGACGGCGTTCACGCCCATGACGGACTGCAGGAGCGCGCGCTCGAGCCGGCGCAGCTTCACGGAGGGGCGACCACCCGCGACGCGGAGCAGCACGCGGCCACGGCGGTGCAGCGCGAGGGCGGCCCCGATCTTCCCGGCCGCCTCGCCCACCGCGACCGTCAGCGCCTCCTGCGGCGACTTCGCGAAGCCATCGAGCTCCGCCGACGCGATCGTGCGCCCACCCGAGCTCGCCACCACCGCCACGTGGGCGGCGTGCTCGAAGGTGTGGGGCACCGGGCCGAGCGACGCGCACGTGACGGTCACGCGCAGCGCAGCGCCCTCGCTCCCGACCGCGCCCGCCACCTCGAGCTCGTCCTCGATGCGGGCCGCGAGCGTGGTCTTCGGCTCGCACGAGGCCCCGGCGTCGACCCCCTCGAGCAGGAACAGCGGTGCCGCGACCGTCGTCGATCCGCCCTCGGCCCGCTTGCGGAGCCGCGCGAGATCGATGTCGACCTCGACCTCGATCGCGACCCCGTCGCCGGCGTCGCGCTCCGAGAGCACGCGGTACGATCCGGTCCACGCCGAGGTGTTGCCGAGGATCGACTTGCGCGCGGACTTGCTCAGCTTGCCGAGCTCCGCGAGCGCGGCCTCCAGCGCGGCCCTGCGCGCCTTGTCGAGCGCACGAGCCCGTGCCGCCGTCGGTGTCTTGTCCTTCGCCTCGGGGCTCGACGTGCCGGCGCCGCGGAAAGGCTGCGCCCCCGCCGCGCCCGGCGCGAGCGCCAGCGCTCCGAGCAGCCACGCCAACGCGCGCACGACCAGGGAACGGGGCACGGCCCCATCTTGGGGGCCGGGGTCGGGCTTTGGCAAGTTCGCGACGCCGCGGCGCGCCCAGGGGCGGACGGGCAGACCCCCGCGTCCCAATGCCTCACCTCCCCCCATCCGCCTGGTTGCGCCAGTGGCAAATCCGGCCCAGCTGGGCTACATCGGGCATCGATGCTGCGCCCTCCGTTCCCCGGCCACCGCCGCTACAGCATCACGCATCGCGCCGTCCAGCGCCTGCGCGAGCTGGTGCCGCGGCGCGAGGAAGAGGACGACGAGACCCTGCGTGATCGACTCGATGCTGCGCTGAGCGCGGCCGAGGCCGACGGCAAGGCGGTCCGCACCCTGGACGCGATGCTCGGCGAGCCGCAGACGCTCATCCCCGTCGCGGACTTCGGCGACGTGCTCTACGCGATCATCAAGGAGGAGACCGTCGTCACCGTGCTGCCGCAGGGCCACGGCGAGGAGATCCTCCACCGCGGGCAAGCGATGGAGCAGCGCGTCGCCGCCGGGCACCTCGCGCCGCGACCGCCCGATCGCGAGCGCGAGCGCGAGCGCGACGACGCCTGGGATCGCACGCGTCGCTGGGGCCGCCGCGACGCCGCCGTGCCGCCGGTCGTCATCGAACGGCCCGTGCGCCCCTCCACCGGCGTGGTGATCGACGGCGACGCGCCAGCGTTCTCGACGCCCGCCGCGCCGCGCCCGGATGCGCCGCGCCTCGCCGATCTCGCCGTGAGCGCCAAGGTCGTGCCGATGCCGGAGCGGCCGAAGATCGACGGCCCCGTCGGTGAGGCCCTGCGCGAGGCGCTGCTGCGCGGCCGTCGTCGCGCCGCGGTCGCGGCGCTGCGCGAGGTCCTCGCGTCGAGCCAGCGCGACGCGTCGCTCCTGCCGCTGTGGAACGAGCTGGTGCGCCACGATGTCCCCGAGGCGCTGACGATCGGCGACCTGCTCGACGCCGTGCGCGGGCTGTAGCTCCCCTCGAGGCCGCGACGCCAAGGCCGCGACATCGGGGCCGCGACATCGGGGCCGCGACATCAGGGCCGCGACATCAGGTGGGCGAGGGCCCGCCGCACGAGCGCGTCGAGCGTGCCCGGCTGGCCGTCGTCGGCCTTCGTCAGCGCCGCGTCGACGTCCTTCGCCTTCCATCCCAGGTTCACGAGCACGGCCCGCGCGTCGTCGGCGAACGAGGACGTCGGGTGCGTGCCGCTGTCGGCCGGGCCCGCCGCCGCGCCGATGGCCTCGCGCAGCGGCGCGACCTTGTCCTTGAGGTCGAGCAAGATGCGCTCCGCGGTGCGCTTGCCGACGCCGGGGATGCGCTCGAGCAGCGTGCGGTGCTCGGCCTCGATCGCCGCGAGCAGCTCCCCGAGCGGGAATCCGCCGAGCACCGCGACCGCGAGCTTGGGCCCCACCTGGGGCACGCCGATGAGCAGCCGGAACGCGCGCCGCTCGGTCGGGTCGGCGAAGCCGAACAGCGCCAGCACGTCCTCGCGCACGTGGGTCTGGATCCACAGCGTGCACGCCTCGCCGATCTCCGGGACGGCGCCGAGCGTCTGCAGCGACACCGTGATCTGGTAGCCGACACCGCCGACGTCGAGGATCACCTCGCCGGCGAGGGGATCCCGCGCACGCACCGTACCGCTCAGCCAGCCGATCATCGACGCCAAGGTGCCACGTCGCGGCCGCGCGCACCAGGGCCGCCGCGTTCAGCACCGCGACAGCGCGTGACAGCACGCGATCGCCAGCGCGTCGGCGGCGTCGGGCCGCGGTGGCGTGCGGAGATCGAAGAGCAGCCGCACGCGCTCCGCGATGTCGAGCTTCGTCGCCGCGCCGTGGCCCGCCACGATCCGCTTCACCAGCGCCGGCGCGTACTCGAAGCTGGCGAGGCCCCGCTGCGCGGCCAAGAGCATCAGGGCCCCACGCGCCTGGCCCAGCGTGAGCGCGCTGTGCACGTTCTTGCCGCCGAACGCCCGCTCGATCGCCAGCTGCCCGGGCGAGAACTCGTCGATCACGGCGCCGAGATCGGTCGCGATCGAGAGCAGGCGCACCGCGACGTCGTCCTTGGCCGGCGCCGCGATGACACCGCACTCGAGGTAGCGCATCGACGCCCCGGCGCGCCCGGGGCTGGCGTCGATGATCGCGTAGCCGACGCGCAGCGTCCCCGGGTCGACCCCGAGGATCCGCACCGACGCGCGCGCGGCAGTGGCCATCGCTCGACGATTACCACGGTTCGCCGCCGGGCACGCCGGCGCCGGCCTCGACGACCACCGAGCCCAGGGCCTCCGACAGCCGCCGGCCCAGGCCGGTGTGCCGGCGCGCGCCGTCGGTCCGCGCGATCGCCTGCTCGATCGAGCGCGGATCGCCGACCACGACGCACAGCCGTCGCGCCCGCGTGATCGCCGTATACAGCAGGTTGCGCCGCAACATCACGTGGTGCTCGGGCAACAGCGTCACGATCACCGCGGGGAACTCGCTGCCCTGACTCTTGTGAATCGACACCGCGTACGCGAGCGACAGCGCCAGCGCCTCGTGGCCGGTGTACGTCACGCGCGAGCCGTCGACGTCGACGACCAGCGAGCTCGTGCTCGGATCGACCGAGAGCACCCGGCCGATGTCGCCGTTGAAGACGCCCTTGGTGTAGTCGTTCTTCGTCTGCATCACGCGGTCGCCGACACAGAACCGGCGCAGCCGCTGGCCGCGACCGCCTTCGATCGAGACCTCGGGCTGTCCGCCGGTGTGCCGGGCCTGCAGCGCATCGTTCAGCGCCTCGGTGCCCGCCCTGCCCTTGTGCATCGGACACAGCAGCTGCACGTCGTGGGCGCCGTCGAGCCCGTAGGCCTCGGGGATCCGCTCGACCGCCAGACGCACGCACAGCTCGTGGGCGTGCTCGGGGCTGCGGGCGTGCACGACGAAGAACTCGCCCTGGGCGCCCGGCTCGTCGGCGCGCAGCGACTCGCCGTGGAGCATGCGGTGGGCGTTCTCGACGATGCTGCTGCCGTGGGCCTGGCGGAAGACCTCCGACAGCCGGACGTGCCCGAGCGGCGAGCCCGGGCGCTCGGCCGCCGACACGATGTCCGACAGCACGTTGCCCGGCCCCACCGACGGCAGCTGATCGCCGTCGCCGACGATCACCAGGCGGTGCGCGGGCGTGAGCGCGCCGAACAGCGCGGAGCCGAGGGCCACGTCCAGCATCGACGCCTCGTCGACCACCACGAGTCCAGCGGGCAGCGGCTGCATCGGGCCGTAGAGGAACCGGCCGGTCTCGGGCTGGAACTCGAGCAGTCGGTGGATCGTGCGCGCCTCGTGGCCGGCCGCCTGCTCGAGCCGCTTGGCCGCGCGGCCCGTCGGCGCGCACAGCAGCAGCGGCTCGTCGTGCGCCCGCGCGAGCTTCAGCATCTCGCGAACGACCGTGCTCTTGCCGGTGCCCGGTCCGCCGGTCAGCACGACGACGCCGTGATCGGCCACCGCCCGCACCGCCGCGATCTGCCCGGCGCTCAGGCCCGAGGGCAGCTCGACGAGGCTCCAGCGCCGGTGGCTCGCGGTGGCGATCGCAGCGATGGACTCCGCCAACGCCCGCTCGGCGGCGACGAGCTCCGGGGCGAAGCAGAGGGGCGTGCCGTCGTTGCCGTACTCGAGCACGAGATCGCCGGCGGACACGAGCTGCTCGCCGGCCGTGCGCACCGCGTCCTCGGCCACGCCGAGCGCGGCGGCGGCCTTGCGCACCAGCACCTCGATCGGCAGGGCGCAGTTGCCGTCCTGCGCCGCGAGCTCCATCGTGTGCAGGAGCCCGGCCTCGATGCGCTCGGCGCTGTCCATCGCCAGGCCCAGCGTCCGCGCCATGCGATCGGCCGTCGAGAACCCGATCCCCCGGACCTCACGGGCGAGGCGGTAGGGCTTGGCGCGGACCACCGCGATCGCGTCGCCGCCGAAGCGCTCGTGGATGGCGCGCCCGAGGTACGCCGGTAGATCGAGCTCGACGAGCTGGGCCTCGAGCTGGGCGATCGGACCGACATGGGTCTGGTGGTGCTCGGCGATCTTCTCGAGGGTGCGCGGGCCGATGCCCTCGATCTCGAGCAGTCGCCGCGGCGTCTTGTCGATGACGTCGAGCGTGTCCATGCCGAACCGCGCGACGATGCGCGCCGCCATGACGTCCTTGATCCCGGGATAGCGCATCAGCCGACGCTCGATGCCGGCGAGCGTCGTCGGCAGCTCGACCTCGATCCGATCGAAGCGGAGCTGGCGGCCGTGGCTGGGGTGCACGTCCCAGGTGCCGTGCAGCGTGAGCTGGGCGCCGACCTCGGGCGCCGACGCCCGACCGACGGCCGTCACGAGCTCGGAGACGCCGGGCACGTGGACTCGCAGCACCGTGTAGCGCGTGCGCTCGTCGTGGTAGACGACGCGCTCGACCGTCCCCGACAGGGTCGTGGGCTCGCTCGATGCGTCGGGGGCGGCGACCACGGCGGGGGCAGCATGGATCGACCCGCGCCCGTCCGCTACGGTCCCGACGGGCCCGCGGGCGCGCGTGGACCTCACGCCGGGAGGTCGAAGCCCGCGAGGGTCGCCGCGAGCAGATCGAGGCGATCCTGCCCCCACAGCACGGCGTCGGGCCGGCCGGCGCGGCGGACCACGAAGCTCGGCACGCCGCAGATCCCGGCGGCCTCGGCGTCCTCGGTGTTGCGGCGCAGCGCCGCCTTGGCGGCGTCCCCCTCGGCCTGCGCGATCAGGTCCGCGGCGGGCAGCCCCGCTCGATCGAGCACGCCCGCGAGGACCTCGGGCTCGGCGACGGGGAGATCGTCGACCCACGCCGCGCGGTAGATCGCGGCGGTGGCCGCGGGCTCGAGCAGCGCGACCCGCAGCGGCAGCACCGATCGGATCGGGAACCGACTCGGGAACGCGAGCGCCACGCCCCAGTGCGCCGCCCAGTCGTCGAGGTCGCGGCGGACCCACGCCTGCTTGGCGGGGTGCATCGTGAACAGCGGCACGTCGGCGGTCCCGATCGATCGGAACAGCGCGCCGAGCAGGATCGGCACCACCTCGAGCGTCGCGCCCGCGGCCGCACACACCCGCTCGATCTGCGTGGAGGCCAGGTAGCTGAAGGGGCTCGCGAAGTCGTGGAAGAAGCGGACCGACGGCGGCGGATCGCTTCGGATCCAGCGCGGGGTGGGCGGCGGCCCCTCGGGGATCCGGCCGCCGCGGCGCAGCCCGTCCTCGAGGATGCCGAGGCGGTCCTGCCCCCACACGCGCAGCTCGCCGTGCGCGAAGGTCGGGACGCCGAAGACGCCCGCCGCCGCGGCCTCGTCGGTGCGCGCGCGGAGCTCGGCCTTCACCTCGGGCGCATCGATCGCGGCGACGTCGAGGCCGTGCGCCGCTGCGATCGTCGCGAGCACCTCGCGGGCCGCCACGTCGCGCCCCTGCTCCCAGTATGCGGCGAACAGTGAGGCCGCCACCGCAGTGCGCCGCTCGGACGGCGCCGCGATCACCAGCCGCATCGCGTCGAGCGTGCGCCGCGGGTGCGACTCCGGCACGGCGAGCGTGCGCCCGTGCAGCGCGCCCTGCCGCCGGATGTCGGCGTGGGTGTGGCGCGTGCGCGCCGGCGACATCGCCCGGTTGGGATCATCGGGCGCACCGAAGGCCCGCAGCAGGCCGCCGAGCAGCACCGGGCGGCGCTCGACCTCGAGGCCGAACCGGCGCGCGAACCCGTCGATCTGCAGCGACGCGAGGTACGCGTAGGGGCAGACCACGTCGTAGTAGAAGCGCAGCGGCGCGGCGCTCACGGCTCGTCGACCCCGACGTAGCCCAGCGCCCCGCCCATCGGCCGCGGGGTGCCGTCGGCGTCCTCGGGCGCGTCTCCGGCGAGCCACTGCGCGATCATGCCGAACGCGGTGGTCTCCGGGTTCGACAGCCGCATGTCGCCCTCGCTCGGGTTCACGAACCATCCGGCCTGGTACACGCCGATCGCGACGCTGTCGTTCTCGACGAAGCTCGCGGTGTCCATCGCGTTCGTCACGAAGTCGAACGCGAAGCAGTCGAGCTCGATCGAGTTGGCGGCGTGCCCCGCGACGATGCTGTTGCGCAGGGCGCCCTCGGTCTCGAGGCACTGGATGCTGTCGGCGCCGACGCCGTCGTTGTTCACGATCGTCGAGTAGACCGCCTCGAAGGTGGCGAACTGGAGGTTGATCCCGGGGCCGCTCGCCGCGTCCCCGTTGCCGACGACGCTGGCGTTGTCGAGCCGCAGCGTGCCGCCGAACTGGCGGATGCCGCCGCCGACGTTGCGTAGCACCGAGGCGCGGCGCAGCGTGACGTCGCAGGGCTCGGTGAGGAAGATGCCGTACTCGAGGTTGTTGCGGACCTGAGCGTCCTCGATCCACAGGGTGCCGCCCCCGGCCGAGATGCCGTGGGACTGCGCGTTGCCCCGCACGCGCATCGCGTCGATGTACGTGAACGCGTTGGTGGCCACGATCGAGGCGTCGTCCAGCAGGGGCTGACCGACGATCTGTGCGTTCGCCGACCCACGCAGGGCCACGCTCACGTCCTCGATCACGATCTGCTCGGCGTAGTTGGTCCCGCCCTGGACGAAGATCGTCCACGACTCGCCGGCGGGGATGAGCGCGACGGCGTCGGCGAGGCTGCACGCGGGCGAGTCCTCGGTGCCGAGGCCCGGGCACGGCGACGACGCCTGCACCCACAGCACCTGGTCGGACGGGAAGCACTCGCCCGCGAGGGGATCTGTGGGCGCGAGGTGGCACGCGGTCGCGCACTGATCGTGGCTCGTGCAGGCCGTGCACGCGCCGTCCGCTCCGCACACCGGCGTGTCGCCGTCGCAGAACCCCGCCGGCGCGTCGTCGCACGACTCGCAGCGGCCGGTGGTCGCGTCGCAGGCAGGTGCGACGGGATCGAGCGCGCCGCAGAAGTCGTCGCCGCCCGCCGCGTCACAGGCGACGCAGCCGCCGTCGACGCAGTACGGCGCGGACGGATCGGCCCCGTCGCAATCGGCGTCGAGCCGACCGTCGTCGCGGCACGCCACCACGGGCGTGGTCGTGCTCGAGTCGGCGGAGGTGGTGTCGGCCGGGGTCCCGGTGCTGCTGGCCTCGTCTCCGGTCGTGCCGCTCGAGGACCCGCCGCTGCTCGCGTCGTCGTCACCCGTGGTGACGGGCGCGGTGCTGCCGTCGGGCGAACACGACGGCGCGGGCGCCTTCGTCACGCAGCCCTGGGACTGACTCGCCGGCACACAGATATTGCAGTACGGGCGCGACGGATACTCCGCGATGCACGTCAGGTTCCCGTCGAGATCGCCGCAGTGCGGCACGAGCGACACAGGGGTGCCGGTGGTGTCCACGCTGCACGCCCCGAGCACACCGCCACTCGCGACACCCAGCACCCACGCAGCGACTCGGGCTCCATCGAGGACGGCACGGGGCGAGGATCGGCGAAAGACCATACCCAGAGCATATCATCGGGCGCCCGATCCGCCGCTCGCCGCGTCCCCGGGGCGTGTCCCACAGTGTGGGGCTCCGCGTGGCCCGAAATGCCTCGTTCGTCCGCGCAGGCCGGCGTGTTCCGGGGCGACGCGCGCCGGCGAATCAAGCCATCGAGGGCCACGTCCCTCCTGATGTTCGCAACGCCACGTGGAGGACCCGATGCACGACCGAATGCCCGACTCCGATCTGCGCCCTCGTCATTCGACGACGTCGCCGACGCCGATGCGTTCGAGCTTCGACGTGGATGACGACGGCGACACCCTCGACGCCCTCGTCGCGGACGCGCTGGGGCCCGCGCATCGACGTGACGCGCGGCACACTGCCCTGGCGGCGATGCCCAGCAGCCTCTGCCAGCCGGTGGGCGGCGTCGCGTGGCCGGTTCGCCCGGCCGCCCGTCGATCGGTGGGCGCCCTCGCCCGATCGATGGACCAGGCGCTCCGCGCCCGCGAGCCGATCTTCCTCGGCACCATGCTGTCGGCCGCGCTCGCGCTCGTGATGTTCGCGGCCGCGGTCCTCTGGCGCCTCGCCCC
>LNFB01000172.1 GCA_001464385.1 Deltaproteobacteria bacterium Ga0077550 | reverse complement strand
CGTCGACGTCGACGTGATCTCCTCGGCGACGCGTCGCTAGTTCGCGCGACGCTGGCGCTTCAGCGCGCGCCGTCGGTCAGCGCCCAGGTCATCGGCGCGCCCGGGTCCAGCGCCCCGAACGACGGCCCGACGTCGACGTAGCGATGCGGGTGCCAGAAGTCCCGCGGATCCTCGGCGAGGCTCAGCGTGCGGGGCTCGACACCGTCGACCCGCAGCGCGCTCTTCTCGACGCCGTGGCCGCTGGCGAACTCCAGCTCGATGCCGTCGCCGACGAGGCGATACACCAACGACTCCGTGGTCCAGTCGTCGAAGTCGCCGCGGTGGAACCAGCCGGTGCCGCGGCCGTCGATGCCGGCGCAGCGCAGCTGGTAGAGCCCGAAGCCGTAGCCGCCGGTCGCGAACGCGGTGCGGTCCATCCAGAGTCGACCCGCCACCGGAGCCCCGTCGCACGTCGCGTGGGGCTCCACCGGCTCGGGGCGCACCTGGACGTAACGGGTGGTGCCGCCGTACTTGGGATCGCCGTCGAACACGAGCACGGGCGCGGCACCGGCTTCGATGTGGAACGGGACGCGGTGGCGCTCGCCGGTCTTGCGGAACACGATCGTCACGAGATCGCCGTCGATCTCGTAGTCGAAGCTGTTGGTGTTGGTCAGGCCGACGCGGCCGTAGCGGAGCAACCCGTGGCCGTCGCCGTGGAAGTAGTAGAAGCGCACCGGAGCGCCCGCGCCCCCCGCTGCGTTCGCGCTCCACAGCCCGACGAGGCGATCGGTCGCGGCCGGCGCGACATCGCGGCCGGGCGGATCGACCGCCGCGAGCTCGGCGAGCGGGCCGACCACCGCGGGCACGGCGGCGACGGCGACGGCGAATCCAACGATCGACACCAGGGAGGGGCGGTGGACCATGCGCGATCGAGGGTAGCGGATCCGCTTGTGTCCGCCGGCCCCTCGACCGACGATGCGCGCCGTGGCCCGAGAACCGACTCCGCTGGTCCTCGCGTCGGCGTCACCGCGCCGCGCCGAGCTGCTCGCGCGCGTCGGGCTGCGCTTCGAACGCCGCGTCTCCGACTGCGACGAGACCCCGGCCGCCGGCGAGCACCCCATCGCGCTCGCGCGCCGCCTCGCGCAACAGAAGGCCGAGGCGGTCGCGACGCCCGACGCGATCGTCCTGGGCTCCGACACGGTCGTGTGGTGCGACGACGATCTCGCCGTCCTCGGCAAGGCGGTCGACGCCGCCGAGGCCCGCGCGATGCTGCGACGCCTCGCCGGGGGCGTGCACCTCGTGACGACGGCCTTCGCCCTGACCGGGGCCATCCCCACCGAGGTCCACGACGTCACCACGCGGGTGTGGATGCGCGCGCTCGATGACGCCGAGCAAGCCGCCTACCTCGCGAGCGACGAGTGGCGCGACAAGGCCGGCGCCTATGGCATCCAAGGGATCGCCGCCGCGTTCGTCACCCGCATCGAGGGCTCGTACACGGCCGTGGTCGGGCTGCCGCTCGCCGAGGTCGTCGTGCGACTCGCCGAGCTCGGCGTGCGGGGCGGAGCATGAGCGCGGTGCCGGACACGATCGCGGGCCGTGCCGCGGCGATCCTCGAGCGCATCGACGCCGCGGCGCGGGCGGCCGGGGGCGGGCCGGTTCGCCTCGTCGCGGTCAGCAAGCTCCACCCTGCGGCGGCGATCGAGGCGGCCCTCGCCGCCGGCCTCACCGATTTCGGCGAGAACTACGCCCAGGAGCTCGAGGCCAAGCGCGCGGCGATCACCGACGCACGCGTGCGCTGGCACATGATCGGGCCGGTGCAGAGCAACAAGGCCAAGCGCGTCGTGGGCTGCGCCCTGGTCCAGACGCTCGATCGACCCTCGCTCCTCACCGCGCTCGATCGCCGCGCCCGCGAGGCCAACGTCGTGCAAGCGGTGCTCGTGCAGGTCAACGTCGCGGGCGAAGCCGGCAAGTCCGGCGTCTCGCCCGCGGAGCTCCCCGCGCTGCTCGACGGCGTCGCGGCCTGCGAGGCGCTGCGCTGCGCCGGCCTCATGCTGATCCCCGAGATGGGGCCGCCCGAGGCGCTGCGCCGCCAGTTCCGCGCGCTGCGACGGCTCCGCGACGCCGAGGCGGCCACCTCGCGCCCCCGCGTCGAGCTGCACGAGCTGTCGATGGGCATGAGCGACGACTTCGAGCTGGCGATCGCCGAGGGCGCGACGCTCGTGCGCATCGGCACCGCGATCTTCGGCGCGCGCGCCCCGTGATCGGCGCGTCGACGGCCCCGATGGTTGTCGCCTGCACGGCTTCCTGATACGTCCGTGGGCACCCATGTTCGGTGCCGATCCCCTGTTGCGCGCGCGCGACACGGCCCCGCTCGCCGCCGAGCGACGCCTGACGATCCTCTACGACGATCGCCCGATCGCCGCCACCCGGGACGACACCGTCACCGCCGCGCTGCTGCGGGCGGGCGTCGTCGCGACCAGCCGCAGCCTCAAGTACCGCCGCCCCCGCGGCCCGTTCTGCCTGCAGGGCGATTGCGGCACCTGCCTGGTGCGCATCGACGGCGTCCCCAACCGCCGCGCGTGCACCACCGCGGTGCGCGAGGGCATGCGCGTCGAGCCACAGAACCGCGTGTTGTCGGGTGGGCCCGACCCGACCGCGCTGGTCGATCGCATGTTCGCGTCGAACCTCGATCACCACCACTTCATGGTCCGGCCCAAGCTGGTCAACCGGGTGATGCAGGAGGTCGCGCGCAACCTCGCGGGCCTCGGCACCCTCCCCGACCGACCCGCCGCGCCCGCGCGGTGCGAGGAGCACCACCCCGACGTCGTCGTGATCGGCGGCGGTCGATCCGGCCGCGCCGCCGCCTCGCGTCTGCGCGCGGCCGGACTCGACGTCGCCTGCCTCGAGCGGCGCGAGCACGACCTCGGCACCGCCGTGGCGCACGCCCACGCGGTCTTCGGCGTCTACCCGGCCGAGGGCCTGGTCGCCGCGATGGACACCGCCGGCGACGGGGACGTCCTGCGCACGTATCGGGCCGCGCACGTGCTGCTCGCCACGGGCGCGCGCGAGGTGATGACGCCGCTTCGCAACAACGATCTGCCCGGCGTGCTCGCGGCGCGCGGCCTCGCCGAGCTGCTCGCGCGCACCGGCGACGTGCTCGCGTGTCCGACGGTGGTGATCGGTCCCCCGTCCCTCGCCCGCCCGCTCGCCGCGACGCTCGGCGCGGACGCCCTCGCGCCCGACGAGGTCCGGGCGATCCTGGGCGGCGGTCGGGTCGAGGCGATCGCGACCTCCTCGGGCAAGCGCGAGGCCGGCTGCGTCGCGCTTGCGTCGCCTGCGGCCCCGGCCTCCGAGCTCGCGCGCCAGGCCGGCGCCCAGGTGCAGTGGAACGGCGACGGCTTCGCGGTCGTCCGCGACGCCGACGGCCGCTGCGGCGCGGGGCCGTGGACGCTCTGGGCCTGCGGCGAGGTCGCCGGCACCACCGCCCAGGACGCGGCCGACGACGGCGAGCGGGTCGCGGCGGCGATCGTGGCGGCGCACCGGCAGGGGACCATCCGATGACCCAACGCATCTTCGTCTGTCGCTGCGAGGACGTCACGGTCGCCGAGATCGATCACGCGATCGCGCTCGGCCTCGCGAGCGTCGAAGAGATCAAGCGCTACACCGGCCTCGGCACCGGGCCCTGCCAGGGCAAGGAGTGCACGGTCGCCCTGGTGCGACTGCTGCTGGATCGCGGCACGATCGGCGCCGACGCGGTGCAGCCCTTCACGGCGCGGCCCCCCGCCGAGCCCGTCACCCTCGCGGCGCTCTCGTCCCTGGCGACGAAGGCCCAGGCCCAGGACGAACCATGAGCCGGCAGGCAACCCTCGGCAGCCGCGACGTCGCGCTCCCGCCCGCCTGCGACGTCGCGGTGGTCGGCGGCGGCGTCATGGGCCTCGCGACCGCGTACCACATCGCCCAGTCGTCGCGCCTGCGCGTCGTCGTCCTCGAGCGCAGCTACCTCGTCAGCGGCGCGTCGGGGCGCAACGGCGGCGGCGTGCGCATGCAGTGGGGCGACGAGGGCAACGTGCGGATCATGATGGAGAGCATCGAGATCTGCCGCGGCCTCGCGCAGGAGCTCGGCATCAACCTCTGGTTCCGCCAGGGCGGCTATCTCTTCATCGCGCGCACGGAGGCCGGCGAGTCCCGCCTGCGCCGCAACGCCGAGCTCCACCGCGCGATCGGTGCGCCGACGCGGCTGCTGAGCGGCGAGGAGGCCCGCGAGATCGTCCCCGACCTCGACATCGATCAGGTGCGGCTCGCGGCGTTCAACGCCGAGGACGGCGTGGTCTTCCCCTGGCCGTTCGTGTGGGGCTACGCCGGCCAGGCGATCCGCAAGGGCGTCATCGTCCGCACCCACACCGCCGCGATCGCGGCCGAGCCCGAGCGCGACGGCCTGCGCCTGCGGCTGTCGACCGGCGAGAGCCTGTACGCGGGCATCGTCGTCAACGCCTCGGGCGCGTGGTCGCACGATCTCAACCGCTCGCTCGGCATCGAGCTGCCCAACCGGCCCCACCGCCACGAGATCCTGTCGACAGAGCCGCTGAAGCCGTGCCTCGATCCGCTGGTGGTCGATCTGCAGTCGGGCCTGTACTTCTCCCAGAGCACCCGCGGCGAGATCGTCGCCGGCATCACGATGCCCGGCAGCCACGACACCGGCACGCACGTGGACCAGCGCTCGTCGCTGCAGTTCCTCGCGCACCTCGGCGCCACGCTGGTGTCCCTCGTGCCCCGCTTCGGGTCGCTGAAGGTGCTGCGGCAGTGGGCCGGCCCCTACGACGTGTCGCCCGACGGCGAGGCGATCGTCGGGCCGTCGCCGGGGGTCCCCGCGCTGCTGCAGGTGTGTGGCTTCACCGGCCACGGCTTCATGATGGCGCCGGCGGTCGGCCGGCTGCTCGCGCAGTTCATCGTCCACCAGGAGCGCCACCCGATGCTCGCGCGGTGGGATCCCGGTCGGTTCGCCGCGGGCACGAGCGCCAAGCGCGAGGACATGATCATCGGCTGACGGCCGGATTCGGGACGAAAGCGGGCCGTGGCGCGGCCGATGGGACAACCGATGACGACCGCCGGGCTCCTACGCGCTCGCCCCACGCCGGCCCCCGCGCCGGTGGTCGAGATCATCGAAGGGATCTCGTTCGAGCCCGCCGTGCAGCGGGCCGCGGGCTACCTCCTGCACGCCGGCGTCACATTCCCCGTGCTCCCGGCCGCGGTGGCCGAGGTCATGGCGCTGGCGAACTCGCCCGAGGCGAACTTCCGCGAGGTCGATCGCGTCGTGCGTCAGGATCCGATCGTCGCGGCGCGCGTGCTGTCGGTCGCGAACTCGCCGCTGTACCGACCGCCGAGCCCGATCACCTCGCTGCGCGTGGCGATGCTCCGGCTCGGCTGGAGCATCCTGCGCGAGGTCCTGCTGCAGGCGGTCGCAGAGGCGCACCTGTTCCGCAACGGACCGCGGCGCGAGCTCGCCGCCGCGCGGCTGCACGCGATCGTCCTCGCGCATGTGCACCGCCACGTCGCCTCGGTCGTCGGCTTCGACACCGAACACGCGTTCGTGTGCGGGCTGCTCCACGATCTCGGGCGCCCCATCATCCTCAGCCTGCTCGGCGACGCGAAGGCGCCCAAGCTCGAGGGGCCCCAGCGCACGGCGCTCGTCGACGCGCTGCACTGCAAGATCGGCGAGCACGTCGCCCAAGCGTGGGGCCTGCCCGACATCGTCGTCCGGGTGTGCCGCGATCACCACAGCGAGATCGACGATCCGGCGACCAGCATGAACGGCGTGTCGACGATCGCGATCTGCGAGGCGCTCGTCGCCGGCAACGGCTTCGCGAGCCCCCCGGTGCCCGATCCCGAGGCCGCCGAGCGGCAGCTCGCCCGCCTCGGCCTGCCGCCGCACGAGCTGGACTCCCTGCGCAGCACCGTCGAGGTGCTGTGCCGCGAGGCGGGCTGACCCGCCGCAATCGCACCGGGCCGCAGATTCGCGTAGATTGTCGGCGTTGACGACCGCCCCCGACGATCTCGGCGCCGCGCTGCACGCCGCGGGCTGCGTCACCCCGGCGCTGGTCGTCGACCTCGATCAGGTCGAACGCAACATCGCCGCGATGCTGCGCCGCGTCGGAGAGCCCGCGCGTTGGCGCCCCCACGTCAAGACGATCAAGCAGGGCCGACTCGTGGGCCTGCTCCTCGACGCCGGCGTCCGCCACCTGAAGTGCGCCACGATCCCCGAGCTGCGGCTCGTGCTCGACACCGCCGCCGCCCATGGCGTGGACGTGGACGTCCTGCTGGCCTACCCGGTGCCCACGGTGCGCCTCGCCGAGGTCGCCGCGCTCGCCCGCGCCGCGCCGCGCTCGCGCGTGGGCGTGACCGCCGACGACCCCGAGCACCTCGCGGCGATCGTCGCGACCGGCGGGCTCGACCCCTGGCTGGACCTCGACGTCGGCATGCACCGCACCGGATCGGCGCCGGAGATCTGGGCGCAGTGGGCCCGCACGCGCACGACGGACATCGTCGGGATCCAGGCCTACGAAGGGCACCTGGGCTGGGACGATCGCGCGGCGGCCGAGGCGGCGTACTCGACGACCGCTGCGCTCGTGCGCGCGGTGCCATCGTGCCGCTGGGTCCTGACGTCGGGCAGCCTGGGCTTCGATCACGCGCTGTCGTCCGCGGCGCTGCGTCCCGGCGCCGCCGAGTCGTGGCGCCACCAGATCGGCGCGGGCACGCTGGTGCTGGTCGATGTCGCCAGCGCGAGGCCGGCCGCGGCGATCGGCGCCGCGCCCTCGACGTTCGTCGCCGCGCGCGTCGTCGCCCGCCCGGCGCCCGGCCACATCACGCTCGACGCCGGCAGCAAGGCCATCGCGCCCGATCGACCGCCGCCGGCGTGCGCGGTGCTCGGTCACCCCGACTGGCAGCCGCTGCGCGCCAGCGAGGAGCACCTGCCCGTGCGCATCGGCGACGACCCGCCGCCCCCGCGCGATCGCATCGTGCTGCTCGTGCCCGATCACGTCTGCACGACCGTGAACCTCCACCGCGAGGTGGTCTACCTGCGCGACGGCGTGCCGTGGGGCACGGGCGTCGTCGAAGCCGCGGGGCGCGAGCCCCCTGCCGTGGTGGTGTCCCGATGAACCCAGCCATCCGCGCCGTCGACGACGGCATCGAGCTCGACGTGCAGGTCGTACCGCGCGCCTCCGTGACCCGGATCGTCGGCAGCCACGGCGACCGGCTCAAGATCCAGCTCGCCGCGCCGCCGGTCGACGGTGCCGCCAACGAGGCGCTCGTCGAGCTGCTCGCGCGCACGCTCGATCGCCCGCGCTCGGCGGTCACCGTCGTCCAGGGCGCGACCGGCAAGCGCAAGCGCCTGCGGATCGCCGGGGTCGCGCTGACCGACGCGATGCTGCGCCTGGGCCTGTCGGGGCTGCTCGGCGTCGTGGCGAGCGGCTGCCAGCCCGCCATCCAAGAGGTCGACGTCGACGTCGTCGTGCCCGAGGACGCCGACGAGCTCGAGGCCGCGAACAACGCCTCGATGGTGCTCGAGCCCGATGGCGCCACGTACACCGCCGAGGCCGACGGCCTCGACTTCGAGCTGAGCGTCCAGCTCGACCCCGACGACGAGCTCCGCACGCTCGCGCTGTACCTCGCCCGCGACGAGTCGCTGCTGGCGTGGGGGCGCACCGCGGCGTTCACCTTCGGGGCCGCCGGCGCGGGCATCGCGGTGTTCCTCGGCGAACCCGGGGCGCTGTCGACGTTCCCCCTCCTGCTCGATCTGCCCGACGACGCGGTGCTCGCCGCCGCAGCGCCCGGCCGCGGCGTCGTGATGTTGTCCTCGACCGGCGCGACCTCGTACATGGATGGCTTCACGCTCGAGACCACCGAGGCCGACCCGCTGACCGACCCACCGCCGGCCGACGACGGCGTGCTCGTCGGCGACGCGGCCGGCGGGGTGATGCGCGTCGCGTGGGCCTCCGGCCTCCGCGTGCACCGCTTCGATCCCGGCGACGACGCGTGGATCGACGTCGAGCACACCGGCGCAGCGTCGGTCGGCGATCGCCCCGGCGCCGCGTGGGCCGTCGACGGCGACGCGAAGGTCCTGTCCCTCTTCGGCGGCGGGACCAAGCTCGACGTCGTCGCGATCGATCTCGTCGTGCGCGACGACGACACGCTGCGGGCGGGCGTGGTCGACGGGCTGCAGCTCGATGCCCCACGCGCGGGCGCCAGCGCGCTGTGGAGCACGCGCGAGGACAGTGACGACGCCGAGGACGTGGTGTTGTTCGGCTCCGACGACGCGGGCCGCTCGGCGATCTACCTCGTGCGCGCCGCCGCGGCCCTCGGCCCGGCCGGCAAGTGGTCGGACGGTCGCTGCGTCCAGCTCGATCGCGGCCGCGACGGCGACGCGGTGCGGGTGCTGTGCGGCGGTGGCCTGCGCGACGCGACGCCGTCCGGCGACGCGCTCGTGGTCACCCTCGGGGCCGACGGCAGCGCGGCGATCGAGGAGCGCGCGGCGCTGTTGGATCCGCCGATGGCGTCGCCGCGGTGGTTCGTCGACGACGTCGCGGTCTACGCGCAGGGCGAAGGCGTCCTCTTGCCCCTCGAGCGCGAGAGCCTCGCCGCCGGAGATCCCCGCGCCGCCCTTCGGGCACGGGGTGGTCAGCTCGTCCCGCTCGAGGGTGGAGCGACCCTCGTCGTCGGCGGGTCGGACCCCAGCGGCGCCCCGACGACGCGCATCCAGGTCTTCACCCCCGACGTCCCACCGAGCTAGATCGCCCCCGGTGTGGCCGCGGTGCGCCTCGCACGGGCCATCGGGTGGCGCATCGTGTCCGCGAATCGGACGCCCCGCGCGACGCGCCCTCACGAAACGGGTCGCCCGACCCAAACCAAGCGTCCCCGCGGCCTCGAACGGCGCTTTTCGACGTTGAGTGCCCTCGTCCCCTGCCCGTATAGTTCGCGCGACCGCGAACAGGAGCCCTGCATGGCCGACACGCTCACGATTACCGACAACCGCACCGGGAAGACCTACGACCTCCCCATCGCCGACGGAGCGATTCGTGCCGCAGACCTGCGCCAGATCAAGGTCGCTGCGGACGATTTCGGGCTGATGAGCTACGACCCGGCCTTCATGAACACGGCGTCGTGTCGCTCGGCGATCACGTACCTCGATGGTGACGCCGGCATCCTGCGCTACCGCGGCTATCCGATCGAGCAGCTCGCCGAGCAGTCGACGTACCTCGAGGTGGCGTATCTCCTCATGCACGGGGAGCTGCCGAACGCGACCCAGCTGGCCGGTTGGCAGCACTCGGTCACGACCCACACGTTCGTCCACGAGTTCCTCAAGCGCGCGCTCGAGGGCTACCGCTACGACGCCCACCCGATGGGCCGTCTGGTGGCGTTCCTCGCCACGCTGTCGACCTTCTACACCGACGCGAAGGACATCCGCGACCCGGACATCCGCAAGCAGCACGCGGTCCGGATCATCGCCAAGATGCCGACCATCGCCGCGTGGGCCTACCGGCACTCGCTGGGGCGGCCGTACGTGTACCCGGACAACTCGCTGAGCTACCCGGGCAACTTCCTGGCGATGATGTTCCAGATCGCCGAGCCCAACTACAAGCCGAACCCCGTGCTCGAGCGCGCGCTCGACGTGCTGTTCATCCTGCACGCCGACCACGAGCAGAACTGCTCGACCAGCGCCGCGCGCGGCGTGGGCTCGGCCGAGTCCGACCCGTACGTCTCGCTGGCGGCGGCGAGCGCCGCCCTCTATGGCCCCCTGCACGGCGGCGCCAACGAGGCCGTCCTGCGGATGCTCCGGAAGATCGGCAACGTCAAGGCCATCCCCGCGTTCATCGAGTCGGTGAAGAAGGGCGAGGGCAAGCTGATGGGCTTCGGCCACCGCGTCTACAAGAACTACGACCCGCGCGCGAAGGTCATCAAGAAGCTCGCCGACGACGTCTTCGAGGTCACCGGCAAGAACCCGCTGCTGGAGATCGCCCTGGAGCTCGAGAAGATCGCCCTGTCGGACGACTACTTCATCAAGCGCAAGCTCTACCCCAACGTCGACTTCTACTCGGGCCTCATCTACCAGGCGATGGGCTTCCCGATGGAGATGTTCCCGGTGCTGTTCGCGATCCCGCGGGCCTCGGGCTGGCTGTCGCAGTGGATGGAGATGCTCGACGACCCCGAGCAGAAGATCTCGCGTCCGCGTCAGATCTACACCGGCAGCGACGCCCGCGACTACGTGCCGATGAGCAAGCGCTGAGCCGCGCGCTCCCCTGCCCGCCTCGACGGCGCGCCGCCCCACCGGGCTGCGCGCCGTTCTTCGTTTCAGGCGCTGGCGTCGAGCAGCGCGTGCAGCCGGGCCACCACCGCGTCGGGGTCGGCGTCCATGCGCACCGGGTGGTTGGCGTGCGCGCTGGGGAAGTCGAGCGTCCCCTCGTGGTAGCGGGTCTTGAACTCGGTGAACTTCAGGCCGTGCGCCGTCGAGATCACGACCACTCGGTCACGCGGCGCGATCGTGCCGGCCTTCACCAGCTTCTCCAGGCACGCCAGCGCGACGCCGGTGTGCGGGCAGTTGAACATCCCGGTCCGATCCGCGCGGGCGACCGCGTCGGCGAGCTCGGCCTCGCTCGCCTGCTCGACGACGCCGTCGAAGCGGGCCAGCGCGGTGATCGCCTTGCCACGGCTGACCGGATCGCCGATCTGGATCGCGGACGCGAGCGTGGGCGTCGCGGTGATCGGCGCGAAGTCCTCGGGCTGCATCGCCCGGCCCGCGGCCTTTGCCCGCTGGTAGGCGCGGTACAGCGGGTTGGCGTGCTCTGCCTGGCAGCACACCAGCCGCGGGAGCCGATCGATGATCCCGAGCTCCTGCAGCTGGAGGAAGCCCTTGGCGATCGCGCTCACGTTGCCGAGGTTCCCCCCGGGCACGAGCACCCAGTCGGGGATGGCCCAGTCGAACTGCTGCACGAGCTCGACGGCGATCGTCTTCTGGCCCTCGACCCGCAGGCTGTTCATCGAGTTGGCGAGGTAGATCGTCGGGTCCTCGGTGAGCCGCTGGACCACGCGCATGCAGCCGTCGAAGTCGGTCGCGAGCGAGCAGACGATCGCGCCGTTCGCCAGGGGCTGCACGAGCTGCGCGGCGCTGATCTTCGCCTCGGGCAGCAGCACCACGACGGGGATCCCCGCCGCGGCGCCATAGGCCGCGAGCGCCGCCGAGGTGTCGCCCGTCGACGCGCACGCCAGCGCGCGGATCGGCCTGCCGTCGGCGATCATCTGCTTCACGCACGACACGAGCACGGTCATGCCGAGGTCCTTGAACGACCCGGTGTGGCTGGTGCCGCACTGCTTGATCCACAGGTCCGACAGCCCGATCGACCGCCCGTAGCGCTCGGCCCAGAACAGGTTGGTGCCGCCCTCGAGCAGCGACACGACGTTGTCGTCGTCCAGGTGCGGGGCGACCCACTCCTTCTTGCCCCACACGCCCGAGCCGTACGGCCAGGTCGTGCGCAGCCAGCGTTCGTCGAACAGCTTCATCCACGCCGCCGCCGAGCGTGCGCGCAGCGCCTGGGTGTCGTGGACGACCTCGAGCAGCCCGCCGCAGCTCGGGCAGCGGTAGACGACCTCGGACAGCGACAGGCGGGCCGGACAGCCCGCGACACACCCGAACCACGCGGCGTACATCGACGACGAGCTTCGCAGGCGGCCGCGGCCCGGCGCAAGCGCGGCGGATTTGTGTTGCGCAGCTCCGACGCCCGACCCTAGCCTTGGTCGATCGTGGCGATCGCCTGGCGAGCTCGGTGGCGCAGCGCCCGGTTCCGACGCCTCGTCGCCACCGTGTTGCTGGGGCTCGGCCTCACCTCGGCGCCGCTGGTCGGGACGCTGGGCTACGAGCACGCGTTCGTCCTGGGCCCGATCGCCGCCGCGGGCGGCATCGCGATCGGCGTCGATGCGGTCCGCGGCGCGCGGGCCAACGGCGGCGCCACGCCCCTGCGCGCCCTGCTGCGCGACGCCTTCGCCGAGCTCGGCGTGCTCCTCGGCCTCGCCTTCGCGATCCCGATCCTCGGCCAGCTGTGGCAGCCGGCGTGCGAGCCCCTCGGCGGCGCCGCGTTCTTCCTCGCCGGCCCGTGCTGCAGCGGCGCGCTCGGAGTCCTCGCGGGGCTCTACGGCGGCCTGCTGGGAACGACCCGCACCCGTGCCCTGGCCCTGGGCGCGCTGCCGATGCTCGCGTCGACGGCGATCGGCGTCTGGCGCCTCATCGCGGACCCGGTCGTGTTCGCGTTCGATCCGTTCTGGGGCTACTTCTCGGGCTCGGTCTACGACGAGGCGGTCAGCGTCGGCGACACGTACCTGCGCTTCCGGGCCTACAACCTGCTGGGCGCGACCGCGGCGGTGCTCGGGCTCTGGGCGTGGCTCGGGCCCGACCTGCGGTGGGTCCGGCCCGCCCCGCGCACGGCGGCGCTGCGCGGCCTGCCGATCGCAATCCTCGCGACCGCGACGGCGTGGATCGGCCTGCGCGGCTCGAGCCACGGCTTCACCGCCGACCTCGCGTCGATCACCGAGGTGCTCTCGGGCAGCCGCGAGACCGAGCACTTCATCATCTACTACGCGCCGCGCTCCGCCGACGCGCGGACGATCGACGCCATCGCCCTCGAGCACGAATTCGCGTGGGCGCAGCTGCGCGACGCGATGGGCGGCCGCGAGCCCGACGGCAAGGTCCAGAGCTTCGTGTTCGCCAACACCGATCAGAAGCGCCGGCAGATGGGCGCGGGCACGGTGCAGGTCGCCGCACCGTGGCGGCGGCAGATCTACCTCGACCACCGCGCCTTCCCCCACCCCGTGCTGCACCACGAGCTCGCGCACATCTTCGGCGCGACGATCGGGGATCCGTGGTTCGGCGTGAGCCTGTCCGGCGGCCGCCTGAACATGGGCCTCATCGAGGGGTTCGCGACCGCGATGGCGCCGCGGGAATCCGAGCGCCTCGATCTCCACGACCAGGCCGGCGTCCTGCGCCGCCTGGAGAAGCTGCCGCCGATGGCCGCGATCATGGGCCCGGGCTTCTTCACCAAGGCGTCGCAGGTGGCGTACACGGCTGCGGGCTCGTTCTGTCTGTACCTCGTCGAGACCCGCGGGTTCGAGCCGATGGCGGTGCTGTACCGCAGCGCCGGCGACTTCGACGCCGCCTATGGCACCGCGCTCGCGGAGCTCGAGCGCGAGTGGATCGCCTTCCTCGACGGTCGTGGCGGCGTCACCGACGACGACGTCGCCGCGGCCGCGCAGCGCTTCCGTCGGCCCTCCGTGTTCGAGCGCCCCTGCGCGCACCGGACCGCCGAGCTGCGCGGCGAGATCGATCGCGCGCTGGCCCGCGGTCGCTTCGCCGAGGCGATCGACGACTATCGCGATCTCTGCGCGCTCGAGCCCGCGCAGCCCGAGCACGGCCTCGGGCTCGCGCACGCGCTCGCCGTCGACGGCCGCTGGGACGACGCGCGCGGCGTCCTGTCGGGCCTGGCGCAGGGCACCGATCTCACGACGAGCATCCAGGCCGCGATCGCCGAGCGGCTCGGCGACGTCGAGCTCAGCCTCGGCCGGACCGACGCCGCCCTCGCGGCGTATCGCGTGGCGCTCGCGCTGCCGCAGTCGGAGGCCCGGCTGCGCACGCTGCAGCTGCGGGAGTTCGCGGCCGCGAACCCCGAGCTGGTGCCCGCCGTGCTCGCCTACCTCTCCCCGTTCGACGCGACCGACGACGAGATCGTCCGCACGGTCACCGCGAGCTGGGCCGCCCGCGAGATCGCCCGGCACCCGCGCTTCGCCGCGACCGGCGAGTACCTCCTCGGGCGTCAGCTCCTCGGGGCCGAGCGCCCGTTCGGCGCGGCGGGACACCTCGAGCGCGCGCTGGTCGACGACGGCGCAGGGCTGCCGACGCCCGAGTTCGTCCGCGCCGCGCGCGTCGCCCTGCTCGAGTCGTACACGCTGCTGGGACGCTGGGACCACGCCCGTGCGGTGCTCGCCCGTCTCGCCCGCGATCCGGACCAGCCCCACGGCTACGTCGCGCAGTGGGCCGAGTGGGGGCGCCGGATCGCGTTCTTCTCGACGGCCGGCGACACCGCCGCGACCGCGACCGCTACAGTCCGCGAGTGATCCGCCAGGCCCGTCCGTCGCGGATCAGCTCGAACATCGCGTGGTCCTGTTTGCGCGTGTGACTGCCGTCGACCTCGACCGCCCCCACCTCGTCGGCGATGGGCTGCAGGCGGAAGCTCGCGTCGATCCACGCGCGCACCGTCGCTCGGTCCTTGATGACGCTGATCTCGAGGTAGTCGATGGTGAAGCGCACCGACTCGAGCTGGGCCATGCGCTCGCGGAGCACGACGCCGAGCTCGGTGTACTCGAGATCGTCGCCCGGATCGTCGGTGCCGGCGGTGTCGTAGTACGTCGGGTGCGCCGTCGCGAGCACGCCCGCCGCGTCACGCCGGACGAACGCGGTGCGGTAGCGTTCGAGCACCGCGAGGATGTCCCGGTTCACCTCGGTGTCGGGAATCTCGGTGCCGGGGATCGTCGGTTCCTTCTTGCACCCGACGATGGGCATGGCGACCAGCGGGAGCAGGCACAGGGCGAGACGGGTCAGTCGCAATCGCATGGTGGAGGAGGCCGCAGCCCGAGCCGAGCAAGCCATACCGCTGGCAGGTCCGCGGACGCAAGGGTTTGCAAGCCGCGATGCGCCGCGCCCGCGGCGTCAAAGCCGTTGGGTTGAGCACACTTGTCGCCCGATGCGGCCGGGCTGTCGCGCGGCCGGGTGACATTTTGTCAGGCGATCCTCCGGGACGCTGTCACCCCGTCGAACGATTCGTCAATCGGTCAGGGCGGCCATTGCGGCTATCATCGACCGACGGTGACCGTCGAAGCCCGCCTCCACCCGCGGTTCGCGATCGATGCCCACGCCGACGTGATCGGCGAGGAGGTCGTGCTGTGCCGTTCGCTGGGCGACATCAGCCTCGGCGGCTGCGCGTTCTGGGGCGCGGGATGGGAGAGCGCCGGCACCGAGGTGCAGATCGTGCTCACGTTCCCGTCGCTGCGCGCCAACCTCCCGCTCGTCGGCGTGGTCGTCCGCAGCTCGCCGCGCGACATGGGCATCCGCTTCCACAACATGACCGACGAGCAGAAGTGGGCGCTGCGCAAGCACCTGCGGGATCTGCAGACCCAGACGACGCCGCCCGAATGACCGCGCTCACCGCAGAGCAGTCGCGCCTCGTCGAGCAGTACCTGCCGAAGGTCGCCGTGCTCGCGCGCATCCTCGCGACGGGGGTCTCGCACGCGAGCGCCGACGAGCTGCACAGCGCCGGCTGCGAGGGCCTCATCGAGGCCGCGATGCGCTACAACCCCGAAAGTGGGGTGCCGTTCGCCGGCTTCGCCCACTATCGGGTGCGCGGCGCCATGATCGACGCGGCCCGCCGCGCCGCGCCGCAGGTCCGCCGTCGCGCCCGCGCCCTGCGGGCGCTGCAGGCCTCGCAGGCCCTGCTCGATCAGGCCCAGCGCAGCCAGCCATCGCCCGACGTCAGCGATCCCCGGAGCCTCCGCGAGCGGGTCGCCGCCGCGGCCGAGATCGTCGCGCAGACCACCGCCGCGGTCATGCTCGCGCGGCTCGCCCCGGTCGACCCCGAGCTCGTCGCCGACCCCGAGGACAGCGTCGAGGAGAGCATCGCGCGCTCGCAGGCGTTGACGCGGCTACGCCGGCTCGTCGACGGCGCCGACGCCGAGAGCCAGGCGATGATCACGGCGCTCTACGTCGACGGCCTGAGCATGCACGAGTACGCCGCCAAGACCGGCGTGAACGTCAGCACGATCTCGCGGCACCACGCGCGGCTGCTGGCCAAGCTCGCCGCCGCGATGGCGAAGCCCGACGTCCCCGGCACCGAGCCGAGGCCGCGGCCGACCGGGTCGACGCCCGTCGCCGGCGGCGAGCGACCGACCGCGTCGCCCCGCGGACCCCCGGGCCGGCCGGAATCTTGACCCGTCGGCCCCGAGGCGTTGCCATCGGCCCCATGCGCCGCCTCCGTCCCGCCCGCTGGTCGGCGTGCTGCCTCGTCGCCCTCGCTGCGTGCGGTGCGAGCAGCCCGACGCCCCAGAGACGCCCACCCGACAAGGCCGCGCTGTTCGGCGATCCCACGCTGGTGCCGACGCGCCAGGGCGAGGCCGCGAGGCTCGAGCTCGCGCGCTCCGGAGAGATCACCGCCGCGCTGCGTGCCACCGGTTGGATCGACGACGTCCGCGTCGACGTCGAGCACCCGGAGACCGAGGTGCGCGCGCCGTCCGTGGTCGCCCACGTCGTCGTCGCGGGGCGACGCAACGCCACCTCGCCGGTCGATCTCGACGATCGCGTCCGCGCCGTGGTCGCGGGGATCTGCGCCGGCGACACCGCCGTCACGCTCGCGCTCGCCGAGGCACCGACCCCCGACGAGCCGCGCGAGCGACCGCGCGACCTGCCGCGGACCCTCGCCCTCGGCCTGGCGCTCTTCGGCCTCGGCGCGAGCCTCTCGCTGTTCGCGGATCGGGCGTGGCGTCGGCGTCGGCGATCGATCACGCGGCGTGGCGGCCTGCGAGCGCCACGCTGACGTGCATGGCGTAGCCGTGGTAGTCGCCGAGCGCCGGCCCGAGCCCGTGCTCGAGCACCAGCGTCAGGTCGACGAGGTCGTTGCGATCCAGCGCGACCTGGACCCGGTCGAGCAGCGCGAGCACGCGCCGACCGTAGTCGGCGAGGATGATCCCGATCGACGGCGACTCGGCGCGCAGCAGCTCCGAGGTCACCACCACGAAGGTCAGGAACCGCTGCAGGCGATCGGTGGTCGACTCGAACGTCGCGAGCGCCTCCCCGAGCTCGCCCATCCGCATCGTCTGGGCGATGCTCCGGCAGTCCTGGGCGAGGCTGACGGCGAAGGGTCCCGCCGTCGTCGAGGTTCGCTGGGCCAACTCGAGGGCGGCGGCGTGCATGGGTGGAGCATCGCCCCGGGCCCGTCCAGACTTGAGCAGGCCCGCCCGCGGGCCGGACGCCCGCGCCCGATCGCGTGAAGGGCGAGCGTCCCGTTCGACTCGCGCGGCCCGTGCAGTTGGCCGACCACGACGGCCATGCGATGCTCGTCGCCGTGCTCGCGCGTCTCCTGCCCCCGCTGACCCTCGCCCTCGCCCTCGTCATCTCCGCCGCCGCGACCACCGCGACCGCCGCGGCCGACGAGAAGAACCCCGCCGTGCAGGCATGCGTCGGCAAGGCCGAGGGCGCGCCGTGCAGCGCCGATCGGATCGTGCAGCACGCCGGACGCGCCGAGAAGCGCAGCGAGCCGGGATCGTGTCAGCCCGACGAGTGCTGCGAGCTCGACTACTCCGGCGGCTCGCCGCCGAAGACCACGTGCGGCCCCTGCCTCGCGTGCAAGCCGGGCGCCGCGCCCGCGCCCGACGGCGACACGGCGGGGGCCACGGGCGTCGAGCCGCCGCGGACGGACGGCGGCGATCCACCCGTCGTCGCGCCGAACGAGAAGCGTGGCTGCTCGGTCGCTGGAAACGCGACGGCCGAGTCAGCCCTGTGGCTGCTCGGCCTGTCGTGCCTCGGCTGGCGTCGCCGCCGAGGCTGAGGCGCGAGGCCCCGTCTGCCGTCGACTAGCCGCAGGACGCCTTCGAGGCGCCCTTGGTGACGTCGTCGATCTGCTCCTTCGCCGCGGCGATCCACTCCTCGGTCGCCGACGGGTAGCCGGCGTGCGCGACGAGGTCGTAGCACTGCACCGCGAGATCGCACTGCCCGCGGGCGGTGTACGCCAGGCCCGAGTAGAACAGCGCGTAGGCCACGAAGTCGTCGTCCGGATAGGTGACGGTGACGTCGTACCACTCCATCAGCGCCTCGTAGAACTTGCTCTCCATGTAGAACCCGTACCCGAGCCAGAAGCGGACCTCGGGCGTGCGCGCGTGGCCGGGGAACTGGGTGAGGAAGTCCGAGAACATGTTGCGGCTGTCGGCGTACTTGCCCCCGTCGAACGCGGCGTACGCCTCGTCGAACAGCGCGTCTGCGGACAGGCCCTTGGTCGGCTCGGACTTGGGCGCAGCATCGGCGTTCTCGGGATCGAACGTGAAGATGAACGTCTCGGGCTCGGTGGCCTTGTAGCTCCCCTTGGGGGTGAGATCGAGGCTCTTGCCCTTGTACTTGGTCCACGTGACCTTCGCGCCCTTGGTCTCGGCCCACAGGCGCACGTCGGACGCGACCAGCGGCAGCGCGCTGTCCCCGGAGACCTCGAGGCCCGAGAGCAGCGCCTCGGCACCGTCGGCGATCGTGAACGCCAGCGCGTCGGCGCCCTCGGCCGGCTTCGCCGGCGCCCACGTCTTGCCCGACTTGTACTGCACGAACACCTTGAGGTCCGCGCCGGTCTTGTTGCGCACGCTCAGCTTGCGCGCCTTGAACGTCTGGATCTTCGGCTCGGGCACATCGGGCTCGACCACCGCCCACGCCGCCGATGTGCCGATCTCGTTGCTGCCGTACTTCACCCAGATGTAGCCATCCATGCCCCACCAGGTGTCCCACGAGTTGCGGACGAGCCACGCGCCGCGCTTGTCGTCCCAGCCCGCGATGACGACCGCGTGGTTGGGCTGCCCGTCGGCGCCTTCGTCGAAGACGCCCTCGGTGTACGCGCTGAAGGCCGGGGTCACGTAGACCGACGACGACACCGGACCGTGCTTGCACAGCGCCGCCTTGATGTCGTCGACGCTCGGCTGGATCCGGTTCGGATCGACGAAGCCCCACGCGACGATCTTCTGGCTCGGCTTCAGCTTCGCGTTGCACTGCCCGTTGCGGTTGAGGTACGGGACCTCCTCCTCGAGCACCGCGCCCTTGTCCATCAACCAGTCGTAGACCAACGGCGTGTAACCACCGCCGCAGTCGCCGATGTCGCCGAAGTCCTTGTGGGTGGCGCAGTCGACGATGTACTGCTCCGAGAAGTCGAGCTTGGGATCGAAGCCGTTGGCGATCGCGGTCGCGCCCTCGAACACCGCCATGGTCGCGAACGCCCAGCAGCTGCCACAGCTCGCCTGCGATCGCGGCGGCGCGAGGTAGTCCTTCCAGGTGAACGCGGTCGACGTCGGCGAGCACACCGCGTCGCCGACGAGCGGCGTCACGGGCTGATCGACGTTGTCCGAGCTCTTGCCCTTCTCGGGCTCGACGATCGCGCTGACCTTGCCGCCGACGACGCCGTCGGGGCGGACCGGCTTGGCGCGATGGAGCGCGCGCTGCATGAGGTTCGGCGCCCGCTTCACACCGCGGGCCCGCAGAATGGTCGTCGCGCGCTCGTTCTGGGCGCGCATGAGCTTCAGCTGCTCGGGCGCCGGCAGCTCGCGCAGGCCGGTGAGCTTGGCGAGCGGCACATCCATCGCGTGCGTGTAGCCGACCTTGAAGCTGCGCTTCTTCGACTTGATCACGGCCCGGAGATCCCGGAGCTTGGTCTGGACCTGCTTGGGCGCCGCGCGCTCGCGTTTGTCGAGCTCCGCGCGGTTCTTCTTCGTGGCGAACGCCGTGACCGGCAGCCGAGCCGGGGCGCGCTTCGCCGCGGGGTGCTTGTCGACCTTGCCGGCGGGCACGGCCCGCGTGCGGCCCGGCACCGCGCGACCGGGGCGCGGCGGGGGCCCGACGCGCACGGCGCGGGCGCTGATCGGGGCCGCGGTGGTCTTCGGCGCGGTGGTCTTCGGCGCAGTGGTCCTCGGCGCGGTGGTCTTCGCGGTCGCGCGGCCCGGTGTCGGCTTGGCGCGAGCGGCCGGCTCGGCCGCGTCGACATCGACGAACATGCCGTACTCGAGCGCGTCCTCCGACGCATCATCACCGGCGGCGCTCGACGTGAATTCGTCGGCGTCGACGCCTTCGTGCTGGAGGGCGAGGAGCAGGAGCGCGTGGATCAACATCACAGGTTCTCCGAGGGGTGGACGGCGTCACGACCCGAACGTGACGCTCGGCTGCGGTCGTGACCGACCGTACAACTTCGACGATGCCGCGGGAAGGTCATTTCGCCGCGGGAGCAATGGACCTATTGGGGTGCGGACCGACTCGGGACCACCCGTTGCACCGGCTTCGCGGCGCCCGACAACGGTGGCAGCGTCACCGTGCGACCGGCCTGTTCGCGCGGCTCCCAGACCTTCTCGATGTACGCGAGGTTGCGCTCCGCCTTCGGGTTGCGCGGCAGCAACTCGTGCATGCCGACGAGCGAGACACCGAGCACCAACCCACCGAGCAGCGCGAGGCTGGTGCGCAGCGTGAGCTCGACCGCGCGGGCCCAGACCAGCGCGAAACCGATCACCGATGCACCCACGACGACGGTGACGAGATCGGTCCGCAGGCCCGAGACCACCCCCCAGCCGACATAGGGCCGCAGATCGCCGCGCCACAGCGGCAGCAGCACCTCGGCGACCGGTGCATCGACGGCGGTGAGGTCGAGGTGGGGCCAGAGGTTCGCCGCGAGACCGTTGACGATGACGCCGTACACCCCGAGCCCCACGAGCAGCGTCGTCCACGGCGCGCGCGTCCGGGTCTGCGCGTACAGCTCGGCCCAGCCCAGGACGAACGACGGCAGCGCGAGCACGAAGTACCGCGGGCCCACGCGCCAGCCGCCTTCGAACGACAGGCTCACGTTGATCCACAGGAACAACAGCACGAGCCCGAGGTGCACGCGCCCCTCGAAGCGACGCGCGTCGTCGCGGGCGACGAGGACCAGGCCGTACAACCCCGGGACGACCAGCGGCGCCCACCACAGCAGCCCCCCGTCGGGCGACAGCAGGTGCACCGAGATCCCGTGCCACGTCGGCCAGCCCAGCCCGAGCAGGCCCTGGCCGTGCTTGCTGGCGAAGTCGGCGACGGTCGCGTGTTGATAGCCGGTCGAGAACGCCGACCCGAAGACCGCGTGGTGATACGCGCCGAGCAGCGCGACCGGGACGAGGGCGCCGACGAGGGCCGCCGCGATCGCGGACGGCATGCCGGCGTGGGCGCGCCACCGCGACATCAGCACCAGGCCGATCGGGATCGCTGCGAACGCCGCGACGTACTCGACCGCGACCGCCGACCCCGCGAGGGCGCCACCGAGGGCGCACAGGCCCCAGCGCTCGCGCGCCGCGTCGCGCTCGATCCCCGCGGCGACCGCCGTGATGCCGACGTGGAGGAACATCGCCGCGAGCGCGTGACCATAGAGGAGGTGCGCGTAGACGACCGCGGGCGTGGCGAGGGCCCACGTCAGCACGGCCGCCATCGTCGCGCCCACGCCGTACACGCCGGCGTGGCGGCGCCACAGCACCACCGCGAGGAGCAGCGTCGGGATCGCCCCGCCGACCCAGCGGCCCCACCCGGTGACCTCGCGCAGCGTCGGCCCCTCGGGTCCCGCCAGCGCGACCGCGCCGCGATAGCCGACCGCGGCCGCGAGCGTCGCGCCCGGGGGCTTGTTCGGATACAGCCGACCGTCGTGCTTCGAGCGCGCGGTGTCGGGTCCGGCCTCGAGCCCGCGCACGGCGGGCCCGTCGATCGCCCACTCGCCCGCGTCCACGAGCGCCATCGCCTGCATCACGCGCGGGCGCTCGTTGGCGTTGCGCGTCTGCTCGAAGTACGGCGCGTCGAGGCCGAACGCGAGCGCGAGCAGCAACCACACCCCGGCGGCCCCGGGGACCAGGCCGCGCATCGCCGATCCGCCCATGCGACGTCAGTCGCTGCTGCCGGACGGCAGGCTCTGCTGGGCCTTCATCCGGGCCTTGAGCGCCGCGAGCTCGTCGTCGACCTTGCTGTCGCCCTCGAGCGCCGCGAGCTTGGCGTCGAGCTCGGCATCCTGCACCTCGGTGGACATCTCGGCCTGCACCTCGTTGAGGGCCTCGAGCGAGGCGATGCGGGTCTCGATCTCCTCCATGCGCGACAGCGTGCCGCCGTCGCCGATCTGCCCGGGCGCCACGCCGCGCTTGGCGGCGCGGGCCTGCGCCATCAACGAGCCACGGCGCAGGTTCAACATCTTCAGCTTCTGCTTGGAGGTGGCGATGTTCTTCTGCATCGCCTCGACCAGCCGGCCCTGCTCCTCGTGGGCGAGCCGCGTCTCGGCGAGCTGCGCCGTCAGCTCGGTCTTGCGGCGTAGGGCCTGCCGCGCGAGATCCTCGTTGTCGAGCCGCAGGGCCTGCTCGGCGCGCCGCTGCCAGTCGCCCTCGTCCTTCGCGAGGGTCTCGACCTTGCGCTCCATCATCTTGCGGTCGACGACGGCCTGGTGGAGGTCGCGCTCGGCGGACTGGATCTGCGTCGCGAGGTCGTCGAGCATCAGCGCGACCTCCTGCCCCGGATCCGAGACCGCATCGACGGCGCTGGTGAGCGTGCTGGAGATCGAGTTCTTCAGGCGGCTGAGCAGCCCGGGCTTGTTGTCACTCATCGCGCACTCCTGGTCTCGCGGGCGGCCCTCGGGGGCCTGGGTCGGGTCGCTCGCGTCATCGCGCTAGCGTACCAACTCGCAGGCGCCCCGCCAGTGGCCGCGCGACCTCGGGCGAGCTTCGGTGTATCCTCGCGCGCCGCCGGTGGGAATCGAAGCGACTGCGACGGGGTTCGATGCCGTGCGTGGCCACGCGGTGGCCCTCGCACAGCTGACGCGTGCCCTCGAGCGCGGGACGCTGCACCACGCGATGCTGTTCGTCGGGCCCAAGGGCGTGGGCAAGGCGACCGTCGCGCGCGCGCTCGCCCGCGCGCTGCACTGCCCGATCGCCCCGGGTCGCGGCTGTGGTGCGTGCCCGACCTGCCACCGCATCGACACCGATCGCCACGCGGGCCTCGAGTGGATCGTGCCCGAGGCGCCGGGCGGCAAGATCAAGGTCGAGGCTGCACGCGAGCTGGCAACGCGGCTCCTGCTCGCGCCGTTCGAGGGTGACGCCCACGTGGTCGTGCTCGATCCCGCCGAGGCGATCACCGACCAGGCCTTCAACGCCATGCTCAAGACCCTCGAGGAGCCGCGGCCCGGCGTGTACTTCGTGCTCGTGGCCAGCGCGCTCGACGGGTTGTTGCCGACGATCCTGTCGCGGTGCGCGACGGTCCGCTTCGGTCGATTGCAGGACGACGACGTCGCGGTGGCCCTCGACGCCGCGCTCGCGCAGCGCACGGACGCCGCGGAGATCCCCGCAGCGCGGCGGCTCCTCGCGATCCGGCTCGCGGACGGCAGCCCCGGCGCCGCGTGCGACCTCGCCCTCGACCCCACGCTCGACGCGACCCACGCCCTGCTGCGCGAGGCCGCGACCGCTGCGAACCGCGGGCCCGCGGCCATCTTCGCCGGCGAGGCCTCGCCGCTGTCGACCGCGTGGGCGACCGCGACGGCGGGCCCGCCGACCGGCAAGCCCGCCCGCGAGCGCCAGGCGGTGATGCGCACGACGGAGCTGTGGCTGCTCGATCTCCGCGAGCGCCTGCGCGGGCGCGACGGCATCCCCGAGGTCGCGGCGCTCCCCGGCGATCGCGAGCAGTGGACCCGCGCCACCGACACGCTGCTCGAGCTGCAGACCCGCCTCGAGCGCAACGCCAACGCGCGCCTCGCCTTCGAGGCCGCCCTGCTCGAGCTGTGGAGTGACGACCGTGCTGGCGCCTGAGATGACGCTCGCGGCGGCGCTGCGCGACGCGGCCCACGGGGATGCGGCCGTGCGCGCCGCGGGCGTCCGCAACCTCGCGCCCGCGCTGCTCGCCGCGCTCGGCCGCCCCGGCCCCGCGTACTGCGACGACGCCGATCACGTCGACGTCGCAGCGGCGTGCGCCCGGCTCTCCACCGCGCTCGACGACGGCGTCGTCGAGATCGCGGGTCAAGCGGCGATCGGACTCGGCGCACTCGGCCGCGCCGAGGTCCTCGAGCGCGCCGCGGTGTGGGTCGCGATCGATCGCGCCGACGACGACACCCGCTGGCTGCACCAGACCGCGATCATCGCGACGTCGTATGTCGGCGTCGCCGCCCGGGGTCGCGACGCGGCGCTCCACGGCCGCGTGATCGAGCGGCTGCGCGCGGCGTGGCGGAGCCCCCACGACGATGTGCGCTTCCAGGTCGCGCTCGCGCGCGTCGAGGTCGACGATCCCGACGCCGAGCACGACATCGTCGCGGCGCTCGCCGACGAGGACTCCGCCGAGGTTCGTGATCAGCTCGTCGCGGCGCTCGCGTTGCTGCCACGCCTCGAGCCCGCTTCGCTCGAGGCGCTCGCCGTGCTCCTGCGATCCGAGCACGCCCTCGGCGACGCCGGCATGACCGCGGCCACGACGCTGGCCGCCCACGGCCGCGCCGAGTCGGTCGCGCGCCTGGTCACCGCGGTGGGCCGACGGCACGAGCGGGACACCGCGCTCGAGGCCCTCGGGGACCTCGGCCCCGCGGCGGCCGCCGCGATCGCCCCCGCCGAGGGGGTCCTGCGGCGATGGTGGAATCCTCCCATCACGCGGGTCCGGGCGGCCTACGCGCTGGCTCGGATCGCCCCGGCGGGCTCCCAGGCCCACGCCCGGGCCCTTCGGGCGCTGGGGCGCTGGGCGTACCACCCCCGGGCCGCCGTCCGCGAGGCGGTCGCGGATGCCCGGCGGGCACTTGACGGGCCGCGCTCGCCTCCACCATAGTCTGCCGCCCCGCCACCCTCAAAGGCGCCCCCAAGGGCGCGCGGGAAGAGTGATCGTCATGAATCTCCAACCTGGCATGCTCGCGAAGAAACTCGGGATGACGCAGATCTTCCTCGAGGATGGAACGCGCGTTCCGGTCACCGTGCTCTCCGTGCGCGGCAACACCGTGATCGCCCACCGCACCGTGGAGCGCGATGGCTACTCCGCGCTGCAAGTCGGCTTCGACGAGCAGAAGCCCTCGCGTCTCACCAAGGCCGACCTCGGTCGTTTCAAGGCCGCCGGCGCCACGCCGCGTCGCTTCGTCCGCGAGTTCCGCGTCGAGGCGGACACGCTCGCGAAGTACCCGGTGGGCAGCGACATCGCCCCCGAGTTGTTCGCCGAGGGTCAGTTCATCGACGTGATGGGCACGACCAAGGGCAAGGGCTTCCACGGCTCGATGCGTCGCCACAAGCTCGGCGGCAAGCCGAACACCCACGGCACGCACGAGTACTTCCGCCACGGCGGATCGATCGGCTGTCGCCTGACGCCCGGTCGCGTGCACCCCGGCAAGCGCATGCCCGGCCACATGGGCTCGGTCCGCCAGACCACGCAGAACCTCCGCGTCGCGAAGATCCTCGGCGAGCAGGGCGTCCTGCTGGTGTGGGGCCCCGTCCCCGGCGCCGCGAACGAGTACGTGGTCGTCCGTGCCGCCACCAAGGTGGCGACCCGCAAGGGTCAGGGCACCGAGAAGCGCGAGAAGAACTGACGATCTGCGATCGGTTCGCGGACCCTCGGGTCCGCGAGCCCGGCGCTCGATCGAAGGTAGGACGATGATGGCGGGACGGCGCGGCAAGCTCGATGACCGGTCCGCGCGGCACGACGACGCCTATCGTCGCGCCAAGGCCCAGGGCTTCGTCGCCCGCGCGGTCTTCAAGCTGCAGGAGATCGATCAGAAGTATCGCCTCCTCGCGCCAGGCCGACGCGTGCTCGATCTGGGCTGCTGGCCGGGATCGTGGATGCAGTACGCCGCCGAGCGCGTCGGCGCGAGCGGCCTCGTCGTCGGCTACGACCTGCGGCCGTGCGAGCTGGCGCTGCCGAGCTGGGTGCACCCGCGCCTGGGCGACGTGAACGAGATCGATCCCGCGGCGCTGGTCGCCGAGTTCGGCCACTTCGACGTGGTGCTGAGCGACATGGCGCCGCACACCACCGGCGATCGACTGAGCGACCAGTACCACAGCGAGCAGCTGTGCGGCCGCGCGCTGACGATCGCCAAGGGCGTGCTGCGACGCGGCGGCCACTTCACCGCGAAGGTGTTCCAGGGCGGCGGGTTCCCGGGGCTGCTGACCGAGATGCGCCAGTCGTTCTCCGAGACGCGGGCGGTCCACGCCGAGGCCACGCGCGCGGGCAGCCGCGAGCAGTACCTCGTCGGCCGAGGCCTGCGCAGCGGCGGATCGACCGTCCGCACGCCGCCCGTCGAGATCATCGAGGAGTAGCGCGGGCGGGCGTGCGGCCGGCGAGCCAGGTCGCCAGCTCGCCGCGCAGCAGCAGCACCCGGGGATCGGATCCGGTGAGCTCGCGCTGGGCCGCGCGCACGAGCTCGTCGATCGCCTCCGCGGTCGCGCCCTCGCCCGCGAGCGCCCGGGCCAGCTCGAAGCGGGCTCGCGCGCGCAGGACCGGGGCCACGCCGCCCACGCCCTCGAGCTCCGTCACCGCGCGGCGAAGGGCCTCGGCCGCAAGCGTCGACGCCCCGAGCCGCAGCTCGGCGCGGCCGATCGCGACGAGCATGCGGAGGGTGAGCACGGAGGATCGCGCGCCGGGAACGTCGACGAGGCGCTGGGCCTGACGCGCGCGCGCGAGGGCCTCCTCGACGCGATCGAACTCGAGCAGGGCCTCGGCCGCGATCACGGCGGTGTGGGCCGCGAACTCGCCCGCGTCCTCGACCCGCACGCGCGCGACATGCTCGAGTGCCTGGGCCGGATCGCCCCGGGCCATCGCGGCGTCGGCCTGCGCCAGGGCGATCGCGGCCTCGACGTCGATACCGAGAGCAGCGCCCGCGTGGGGATGTGCGTCGGCGAGGGCCTGCGCGCGATCGAGGGATCGGGCGGCATCGGCGTGTCGGCCCAGCTCGGCCAGCACGGTGCCCTCGTCCAGCAGCGGGCCGATGAGCTCGGAGCCATCGCGCCCGTACGCGAGCTCGCCCGAGGCCAGCGCGCGATCGAGGTACTCGATCGCCGCTTCGAGATCACCGCGGCGCCGCGCGAGCGCCCCGAGGCGCGCGAGCACCACCGCCGTGCGCGGGTGATCGAGGCCGACGGCGTACTCGTGGATCTCGAGCGCGCGCTCGAGCAGCGCGTTCGCCCGCGCGCCGTCGCCGGCGGCCGAGAGCACGTCGGCGAGCGCGACCGCGGTGTCGGCCACGCGCGCATCGTCGGCGCCCCACGTCCGCTCCTGCACCGCGAGCACCCGCTCGAGCTGCGCGCGCGCGCCGTCGAGGTCGCCGCGCGTGCGGGCGACCTCGGCCCGTCGGCTCGCCAGCGCGACCTCGAGCTCCGGATCTCCGCCGGTGCGCGTGAGCAGGGCGTCGGCCATCTCGGCCCAGCCCTCGGCCTCGTGCTCGCGGGCCGGATCCGGGCCGAGCACCTCGACCAGCTTCACCGCGGCGTGGGCGGCGATGCGATCGGCCCGCCCGCGCAGCGCGAGGGTCACCGCCTGCCGCAGGTGCCGCTCGGCGTCGTCCCCCGTGTGGCGCGCCCACTCGTAGTCGGCCAGCGTCGCGAGGGTCTCGGCGTGCAGCGGGTCGTAGTGGAGCTCGGCCGCGCGCGCGACCAGATCGCGCGCCGTACCGATGCCGACGTCGTCGAGCCCCGCGCGGTGCAGCGCCACGGCGCGCGCGAGCTCGGGGCGCAGCTCCTCGACCGCGGCCGCGGTCTCCGGATCCGCGGGGGGCGGCACCGGATCGAGGAGCGTCTCGAGGTGCGAGCACGCCCGCAGCCGCGGCAGCCCCTGCACCGCCTCGAGCGAGCGCTCGACCACCGCCGGCTCGCCGCGCTCGAGCACGTCGACGAGCGCCGAGAACTCGCCGAGGCGCCCCGCGAGGCACGACATGCGCGCGTCGAGCAGCGTCTCGGACTGATCGCCACGCACGTGGGTCGCCTCGCAGGCATCGACGTACGCCGCGTTCCAGTCCTTGACGTAGGCCTGCAGCTCCGAGCGCAGCGTCGGCCACTGTTCTTCGGCATAGCTGAGGCCGGAGCCGAGCAGGCGGTCGCGCAGACGCGCCTCGCGATCCTCGTTCCACACGCGCGCCACGTGGTTGCGGCCCGCGGCGCACGGTGCCGGCTCGCGGTCGAGCATGAAGCCCGCGTACACGCCCGTCGCCGCCGCCGCGCCGACACCGGTCGCGATCGCCCACCACCGCGGTCGCCACGTGCGATCGCGGGTGAGCTCGGTGAGCAGGACGTGCATGCTCCCGTAGCGGCGGTGGGGCTCGAGCGCGAGCGCCCGCGCCAGCACGCGACCGAGCCACGTCGGCGCCCCCGCCTTGCTCGGCGGCTCGCGGAGGTTGCCGCTCGTCACGTGGTAGGCGAGCGACGCGACGTCGTCGCCCGGGAACGGCCGCTGGCCGTACACCGCCTCCCAGGTCGCGACCGCGAAGGAGAACTGATCGCTGCGCGCGTCGGCGGGCTGCCCGAGGTGCTGCTCCGGGGCCATGTACGCGGGCGTGCCCATGATCGCCCCGGCCGCGGTCACGGTCGCCGCGAGCTTGCCCCGGCCCGAGCCGGCAGCCGGCATCGGGCCCGAGTCGTCGGCGTTCCCGGCCGCGCGCGCCAGGCCGAAGTCGGTCACGACCACGCGACCGTCGTGCGAGATCATGACGTTGTCGGGCTTGAAGTCGCGGTGCACGAGTCCCGCGTCGTGCGCGGCCGCGAGGCCACGTCCCGCATCGACGAGCACCGCGAGCGCGCGGTCCCAGCTCGGCCGTCCGGTCGGGCCGGTCTCGTGCAGCCACACCGCGAGGCTGCGACCGTCGATGAACTCCATCGCGACGAAGACCTGATCGTCGATGGTGCCGACGTCGTGCACGACGATCACGTTGCGATGCGACAGGCGCGCCATCGCCTGCGCCTCGCGCACCAGGCGGAGCCGCCGCGCCGCCGCGCGCTCGCCGGTCGCCTGGTGCAGGAGCTTCAGCGCGAGCTTGCGATCGAGCTCGGGGTCGTAGGCCGAGTAGACGACCCCCATCCCGCCCTCGCCGACGCGATCGATGACGACGTAGCGACCGACGACCTCACCGCGGCCGAACGCACGGACGCGCTCGCCACCATGCGACGCGTCCGCGGACGTGAGCGTGACGTCACGTGGTTCGTCTTCAGCATCGTGCACGCGGGGCGACCATCGTACTGCTAGTGTCGCGCGCGTGACCACCAACGCCCTCGATCTCGGCCTCGTGAAGGTGACCACCGAGCAGCTTCGGACGCTGTTGCGCGGCATCCACCGCGAGACGCTCCCGTGCCCGCTCACCCCCTCGGGTCTCGCCGGCCACGGACTGCAGGACGTCAGCAACACGCTGCTCGGTCTGCTCCGCCACCTCGAGCGACCCGCCGTGCACGCGGTCGTCGTCGCCGTGCTCGCCGAGCGCCTGGCCACGCCTTGACACTGATCTTGTGTTCAGTCACCCTCGGGGAATGGTCGCGCTGCGCTCCAGCACCCCCCTGCGGCTGCACACGCTCGAGCCCGCGAATTCCCACGAGAGCCCCCACGAGAACCCCCACGAGAACTTGGTCGAGCGCCTGCTCCCGGGCCGCATCGTCGAGTGTTCGGGCCCGCTCTCGGGCTCACCCGAGGGCGGCTCGGCGCGCACCAGCACGGCGGTCCGCTTGCTACGTCACGTGCAGGCCCAGGGCGACACCGCCGCCTGGATCCAGCGCGCCGGCGGCCCGCTGTTCCCGCCCGATCTCCACGAGGCCGGCATCGATCTCGACGCCCTCGTCGTCGTGCACATCGCGACCGCCCCCGCGCGCGCGGGGATGTGCAAGGCCGCCGAGCTGCTGCTGCGCTCCGGTGCCTTCGGGCTGGTCGTCCTCGATCTCGAAGACGACGCCACGGGGACACCGGCGATCTCCGCGTGGCTCGGACGCATGCTCGGGCTCGCCCGCCAACACGACGCCCGCGTCGTCCTGCTCACCGAGAAGCCCGCCCACGCCGATTCCCTGGGCACGCTGGTGGGCATGCGCATCGAGCCTCGGCGTCGGCGTGACCCTCGCGGCGCCTTCGTCGTCGATCATCACGTGATCAAGAACAAGTCCGGCGCGCCGTTCGATGTCGTGCCCGACGCCTATCGGCACCCCGACGGCATCGGGCCGTGAGGTTTCGCCAGCATCTCCCGCGGCTCGGCTTGCGTACACTCGGGCGCGGGGGTCGGGCAGATGCAGCGCAGACGACGATGGATCGGTGGATGGTGGTACCTCGTCCCGGGGCTGGCCGCGTGCGGTGAGCAGCGCGACGCGGACGACACGGCGACCACGATCACGGTGACCGACGCGAGCGCCACCGCGGCCACGACGGACGGCACCGACACCGGCGTCGCCGACAGCTCGGGCGGCACGAACAAGCTCGACATCGGCGTCGGCACCAACGCCACCGAGGGCGACGTCGACGGCACCGACGACTGCCAGCAGGACATCGACATCGTGTTCGTCATGGACGTCTCGACGTCGATGGGCCCCATCCTGTCGACGCTCGCCGACGACATCCTCGTCGTCGACGAGACCATCGCGGCGCTCGGGTTGCCCAATCCGCCGCACTACGGCCTGGTCGTGTTCGTCGACGACGCCGTGATCCTCAACAGCGGCGCCCCCTACCCCGACGTCGAGACGCTGCGCGCCGACTTCATGCAGTGGAGCTCGTTCACCTCGACCAACCAGCAGGTCGGCGGCGGCAACGACAACAGCACCTGGCCCGAGAACAGCCTCGACGCGCTGTACATCGCCGGCGCTGGGTTCCAGTGGCGATCCGCGGGGGACGAAACCCTGCGGATGATCATCCACACCACCGACGACACCTTCTGGGACGGGCCGACCAACGCCAACGGCGTGGCCATCGCCCACGGCTACGACGAGGTGGTCGACGCACTCCAGCAGGGGAGCATCCGCACGTTCTCGTTCGCGTCGCAGATCGGCGGCAGCTGCGAGTGCGAGGACGTGACGCCGGGCTGGTCGACGCCCTACCAGGGCAAGACGCCCATCCCCGAGGCGACGGACGGCAGCGTGTTCGACCTCGATCTCGTGCTGGCCGGGCAGCTGTCGCTGTCGGCCGCGATCACCGGCGCGATCGACGAGACGATGTGCGAGCCCTACACGCCCGTGGGTTGAATCGCGCTTGATGGACGCCACGGCCCAGCGCATGCTTGCGGCCAACCGATGTCGCGAAGAAGCTCGTTCCTGCTGGTCGCCTTGGCCGTGTGCCTGTCCCCCCTCGCGTGCACGTCACAGGCCGCGAGTCCGCCGCCGGGGCGGGGCGCCGCCGCGGGCGGCAAGCCGACCTTCGACGCCGCGCCCGAGCCCGTGACGCCGCCGGTCGCCGCCGCGCCGAAGCCGACCACCCCGACCACGCCCGCGGCCGCGGGCGCCGGCGCGGCCAACTGCGAGGCCGCGCGCTTCGTGCTCGACCCGGGGGCCGTCGTCGCCAAGCTCGGCGACAAGCAGCTCCTCGCCTCCGATCTCGGCCCCGACCTCGCCAAGTCCGAGGCCGCCGCCCTGCGCACCTACTGCGATCAGGTGGCGAGCCTGCGCAAGCAGGCGCTCGACAACGCGATCGACGATCGCCTGCTCGACGCCGCCGCCGCCAAGGCCGGCTTCGAGGGTGGCGGCGGCGCCTGGCTGCAGGCCGAGATCGCCAAGCAGGTGAAGCCGCCGACGGACGAGGAGATCCAGGCGTTCTACGACGCCAACAAGACCGACGCCGCACCGCCGCTCGACAAGGTCCGCGATCAGGTGATCAACGCGATGACCGAGGAGCCGACCCAGCGCGCGATCGGGGCGCTCCTCGGCGGCCTGCGCGAGGGCGCGGCGATCGAACGGATGCTGCCCGACGTGGCCGCGCCGCCGCTCGACCTGCACGACGAGGACACCACGGCCGGCTTCGGTCCGCGCGACGCCAAGGTCCACGTCGTCGAGTTCTCGGACTTCGAGTGCCCGTACTGCTCGCGGGCCGCGACCGCGGTCACCGGGCTCAAGGAGCGCTACGGCGATCGCGTGCGCTTCAGCTACCGCCACTTCCCGCTCAGCTTCCACCCGAGCGCGCGACCGGCCGCCGAGATGGCGCAGTGCGCCGTGGCGCAGGACAAGTTCTGGGGCTTCCACGACGCCGTGTTCGCGTCGACCAGCGGCCTGGGCCCCGAGGCCCTGCGCGCCGCGGCCGAGACCGCGGGCATGGACCTCGACGCCCTCGACGCGTGCATGAAGTCGGGCAAGGCCGCCAAGGAGGTCGACGCCGACATGCGCGTCGCCACCGAGGCCGGCGTCAGCGGCACGCCGAACTTCTTCATCAACGGTCGCGCGTTCGAGGGCGGCCCCGGCCAGCTCGGCGCCGCGATCGAGGCCGAGCTGCAGCGCGCAGGCTGACGCGATGGGTGCACGCACCCACTTCGTCGGCGAGGTCCAAGGCGGCGACGGCGGGCGCCCAGGTGTGCTGCGCGACGCCTTCGCCGAGGGCGACGCGACGGTGGTGCCCCTCGTCGCCCCGCTCGCCGCGGGCACGTGGGTCGAGTGCTGGTGCGACCCCGACGGCGCCGCGCCGCCGCGGCTCGAGGTCATCGCGTCCCCCGGCAGCGCGCGCGCGGCCCTGCTGGCGCTGGTGCGCGAGCAGGGCCTCGATCCGGCCCACCCCGACGACGTCGAGCGCGAGACCCGGGCCATCCTCGACGATCCGGGCCTCGACGATCCCGAGCTCGTCGACCGCACGGCGTGGCCGTTCGTCACCGTCGACGGCCCCGGCACCCGCGACCTCGATCAGGCGCTGTACGTCGCCGCGGACGGCGACGACTTCATCGTCCACTACGCGATCGCCGACGCAGCCTGGTACGTGCGACCCGGCACCGCGCTGTTCGACGAGGCGTTGCGCCGCGGCGCGAGCTTCTACCTGCCGGGGCTGTCGGTGCCGATGCTGCCGCGCACGCTCAGCGAGGGCGTGGTCTCGCTCAACCCGCGCGTCGATCGGCGCGCGCTGCTGTTCTCGATGCGGGTCAACCCCGCCGGCGAGTGCACGCACACCGACTTCGAGCGGGTGAAGATCCGCAGCCGCGCCCAGCTGACGTTCGCCCAGGTGCAGGCGCTCCTCGACGGGCGCGACGGCCACGGCATCGACGACGACCACGTCGCCGCGAGCCTGCGACGTCTCCACGCCGTCGGTGACGCCCGCATCCGCGCCGACGCCGAGCGCGACCTCGTGCGGCATCACCACGAGGAGATCCGCGTCACCCTCGACGGCGGCGAGGGCATGGACTTCATCGTGTTCTCCGAGCTGCGCGACGAGGTCGAGCGCTATGGCGAGCAGCTCTCGCTGATGTGCAACATCGAGGGCGCCCGGCTGCTGCGCGAGGGGGCCCGCGATCGCGACCTCGTTCAGCCGGTGTACCGCGTCCACGCCTCGCCGCAGCCCGACCGCATCGCCGAGCTGGTCGCGATCATCGACGCCGTCGTCGCGCACCACGGCGTGCCGGCGCTGCGCTGGGACCCCGATCGCGAGAGCCTCGCCGACTACCTCGCCCGGCTGCCGCGCCAGGGTGACCAGGGCGCGGTCGGCCGGGCCCTGTCGCGGCAGGCGATGCTCGTCAACGTCCGCTCGACGTTCAGCGCCGAGCCCGGGCCGCACTTCGGGATCGGGGCCGACGTCTACGCGCGGTTCTCGGCGCCGATGCGGGAGATCGTCGGCGTGTACGTGCACAAGGAGGCGTGGGAGGCCCTGCGCCGCGCGCCCGCGGGCGCCGACGACGACCACCTGCGCGCGCAGGTGATCGAGGCGGCCAACCGCGCCAAGGAGCGCCAGCGCTCGCTGACCCACGGCGCGAACCTGCTGGTGCTCGATCGCATGTTCGCCCGCGACGCCGCCCTCCCCCGCGACGCGCGACCGGTTCGCCGCGGCACGGTGATGGGCGTCGCGGATCGCCGCCTGTACGTGCGGCTCGATCAGCCCGCGGTCGACGTGAAGGTCTACGACGACGCGTTCTCCGGCGGCAGCCCGATCGCGCGCGTGCGGGTCGGCGATCGCACGATCGATTGCTCCCTGGGCGACGTCGTGGGTGTGCGGCTCGCCCAGCACGACCCCAAGCGCCGCCGCTGGCTGCTCGAGCTGGTGTAGCGGGCGCGTCAGATCCGGCGCATCGCGACCAGGTGCTCGGCCCGCGACGGACCGCCGCGCCAATCGGTGCGCCCCTGCGCCGCGCTGGCGATGACCTTGAGGCCGGCCGCCGGCGCGAGCTCGGCGAGGTGCGTCGCGGCGTCGAGGCGCCGCCCCGCGATCTCGCCGTCGCCGACGAGCCACAGCATCCACGCCCCGTGGGCGAGCATCTTGCTGAGCTCCGCCAGCACGCCGCCGAGCTCGCGATCCCAGCGGGCGCGCGAGCCCTCGGCCGCATAGTCGCGCCGGGCCCCGAGCTCGCCCCGACGCAGCCGTCGCGGCTGCAGCCCGAGCCACGCCCAGCGCCGTGCGTGGTGATCGACGTAGTCGTACGTCCCGACGTACGGCGGCGACGTCAGCACGAGGTCGACCGACCCCGGCTCGACGTAGCGGTCGAGCTCGCGGACGTCGCACTCGAGCCACTTGGGGTTCTTCACCTTGTAGGGCAGCTCGGTGTCGAGGGCCGCGAACCGCTCGATCAGCTCGTGGGCCTTGCGGCCGAAGAAGCGCGTCGGCACGCCCTTGCCGATGTGCTTCTCGACGGCCTCTTCGCGGGTGTCTGCGCGCTGGCGCGAGAACTTGCCGACGATCGCGGAGAACACCATCGTCAACACCTCGCGATCGCCCTTGTGCTGGATCGCGATGATGTCGCGGTGCAACACCGCGAGCTCGCGCAGCACATGGGGCTCGTAGAACGACCGCTCGGGCGCGTTGAGCGGGGCGAGGACCTCCACGCGCGCGCGCACCGAAGCGAGCACCTCGGCGGTCAGCGCGTCGACCCGCTGGCCGAGCGACTCGCGGCGCGCCGCGTCGAGGCGCGTGCACTTGAGCTTGGCCAGGCGGATCGCCAGCGGGTTGAGGTCGGCCCCGATCACGCGCGCGCCCCGGGCCATGGCCTCGAGCGTGACCGTCCCGCTGCCGCAGAACGGATCGAGCACCGTCATGCCGGGCTGGACCCAGCGCGCACACGCTGCGCGGGCGATCGCCGGGTGCATGCGCGCCGGGTAGACGTGGAAGCCGTGGGTCCAACGATCCGGCGCCTCGCCCCCGGCCTCGGCCATCACCGCCGCGAGATCGGCGGCGACCTCCGCGTCCCCGCGGGTGGTGATCGCCCCGGAGGTCTGCGACAGGGCTTGGCGTCGCTTGGGCGCTTGCGCGGGAGGAGGGGTCGGCACGGCGTCGGGAGGTTCTACAGGCTCGCGATCCCCACGCCAAGGGCCGCGGCGCCGGCAAACTTCGCCACCTTGCGCAACCGCACTGGCGCGGAGGCGCGACCGGCCTACGATGGGGCGTCGATGATCGCGCCATGGTCTGTGCCCTGGTCTGCCCCGTGGCTGCTCGCGTGGGTGGTGCTCGGACCGCCCGCGCCTCGGCTCGATGCCGGTGTCGGCGAATCGTCCGGCGGTGTGATGCAACAGCTCATCCGGCGCGGCGACGGCGGCTACGAGCACACCAACCGTCGCGCCGGCTTCAGCGCGACGATCCACGCCGACGGCCGCGTCACCTTCCGCGATCATGTCGTGGGCGGCGGATCGGTGAAGCTGTTCGGCTTCGACCTCACCGGCAGGACGCCGAACGTGCCCGACCCGACGATGCCGTCGAACACGCTGGTGCGGCCGCAGGATCTCGGCAGCCTCGGCGACGATCCGCTGGTGAAGAACGGGCCCTACGGCCCGCCGCCGATCATGCTGCAGGCGGGCGGTCGCATCGCGGGTGTCTCCGATCTCGCGGCGGTGTCGCGCCGCGCCGGGGCGAAGCAGCGCTTCCTCGACGCGACCGCGACGCTGCGGGCCAAGCTCGCCGCCGATCACCGCCGCAGCACCGAGCGCGCCGCGCTGGTCTCGCTCGAGTCGGATCTGCGGACGATCTGGAACGCCGCCGACACCCCGGCGTCCGTGCGCCGCGAGAAGATCTTCCAGCGCTGGGACGACTGCGCCGAGGTGCCACTGGGTTCTGATGGGGGCGCCGACGCCGACGTGAGCCCCGAGGAGCGCGCGCGCGGGCGGGTCGGCGACCGTGCACGCCGGCGCATCGAGTCGTGGATCCGCGCCCACGTCCCGGCCGACGGCAAGGATCCGTTCACCGCGGCCGAACTCGCGGACATGAACGGCCGCCGACGCTCGCGGGTCCGCTTCGAGCCCTACGTCGTGCCCGCAGCTCCGGTCGAGGAGGCGCCGCTCGGGCCCACGCCGGCCCCCGCGAAGGCGACGAGTCCATCACCCTCGACCCCGCGGTGACGCTCACGCCCGCGGGCCAGCCGCGCCGGGGACCGCATCCTCGACCGGCGCGGGCGCGGACACCGGCTCGTCGTCGTCGTCCTCGAGTTCGTCGGCGCCCAACACCTCGGGCTGCCGCGACCGCGCGGCGCGACGCACCGCGAGCACGCGGCGGAACATCAGCACCGTGGGCAGGAAGCCGTACACGAGGATGGGCACCAGGATGGTCGCGGCGGCCGCCCGCGGGCCCCAGATCCGCAGGCCGATCAGCAGCGCGACCGCGTACACCGGCGCGCCGACCAGCGCGCGACGGTTGTGGGCGAGCGCGCGGCCGAGGTGCCGGTAGTGGGTCGAGAACGACACCATCTGCGCGCATGCGATGCCGACCATCAGCCCGATGAGCGCGGGCTCGCCGGCGAACACGAGGATCGACGACATCGTGATGAGCCCGCCCGCCGGGCTCGGCACGCCGCTGAAGTAGTTCGGATCGCTCGACGCCTTGTCGAGGGTGAAGAACACCAGCCGCGCCAGGGTGAACGTCGCGTAGAAGATGCCGATCACCAGGCCGGCCAGCCCGCCGCCCAGCGCGAAGTACAGCGCGACGCCGGGCGCGATGCCGTAGTTCATGCCGTCGGCGATGTCGTCGGAGTAGACCCCGAAGCGGGTGCCGCCGAAGCGACGCGCCGCGGCGCCGTCGAAGCCATCGAAGGCGGCGCCGAGCACCACGAGCAGCAGGCTGGTCTCGAACCGGCCCTGGGTCGCGAACGCGATCGCACCGACGCCGCACAGCAGGTTGCACGCCGACAGCACGTCGGCGATGAACCGCTTGCGCAGCAGCCCGACGCCGTGCAGCGCGATCGCGGTCGAGAACGCGATGTTGATGCCCAGCAGGGCCTCGACCGAGCGCGGCGTCAGGATCCGCGGGGCCCAGCCCTGGCTGAGCAGCAGCAGCGCCAGCAGCGTCGAGTACGACAGCGCGGTGCGCAGGCGGTTCTCGGTCGAGCCGCGGCCGGTCGCGTACAACGCCAGCAACATCAGATCGAGGCCGACCTTCGTGACCAGCAGCCACGCCGGCAGCACATCGGCGTTGAGGTACGAGACCACCACCAAGAGCGGGTAGTCCGTCAGGCGATCGAAGATGCGGCCGAACGGCGTCGCGAGGCCCCGGTGGCGGGCGACGATGCCGTCGAGGGCGTCGAGGGTGAAGAACGCGATGACCAGCGCCACCGTGAGCGCGGTCGAGAACGGGAGCACGTCGACCTGCCGCAGCGCGAGCACCAGCGGTGGCAGCACCAGCACGAGCTTCAGCGACGACAGCACGTTGGGATGCACCGGCATCCACCGGGCGATGCGCTGCTCGAGCGCGTCGATCCACGGCGGCTTCACCAGCAGCGCGCGCCGCCGGCGGCCCGATCGGCGCAGCCGAAAGCGCGCTTTCGGTGGGCCGTCGCTCGGGCCCTCGGGTCGCGCGTCGCTCATCGCCGCTTCGCAGTGTGAACCCTGCGGCGGCACCGCGCACCGACGGGCTGGCCTTCTCATCGAAATTTCACACCCTGGTGGCCCGTCCGGGCCGATCCATTGACACTATACATTTGTTCAGTCTCGATCACCCCCCGTGGATCGCATCGCGAGCGTGGTCGTGCCGGCGTTGCCGCTGCAGTTGCTGCTGCGCGAGCAACCGCAGTGGCGCGACGCGCCCGTCGTCGTCGTCCAGGACGATCGTCCGCAGGCGCCGATCCTCTGGGCCAACGTGCTCGCGAGGCGGGCGCGGATCCTGCCCGGCATGACCTACGCGGCGGCCCGCAACCTCGTCGCCGATCTCCGCGCGGGCACGGTGGGACGCGACGTGATCGAGGACGCGACCGGCCGGCTCTTCGTCGCGTTGTGCGGCTTCTCGCCGCGGGTCGAGCCGGTCAAGGGCGACCCCGGTGGCTTCTGGCTCGATCCCTCGGGGCTCACCTCGCTGTTCGGTGATCTCGGCGCGTGGGCGACCGCGGTCGTCGACGCGCTGCGCGGCCGCGATCTCGTCGCGACGTGCGTGGTCGGGTTCCATCGCTTCCGCACGTTGGCGCTGGCGCGCACGCGATCCGGCGTGCACCTGCTCGCCGATGCGCGCCACGAGCGAGCGCTGTCCGACGCCGTCGCGCTGCAGCAGCTGAGCCTCACGCCCCGGCTCCGCGACGAGCTGTGGGTGCTCGGCGTGCGCACGCTCGGCGACCTGCTGCGACTGCCGGCCGCCGAGCTGCGGGCGCGCTTCGGCGAGGAGGCCGCGAACCTCCACGCCGCCGCGAGCGACACCCAGGTGCTGCTCGACGCCCGCCCCTTGGTGGATCCGATCGTCGAGGCGCTCGAGCTCGATCCGCCCGACGACGATCACACCCGACTGCTGTTCGGCCTGCGCGGGATCCTGCACCGCGCCCTGGGTCGACTGGTCGCGCGCGGCCAGGCCCTGTCCGCGCTGCGGCTGGTGCTCGAGCTCGATCACGCCGCGTCGGTCGAGGTCCACGTCGCCCCGGCCACGCCCTCGCTCGACAGCACGCTGCTCGTCGATCTGGTGCGGCTGCGGCTCGAGGCGCTGCGACTGCCCGCCGCGATCGCCACGTGCCGGCTCGAGTGCGAGGGCGTGCGGACCACGGCCGCCCAGCTCGCGCTGTTCCAGAGCAAGCAGCGCCGCGACCTCGACGCGGGCAACCGCGCGCTGGCCCGCCTGCGCGCGGCGTTCGGCGACGCGGCCGTCACCCGCCCGGTGCTCCGCGCCGCGCACCTCCCCGAGGCCCGCGCCGGCTGGGCGCCGACGAGCGTGCTGCGCTTCCCCGCCGCGGTCACCCCCGCCGATCCGAGCGCACCGCCGCCGCTGCAGCGCCGCGTGTTCGCCAAGCCGGTGCCGCTGCCGCCCAAGCCGCGGCACGAGCCCGAGGCGTGGCTCGGCCGACGCGGCGCGATCACCAAGCTGTGGGGGCCGTACCGAATCAGCGGCGGCTGGTGGGTCCGCACCGTCGAGCGCGACTACTACTACGCGCAGACCCAGCACGGCGAGCTGCTGTGGATCTACTTCGACCGCCCGCGGGGGCGGTGGTTCCTCCACGGCATCGTCGACTGATCATGCCGGCGCGGACCGTCGCAGCTCACGCCGGCGCGGCGCGTCGCAGCAGGCCGAACGCGATGTTGCGGCCGTGGGCCGGCGACATCGCGAGCGTGATCCACAGCGCCGCCATCGGCTCGAGCATCCGCGCGCGCGCGAGGCCACCGACGCGGATCGCCTCGAAGCCGAGCTCGTCGGCGAGCCGCAGGGCCACGGCGCACGCGTCGGCGTCGTCGCCAGCCACGAGCATCACCGCCTTCGCGTCGCCGTAGCGCGGGTCGGCCATGTTCTCGACCCCGGTGGTGTTGAACGCCTTCACCACCTTCGCGCTGGGCGCCCAGCGCTGGACCTGCTCGGCGCCCGAGTCGGTGTGGCCGTGGGTGAGCACGAAGCCGGGGCCGATCGGGTTGGTCGCGTCGAGCAGCGGCTTGCCGCCGAAGTCGCCCGCCGACGCCAGCGCGGCCTCGGCGGCGTTCCACGGCGTGGTGAGCACGACGGCGTCGGCGGCCGCGACCGCGTCGCGGACCGGCAACGCTCGGCTGTGTGGGCCCGGGAGCGCCGCGTTCTTGGGCGCGTCGGGCTCGCGCACCGCGTAGAGGATCTCGTGGCCGGCGGCGGCGAGGCCGGTGCCGAGGGTGCGGCCGACATTGCCGGCGCCGAGGATCGCGACTTTCATGGGGGGTTCCTTCGTTGCGAGTCGTGGACAGGACGTTGCGGGATCAGGAGGCGCGGGGGGCCGGGTAGATCCAGCGCGCGAGCACGCGGGTCAGGCGGGGCATCAGCACGTAGGTCATCAAGAACACCTCGATCGTGATCGTGACCAACAGTCGCACGGGCATGGGTACGCCTTCGAGCACGATCGCCACGGCGCCGCCGATCGAGAACACGAGGCCGTAGACCACCGCGATCATCACGAGGGCCATGCGCCAGCGCGAGGGCTGCGGCACGACGGTGCCGGCCGGGGGCGTGAACCAGAACTCGAGGCCGGTGAGGCGCTGCCAGACGGCGTCGGCCTCGACGTACTCACCGACCTCCGCGAGCGCCCGGGCGCGGGCGTCGCTGGCCTCGAACGCGCGCAGGTGCTCGACCGAGTCGAAGCGGAACACGCTCGTGTACTCGCGCGGCCCCGACGGCGGCGGGCGGTGGACGTCGGTGCCGAGGTAGCCGGGCATGCCCGCAGCCTCGGCGATGAGCCGCGAGAGCCAGGCCTCGTACGCCGCCTCGCGCCCCGGCCGGACCCGTCGCACCACCACCACCGTGACTGGCTCGCCCATCGCGCCGGCCACTATCGGCCCGGCCCGGACCCCCAGCAACGTCACCGGATGCACATCACGATTTCGTCCGGTGCAATGACTTGCGTCGCGGGCCGCTGGCCGGTCCCAGGCGGGTGCGCGGCCGCTCGTGGACATCGCCCGCGGCCTCGCGCGCCGCTGCCGTGAACACCTCGCGCAGCCAACGATGTCCCGCGTCGCCGTCGAAGCGCGGGTGCCAGACCAGCCCCAACGCGTAGGGCCGCAGCTCGATGGGCGCCTCGAGCACGCGCAGGCCCAGGGACTCGGCCATGCGCGTGGCGACGCGCTCGGGGATCGTGAGGACGTAGTCGGTCTGGGCCGCGAGCTGCAGCGCGGTCATGAAGAACGGCACCGCGCGGGCGACGTGGCGCACCGCGCCGCGGTCGCGCAGCACATCGTCGATGTAGCCGCCCGGCCGCCCGCGCGGCGCGACCTGGATGTGCGCGAGCCGGACGAACTGCTCGAGGCCGAGGCGCTTGCCCGCCCCGGGCACCCCAGGGTGATCGCGGCGCACCACGCAGACGAACCGATCGGTCAGCAGCTGGCGCGTGCGCATCTCCTGGGGCAGATCGCCGTAGATGCCGACGGCGAGCTCCGAACCGCCCTCGCGCAGCCGGCGGGGGTCGTCCGACGTGTTGGGCAGGAACCGCAGCGCGGCGCCCGGGGCCTGCTCGCGCACCATCCGATCGATGACGCCGCCGAGCACGGTGAGCACGTAGTCCGAGGCGTGGATCACGAAGGTGCGGTCGAGCTCGGCGGCGACGAACGGCCGCTCGGGCGCGAGCGCCTGACGGGCCTCGCTGACCAGCGTGTGGATCCGCGGCTTGAGGGCCTCGGCCCGCGGCGTGAGCACCATGACCCGTCCCGCGCGCACGAGCAGCGGATCGCCGATCCGCTCGCGGATGCGCGCCAGCGCGTGGCTCATCGCCGGCGTCGACAGCCCGACGCGCCGGGCGGCCCCGGTGACGCTCCCCTCCTGCAGCAGGGCGTCGAGGGTGGCGAGCGAGCCGAGGTCGATCTGTTCCATCGCGTGCAACATTACACCGCATGCATTGCAATTGCTGAGGCCCGCGGGCGCCCCACCATGGGCCGCGATGACCGCCCTGCTCCGCCCCCTGCTCGCGCTCGGCCTCGGCCTCTTCGCCGCACTCACGAGCCCCACGGCCGCCGCGAGCCCGGTCAACGCCGAGGTGCTCCGCCCCGATCCCCTGCGTCCCGGCTGGAGCGGCGGGCTCGACGGCAGCTTCGCCGTCGCGCGCGGCAACCTCCGCAACCTCGACGTCGGCGGCGCGGGCCGGGTCCAATTCCAGACGCTACACGCAGCGCCGCCGGATCGCCCGCCGCCTCCACTGCCGTTCCTCGCCCAGCGCGTGTTCGTCACCACCAGCGGTCGATTCGCCGAGAACCGCGGGACGGCCTTCGTCAGCCAGGCGTTCTCCCACGCGCGCTGGACGGCGATGTGGCACCGACGCGTCGGCAGCGACGTGTTCGCGCAACACCAGCTCAATGAGTTCCTGCGCCTGCAGTGGCGGGCGATCGCCGGCGTGGGCGTCCGCGTCGTCGCGGTGCACCGGCCCGTGTTCATGCTCTGGGGCGGCAGCGGGCCGATGTTCGAGCACGAGCGGATCGACGTGGCGCCGGGGGCGAGCGACGCCCCGACGTCTTCGGCGTGGCGCTGGACCAACTACGTGACGATGCGCCTGGCGGTGTTCGAGGAACGGCTGCTGCTGCAGAACACGCTGTACATCCAGCCGCGCTTCGATCGCCTCGCCGATCTGCGCGTGCTCGAGGAGCTCGAGGTGCTGGCCAACGTCGCACCGCACCTCGGGCTCGGGGCGACGTTCGACGTCTTCCACGACACCGCGCCGCCGACCGCCGTGGAGCGCACCGATCTGCGGCTGGTCAGCACGGTGCGGGTGTCGTTCTGACCTCGGGCCCGCGATCGCGGCCGCCTCAGCCGACGAGGAACTGCACGGTCGCCGACGCGACCGGTCGACTGCGATCGTCCTGCCACGCCAGCACGCGCAGCGGCGCGACGCGGCGGCCCTGCCGGACCAGCTGCGCGGCCGCGAAGGTGTCCTGGGGCTTGGCGCTGCGCAGGTAGTCGATGGTGCAGCCGATGACCTTGGGCAGCTTCGGGGTGTCGGCGCGCCACAGCAGCTCGAACATCGCGGTGAGCTCGAGCAGCGCGGCGAGCGTGCCGCCGTGCAGCGCAGGCAGGGCCGCGTTGCCGATGTTGCGCTGCGCGTAGGCGAGCACACCGAGCAGCGCGCCGCGGCCGTCGGGCCCGTCGGGCCCAGCGTCGGTCCGCAGCGAGAAGCCGAGGAACCGCGCGTACGGGATGCCCTCGGCGAGCGCGGCGAAGCTGCCGTCGCGCTTCGCGGCGGCGATCCGCGCGGCGAACTCGTGGTCGCTCATGTCGCGGGCTCCGCGGCCGGCGTCGCGGTGTCCGGGCGCACCTGCCCCTCGCGGAAGATCATGAACGTCGCCGCGACCGTCGCGACCGGCTCGGTCGGATCCCCCTGGTGGGCGATCGCCCGGACGAAGGCGATGTGCGTCGTGACGCGCTCGCACGTCGCGCGGCACCACACGTCGACATGGGGCCGCGCCTGACGCAGGTGATCGATGCGCAGATCCAGCGTCGCGATCGGCCGAGGCGGCACGATGGCGAGGAACACCGCGGCGCCGCAGGTCGCGTCGACCAGGCTGGTCACGGCGCCGCCGTGCAGCACGCCGGTGTCCGGGTTGCCGACCAGGTCGGGCGACCACGGGAGCCGGATCTCGACGTCGCCCGGGGCCGCGGCCACGAGCTCGAGGCCGAGGGCCGCGTTGTGCGGCACGTTCGCCGTGAACGCGACGTTCATGATCTCGAGCCTGCGGTCGACCACGGCGGCGACGCTAGCGGACCTCGCCGCGGGACGTCCGCGCGGACCCTCACGCGCGCCCGCCCCGCGGCACCGCTGCGCACACCGTCGGGTTCGAGGTTGCCCGCGCCCGATGCCCGGCATAGCCTCGATGCCGCGTGCTGTCCGAACCGGCTCTGCGCCCCGCCACCAAGGCCGACGTGCCCACGCTGGCGCGTCTGTTGCTCGAGCTCGGCTACGACACCGAGCCGCTCGAACTCGGACGCCGCGTCGACATGGTGCTGGCCCACTCCGATCACTTCCTGCGCCTGGCGATCGACGCCGATCACGACGTGCTCGGGGCGGTCCACGCGTCGCTGCACTTCGATCTCACCAACGGCGCGTTCGTCGAGATCTCGGCGCTGATCGTCAGCGGCGCAGCGCGACGCCTCGGTGTGGGCCGCGTGCTGGTGCGCGGGGTCGAGTCGTGGGCCGCCCAGCGCGGCAGCTACCGCGTGCTCGTCCGCAGCCAGACCCACCGCGAGTCGGCGTTCGCGTTCTACCGCGAGCTCGGCTACGTGCCGAGCAAGACCCAGCACGTGCTGGTCCGCGAGCCCCGCGAGCTGCGGCCCTCGGGGCCCACGACCCTCGCCGACTGATCCCGACGCGAGGCATCCATGGGGACCACGCCCGCGCTGCCCGATCCCGACGGACGCCTCGCGGGCCTGGCGCGGGCCCTCGACGAGCTGCGCGCCGAGCCGACGCTGACGCAGCTCGCCGACGCGCTGGTGGCCGCGAAGCTCCGCATCGACGACGTCGCGGCGTACGTGACCCCGACGCCGGACGCGTACCACCGCGCGTCGGTCGTGCGGCGGGATCACTACGAGCTCCTGGTGCTCACCTGGCTGCCGGGCCAGGGCAGCGCGCCGCACGATCACGCGGGCTCGGTGTCGGCGATGCTCGTGCTGCAAGGCGAGGCGCAGGAGGGCACGTGGCGGATCGCGGCCGATGGCTACGTCGATCTCGCGGACGAGACCACGGTCCGCGAAGGCGAGCTGACCGCGTGGCAGGACGCGGGCGTACACACCGTGCGCAACCCCGAGAGCGCGGCCGCTCCCCTGGTGTCGGTGCACGTCTACGCGCCGCCGCTGCGGGCGTTCCGGCGGTTCGCCGCACGGCCCGAGCCCGCCGCGGCGACGCAGCCGAGCGCGCCGCAGCGCCCCACCGTGGTCGTCGTCGGCGGCGGCTTCAGCGGCTCGATGACCGCAGCGCAGATCCTCCGGCAGGCCGAGGTCGCCGGCACGCCGGTGCGCGTGGTCCTCGTCGAGCGCCAGGGCGTGGTCGGCGACGGCCTCGCCTACGGCACCCGCGACACCGCGCACCTGCTCAACGTGCCGGCGGGCCGGATGAGCGCGTGGCCCGATCGCCCGGACGACTTCGTGCAGTGGGCGACCCGACGCCATGGCCCCGTCGTGGCCTCCGACTTCCTGCCGCGGCCGTGGTACGGCGAGTATGTCCGCGAGTCGTTGCTCGCGACGGCACGAGGCCCTGTCGACGCAACCGCGACGCTCGAGATCGAGTTCGACGAGGTGCGTCGGCTGGCGCGGCGCCCCGGCGGCGGCTGGATGGTGCACTTCGCCCGCGGCCCGTCGACGCCGGCCGACGCGGTGGTGCTGGCGATCGGTCACCGCGCGCCGCCCGATCCGATCGGCCGGCTGTGGAGCGGGCCGCGGGCGCGCTTCGTCCTCGATCCGTGGCGCGCGTTCGCGGGCAACACCGCGGCGCCCGACGAGGCCGTCGTCATCCTCGGCAGTGGCCTCACCGCGGTCGACACCGTGCTGTCGCTGTCGCGGCAGCCGCGTCGCGCCCCGATCTGGTTGGTGTCGCGCCGCGGGCTCGTGCCGCAGACCCACGCGAGTTCCCCGGTGGCGCCCGTCGATCTGCGGCCGATGCTCGAATCGCTGCTCGCCGCGCCCGGGGGCCTGCGCCTCGACGGGCTGCTGCGGGCGATGCGGGCGAAGCTCCGCGAGGTCCGGGCCGAGGGCGGCGACTGGCGCGGCGTCGTCGACGGCGTGCGGCCGCACACCGCGACGATCTGGGGCGCGCTGTCGCTGGCGGATCGTCGGCGCTTCCTCGGCAGCGTGCGCCCGTACTGGGAGGTGCACCGCCACCGCATGGCGCCCGGCGTCGCGGAGCGCTTCGGCGCGCTGGTGCAGGAGGGCCGCGTCCGCATCATCGCCGGCAGCGTCGCCGCGGCGCAGGCCGACGACGACGGCGTGCGGCTCTACGTCCGCGAGCGCGGGGCCGATCGGCTGGTCGAGCTGCGCGCGGGCGTGGTGATCAACTGCACCGGGCCCGCCGCGTCGAACAGCGCCGAGTCGAACCCGGCGATCGGCTCACTGCTCGTGCACGGCTGGGTGCGACCGGACATCCTGTCGCTGGGGCTGGAGACGACGCGGGACGGCGTGGTCGTCGACGCGCACGGCGTGGTCGCGGCGGATCTGTTCGTCGTGGGCACGCTGCGGAAGTTCGCGGTGTGGGAGAGCACCGCGGTGCCCGAGCTGCGCGTGCAGGCGGAACAGGTCGGGGC
>LNFB01000171.1 GCA_001464385.1 Deltaproteobacteria bacterium Ga0077550 | reverse complement strand
CTCACCTTCGCCCAAGCGACTCGTCGGGATCGAGAACGCCGGGCACCTGACGTTCTCGCAGATCTGCTCGCTCGCGAACGCAGCCGGCGAGGACCTGCTCGAGATCGCCGCGGCCGCGGGCGTGTGCGGGGCCCAGTTCGCCGGGGTGTTGTTCCAGTGCAGCCCCGATCTCGTGGCCGACGCCGTCGGTTGGGAGATCATCGACTTCGCGACCTCGGCCGCCCTCGAGGAGACGCTGCACTGCTCGAGCGTGGGCGAGACGTTCGCGGAGCTGCAGGCGAGCTATCCCGAGGTCGCCGAGTTCCAGGAAGAGTGACCGCGCGCGCTCGCCCCGATCGATCGGGAATGCGCTGGCGAAGTGTAGTTGCGAACACGAACGGCGGCGCGGCAGTGGGCCGACAGACATCCGGCGAGCACGGTGCCCGACGGCCGATTGGACGCGGAAATGAACCGACCCGCGCCTCGCATCACTTGCGGGAGCGGGGGATGGTGCGCGTGGTATCAATGGGACGCATGGCGTTGGGCACCAAGGAACGGATCTCTCGAACGCTCGTCGTCGCGACCCTCGCCCTGGCCCTCGGGCCTGCGGTGGCCTGCGGTGGAGGTGGCGGCGGCGGTGGTGGGGCCGAGGCGGCGGACACCACGGGCGGCGCGACCACGGGCGGCGCGACCACCGAGGGCTCGAGCTCCGGCGGCGCCGACACGGGCACGCCGGCCGATCCCATGGGGGTCTCGCGCGTCGGCCTGCGTCGGCTGACCCGCTACGAGTTCGACAACGTGGTGCGCGACCTGCTGCTCGACACCACGCGGCCGGCGTCGCAGCTGCTGCCCGAGGACGCCCGCACGCCGTTCGACAACGACTACACCCTGCAGATCGCGACGCAGCCCCTGGTCGATGGCATCGAGGTGCTGGCCGCGGGCGCGGCCGAGCGGCTGCTCGAGGACGCCGACAAGCGCGACACCGTCGTCGGTTGCACGCCCTCGGGCACGACCGACGAGGCGTGCATGCGCGAGTTCGTGGCGCGGTTCGGTCGGCTCGCGCTGCGTCGCGCGCTCGAGACCGAGGAGGTCGACGAGTACGTCGCGCTGGGCCTCGACTTCGCCGAGCGCGGCGAGGACTTCTACGTCGGCGTCGAGGTCATCGTCCGCGCGCTGCTGCAGGACGCCGAGTTCGTCTACCGTGTCGAGCTCGGCACGCCGGTCGACGGTGAGCCGGGTGTGTTCCAGCTCGGGGGCTACGAGCTCGCCTCGCGGCTGTCGTTCTTCCTGTGGGGCACGACGCCGGACTCGGCGCTGCTCGACGCGGCCGAGGCCGGCGAGCTCGATGGCCCCGACGGCGTGCGGCAGATCGCCGAGGGCATGCTCGCCGACGGGCGCGCGCGCGTCCACGTCGACCGCTTCCACTCGCTGTGGCTGGGCTACGCCGAGCTGCCGCACCCCGCGGCGCTCACCCAGGCGATGCGTACCGAGAGCGCGGCGCTCGTCGACCGCGTGGTGTTCGAGGACCAGTCGTCGTGGCTGGACCTGTTCACCGCCGACGAGACGTACATCGACGAGGTGCTCGCCGAGCAGTATGGCCTGCCGGCGCCCCAGGGCGGGGCGGCGTGGGTCGGCTACGGCGACACCGGGCGTATGGGCATCCTGTCCCACGGCGCGTTCCTGTCGGTGGCGTCCAACGTGGGCGACACCAGCCCGACCAAGCGCGGCATCTACATCCGCGAGCAGCTGATGTGCCAGCCGATCCCGCCGCCACCGCCCAACGTCGACGCCGACAATCCGCCCGGCGAGGGCAGCGGTGAGTGCAAGCAGGATCGCTACTCGGCCCACGCGCAGGGCTCCTGCGCCGCATGCCACGAGCAGATCGATCCGATCGGCTTCGGCCTCGAGAACTACGACAAGGCGGGCAAGTACCGCACCCACGACGACGACAACGCCGCGTGCGTCATCGAGGGCGAGGGCGCGATCGAGGGCATCGGCGACTTCGAGGGGCCCGCGGGTCTGGCCACGCTGCTGGTCGACAACGCGGTGCTCGAGGGCTGCGTCACCCAGCAGCTCTACCGCTTCGCCCTCGGGCGCGAGCTCGGCGACGAGGACCTCGCGCTCACCACCGCCGCCGGCGACGCCTTCGTCGAGGGCGGTCTCCGCTTCGACCAGCTGCTCGTCGAGGTCGTCGCTCACCCCTCGTTCGGCTTCCGCCGCGAGGAGGAGGTCTGAACATGCGCAGCGTACGACTCCCCCGCCGCACCTTCCTGCGTGGCCTCGGTGGCACCGCCGTCGCGCTCCCGCTGCTCGACGCGATGCTCGGCGATCACGGTGACGCGCTCGCCCACGGCGGCGCCATCCCGCTGCGCTACCTGCTGCTGTTCGGCGGCTTCGCCCTGGGCTGCGACTCGGGCCCGCTGCCGAACAACGTGGTCCCGGCGCAGACGGGCCCGGACTACCCGCTCGGGCCCGGCATCGCGCCGTTCGGCGACTACGACGACGTGCGTCAGCAGATCACCGTGATCTCGGGGCTGTCGATCCCGACCCAGACGGTGTTCGGTCAGCCGATCCCACCGGGTGGTCGCGGCATCAACTTCCACGCCCACACCAACCCGCTGTTCACGGGCACCTCCTCGCTGACGCCGGCCCCGGGCGAGTCGCACGACTACCGTGTGACGAACTGGAGTTCGGACCAGAAGGTCGCCGACGCGATCGGCACCGACACCAACTTCAAGTCGCTGCAGTACCGCGCGCAGGCGCTGCTCTACAACTCGGGCGTTGGCCCGTACAACCGCGACCTCATGTCGTGGCGGCTCGATCGGCCCGGCGATCCCGAGCCGCTGTACCCGGTCGCGAGCCCGCGGCAGGCCTACGACACCCTGTTCCTCGGCTTCGTGCCGGACGACCCGATCGAGGCCGCGAAGAAGGCCTTCGATCTCGAGAAGCGCAAGAGCGTGCTCGACGTCGTCGACCGGCGGATGGGCGGCATGGTCGACCGGCTCGGCGCGGCCGACAAGGCCAAGCTGCAGGAGCACTTCGACAAGATCCGCAACCTCGAGGATCTGCTCGACAACCTGCCGCCCGACCAGACCGGCGCGTGCACGCAGCTGCCCGATCCGGGCGAGGATCCGGCGCTCGGCGGGGCGTTCGGCGGCGACGATCCCAACGCCTACGACGTCAACGCCGGCTACAGCGGCGAAGCCACGCGCATCCGCGTGTTCTCCGACCTCCTGCACATGGCGCTGGTCTGCGATCTCACCCGCGTCGCGACGTTCATGCACACGATGATGCAGTCGTTCATGAACGTCGAGCCGTTCACCGGCCACCAGTTCGCGATGCACGACATGTCGCACAACGGCCAGACCGTGAACTACGACGACGTCATCGCGTGGCACATGGACCACTACGCGTACCTCGTCGCGAAGCTGCGCGACACGCCGGAGGGCGCGGGCACGCTGCTCGACAGCTGCGCGGTCGTCTACCTCACCGAGGCGGGCGGCGGCTACAGCTACGAGAACGGCTCGGCCTTCAGCGCGCACTCGACCGACAACATGGCGATGTTCATCGCCGGTGGTGCCGGCGGCCTGGTCCGTGGGCAGCACATCGTGGCGCCCAACGGGGCGAACCACCCGTCGAACGTGTTGATCTCGGCGATGCACGCCGTCGGCGTCGAGGAGGATCTCGGGGACGTCGAGGGGTATATTCCGGAGCTGTTCGCGTAGCAGGTTGGGAAGAACGCAGAGCGTTCTTTCCAACCTGCTCCGTGCCCGTGCCCGTGCCCGTGCCCGCCCGTGCCCGTGCCCCGGGCGGGGCGTCGGGTAACGGGTACGGATTACGGCCGGGTACGGGCACGGGCACGGGCACGGAGCGGGGTGTTCGGAAGAACGCTTTGCGTTCTTCCGCACCCCGCTAAATCCAGATCTCCGACTCCAACCCCGTCATCAACATCTGCGACGACCGAAACCCCTCGAGCACCTCGGGATCCCGCGCCGACACCAGCAGTCGATCCACCGCGTCGATCACCGCCCCCGCCTCGATCAGCTCGTGCGCCATCACGCCGCTGGTCGTGCCAGCCAGACCCGTGCACCCGTCCTGCATCGCGCAGTCGAGCAGCGCGGCGACCACGGCCGCGCGGTGGCGGGGCAGGGCCACGATCGACGCGACCTCGGACGGCATGCCCTGGCGCACGTAGTAGAGGAACCACCCGACCGGCTCGCCACCGGCGCGCGCGACGAACCAGCGGAAGCCGCCGCGCGACGGATAGTCGGCGAGGTAGTCGTACTGCCACTTCGCGAGCGGCGCGTCGTCGACGAGGATCGGCGAGTAGGCCTTCGCCAGGGCGAGGCGGGTCTCGAGCAGCGCCGCCGGCGTCATCGCGTCGAGCACGAGGTCGTCGGCCTTGGCGGGCAGCGGGCGCGGGTGCCTGCGGTCCCACGCCGTGGCGGCGCGCTGGACCACGCGGTCGAGTGGCGCGAGCGCCGGCCAGTATCGCTTCCACCGCAGCCGCTCGCGGACACGCTGCCTCGCGTCGTCGGTGCGCGCCAGGGGCAGCCGCCAGCAGTAGCCGTGGCCCGTGATGACGTGGCTGCGGAACACGACGTTGTTGGCCGCGCCCCGCGACACGCCGGCACCGGTCCGCATCTTCACGACCAGCTCCGTCGGCTTGTCGCACAAGGAGACGTCGTACGACTGACCGAGCCCCTCGCGGGTCAGCCACAGCGCGCTGTGCATGACCTCGGCGTGCGTCGGATCGACGACCATGCCGGTCGCGGCGACGCCGACGAGGGTGCGCTCGCCGAACCGCCAGCGCCGCGGGATCACGCCGAGGAAGCCGACCAGGCGACCATCGCTGCCCTCGTGCACCACCGAGCGCGCGGCCCCGGCGTCGGGGAACGGGCACTGCAGCAGGCACTCGTCGAGCTTGCGGCGGACCTCGGCCTCGGGGCGGAGCAGCGCGCCGGGGGCGATGGAGCGGTACAGCTCCACGACGCGCGGGAGGTCGCGCGGCTCGATCGGGCGCGCTCGCCCGGGGCGCTGTCCCCCGCTCACGGCATCGACTCCGGGCGCGCGCGTCTCCACGGCAGCGGAGGCATCCGCGCTCGCGCAGCGTCGAGGGCGAACCGTGCCCCGCTGCGGAACGTCAGCATCGGCGACGGCGTCGCCTCGGCGCCCCAGGAGGTCTTGAACCGCGCGAGGCCCTCGTTGCCGTCGTTGATCCCGCCGAGGTCGACGTGGGCGAGCCCGCGGGCCTCGGCGGTCTGCAGCGCGTACCAGTACAGCGCCACGTGGGGATTGACGTCCTTGACCGTGCGGTCGATCGCGCCTTGGAAGTAGTGCATCGAGGCGTGATCGTACATCAGCACACCGCCGCCGATGACACGGCCCTCGTGGAGCACCACCGCGAGCTCGCCACCGCGGCCGAACTCGTTGGCGACGACGTGGAAGAAGTGCCGCGGGAACGGCTCACCGACCCACGCGTTCTCCCGGAACGATCGCTCGTAGATCTCGACGTACGCCTCGACCTGCGCGGCATCGGGTCGGGCGACGACGGTGACGCCGGCCTTGTCGTTGCGGCGCACGTAGCGACGCATCGTCGAGCTGACGGAGCGCTCGAGGTGGGCCTCGGCGGTCCCGTCGAGCCGGATGACGTACGTCTCGTGGAGACCGACCTCGACGCCGCTCGTCAGGTGCTGCTGCGGCTCGATCCGCAGGCCCTGGACATGCCACGACGGCAGCCACCAGATGAAGTGGGTGATCCGCGGGGTGCACAGCGCCCGCATCCACAGGTCGAGCTCGGCCTGGCCGAGTCTCGCGCGCTCGATCGGCATGACGTCGTAGCCGGTCGGGACCACGCGCAGCTGCCAGCGACCGAAGCGATCGCGACGCCCGAGCACCGGGAGATGCTGCTCGAGATCGTCGACCACGAGCATCCGCAGCTGCCACTCGGGCTCGAGCTGGTGCGAGAGGCGCTGGAAGGCGGGGCAGCTGAACGCAGAGGCGCCGAGGCCCCCGGGGAAGGCGCTGCGCCACAGGGCGTCGTCGGGCGTCCGGATGTGAACGCGGGGACCAAGGAGCATGGGGCGTCGGGACCTTCGAGGGGGAGCGCGGGTCGGTCCTCACAGGAGCGCTGTTCCGGTGGTTAGCATGGATACACGCCGGGCCGAAAGCCGGGGCAGCGAGCGCAGAGCGCGCTTCTTGTCACGATGGCGCGGCGAAGGGGTCCAGGACCACCCCGCGGATCGGGTGTGCGGGCCGGCGCGGTTCAGTTGAGGTCGGCCTTGCTCACGCCGAGCAGCCCCTCGAGCTCCGAGCGCTGCGACAACCCGACGCGGCGACCGATCTCGCGACCGTCGCGGAAGACGACGAGCGTCGGCACGCTCGTGGCGTCGTACTGCTCGGCGAGCTCGGGGTTCTCGTCGATGTCCACCTTCACCACGCGGAAGCGGCCGGCCGCGCCGTGGGCGAGTCGGTCGAGGATCGGCGCCTGACGCTGGCACGGCCCGCACCACGTCGCGGTGAAGTCGACGAGGACCGGCAGGTCCGCGGCGAGCACGAGCTCGGCGAACTCCGCGTCACCGATGTGCCGGACCGGCTCGGTGTGGGCCATCCGCTCGCGATGGGCGGCGAACGCCGCGATGAACCCGGGGTCGCGGCGGAGATCGCCGAGATCGTCGTCCACCTCGAGCTTGTCGAGGTGATCGTAGTCGCGGGCGACCGCGCGCTCGACCTGGCGCAGCGCGTCCTCGTACCGGCCCACCGCGACGTACGCACACGCGGCGCCATGGAAGATGTACGGGTTCTCTTCGGCGTACTGCTGCGCGATGTCGGCGAGCGCCGCGGCGCGCCCGAAGTCGCCGAGCTGGTGGGCGAGGATGCACGCGTTGTTGTGCGCGTAGGTGAACGCCTCGCGATGGGGGCCCGCCTCGGGTTCGGGCAGATCGATCACGTACTCGAGCATCGCGAGCCGCAGCAGCGCGTCCTCGCAGCGCGCGGTCGCGTTGAAGATGTGCGCGGCGAGGTCTCCGCGGGCCGGGAGCATCGCGAGCACCCGCGGCAGCTCGTCCGGGACATGGGCCGCGATCGCGACCAGCAGCTCGGTCGTCTGCTCCTCGGGCCCCGCCTCGACCGCGGCGGCGTCGAGCAGCGACAGGGCCTCGCGCATGTGTCCCGCGGCGTGCTCGGCCACCAGCGCGATCGTGTGGGCGCGGATCTCCGGGGCGGCGCCCGCCGCCCGCTGCAACGCCTGCTCGACCCGACCGCTGCGGACCAGCGCGACCTGGGCGTACGGCGCCGCCTCTACGTTGCTCGGGTCGATCGCCGCGGCGCGATCGAAGCGCGCTGCCGCCCGCGCACCGTCGTCGGCGTCGTCCGGATCGAGATCGGTCCCCGCTTCGACGAACATCGTCGCGAGCTCGCGGCTCGACCACAACGTCTGGCTGGCGAGCCACGCGGCCGTGGCGGCCTCGTCGTCGAGCAGCGACCGCAGCGGATTGCCCGCGAGCACCGACGGCGGCCCCTCGAGCCCCATCGCCTCACCGTACTTCTGCTCCATCGTGGCCCCGGTGAACCGCGCGTGGGCGACGGGGACGATCTGGTGGATCGCCGCCGCGATCCACAGCAAGTGATGGACCATCTGCGCGACGGTGGCCGGCGGCGCGAACTCGTCGACCCACAGGATCGCCGCTCGCGCGACGGGGTCGAACGCGACCCCGGAATTGCGGAACGCCTGATCGTCCACGCGACGATCCACGTACGCCCCGATCCACACCTGCTGCAACGCCCGCAGCACCACGGCCTCACCGGGCCGCCCCGGCGCCGCGAGCTTCAACGCGATCCCGAAGTCGTCGCCGTCGAACTCCTCCAGGATCTCTGGAAACCCCTCGAGTTCGAACGGCACCTCGGCCACGCCCGGTGGCTCCCCGTACCGCCAGAAGGCCGCCTCCTGATCGTGCTCGGCGTGGTCATCGTGCTCGGCGTGGTCGACCCCCTCCGCCGCGATCGCGTCGATCGTCGTCCCCGTCGCGAAGAACCACGCCGCCTCCACCCCGCGCTCACCCAACCCCCGCAGCTGCTCGATCGCCGCCGCATGGGCCTCCTCGGTCCGGGGCACCCACGTGCCGGCGACGAAGCACGTGCCCGCCCTCGGATCCAGCGCGGCCATCACCTCCTCGAGCACGTTCGCGCTCGCGAGGTGCTCCGTGAGGGCCCGCACCGCGTCGACGCCGACCGGCGCGCCGAACCGGAGGATGCAGACGGCGTGGGCGAGGCGGCGCGGGAGCTCGTCGAAGTGGTGGAGTTGCACGCGCGTGACGCTATCGCACGGAGCGTGACGTCGGGCCAGCGGGCCCTCGTGCCCGATCTTGCGCAGGGCACACCTGGCCGCTAGCGTGGCCTGGCCGTGGCGTTCCGCCCAATTCCCCTGGCCCTCGGTTCGATCCTCGGCGCGTGCACGGAGGCTGCCTCCGGGGCGGGCGCGGGCACCACCGCCGAGGCGACGACGACGGCGGCATCGACATCGACATCGACATCGACGTCGTCGACCGGGACCACTGCGCCGAGCCGCGACACCGAGGGCGCCGAGCTCACCGGCGCGACCGAGAGCGCAGGCCCCCCAGGCGAGGTCGGCAAGGGCGAGGTCCGCTTCGTCGCGCTCGGCGACGCAGGTGAGGGCAATGACACGCAGGTCGCCGTGGGCCAGGCCATCGCGACCGTGTGCGGTGAGCGGGGCTGCGACTTCGCGCTGTACCTCGGCGACAACATCTACGACGTCGGCGTGACCTCGCCGATGGACGTGCAGTTCGACGAGAAGTTCGAGATCCCGTATGCGCCGCTCGACTTCCCGTTCTACGTCGCGCTGGGCAATCACGACTACGGATTGCTCGGCAACGACTGGGCCCGCGGCTCGTTCCAGATCGAGTACAGCGGCTACAGCGACAAGTGGACCCTGCCGAGCGCCTTCTACTCGTTCCAGCGCGAGAACGTGCACTTCGTGTCGCTCGACACCGCGCAGCTGTTCTGGGACCACGAGACCGACGCGCAGCGGCAGTTCCTCCTGCAGGACCTCGCGGGGCTGCAGGACACGTGGATCATCGTCTTCGGCCACCACCCGTACATCTCCAACGGCGAGCACGGCAACGCCGGCAACTACGAGGGCCTCGGCGGGATCATCGGCGGCGCCCCGCTGCAGGACTTCTTCGAGGAGGAGATCTGCGGTCGCGCGCACCTGTACCTGTGCGGCCACGATCACAACCGCCAGTGGTTGCTGTCGCAGTGCGGCACCGAGTTCCTGGTCTCGGGCGGCGGCGCCAAGCTCACCGAGTTCGTCCGCCGCGACGACAACCCGATGCACTGGGGCGACGATCAGACCGCGGGCTTCCTCTGGGTCGAGATCATCGACAACACGCTCACCGGCGTGTTCTACGACCGCGACGCCAACCCGCAGTACGAGCGGACGCTGACGTTGTAGACGCGTCATGCCGCTGCCTCGGCGCTTCTACGATCGCGACGTCGTCGCGGTGGCGCAGGACCTGCTCGGCGCGGTGATCCGCCGCGGCGCGGTCGCGCTGCGCATCACCGAGGTCGAGGCCTATCGCTGGCCCGGTGACACCGCGTGCCACGCCCGCGCCGGCCGGACGGCCCGCAACGCGGCGCTGTTCGGGCCCTGCGGCCACGCCTACGTGTACCTCTGCTACGGGCTGCACCACATGCTGAACCTCGTCACCGGCGGCGACGCCGAGGCCGCCGCGGTGCTCGTGCGCGCGTGCGAGCCGCTCGAAGGGCTCGCGACGATCCGTCGCCGGCGCGGCGGCAAGTCGGGCCCCGAGCTGCTGACCGGGCCCGGCAAGGTCGCCGCGGCCCTCGGTCTCGACCGGAGCATGGACGCCCACCCCGTGTATCGTCCCGGCGAGCTCGTCGTGGAGCGCGGCGATGCGCCGGCCTCGGTGTTGGTCGGTCCGCGCGTCGGCATCGACTTCGCCGAGCCCGCCCACCGCGTGCTGCCATGGCGCTTCGCCGCCGCGGGCACGGCGTGGGTCTCGCGGCCCATCGCCTCGCTCGTGCCGTTGACGTCGCTGCGCCGCGACGACCGCCCGTGATAGCGTGGCGCTCGCCATGGTTCACATCGCCCAGCGCCCCCGGCCACGGCGCAACCGCAAGTCCGAGGCCATCCGCAGCGCGTGTCGCGAGACCACGTGCACCGCCGCGAACTTCATCTATCCGCTGTTCATCCACGAGGCCGACGTCGACATACCGATCGCGTCGATGCCCGGGTGCGCGAGGCTGTCGCCAGCGGGCCTGCTCGCCGAGGTCGAGCGCGCCCGCGACGTCGGCGTGATGATGATCGCGCTGTTCCCCGCGGTGGCCGAGGCCCTCAAGGACCCCACCGGCCGCGAGTCGTTCAACCCCGACGGGCTCATCCCCCGCACGGTGAAGCGGCTCAAGGATCGCTGGCCCGACGTGATGCTGGTGACCGACGTCGCCCTCGATCCGTACTCGTCCGACGGCCACGACGGCATCGTCGCGCCCGACGGCCGCGTCCTCAACGACGAGACCGTCGCGGTGCTGTGCAAGCAGGCGGTCGCGCAGGCCCGCGCGGGCGCCGACATCATCGCGCCCAGCGACATGATGGACGGTCGGGTCGGGCGCATCCGCGATGCCCTCGACGCCGAGGGCTTCACCGAGGTGTCGATCCTCGCCTACACGGCGAAGTACGCCTCGGCGATGTACGGCCCGTTCCGCGACGCCCTCGACAGCGCGCCGCGCCACGGCGACAAGAAGACGTACCAGATGGATCCCGCCAACGCCCGCGAGGCCCTGCGCGAGCTGGCGCTCGACGAGGCCGAGGGCGCCGACATGGTGATGGTGAAGCCGGCGGGCGCCTACCTCGACATCATCGCCCGCGTACGCGACGCGACGTCGCTGCCCGTCGCGGCGTACCAGGTCAGCGGTGAGTACGCGATGCTCAAGGCCGCGGCGGAGCGCGGCTGGCTCGACGAGCGCCGCGCCGCGCTCGAGTCCCTGCTCGCGATCCGTCGCGCGGGGGCCGACGTGATCCTCACCTACTACGCGCGGCAGGCCGCGCAGTGGCTGCAGGGCTAGTCCGTGCGCTCCGTCGCCGCGGGGCTCGTCGTCCTCGTTGCCCTCGGCTGTCGGCCGCGCGGCGCCGTCGACGGGCCCGAGCGCGGCGTGGCGCCGCCGGTCGCGGCGCGCGAGCCGACCACCCTGACCCTGCACGGCCGGCGCTTCGTCGACGCGTACGCGTGGCTGCGCGACCGGGATGACCCGCGGACGCGCGCGTACCTCGATGCCGAGAACGCCTTCGCGGCCGCGGTGCTCCGACCGCTGACGCCGCTACACGACGCGATCGTGCACGAGATGCGGCGGCGCATCGTCGCGGACGAGGTGGACCCGCCGGTCGAGCACGGTCCGTTCGCGTACGTCACCCGGCGCGTCGCCGGGGGCGACTACTGGATCGCGGAGCGTCGGCCGAAGGCGGGCGGGCCGACGACCATCGTGCTCGACGCCAACCGCCGCGCGAAGGGCCACGCCTACTATGACGTCGGCGGCTACGACATCTCGCCGGACCACCGTCGGCTCGCCTGGGGCGAGGACACCCGCGGGGACGAGCACTACCGCGTCTTCGTGATCGACATCGAGACGGGCCGCGCGCTCGCGGAGTTCGGCGGCGACAACGGGCCGTCGATGACGTGGGCGGGCGACTCGGAGACGCTCTGGACCACGCGCCTCGACGCGACCAACCGCGAGCACCAGCTCTGGCGGCAGCGCATCGGCGACGACGCGCCGCCGGTGCTCTCGTACCAAGAGGATGACCCGCGGTTCTCGGTAGCGATCGGGCGCTCGCGCGACGAACGGTGGTTGCAGCTGGCGATCAGCAGCGGCGTGACCTCGGAGGTGCGCATGATGGATGCGGCGCGCCCGACCGATCCGTGGCGCGCGGTCGAACCGCGGCGCGCGGGGGTCGAGGTCGAGCTCGCGCACCACGGCGAGCGGCTGTTCCTGCGCACCAACGACGGCCCCGAGTTCGCGGTGCGCGAGGCGAGGCTCGACCCGACGAGCCCCACCGGCCACACGCCGTGGGTGCCCTTCGCCGCGCCGGCGCCGGGCGAGAGCTTCACCTCCATCGACACGTTCGCGGGGCACCTCGTCGTCAGCGGGCGGGCCCGCGGCCTGCCGCAGGTCTGGATCCATCCCCTGGACGGTCGACCCGCCCACGCGATCGCCTGGCCCGATGCGGCCTGGAGCGTCTCGCTCGACGACAACCCCGAGTTCGACACCGCGTCGCTGCGCGTCTCGTACAGCTCGCCGACCACCCCGGACTCCACGCTGTCGTACGGCATGGAGACGCGCGAGACGACGGTGCTCCATCGCGAGGCGGTGCCCGACTTCGATCCCGCGCAGCTGCAGCTCGAGCGCCTCGAGGCCATCGCCGACGACGGTACGGCGATCCCCATCACGCTCGTGCGTCGGCGGGACGCCCCGCGGCCTGGACCTCGAGCTGGGACCCCGAGTTCGTCCGCGGCGATCTGCCGCTGCTCGATCGCGGCGTCGCGATCGCGATCGCCCACGTGCGCGGCGGCGGCGAGCTCGGTCGCGCGTGGCACGACGCGGGCAAGCTCGCCGCGAAGCCCAACACGTTCGGCGATTTCATCCGGGCCGCGGAGTTCCTCGTGCAGCGCGGCGACACCTCGGCGGAACGCCTGGCGATCCAGGGCGGCAGCGCCGGGGGGTTGCTCGTCGGCGCCGTGGTCAACGCGCGACCCGAGCTGTTCGCCGCCGCCGTCGCCGAGGTCCCGTTCGTCGACGTGGTCAACACCATGCGCGACGCGAGCCTGCCGCTGACCGCCGCCGAGTGGGAGGAGTGGGGGAACCCGGAGGTCGCCGAACAGCTCGCGGTGATGGCGGGCTACTCGCCGTACGACAACGTCGGTCCGCGGCCATACCCGTCGATGCTCGTCACCGCGGGGTTCAACGATCCGCGGGTCGGGTACTGGGAGCCCGCGAAGTGGGTCGCGCGCATGCGGGCCGAGGGCCGCGGCCGGGGTCCCCTGCTGTTGCGCACCGAGATGGGCGCGGGGCACTCGGGCGCCACAGGGCGCTATGGCGCGCTCGACGACCAGGCGTGGGTCCACGCGTTCGTACTGCACGCCCTGGGCATCGATCGCTGAGCGCAGATCGATCTGCGTTTCAGGCGACCCTGCGCTCGAGCACGACCGGCGCGTGACTCTGCCACGGCGCGGGCGCGCGGCTCCTCAGGGGACGGGGACCTCGAACACCCCCGGGATGCGGACCAGCTTCGCGAGCACCGTGCCGTCTGGCTTCACCCGCAGGTAGAACTCCTGGCCGTTCGACTCGACCTCGATCGTCAGCTCGTCCATGTTCGGGCCGCGCTTGGTCTCGGCCTCGAGCACCTTGCCCTGGGGGAACAGCTCGGTGACCTTCGCGGCGACGGCGGCCGGGAGCTGGTCGGCCGCGATCTGGCACTCCTCGTAGAGGTCGGTGCCGTCGGCCTTGACCGCGAGCTCGCAGACGCCGCCCTCGGCGGTCTTGACCTCGACCTCGTGGACGCGGCCGTGCTCGGCGTACAGCTCGGTCTCGAAGCGGTGCACGGTCGAGCCGGGCCACTTCGCGAGGGCCTTGGCCTTCGCGGCCTCGGGGATCGCAGCGGCGTCGCCGTGGTAGAGCGACTGCTTCTGGATCGCGCCGCTGGCGTCGATGCGTAGCTTGAACTTGGTGGCGACCCCGGGCTTCGCGGCGATGCTCGCGAGCTCGGCGTCGATGCCCGTCGCGCCCGCCGGCGTCGCAGCGGTATCGACGGGCGTCGTGGTCGGCTTCTCGTGGTGGCAGCCGAGCGAGAGCGGCAACCCCAACGCGACCGCGAGCGCAGGCGAGAGGATGGAGGCGGACAGGGCGGGCAGGCGCGTCATGGGCGGGATGCTGGCCCCGGCAGGTCGGCCCCGTCAACGCCGCGCGAAGCCGTCGGTTGCGCGGCGCAGCGCCGCCGAGATCGCGGGTTCGTTCGCCGAGTGCCCGGCGCCCTCGGCCACGATGAGCTCGGCCTCGGGCCAGGCGCGGTGGAGCCGCCAGGCGTTGCGCATCGGGCAGATGGTGTCGTAGCGGCCGTGCACGATCACCGCGGGGATGTGCCGGATCGCGTCGAGCCCCTCGAGCAGCTGGGTGTCGCGCTCGAGGAAGCCGCGATGGACGAAGTAGTGGCACTCGATCCGCGCGAACGCCATCGTGAACGCGACATCGCTGCAGTGCGCGACGAGATCGGGATCCTGGCGCAGCGTCGCGACGCTGCACTCCCAGGTGCTCCACGCCCGCGCGGCCTCCTCGCGCGCGCGCCGGTCGTCGCCGACGAGTCGCCGGTGGTACGCCGCGATGAGGTCGTGGCGCTCGTCGGGAGGGATCGCGCCTTCGAACGCCGCCCATGCGTCGGGGAACAGCACGCGCGTGCCGGTGCGGTAGAACCACGCCATCTCGTCGTCGGCGAACGTGAAGATCCCGCGCAGGATCATCTCGGTCACCCGCGTGGGGTGGGTCTGGGCGTAGGCGAGGGCGAGCGTGCTGCCCCACGAGCCGCCGAACACCTGCCAGCGTTCGATGCCGAGGTGGACGCGCAGCCGCTCGATGTCGGCGACGAGGTCCCATGTGGTGTTGTCGACCAGCGACGCGTGGGGGATGCTCCGGCCGCACCCACGCTGATCGAACAGGATGATCCGGTATCGGGCGGGGTCGAAGAAACACCGCTGCCGCGGCTCGGTGCCCCCACCGGGGCCGCCGTGGAGGAACACCACGGGCTTGCCCTGGGGATTGCCGGAGACCTCGTAGTAGATCGAGTGCAGCCCGGAGACCGCGAGCATGCCGGTGTGGAAGGGCTCGATGTCGGGGTAGAGGACGGCGCGAGCTTCCACGGCGGTCGAACGTCGCCCACAACCCTCTGGGGCGTCCAGCGTTTTCGTGGACGTCGCGCTGCGAGCGGGGCGATTGCCCCACGGGTTCGTCGGGCTGCGTGCATGAGTTCCTGATGCGTCACGCGTCTCCGGTGTCCAGCGCCGCGCTCGCGCGCGGGTTCGTCCTCGTCGTCGCGCTCGTCGCCCCTGCGTGCGCGGGGCCTACGGAGGACGCGGCGGCCGAGTCCGGCGGAACCACCGCGGCTGGCGTCGAGACGGGCAGCGCGCCCAGCACGACGACTCCGGGCGACGCGTCCGCGGCCGAGGCGTCCGCGTCGACAGCGTCGACGGCCGAGACCTCGACCTCCGGTACGGGCGACGAGCCCTCGGACGACGATGGGCCCGGTCACGATCTACCGCCGCACACGGTGAGCCCCTGCGACGGGCTCGCCGCACCGAGTACGTGGGAGGACATCACGCCGCCGCTCGTCGAGCTGCCCGACGCAGCGCCTTGCGCCTATGGCGGTGCCTTCGCCATGAACCCGCAGGATCCGTCGACGGTGTGGCTCGGCACCTGCAACCAAGGGGTGTGGAAGACCAGCGATTGCGGGGCCAGCTGGACGCACGTCGACACCGGCACCAACGGCGACGTCCTCGACGCCGGACGGCAGTGGACGTTCGCGATCGATCCCAGCGATCCCGACGTGCTCTACACCAACAGCGGCTACGGCGTGTTCTCGAACGGCGCGCTGAAATCCGTGGACGGCGGCGTGAACTGGTCGGTGATCTGGCCGCCCGCGCAGCCCGAGCTGCAGGGCGTCGTGCAGTACGACTTCGTCGCGTCGGTGGTGATGGATCCCGACGACCCCGAGCACCTGCTGCTCACCTTCCACGCCGAGTGCGGGGCCGGACACTCCGAGGCTTGCTTTGGTCGCAGCTTCGATGGCGGCGAGACGTGGATGCTCGTGGACGGCGAGCCGCAGTGGGTCGGCGGCGAGGGGCAGTTCGTCTACTTCCTCGACGGGCGCGAGACGTGGCTGTGGGGCTCGCAGTCCAACGGCCTGTGGCGCACCGACGACGCGGGCGCGACCTGGACCGCGGTGACCGACGACCAGGCGCAGGGCCATGGGGCCGGGCAGATGTACCGAGCCGTGGACGGGACGTTCTATCTGCCGGTGCTCGCGGGGATCCTGCGCAGCCCGGATGGCATCACGTGGACGGCGGTGCCGGACAGCGGGAGCATCATGTCCGGCCTGACCGGCAACGGCGTCACGATGTGGGCGAGTCGCGGCTTCCCGTGGGATCCGAGCGACGATCTGTACGAGCCGTTCTGGACCTCCGCCGAGGACGACGGCCTGACGTGGACGCAGTTCGCATCGCCGATGCTGTCGAACGGTGGCCAGCTCGCCTACGACGCCGATCACCACCTGCTGTACTCGTCGAATGGTGGCGAGGGTCTGTGGCGCGTCGTCGTCGAGTGAGCTGCGGCGCAGACACGCAGCTTCGGGGTGGGCGCGTCCACGGTGACCTCCATCCGATGAACGCAGCGTGGTCGCTGCTACGAACTCTCCTGGACCGGGCCTGGACCGGGCCCATCGCGCTTCCGCTACGCTGGATCACCATGAAGCTCCCCGCTGCCTGCATTGCCCTGTCGTCGCTCCTGCTCCCGTCGCTCGCGTCGGCCCACGTCGCGATGACCGACCCCGTGCCGCGCAGCGGCGACAACGGGCTCACGGTCGGGCCGTGCGGCGGCATCCCGGCGGGCGCGCCGGCGGCGTTCACGGCCGGCGAGACCATCACGGTGTCGTGGGCCGTCGGGCAGCCCCACGGCGGCTCGCTGACGATCGACTTCGCGGCCGCGGACGACACGGGCTTCCGGCAGTACGTGCTCGCCACCGACGTCTCGGACGCCGAGGGCATGCCGACGTCGATCGACGTCCAGCTCCCCGACATCGACTGCGAGGCGTGTACGCTGCGACTGACGCAGATCAACCCCAACGACGACGAGTACTACTCGTGCGCCGACATCGCGCTGTCGGGGGCGAGCGGCGGCTCGACCGGTGGCGGTGACGGCACCGCGGGCGGCGACGAGTCGACCAGCGGCCCGGGCGAGAGCACGGGCGGCGGCGACTCGAGCACCGGCGAGCCGGATCCGGGGAGCACCTCCGACGACTCCGCGAGCGCGAGCGCGACGGCGTCCGCGACCGACGCGAGCGCGACGGTCGGCGGCGGCTCGGGCGACGGCACCGCGGGCGGTGGCGATGGCAGCGGCCCGACCGACGACGACGACGGCGGCGGCTGCAGCTGCACGAGCGATCGCGGCGCGAACGGTGTCGTGGGTCTGCTCGTGCTCGGCTTCGGGCTGCTCGTGCGTCGGCGTCGCTAACGCGAACGGAACGCGTCGGTCGCCTCGACCAACGCGTGCACGATGCCGGGCTCGTAGGCCGAGTGCCCGGCGTCGGGGACGATGTCGAGCTTGGCCTCGGGCCAGGCCCGGTGGAGATCCCACGCGGACATCATCGGGCAGACGACGTCGTAGCGGCCCTGCACGATGACGCCGGGGATGCCGCGGATCTTCTCCACGTCGCGCAGCAGCTGATCCTCGTGATCGAGGAAGCCGCCGTTCACGAAGTAGTGGCACTCGATCCGCGCGAAGGCGATCGCGAAGACGTCCTCGCCGGCGTGCGCGATGAAATCGTCGCTGGGGTACAGAAAGCTCGTGCTCGCCTCCCACACGCTCCACGCCTTGGCGGCCGCGAGCTGCACCGCGGGATCGGGCGAGGTCAGGCGCCGGTGGTACGCGGACACCAGATCGCCGCGCTCGTCCCTCGGGATCGCGGCGAGGTACTTCTCCCACGCGTCGGGGAACAGGGCGCTGGCGCCCTCCTGGTAGAACCAATCGAGCTCGGCCTTGCGCAGCATGAAGATGCCGCGCAGCACCAGCTCGCTCGTGCGATCGGGGTGACGCTGCGCGTAGGCCAGCCCGAGCGTGCTGCCCCACGAGCCGCCGAAGACCTGCCACTTCGCGATGCCGAGGTGCTCGCGCAGGGCCTCCATGTCCGCGACCAGGTGCCACGTCGTGTTGTCGACGAGCGAGGCGTGGGGCGTGCTCTTGCCGCAGCCGCGCTGATCGAACAGCACGATCCGGTAGACCGCAGGATCGAAGAATCGCCGCTGCTTGGGGTCGGTGCCGCCGCCGGGCCCACCGTGGACGAACACCACCGGCTTGCCCTTGGGGTTGCCGGACTGCTCGTAGTAGATCGTGTGCAGGTCCGACACCGGCAGCATGCCGCGGTCGAAGGGCTCGATGTCGGGGTAGAAACCGCGGCGCGCAGTCATGGCCGCGAGAGCTTCGCAAAGGCGGTGGAAACCATCCACCGGCCTGCGCGAGGTCGCTGCGGCGTCAGTCGGGCCCGGGGGCGCCGCGCAGCTCGGCCGGGGCCTGGACCAGCTCGATGAGCACGCCGCAGCCGCCCTGCGGCGCATCGCCGCCGCCCTTGGGGTGGATGAAGCAGACGTCGTGGCCGGCCGCGCCGCGACGGATCCCGCCGGGCGTGAAGCGGACCCCGCGGGCGGAGAGCCACGCGACGGCCGCGGGCAGGTCGTCGATCCACAGGCCGATGTGGTTGAGCGGCGGCTCGTGCACCCGCGGCTTGCCCTCGGGATCGATGGGCATCATCAGGTCGATCTCGACCCGCGCGGCGCCCTCGCCGACGACGAGGATGTCCTCGTCGACGTTCTCGCGCTCGCTGCGGAACGCGCCGGTCGGGCGCACGCCGAGGAGGTCGACCCACAGTCGTCGCAGCTCGGACTTGTCGGGGGCGCCCACTGCGATCTGCTGCACACCGAGCACGCGGAAGGGGCGGAGGTCGTCCATGGCGTTGGCGACCGAGCGTGACATCGGCCGGCGCATCCCGTCAAACCGCGGCCGACGACTGGCGAGAGCGCGGGTCGTGCGGCAAACTGGGAGCATGTTCGGCGTCTGGGTCTGGGGCCTGCTGATCGTCTCGCTCGTCGTGGGCGGGGTCGTCGCGATGCTCTTGACGATGGGGGCGATCGGTCGCGCGACCGACGAGCTCGTCCACGATCGCCTGTCGGTGCGCTTCTGGGCCCTGCTCGCGGTTCTCGGGCTCGTGGTCGCCGCGGCGTTCGCGGTGCCGATCGCCGCGAACGGCTGGGCGTACACGTCGGCCGGGCAGGTGATGGCGGCGCTCATCAGCCTGCCGCCGGCGTTCGTCACCTTGGTCGGACTGCGCAACGCGGGGATCCTCTCGCTCGCGTCACGCCGCCGCCGCGCGGCCCTGGCCAGCGGCCAGCGCGTCGATGCCCGGGTGGTCGAGCGCAGCCGCCGGCTGTTCGCCAACGACATCATGTCGGTCGTGGTCGAGGCCGACCTCCCGATCGGCGGCCCGTCGCCCGAGCTCGCCTACCGCGAGCGGGATTCGGCGCGCACGCGGGTGCATCGGTTCGTCGAGACCTGCCCCACCGACCACTGGGCGCGGCTCGAGCCCGGCACGCACGTGACGCTGTGCTACGTGCCCGACGCGGCGCGGTGCTACGCGATCGAGCTGTTCCCGCGGGCGATCACGCCGCGCGCGTGAAGCCCCGCGTCACGTCCCGTCGAGGTTCGCGTGCATGCGCGCGAGCACAGGCGCCTCGGCGATGACGCGGGCCTCGTGGACCGCGAGCTCGTCGAGGCGTGCGTCCACGGCGGCGCGATCGCCCAGCGTCCGCGCGAGCTCGACGTAGGCGCCGTGGTGTCGGGCCTCGCAGGCGAGCAGGTCGTCGTAGAGCGCGACGAGGTCGTCGTCGACCGCGGGGTGGTGCTGCGACCGCGCGACCACCAGCGCGCGGTGGAGGATCTGCATGCGATCGCAGCTGCGGGCCTCGATCAGCGCGCAGCACAGCAGGGTGTCGATCGCCCGCGCCGGCTCGTGCGTGCGGCAGGCCGAGAGCAGGGCCGCCGCGTACGGAGAGGGCGGCAGCCGGCCGAACTCGCCGCCTCGGGCGCGCAGCAGCACGACCACGCGCTCGAAGTGCTCGAGCTCCTCGCGGGCGAGCGCCGCGAGCGGCAGCGCGAGGCCCGGGTGATCGGGGTAGCGGAACACCAGGCCGATCGCGGTCGAGGCCGCCTTCTTCTCGCAGTGCGCGTGGTCGTGGAGGATCTCGGGCAGGTGCGCGAGCGCGGCGGTGCCCCAGGCGAGATCGGTCCGCGCGTGGAGGTGGAGCATCGGCGGTGGAGCATAGATCATCCGCGCCGACGCGATCGCGGTATGCTCCCGGCGTGCGACCCCGTGCGCTCGGACGGTGCGGCACCGCGCTGGTGTGGCTGCTGCCGTGCGGATGCTGGCAGCCGACCGGGCGCATCGACTACGTGGTGCCGCAGCCGTCGCGCGCGCCGCCCCCGGTGGCGGGGATCCTCTCGGCCCACTTCTCGCGCGATGCCCAGCGCGATCGCAGCGGCTCCGACGCGATCGTCGTGGTGTTCGATCGCGAGCTCGACCCCAGCAGCCTGGTCGGTCGGGCGTTCATGGTCGTGCTCGGCGACGGCTCGCGCGTGCGCGCCGACGCGGCGGTGTTCGGGCCGGCGAGCGAGGCCGACGAGAACCGCACGGTGACGCTGTGGGGTGAGTTCGGCGCGCCCGAGGGACCCGCGCCGACGGACGTCGTCGTCATCGATCGGATCTGGGACGAGGCCGGTGGGCCGCTGCTCGGCGCGTCGGGCAAGGTCGCGGCGTACGCCGACGGGCCGCGGCTGGTCGCCGTGCACGGCCGCGGTGCGCCGACCCCGGGCACCTGCGCGGAGGCGGCCCAGGTCGTGCGCACGTACTGGAGCGACGACGTCGACGACGTCGGTGAGGACGATCTGCCGCGCATCGACGTCGAGCTCGCCGACGGTCGCACCGTGCATCCCGGGTCGTTCGACGACACCGCCGCGAACGGCACCGACGTCGCCGACGACAACGTGCTCGACCTCTGCCTGGCGGAGGCGGTCGAGGCCCGGGTGCTGCGCATCGACGCCGGGGTGTTCGCCGGCCCGGCCGGGCA